>CBFGTM010000062.1:0-19707 GCA_965652025.1 uncultured Gemmatimonadales bacterium
AACTCGGGGGATCTTTCGGACCTCGGGAGGGAAGTCGCATTCGTGAGAGACGCCTACTAGAGCGCTCAGCTTGCCCAGAGCAGCCACGATTTCGGTCGCCGCCGGCAGCAGGCTGACCACTCGCACTAGAACTCCGCCAGACGGCTGGGCCGGTAGTTCACGAACAGCAGAAGGCCGGTAAAAGTGGCGATCAGGGTCCGAAAATCGTGAGTGATCAGATAGGTCACCGTGCCGAGCAGAGCGGGCGTCTCCACCAGGCCCCAGATTACGACCGCGCGCCCCAAATTGACTCGCCACCAGTCATCCTGGGACGTCCCGGGGCCAGGAGGGGTGAGGTGGCCGGCGCTGTAGACCGCGCCACCAAAGAGGACCGCACTGGCCAGGAACAGACCGATGTAGAGGAACCGCCGGTCGGGCAACGCCGAGACGGGCAGCGGTTCTCGAGACCCAACGTAGAATGCAACTCCGCAGAAGAGCAGCACCCCGAGCATCAGGGCCGCATGAATGATGCGGGCGCTGATGCTGGGTGAAGCCGGAGCGGAGGCAGGCACTAGCGGCGAGCTACCCGGTAGAGTGCTGCCCCCAGCAGGCCAAACACGACCAGCGCCGCAATGTCACTGGTGGCAAAGCCGCCCAGAACTCGCTGCAACCCGACCACATGGGCCAGATAATCGGCTGCCGGCACTTGAGCCGCTTCGGCCTGGCCCACGAGGATCGCTGCAATCCCTGCGATTGTCACCCCTGCGATCGCCCCGCCGGCGATCAGTCCACTGGAGAAGAGCACGCCCGGTCCTGATTCGACCTCGAGCAGAGACCGCTGGGCTCCCCTCGAGCGCCGCTCGACCAGCCAGCGCACCGCCCCGCCGATGAACATTGGGCATGAGGTCGAGATTGGGAGATAGACGCCGACCGCGATTGGCAGGGACTGCAGGCCCATGAGCTCGATGGCGAAGGTCAGGAAAACACCGATCAGGACCAGGCCCCAGGGAAGCCGTTGAGTGAGAATTCCGTCGGTGACCAGGGCCATGATCGTGGCCTTGGGACTGTCCAGCTTGGTGATCGGCTTGCCGTCGATCTCCCGTACGCGCCCGCCGATGCCGGGGTCCACCAGGTACGCGACTTGGTGACTCTGGGGATCGATCAGGTATTTGCCGGGTTGCACTCCCTGAGTGGGAATGTTCACCCGGACCACCTCCCAGTCGCGCCCCTCGTGCCGCATCCGCTCACCGGTCCCGGTGACCGACCGGTCGGCAGCTCCCGGTGGCGCGGCTTGCAGCGTTACGCCGGCATGCCGCTCGGGGACGACGTTGGTATAGGTGCTGTTCAGCAAGGTTATGGTCCAGCCAATCGCCAGCGCAGACGTAACCGCGCCGACCATGATGGCGATCTGCTGCCGCTTCGGGGTGGCGCCCACCAGGAAGCCGGTCTTGAGGTCCTGGCTGGTGGCGCCGGCATTTCCGGCGGCCACAGCAATGACGCCGGCAATGGAAAGCGCCGCGACCCGGTGGTCTACTCCGGTCCACCCGATCAACAGGAAGATGGTCGTGGTGCCGATCAGGGCAGCGATGGTCATTCCGGAGATCGGGTTGGCGCTGACCCCGATCTCTCCGGTGATCCGGGAGGACACAACGACGAAGAAGAACCCGAAGATGATGATGAGGACGGCGCCCAGCAGATTGACGCCCACCTGAGGCATGATGGTAAGCAGCAGGGCGAGTGCGAGCGAACCCACGATGGTGACCCAGATGGGCAGGTCGATGTCGGTCCGCGCTCGGCTGGACAGCTCTCCCACACTCCGCCGCAGGTCCTGAAAGCCGGACCGGAACGCGGAGACGATGGTGGGAAGGGCCCGGATCAACGCAATGATCCCCGCCGAGGCTACCGCGCCGGCTCCGATGTAGAACACGAACTCGGCCCGGACCTCGCCCGGGCTCATGTCCCGGATCAGCTTGGTCTCGGCGAAGATCGGCTGATCGAGGCCGGACCCGAACAGCTTGATGGCTGGGATCAACACCAGATACGCCAGTGACCCGCCAGCGAAGAGGTATCCTGCAATGCGGGGTCCGATGATGTAGCCAACCCCGAGGAGCTCGGGAGATACCTCGGCGGAGATCGACGCACCCTTGTAGAAGCTGGAAACTCGGCCCGGGTATTCCTTCCACAGCTTAAGCCCTGCCATCAGGAACTTGTATGCGAAGGCGAGGCCGAACGCCTGGAACAGCAGCCGGGCCTGGAGACCGCCCTTGTCTCCCGCCACCAGCACTTCGGCGCACGCCGTCCCTTCAGGGTAGGGCAGGTTGCCGTGCTCTTTTACGATCAGGGCCCGTCGAAGGGGGATCATCATCAAGACGCCGAGCAACCCGCCGATGACGGCAATCACCGCCACCTTGCTCACTGTCAGGTCATAGCCCATCAGCAAAATGGCCGGAAGTGTAAAGACGATTCCGGCCGCGATGGACTCACCGGCAGAACCGGTGGTCTGGACGATGTTGTTCTCGAGGATGGTGGATTTGCCGAGGGTGCGGAAGAATGCCACCGCGAGCACCGCGATGGGGATCGAGGCCGAGACGGTGAGCCCGATCTTCAGAGCGAGGTAGACACTGGAGGCGGCAAACACAATCCCCAGAATGGCTCCCAGCACTACGGCCCGCACGGTGAGCTCGGCGGGTGACTGCGACGGCGGGACATATGGTCTGAAAGCGGGGGGCTCAGGGTGAGGCGCGACAGGGCGGGTCTGGGTCGCCATGGATGGCCTTGTGGAGATAGGGAACGGCTACGTAAAACTGAACTTAGGTCGAGCAGCGTCCAAAGTACGGACCCCAGCCAGTGCCGTCCAGCCGACCGATTCCCACCAAGCCGATCGGGGAACCTGCTTGCCTCTTGATTTTTCTCATACCCCAGGGTAGTATGTGCGCGCTCCAAAGAAGTACCCGGGGGAGGTATAAACCAAGCTGCATCGCTGAAACGTTAAGTCCCTCCACCGCAATATCCTAGGGAGCTGCGCGAAAGCCGGCAGCCTATCCCACCAACCTATTGATCTACCGCGAGACCTGAAAAGGGGAGAGTCGCCGTATGAACACGAAGTTCGCTGGGCTCCTGTTGCTCGGGGGCATTGCAGTTTCGGCCTGTCAGCCTGAGACCGTTGCGCCAACCGCTGAGTCGGCTCCATCGGCGCCGGCGCTGGCCAATTCCACCGCCCCGCTGGGCGGAACCGCCGTGGACCGGGCGGCTCAGATCGTTGCCAAGGTCAATGCGCGGCTCGAGGCGGCCGGCAGCACCAAGCGGCTGGACGATGCCTACTTCTTTACCTTGGGCCAGGGCACGCCCGACTACCGGCGGCTTCGCACCGGCTCCCGTTGGGTTAACCCCACCCAAATCACCTATTCCATCGACGAGAGTGATTTGATGCCCGTGGCGGGTACTCTCGAGGCCCTGGTCAGCGCCCATGAGGCGTACAACAACGTTCCGGGTATCGTCCTCCATTCCAGTCGGGTCGCTGACAATGGCGGTAACAACGACATCCTGGACGGGGTCATCTTGGCCCCTGATCCTAAGGATGCCTCGAAGCAGGTCTGTGTCGACATCGTGGATCTCACCTCGCCGGTGGTCGAGGGCTACGCCGCCGCGACCGGCAACATCGACTTCGAGCCGGTGACCGAGAACCTGTTCGGTGGTTGGCTCCCGGCCCAGTACTTCAACGACTGCCTGGGCGATAAGGACATTCTGGGAGTGACCTGGACCTTCTCCGATGTGGATGGCTCGCTCACCGGGGAGCGCGACGGGTACCGCGACCGGATCTACACCGAGCAGTACTACAACAGCGGTTACAGCTGGGTGACCAGTGGTGCCCAGTTCTTGGGCGACGACATGGATGTCATGTCGATCGTGCTCCACGAAGTGGGTCACACCCACGGCCTGGGACACTTTGGAGGGCCCAACCCGAATGAGCCCTTTAAGCTGCAGCCCAACGGCAAGGTGTTCGATCCCGAAGCCGTCATGAACCCGTTCTATATCGGGGGCGAGAAGCACAGCCTCTTCCCGACGGACATCGCAGGCCTCAAGGCGCTCTATGGGAACAAGAGCCTGAACTAAGTACCGTCTTGCAGAAATGCGAAGGGCCGCCGATGCTTCGGCGGTCCTTTCGTTTTGGCCCCCAGTGACGCCGTCCGGCGAAGAGGCAGAGATCCGAACTCATCCTTGCGCGTCGGGGTACCCGGGGGTAGTATAGTTCGCGTTGAATTTCCGCCGTACCTTCTTCACGGAGTTCTGCGGGAAATTCGCCCCTTCAATCTGATCTGTTGTTCGCGGAGCCTTAGGCTCCGAGGAAGTCTGCTTTGCGCTTTGGACTCGTGGTGTCTCCTCTCTCGTCACTGTCTGTACTTCACACACATAGGTGCGAGGAGGGGTGGCGTCCGCTCATCTGTAGTAGCGGCAAGCTTCATTTTGCCGCGCGTCCATCCCGCCATTCGTTGTCTTCGCCGATTCCGCTGCTCTTTCCGCTTTCAGACTTCCGTTTTCGTCCCACCTTCAATTCAGGGAAGCACGTACATGTATCGTCGCCTCATTCTTGGCCTCGCTGCGGTCCTTGCCGTAGGGGCCTGTAACGATCAGCAAGACCCTAATACTGGTGCTCAGGACCCGGGCGCGGCGTTTGCCTCTGCCAACGGGACCATCGGGATCAACGTCATCCTGAAGGCTCCGGCGACGGCTGCCAATCGCGCCGAGCTGGCCAAGTACGGCACCCTGCTCGACGAAATCGCAGAGCTGAACGCGATCAGGGTGCGGGCGAAGGCCAGTCAATTGCCCGCGATCCAGGCGCTGCCGTTCGTCCAGGCAGCAACTCCCGATGCCAAGCGCAATGCCGCGCCCGTTGACCTGGTAGCTGCTACCAACTTCGCCGGCGGCCGCTTTGCCTGGGATCAGGATGCGGTGAACGTGGGCAACGTGGGCGCCGCCGGCCGCACCGTCCCGTTTGATGGGACGGGTGTGTACGTGGCCATTCTTGATACCGGATTGCTCCCGACCTGGCGCCAGTACTTCCCCCAGCAGCGCATCGCCACCCAGTACGCCAAGGCCTTCGGAGGCGGCGGACAGGACCGGGGGAACGTCTCGGAGCAGCCGAACAAGTGGGAATCCGACGTGAACTCCCATGGCACTCACGTCACCAGCACCGTCCTCGGCTATCAGTTGGCTCCAGCAACTGCAACTCCGCCGGCTCCAGCGGTTGTCTTTAACGGGACCGCCCCCATGGCGAACGTCATTCCGGTCAAAGTGCTGAACCAGAACGGCTCCGGCTGGTCATCGATGATCGCGGCCGGCATCATGTACGTCAGAGATCTCAAGTTGGGCCCCCTCGCCAATGTCCCTGTCGTCATCAACATGAGTCTTGGTGGGCCGACCCTGGACGCGCTGGAAGAGGCGGCGATCAATGCCGCGGTGCAAGCCGGCGTGATCCTGGTCGCGAGCGCCGGCAACTCCGGTCCCACCGGAGCCATGGGCTTTCCCGGTGCCTTCCAGCCGGTCATTTCCGTTGCTTCCGCCGGTTATGTGCAGGAGTGGAACTCGACGCTCGGAAACAACTGGTGGAACGTGCGGAACCCGGCCGACCCTATCGATCCGGCTGAATACTACATCAGCGACTTTTCCGCTCTGCGGACCGGTACCCAGGACCTCGACGTAGCAGCTCCCGGTTCATGGGTGGTTGGCCCGTATCAGGTCAATCAGAGCAATCAGCTAAGCTTCTTCTTCCTGGGCGGCACCTCCCAGGCATCACCCCATGTGGCTGGCATCGTCGCGTTGATGCTGCAGAAGAACGCCACGCTTGGCGTTGCTGCGCCGGATCGTGCGGCCACGGCCGAGCAGATTCTTACCAGCACGGCCATTCAGATCCCGGACGTAAATCAGCAGGTGCGTCCGGGTCCGGGAGCTCCCCTTGCGACGCCGCCATCGTGGACCGCCGACCGAAGCGGAAGCGGGCTGGCAACGGCAGACGCGGCTCTGGCAGCGACTCCCTGAAGCCGCTAAGATCAGCAGCTAATGCAGTATCAAAAGGGCCGCCGAATGGCGGCCCTTTTTGTGTTTCAAGGTACGAGGCTAAGGAGAGGAGCGTCGCCTAGTCGGTGGGGACCGAGTCTCCTGCGCTGGTGGGTGTTTTCGGCCACCAGGCCGGTCTCCCAGACTCCTCACCCCCCAGCTGCGGTGGCTCGACGCTGGATGTGTCGGTGGGGATGACGACCCCGTCGGCTCCGAGCAAGCGGAAGAGCTTCCACTGCTCCTGCCGGGCGCTGTTGGGCCGGTTGCCATTGTACATGAGCGACACCAGAAGAGTGCCCTCGGGCCGCCCGAGGTATCCGACCACGGTAGACACCTGGCCCAGAGTCCCGGTCTTGGCCCGGACCACGCCCGAAGCCGGGAAGCCGGTATTGAGCTGCCGCAATGTACCGGTCCCATTCGAGGGCAGCAGCTGGGGGAAGTTCCGGCCGGCGGTAGTCGTCGGGAACCTTGCCAAGTAGGAAATGAAGGCCGAGGCGGTGGCCCGGTCGTCATAGGACAGGCCACTGCCGTCGACCAGATACACTCCGCCGCTCTGCCCGGTAACTGCCTGCACGTGCTCCATGAGGTTGACCGGTCCCTGATCCCGGCCACCGGCCCACTGGAGGAGCAGCTCCGCGCCGGCATTCAGGCTCCTCCGGTTGATCTCACTGGCCAGAGAATCGAGCGGCGGTGACGCCACTTCCGCGAGCACCTTGGGCGTGCCGTCGAGCGCTGTCTTCATTCTGGCCGACCGATTCCAGGTGATTCCTGCCCGGCGCAGCGACGTGGCCCATACGGCGGCAAGCACGGCCTTGGGATCGGTGGCGGCCGCAGTGAGCCGGCGAGGTGCGGCCCGCACCCCGATGGTCCCGCTCACCACCCAGCCTCCGCTCCGGCGCGGCACCAGGCGCAGCCGGGAACGGCGGCCGCTCCTGGTCGTGGCAGTGACGGTGACCAGCGACCGGAGGCCCTCGGGCGCGGCCTCTATGAGCTTGGCACGCTCACCGGGCCGGCGGCCGGGCCGCACGGTAAACCAGACCACGTTCTCGTGGATGGTGAGCGGGCCGACCAGCGGGGCAAAGAGGCGGCCCATGTGACGGCGAGACCAGGCCGATGGATACACCGCCGTTGCCGGACCATCGGCGCTCCGCACCTGAAGCGGACCACTCAGGCGGCGCACTCCGGCATCGGCCAGCTGGCTGGCCAGATCGTAGAGGGTGGGCCCGGACCCCTGGGCGCGCTCGAGGGAGGGATCGCCGTTCAGCTCCAGCGCCCACTCGCCCAGCCACTCCCCGGTGGCAGGGTCCACGATACCGGTACCAACCAACTTGGTGGAGCGCCGTGCATCGCCGCCGAGGACGCTGCGGGCATATCCGGTGGTAAACAGCTTGACGGCCGAGGCCGGCTGAAGAGGCGACTCGGCGTTGAAGCTCCACAGCATCTGGCCGGACTGATCGGCAACGGCGATACCCCAGTCCCCGGGTGCCATTCTCGAGGCTGAGGCATACCACTCGTTCATCCGAGACCCCAGCCAGCGGGCGTCGGTCTGAGCTCGAAGCGGAACAGCGCCTCCTGCCAGACACAGCAGCACAACTCCGAAACCCAAATGTCTCAACGTGCACCCACGGTTAGCGGTTCGATGACCGACTGGACGGCGAAACGGAGCGGTCTGTGCGGATTTGACGCTCACGAGGCCGGGAAACCCGTCTAAACTAACCCTGTCGCAGGGGTTCAGGGTCCCGGGGACCCACCTAAGCAATTCCCACGCCTGAGGTTGGACCCCCAGAACCGGGGCTAACCGGGCAACTTTGGGCGCGGTGTTGCGGCGGTTCCGTTGCGCCCCCCTGGGGTGACCGTCATCACAGAACGGGGTTCAGACCCCAGGGTATGATAGCGGGCGCGAGACTCGAATGCTGTTCAGCTGGGGACCTAAGGGCATCAGGCGGGTATTTTCGCCACGCCCCGCTGTCTCTCGCTGCAAACATATGGGCAGCGTGCAAGAGGGGCCCAGTGACTTCAATGGCGATCTGAGGAGGTCGAATGCGAGTTCAAAATTCCACCGGTTACGTCACGCTGATGGCGCTGGTAGGCGCCCTCGCGTGCGCAGGGAATACGGCCCGTACGGACGACGGGGATCAGTCCGCGGCGGCCAAGGATACCACGACTACAACCCAGGACACGCTCACCGGCCAGAATGAAAACCCGCCGGGATACCGTGGAATGGAGACGGATACCACCCAGGCTCCGACCGGCCAGACTCCGTCGGACACGTTCCTCCAGAACCAGGGCCAGGGCACTCCCCAGGACACGGCCGGTTATTCGGGGATGGAGCGGAATGACACCACTGGCGGCGTAACCGACACCACTGGTGGCGTAACGGGCCAGACCGACACGACCACCATGGGTGGCGATACTACGGGCGTCAGCGGTGGACAGGATACCTCAGGCATGACGGGGGCCGACACCAGCTCGAGCAACCAGAGCTACGGCAACCCGAGTGATACGACGGGTGTGTCGCAGAGCGTGGATACGACCGGGTACGGTCAGTCGCAGCAGTCGAGGGACTCGACCAACCGGTAGGTCAGCATCCAGAAGTCAGTTAGTACAGGGTCCCAGGTCGAGGGCGCCATCTGGCGCCCTCGATTTTTTTGGCTTACTTCAGCAGCCCTTTCGCGATGGTCTGCAGCTGCATGTTGCTGGTGCCCTCGTAGATGGTCCCAATCTTGGCGTCGCGGTAGTACTTCTCCGCCGGATATTCCTTGGAGTATCCGTAGCCACCGAAGAGCTCCAGACAAGAGGAGGTAATCCGGTCCGCCACCTGGGAGCTGAACAGCTTGGCCATGGCGGCCTGTTGCGCAAACGGGAGGCGGCTGTCTTTGAGCCGAGCCGCGTTGTAGACCATGAGCCGAGCGGCCTCCAGATCGGTGGCCATCTGAGCCAGCTGGAACTGCACCGCCTGGAACTCCGCGATCGCCTTTCCGAACTGCCGCCGCTCCTTCACGTAGGAGGTGGCGGCCTGGAGTGCTCCTGCCGCAACACCTATCATCTGTGCTCCGATCCCGATCCTGCCCTCGTTCAGGGTCTCGATCGAGATCTTGTACCCCTGGCCCACCGGTCCGAGCACATTGGCCGCCGGCACGACGCAATCCTCCAGAATCAGCTCTGTGGTGCTCGAGGCGCGGATGCCCAGCTTGTTTTCCTTCTTTCCGATGGAAAACCCGGGGAAGCCTCGCTCAACCAGAAACCCGGTGATGCCTTTGTATCCCTTCGCCGGATCGGCATTGGCAAAGACTATGAAGAGACCGGCCTCGGCTCCGTTGGTGATCCAGAACTTCCGGCCGGTCAACAGCCAGTCCGAGCCCCGCTGCACCGCCCGAGTCGCCAGCGCGAAGGCGTCGCTTCCACTGCCCGGCTCGGACAGGGCAAAGGCCCCCAGCAGATCGGCTGTGAGCCGGGGGAAATAGCGGCTCTGCTGTTCGCTATTGCCCCAGCGCAGGAGGGCATTGTTGACCAGGGTGTTGTGAACATCGACGTAGATGGCGGCCGAAGCATCCACTCGGGCCAGTTCCTCGATCGCCAGCACCGCCATGAAGATGGTGCCGCCACTCCCTCCCAGAGCCTCCGGCGCCTCGATCCCCATGAGCCCCAGCTCGAAGAACTTGGGAATCAGGTCGGGGCGGAACTGGGCCGCCTCATCCATGGCCTGGACATGGGGCCGGATTTCGCTTTCGGCGAATTCCCGAACTGCGTCCCGGAACAGGGTCTCTTCTTCGGACAGGATGGTGAGCGCTGGTGCGGCTGCTGAGAGGGTCGGCATGCTCCGGCTCGTAGTGAGGGTCGACTGTTCAGCGGGAAGATAACCTGAGAAAGAGACTTGTCGCCCTGGTTAACTTCCCTGCCCAACATGCCAACCGTGTCTCGCCCCGCTTCGACGGTGCTCCAGCGGCTCCAGCAGGAGCGCCCACTGGCCGCAGTCGAGCTACGCCCCCCGCGCACCGGGCTCTCCTCCGCGGAGAGCATGGAGCTATGGATCGACATGTATCACTCGATCAAACGGCTCGCTCGACACGACACGATGATCTTTCTGACCGATAACGCGGTGGGACTGTCCGAGGAGGAGAACCTGGCTCACCTCACAGCCAACGTGGCGGGCGACGTCGATCCCCGCTTGATCGTCCCGTTTCTTACCTCGAAGCATTCGATCGAATACTGCCAGATGCATGCATCGCGGGCAGCCTCACATGGGTTCGAGGCGATCACCGTGCTGGGGGGCGATCATACCGCCGGACCGCCGCGCTGTGTGCCCCACGCCCGCGAGCTCCGCAGCCTTATCCGGCAGCGGGTGCCCAGTCTCGACCTCGGGGGCTGGGCCAATCCTCATCGCCCGGCCGAGGAGCAGGTCAGTTTTCTCCTGGACCGGCGATTCGAGGCCGAGTTCTATCTCACCCAGATTGTCTCTCACCACAGCATCCGTGCGGTCGAGCGCTTTGTGGCTGAAGCGGAGCGAAGGGGAGTTCCGTACCCAGGAGTGTTCGGAGTGTTCCTTTACCGCAGTGCCAGCCCGGCCACTCTGGCGAAGCTGGCGGACTTCTTCCCGGTACCGGCGGCAGAGCTCACTCGAGAATTCGGATCCGGGATGTCGCCCGAGGAGATCTGCGCCAGGTCGGTGCGGATGCTGCGAGAGGTCGGTGTCGAGAAGGTGTATCTGAGCAATCTGGGCGTACAGCAGGTGGAGGCGAGGTATCGGAAAATTATCGAGCTTGTGTAAGAGTCTCCAAGGCGCGCTCAACCCTGCCCGCTCCGACGCTCACCTGCACGCCCGAAACCATCCGGCGCACCGCGTCGATCATTTCCGCCGCGATTGCAACCCCTTCGGACCGGGCGGCTGCTGAGCCGCTCTCCTGCGCCCGTCTCATGCGCTCGATGATCCGGGGCGGCACCTCTACGCCGGGCACCTCGTTGGCAAGGAACTCCGCGTTCCGGAGCGAGGTCAAAGGCCAGATGCCTGCAATGACTGGTATGGGAGAGCTCGCCCGCTCCAGAAAACGCTCCAGACGTTCAGGATCGAACACCGGCTGCGTGACCGCGAAGTCGGCTCCTGCTTCGACCTTCCAGCCAAACCGCTCCCGCTCTCGGTCCGGCTCCGCGCCCTGATTGAGAGCGACGCCGACGACATACCGGGTGGGTTCGCCTATGGAGTTCCCGCCGGGGTCGAGGCCCTGGTTGAGCCGGTGCACCAAGTTGGTGAGCCCGATGCTGTCGATGTCGAACACCGCAGTGGAATCCGGGTAGGGACCCAGGGCCGGCGGGTCGCCGGTCACGATCAGCACGTTCCGAAGTCCTGCCGCTGCCGCGCCGAGGAGGTCGCTGAGCATTCCCAGCATGTTGCGATCGCGGCAGGTGTAGTGAAACACGGCTTCCAGCCCGACCTCGCGCTGCACGATCAACGCCGCTGGAATGACTCCCATCCGGCTCTGTCCTCGAGCGGTGTCCAGTACGTTGACCGCGTCGATCCCGGCCTCCCGGAGCATCCGGCACTGCTCGATCAGCTCCGCCGGATTCCAGCCTTTGGGTGGAGCGATCTCTATGGTGGAGACCCACTTACCGGCCGCGAGCTTGTGGCCCAGGCCCGACCGCTGCTCCAGTGGAACCGGGCTGACCCGACTCGGTAAAACCGGTTCTATGGCGGCACTCGGGACCAGCCTGGGCTGCAGACTGGCCACGTAGGCGCGAATCTGCCGAATGTGGTTTGGGGTGGTGCCGCAGCAGCCGCCAACAAAGCGGACCCCTGCCTGAATCATCCGCCGGGCATAGGAGCCCATATACTCGGGGCTGGCGAGGTAGATCCGCCGATCGTCCACCGCGCGGGGCAACCCGGCGTTGGGCTGAGCCGAGACCGGACGGTCGGTCCGCTCTACCATGCGCTCAATTGCGTCGAGCATGGCTGCGGGACCAACCGAGCAATTCAGTCCCACTACATCGGCCCCCAGCTCCGTCAGTCGCGCGGCGATGGTCTCTACCGTGGTGCCGTAGCTGGTGTTGCCATCCTGTCCGACCGTCATCTGGGCGATGGTGGGCAGATCGGTCAATGGCTTGATGGCGCAGAGCGCCGCCTCCAGCTCGTTGAGATCGCTGAAGGTCTCGAGGATAAATCCGTCGACTCCACCCTCGAGTAATCCCCGAGCCTGGCGACTGAAGTGGCCGATCGCCTCTTCCCGCGCGGTTGGACCCCAGGGCTCCAGCCGGATTCCCAGCGGACCTATTGCTCCGACTACGAGCGCACGGGAGCCGGCCGCCTCACGGGCGATGGTAACGGCTTCCCGGTTGATAGTCTCGGTCTGCTCATCCAGTCCGTGGCTGGACAGCTTGACTGGGTTGGCGCCGAAGGTGTTGGTCTCCAGTATCTCCGCCCCGGCCTGGACGTAGGCCTCATGGACTTCGCGAACCAGGGCCGGCTGGCTCAAGCTCAGCTCGTCGTAGCACGCGTTCACGAAGATCCCGCGGCTGTAGAGCATGGTGCCCATGGCGCCGTCCAGGACGTGCACCCGCGAATCGCCGATCAGGTCGCGAAGAGTAGACATTCCTAGCGCTCGTATCCCAGGTTGGGTGCCAGCCAGCGCTCAGCGGCGCCGACGTCCATGCCCTTGCGCCGGGCATAGTCCATAACCTGATCGCGCTGGATCTTGCCGACCCCGAAATACTGGGCCTCGGGTCGCCAGAAGTAGTACCCGCTGACCGATGCGGCAGGCAGCATGGCAAAGCTCTCGGTCAGGGTGATACCGGCCTGCTTCTCGGCGCCGAGCAGATCGAACAGCGTCCGCTTCTCGGTGTGATCCGGACAGGCCGGATAGCCCGGAGCCGGGCGGATACCCTGGAACCGCTCTTTGAGCAGACCTTGCTGGTCCAGAGCCTCGTTCCGCGCGTAGCCCCAAAACTCCCGGCGAGCCCGCAGGTGAAGCAGCTCGGCAAATGCCTCCGCCAGCCGGTCGGCCAGAGCCTTGGTCAGGATCGCGCTGTAGTCGTCGTGCTCGGCCTCGAAGCGCGCCACCAGGGCATCACAGCCCACGCCGGCCGTGACCGCAAACGCACCCATATAGTCGGACACGCCACTGTCCCGCGGCGCCACGAAATCCGCGAGCGACAGGTTGGGGCGACCCGGTGGTTTCACCATCTGCTGGCGCAACGTGTGGATCACTGTTAGGGGACGGTGCCTCGAATCGTCGGCGTAGAGCTCGATGTCATCGCCCACACTGTTGGCCGGAAAGAACCCGAATACTGCATGGGCGCGCAGCAAACGCTCGCGGACAATCCGGCCGAGCAGACTTTCGGCGTCGCGGAAGAGGCTCCGGGCGGTGGCACCAACAGTGGGATCGTCCAGAATGGCAGGGTAGTGGCCGGCCAACTCCCAGGTCTGGAAGAACGGCGTCCAATCGATGTAGGGCACCAGCTCTTCCAGCGGGTAATCCCTCAAAGGACGGGTGCCGAGGAAGCAGGGCTCCGGCGGAGTGGACTCGGTCCAGTCCACTACCAGACGGTTGCGGCGGGCATCCTCCAGAGGCTGCCGCCGCTCATCGGCCTGGCGCCCGCCCCGCTCGGCTCGCAAGGTCTGGTATTCCGTCCTGACTCCAGCGACGAAGCCATCCCGGAGGTGCTCGTTCCGGAGACTTCCTGCTACGCCAACGGCGCGGGACGCATCGACGACGTGGACCGTAGGCCCGGTGTAGCGAGGCTCGATCTTGACTGCAGTGTGCACCCGGGAAGTAGTGGCTCCTCCAATGAGCAGGGGTAGGGTGAATCCTTCGCGCTGGAGCTCGCTGGCCACGAAGGACATTTCCTCGAGGGACGGCGTGATCAGCCCACTCAGGCCAATGATGTCCACCTGCTCGCGGCGAGCAGTCTCCAGGATCCGGGCGGAGGGGACCATGACGCCCAGGTCGATTACCTCGTAGTTGTTACACTGCAGCACCACGCCCACGATGTTCTTACCGATGTCGTGCACGTCACCCTTCACCGTCGCCAGCAATACCCGACCGTTGGAGCGCTGTTGTCCGTTGCCGGCATCGCCCGACGCGTCTTTCTCGGCCTCGATGTAAGGGACGAGATGGGCAACGGCCCGTTTCATCACTCGGGCGCTCTTCACCACCTGGGGAAGAAACATCTTGCCGGCCCCGAACAGGTCGCCGACGACGTTCATCCCGTCCATCAGCGGCCCCTCGATCACGTGGATGGGCCGCTCCGCCTGCTGGCGTGCCTCCTCGGTGTCTTCGACGATGTAGTCCGCGATTCCTTCAACCAGGGCATGAGTCAGCCGCTCCGCCACCGGTGCGTTGCGCCAAGCCAGGTCGGCGCCAAGGCTCACCGCCCGCCCTTTGACGGAATCGGCGATCTCGAGCAGCCGGTCGGTGCCGTCAGGACAGCGGTTCAGCACCACGTCTTCCACCCGCTCGAGCAGGTCGGGGGGAATGTCGGCATAGATGGGGAGCTGGCCCGCATTCACGATCCCCATGTCCATGCCTGCTTCTATGGCGTGATACAGGAAGACCGAGTGGATCGCCTCCCGCACCGGATCGTTACCTCGAAAGGCAAACGAGACGTTGCTCACCCCGCCGCTCACCAGAACGTGAGGCAGTGACGCCTTGATCCGGCGAGTGGCCTCGATGTACTCCACCGCATAGTTGTTGTGCTCCTCGATCCCGGTTGCAATGGCGAAAATATTGGGATCGAAGATGATGTCCTCAGGCGCAAAGCCGACCTTTTCGGTGAGCAGACGATACGCCCGGCGGCAGATCTCCACCTTGCGATCAGCGGTGTCCGCCTGTCCCTGCTCATCGAAGGCCATGACGATAACGGCAGCCCCGTAACGCCGCACCAGGGTGGCCTGGCGGAGGAAGCTCTCCTCGCCTTCCTTGAGGCTGAGCGAGTTGACGATGCCCTTCCCCTGGACGCACTTGAGCCCGGCTTCGATGACGTCCCACTTGGAGGAATCGATGACCACCGGGACCCGGCTGATATCCGGCTCCCCGGCCAGGAGCTGGAGAAACGTGGCCATGGCATGGGAGGAGTCCAGCATGGCCTCGTCCATGTTGATATCGAGCATCTGAGCCCCGTTCTCGACCTGCTGGCGAGCGATCTCGAGGCCAGCAACGTAGTCTCCCGCCAGCACCAGCCGGGCGAACTTGCGCGAGCCGGTCACATTGGTCCGCTCGCCCACATTCACGAAGATGCTCTCCGGCCCGATGGTGAGGGGTTCTAGTCCACTGAGACGGAGGCGGGGAGGTGGGGAGGCGGGGATGCGGGGAGGCAGTCCAGCTACTGCATCGGCTATGGCTTGGACGTGCGCCGGTGTCGTGCCGCAGCAGCCGCCCACCAGGTTGACCAGACCGCTCTCGGCGAATTCGCGAAGCACCCCGGCCATGTACTCCGGGCTTTCGTCGTAACCGCCGAATTCGTTGGGTAGACCGGCATTGGGATGGGTGCTCACGAACACAGGCGCGATCCGCGAGAGCTCCTGGACATACTGCCGCAGCGCCTTGGCCCCCAGGGCGCAATTGAGCCCCACGCTGAGCGGACGAGCGTGAGCGACCGAATTCCAGAAGGCTTCCGTCGTCTGTCCCGAAAGAGTTCGGCCACTGGCATCGGTGATGGTCCCGGAGATCATCACCGGCACCCGGAAGCCGAGCGCTTCGAGACAGGTCTCGATGGCGAAGAGGGCGGCCTTGGCGTTGAGGGTGTCGAAGATGGTTTCCACCAGCAGGAGGTCGGCTCCGCCGTCCAGCAGCCCGCGAACCGCGTCGCTGTAGGTGGCGACCAGCTGGTCGAATCGCACGTTCCGAAACCCAGGGTCGTTGACGTCGGGCGACAAGCTGGCGGTTCGGTTGGTGGGCCCCAGGACCCCAGCGACGTAGCGGGGCCTCCCGGGATCGCGAGCCTCGAACTGGTCGGCGACCTGCCGAGCCAGCTCGGCAGACGCACGGTTCAGCTCGTAGACCAGAGTCTCCATGCCATAGTCGCCGAGCGAGATGGCCGTCGAGTTGAACGAGTTGGTCTCCAAGATGTCCGCGCCGGCCTCGAGGTAGGCCGCGTGGATTGCCCGGATAATGGAGGGCTGGGTCAACGAGAGAAGGTCGTTGTTGCCTTTGAGCTCGCGCGGCCAGTCCGCGAAGCGCGTGCCCCGGTAATCTCCCTCCCCCAGGTTATAGCTCTGGATCATGGTGCCCATGGCGCCGTCGAGCACCAGAATCCGCCGAGTCAGTAACGATTCCAGCCGGCCCAGGCGGTCCGCCCGGCTAAGACCTGCATGATCGGTGGGGGAAGTGACGCTTTTGGGCACCAAAGCTCCGAAAATCAAAAACCTGAGGCCAAAACGCCTCAGGGTAGCGTTTTAGCAGTTTGTTTTACGTGGCCGCAATCAGCGCAAATCGCCACGGGATCGGTTGTTAGACGAATTCAAACTAGCTCTTTGGCGCTCCAGAGTCCAGAGTGGGCGCCCTCAAATCATGCCCAAAACGAACCCCCGCACCACATACAGTACCAGCCACGCCACCATTGGGCTGAAGTCGAACATTCCCATCGGCGGGAGGATCCGGCGGATGGGGTCGATCAGCCAGCTGGTGAGAGCCACCACCGGTCGCATCCAGCTACGATAGGGACCGATCCCCAGCCAGGAAGCGATCACCCGAATCAGAATCGCGGCCATGAGAATGGTGAATACGGCACTGACCCCGAGTCGGAGCCACACTCGAGGCCCACCGTTTACCGCCGCCGAGAGTCCCGCCAGAATGCCGATGAGCCAGTTGGTCAGACTCACCAGAATCAGTCCGGCTGCGATGACCAGTCCGAGCAGCCAGAGGGGAGCGTTCTGGGGGCTGCCTCCTGCCGCGATGATCCGTTTTTCCAGCCGGAGCAGCACCGGATCGCTGATCTTGCGGACCGAGCGGGGCCAGGCCCCAAAAGGATTGATCCGGCGGGTCCGCACCGCCCAGTGGGTGAGCGCCACCACGGAGGCATACGCGAGAGCAACGATGACCAGGGTGCGAACAGCGGTGTCGAGGACGATGAAGGGCATGGGGTCTACGAGACCATCAAGGTTCTCCCGCGGTGACCACCTCCATCGGTCGTTGGGCTCCGGAGCTCGCGGTACACATCAGAGTATAGCGACCGTTCAACGAAGCTTCCTCGATAATCTGGCTGGTGCCCCGGCAGGAGATGATCTCCCGGCCGGCCGGCTGCCGGAAACTCACCGTGACCACGGGCTCCCGTTGCAGATTAACCAGTCTCCGGACGGTGGTGGTGGTGAGGCTTTCCGCGCCCATCTGTCGCAGTGAAACGGCGGGGCGGCCGCGGTGGGAGCCGCGGTAGTCCACGGCCCGGTCCACCAGGTCGAAGATCTCCCGGCCCAGGGCTTGAACATCGCGTTCTTCAGGAGTGAGCTGGCTGCTGCGGGGCGGGCGCGAGCTCGAGCTACCGGTTCCACTACAACCACCCAGAGCGAGAGCCGTAAGGAGGACGCGCCAGGGGAGCCGTCCTATCATTCCATCGCAAATTCGCGGTTGAACACCACCTCGAAGCTGAACGTCTTGCTCTTGCTCCGAGTCTCCATGTACTCGGCAATCCGCTTCAAACGGCTGGGGATGCCCATGATCTTTTCCTGCGCCTTGCGGCCCAGCTCGTTCAGTCCCTCGATACTCTCGATCTTCCAGTAACGGATCTGCTCCTGCACGATGCGCAGGTAATCCCGCGGACCGTAGATGCCGGCCCGCCGAATCACATCGGCCAGCTCCTTGAATCCCGGCATGGTCACCCCCGGCATGTCGATGGCCGGCAGGATGAACGACGCCGAATGAAGGGCCTGATCGGGGTCGCGCTTGAGAATCTCTTCGAAGACGGTGCGATAGAACGTGTAGTGGCGCGCTTCTTCCTTGGCGACCATGCTCAGGACCGACGCCAGCCGCGGCTCGTACTCGGCCACGATCTTTCCCGTCTCGCTATGAGAAAACTGGGTGGCACGCTCCTGCACCGTGGTGTAGGCAAAGACCCGGTAGGGATCGCGGTCCCATTCAGGATGGAACCCGGCCCGCAGGTACTCGAACTGCATCTCTTCCAGCCTGCGTTGGTTGAGGAGCCGCGTGTCCCGAGCATAGTCGTGCAGCACCTGCCCGTGCCGGTCCTCCTCTGCCGTCCAGAGGTTATTCCAACTGCGCCAGAAACTGTCGTCCCCGAGGTACACGGCGAGCAGCCGATGGAAGTGAGGCAGGCCTTCTTCGGTGAGGAGGTTGAGCGCCAACGCCGCGCGTGCAGGATCCGGGATGCCCGCCGCCTGGGCCCGGAGCTGGCTCAAATGGGTATCGGGGCACTCACCTGCTGCGGGGCCAATCAGATCCGAGGGAAACCAAAGCTCGCGCTTCCGCTCATGGATCTCCATCAACTCCCGAACCCTGTCCTCGAGATCCTGAAGAACCTCTATCTTCGAGTACAGTTCCCGTGCAGGGTCGGTAGCGATGCCCATGGATACCTTCGGCAACTAGAGACAAACACGTAGGATACGACCAGCGATCTAAGATAGTGTCGCCGGTGCTGCTTGTGCTACTCGGAGGGAGTGCCTTTGGGGGTCAGGGTCTTCTCCATCAGAGACCAGGTGCGCTGTCCGATATAGCCGTCCCGGACGAAAATCCGGCACCAACCGAGGGCCGCCAGCAATCCTTCCGACCGAGGATCGTCGGTCCAGAATTCGGCCAGGTGTGCCCCGGAGTCGACCGCTCGCTCCTCGAACGCGGATAACAGACGGTGGGCGTGTCCCCGATGGCGTTCCTGGGGGAGGACAACTACATCGACCAGGTGGGCGACCCCACCTCGGATCCAGAACCGGAGGCCCCCGATCCAGTCGCCGATCTCGTTGCTGAGAATGAGGTAGCGTTCGTCGAGGGCACTGGACCAGCCCGCCGGATCCTCCTCCTGCTCCAGGATCTCGGAGAACCAGGCGGCAAAATCCTCGTCCTGCTCCATGTCGCGAATTGTCAGCTCGCTCATTGCCAGTGCCTCCGATGGGAGACTCCCATCCCTTCGGTAGCAACACTAATGCCACGCCCAGAGTTCCTGTCTGTGAACATGATCACCGGCCTTAAGCGCTGCCAGCCACAGAAGCCGAACGGCGACTTACATTTCCATTGGACTTCTGCGAGGCCAAGGAGGCTCCGTGACTACTAGTACCACTACTCAGGCTCGGCCAGCGGTTGTGATATGTCCGTTTTGTTCGACGGCCAACCGTGTGGATCTCACCCGGCTCTCGGCCGGGCCCAAGTGCGCCAAGTGTGGCCGGCCGCTCCGGCTGGACCGGCCTCAGAACGTGACCGACAAAGACTTCGACCGGGTCGTGAATGGCTCGAGTGTGCCGGTTTTGGTGGACTTCTACGCCGACTGGTGCGGCCCCTGTCACGCGATGGCTCCAACCCTGGACGACCTGGCTCAGCGACATGCTGGAGAGCTGCTGGTGCTCAAGCTCGATACCGAAGCCAACCCCCTGAACGCTACCCGGTTTGGGATTCGGGGCATTCCGACTGTGATTGCGTTCGAGGGTGGAAAGGAGCGCGGGCGGCCGGGGGGGCGGGGCGCCCCGCACACACAAGAAACGCGGCTGGGGGCGACAATTGCCCCCTCGCCCCCCCCCTGGTGCTCCCA
>CBFGTM010000063.1:0-18254 GCA_965652025.1 uncultured Gemmatimonadales bacterium
TCATGATCCGTGCAAATACGCGGGGCCGCCTGACTGCGGCAGACCTGCAGCTGGTAATCCTGCTCTTGAGCCGGGGTTCAGCCCGTCGGCGGGCTGACCTGGAGCGACGCCTGACCTCGGAAGGTCCGGATGCACTACTGGATGCCCCGGATCTCTTCGAGCGGTTGCTCACCGTCCGCTCGATGCTGCAGCCGTCCGAGGCGCTCTTCTTCTATGTCGTGGTCCGTCACGCGCTGCGAGCCTCCAGAATAGAGGATCGCGACCTGGCTGACTACCTCTCCGCGCTGCTGCTCGAGTTCGGTCAGGGAGGCCGGGCCTGGCGGATCGATTGGAACGACGATCAACGTCACCGATACCTGATCGACATCCTGGCCGATCTGGAGGCGACGGTTGGCGACCGTCGGTTCAAGGTCATGGTTCACCTGGGGAACTACGCGCTCTGGCTGAGCGGTCTGTTTCCCGATTATATCGCGGCCCGGCGGTTGCGCAAAGCAGGGCCCGACATGAGCTACTACGACGCCATGGGAAGCCGTGGCTTCGGATTGGCTTCCGATCACGCGTTAGCCGAGGAATATGGACTCGGCGACGTGCTGCGAATTGCCGCCGAGCGGTTCCCGGCATTACGGAGCGCGCTGAACGGCGTGAGCGATCGGCTCCTCTTTCCGGCGTTTCCCCACTAGGCTCTCCGGAACTTTCCCCGCTTCCCGAACCAGTGCCGCAAACAGCCCTCGCTCGGGGGCTGCCGATTCGGCGTGCATCTCCTCCGGATGCCACTGGACCGCAAGGAGCCAGGATGCGTCCGCACTCGTCTCCACCGCTTCGATCAGGCCATCGTCGGTCCAGCCGGTGGCATGCAGACCGGGCGCGAGATCCCTGATCGCCTGATGATGGGACGAGTTGACTGTCAGCTCCGAAGTGCCGAGGGCGGCAGCTGCCCGGCTTCCCGGCTGGATACGAACCCGATGGCTCCGGAGGTCACGGGCACCCTCGGGATGATGTTCCACCGGGCCCGGCCGCTCCGAGGGAAGATCCTGATAGAGAGTGCCGCCCAGGGCGACGTTGATGAGCTGGATCCCTCGACAGATTCCGAGCATGGGAATCCCGCACTGCCTGGCGCAGGCAAAGAGGGCCAGCTCGAACAGGTCTCGCTCCCGGCTGGGCGGGTCGAGGAACGGTGACGGGGTGGCCCCATACCAGGAAGGGTCCAGGTCCTCGCCGCCGGTCAGCACCAAGCCGTCGACTCCCTCGAGCGCTCGCGCTGCCAGTGAAGCTCCCATCAGGGGCGAGAGTACCAACGGAACTCCGCCGGCACCGAGCACCGAGCGCACGTAGGCGGCGTTCACCCCGGTTCGGTCGCCGCCGTCCCAGCCACGCACCACACCGCTCACGCCAATGCGTGGCGCGCTCAACGCAGCACCGAATCAGGGAAGAAGGGGCAGCGGGGGTCCTCGATCCGGGCGGGGTCCAGCTGGATTCCGATGAGTGGCACAGTTGCATTGCCCACTGAGACCGAACCGATCTGAGGCGCTCCTTCGACCGGAGTTCCCTCGTACAACAGTACTCCCTTGGCCTGGTCCTTCTGGTCCAGCACCAGGACCCCGAAACCGGGCTTCACGTTCCCGGGAAGCGCACCCTCTACCCCGATCACCCAGAGCGAATCAGAGCGTCCCACGATTGCGGGATAGGCCGGACCTGCTACCAATCGCACCACGAGACGCTCGGGCAAGCGACGAGGAGCAGAGCCCAGGGTCTGCTCCGGTACGCTGAATTGGCTGAGCAGCGCGGTCGGACCCGCCAGAGCCGCCAGGCCACACGCGGCAGACCCTGCCGTTTCGCGATCGGAAGAGCGGCCGCAGGCTGCAAGGATTAGCAGCGAGCTTAGTGCGGTGAACCGCGTTCGTAGCATGAAGAGAAGATAACCGAGGGACCAGGCACCGGGGGCCAGCTCAGCCCCAGAGCCGACGCTCGGTCCAGACCTCGCGGGTCAAGGTGATGCCGCTCGGAAAGTCGGTCTGAAACTCGGCGCGCAGCCTGGGCGCATGATCGGTCAGGTAGCGATCGAGATCGGCTTGAGTCGCGGCCTCGTAGCTGGTACGGAACCGCGTCGGCGACGCCTGCGCAAAGCGGATGCGCCGGAAGCATCCGGTCTCGAAGATTCGGGGGACGTGATGATCACACAGGTAGCGTTCGACCGAGGTCGCCAGCCCCGGCTCGACCTGCAGCGTGACTTCGTAGCTGACCACTGGAGCCTCTCGTTCGAAGGTGAAAGTGTAGACGTTGATGTGAGACTCGTCACATCTTGCGTCGCAGCGCTGGTCTATGCATGCACCCGGTCTGCACCTGACGGGGGGGCCATGAGCCGAGCCCGATTCCGCAATCGCGTCGATGCCGGGCGTCAACTGGCGGCGGCACTAGAGCAGTACGCCACCCGTACCAATCTGCTGGTCCTTGCCTTACCTCGCGGCGGCGTTCCGGTGGGATACGAGATCGCCCGACGGTTGAATGCGCCTCTTGACCTGATGCTGGTCCGAAAGCTCGGTGTCCCCGGGCATGAGGAGCTCGCCATGGGAGCGATCGCCTCCGGTGGTATACGAATCGTGAGCGAGGACGTCGTGGCCACCTTTGCCATTCCCGAGCGAGTGATCGCGACAGTCGCGGCCAACGAAGAGGAGGAGCTGGACCGGCGGGAGCGGCTGTACCGGGATCGGCTACCGCCCCCTGCCATTACCGGTCGCACAATCATATTGGTAGATGACGGGCTCGCCACCGGAGCTACCATGCGGGCTGCGGCGCAAGCGCTTCGAGCGCAGAATCCGGAGCGGCTAATCGTGGCAGTCCCCGTCGCGCCACGGGAGACCTGCGCCGAGCTGGGCAGGGAAGTGGATGAGGTGTGCTGCCTGGCCACGCCGGATCCCTTCTTCTCGGTGGGCAGCTGGTACGAGGACTTCTCCCAGACCACCGATGACGAAGTGCGGTATCTGCTGGACACCGGGGACGGTCACCTGGAGACCTCCCGATGGCACTAGAGACTGGGCAATTTTCCCCCTGCCCTTTCGAGATACCGCATGGTGGGGCCATAATTTGGACCAGCGCTGGAGCGCGCGGTCGCCCAGCGGCCTTTAACCAGGAGGCAACCCCATGAAAGGTCAGGGAAAGCTCATTGCCGGTGTCGTAGCTGGCGCGGGCGCCATGTATCTCCTGGACCCGGATCGCGGTGCGCGCCGCCGCTCCCTCCTCAGGGATCAGGGGATTCATGTGGGCCACAAGCTGGGAGACGGACTGTCCGCCACCGCGCGCGACGCGAGAAATCGCACCCTGGGTGCCGCGGCGGAGCTGCGCGCCCGCTTTCGGCCGGATCAGGCTATTGACGAGGTGCTGCACGACCGGGTTCGCTCGGCCATCGGACGAGTTGTCTCTCGTCCCAGCGCCATCAGCGTCACCGTCGCCGACGGCCGGGTCACGCTGACCGGCCATGTTCTAGCGGATGAGGCGGATGCCCTTATCGAGCGGGTGCAGCGGGTCCGTGGAGCGACCGAAGTCCACAACGAACTGGAGATAGATCGCACGGTGGATGCAGAGCCGGATCTTCAGGGCCTCGGACGTCGGCGGAAGGAACGCCCCGAAGTGCTGCCGGAGAACTGGGCACCGACCACTCAGGTCGTCATGGGGATCGTCGGCGGACTGCTGGTCCTGCGTGGTCTGCGGGGGCGGGGTATAGCTCGTCGAATTCTGACTTCGGCCGGTGTGGGACTGGTGAGCCGTGCTGTCAGCAACATCCCGCCCAGCCGGCTGGTCAGTCTTGTCGGCGACCGTCAGGCAATTCGGGTCGAGACCACGTTGACGGTTCAGGCTCCGCTGGACCAGGTCTGGGACCTGTGGAGCAATTTCGAAAACTTTCCTCGTTTCATGGCCCACCTTCGGGAGGTCCGGAAAGTCGATGAGGGTCACTCGCACTGGGTCGCTGTCGGTCCCGGCGGCGTCCTGGTGGAATGGTATGCGGTGATCACCGACTGGGTGCCGAAGCAGTTCATTGCCTGGAGCAGTGCCGAAGGCTCCACCATCGACACCACGGGTCAGGTGCGATTCCGTCCGGTTTCCGAGGCCGAAACCCAGATCGATGTGCAATTGGCGTACAGTCCGCCTGCCGGTGCCGCAGGACACGGCATCGCCGCACTCTTCGGGGCCGATCCTAAGAGCGCAATGAATGACGATCTGGTTCGGTTCAAGTCACTGTTGGAGGAGGGAAAGACCACAACCAATGGTGCGCCGGTCCACCTGGAGGAGGTCTCCGCCAGGACCCGGCCCGCCCGGAAGCGGAGCTCTAGTCGGAAGAACTCGTAACCAGAGCCGCTCTCAACCTGACAGACTCGTCAAGGCTCGGGTGAGATTCCGGCGGGCCATGGCCTCGTAGCGAGCGTTGAAGGCCGGGGTCTGATAGATGGAATGACGGGTCAGGAAATCCTGTAAGACTTTGGCTCGCCCTTTTCGGTAGAGTGCCGCGGGGACCCAGCCATACTCCTGCTGGATCTGGCGCTGGTAGGCGTCGAAGGCCGGCAGGTCCCGGCCCAAAATCGCAAGATCGATGTCACAAAGAAGTTGAGCATCCGGCGCCGTCGGCACTTCGGAGTGTCCCGTGGCCAGGATCAACTCGCCGACGCGGTGGGCCAGGTCGGAGGAGGCTCCGGCTGAGGTGAGTTCCGCAATGGCCAGCTTCGCGCTGCGAGCTTCGTTGTCTGATGCACCTGGAACATAGACCGCATCGTGAAACCAGATGGCAGTCTCCACCTCGTCGGGTCTTGCAGCCAGCTCCCGATGGTGGTCCAGCTCTCGAAGGCAGTCGTTGATGTGGGCGGCGGTGTGGTAGGCGCGGCCGGGCTCGCGGTAGGCGGCTGCCAGAAGGTCGAAAGTGCCGGTCCCCGCACCTGCGGCGCCGAGCCGGGTCCAGAGTGCGGTCCAGCGGGCCTGGTCTAGACCAGCTGGCTCCTCGGACACTGTGTCACCCGACCACGACCCGAGGGCCTATCCGCTTCAACAGAGCGGCGCACCACGCGATCTCGATCTCCAGGCGTTCCATCTGCGCGCTAGTCTCGGCCAGCGCCTCCTCCAGCTCCCGGCCTTCGGTGACGCCCTGCAGCGCGTTGGCCAGCTCCTTGAGTCCATCCAGCTCATAACTCAGGAGCTCATGGTATCGTCGCGCGGCCGGCGGCCAGCTGGGGGCCAGTCGGCGAAGCTCGGCTTTGCGGTCCAGGGTGTGCTCGATCGAGTGGCGCGCGGCGTAGTCCTCAGCTGCAATCCGGGGTCGCCGGCGCTCCAGGGCGGGCGCCAGGAACGACAACCGGCGCCGGTGCCGGGTGCGGAGCTGTTCCAAAATGCCGAGCAAACCGCGCATGCTGAGCGCCACCAGGGGCCTCCGCAGGAGCTAAAGCGCTGATTGGGGAGACTGCGATAATAGCCAGGAACCGGTTTCCGTCCTAGAGGCGCTTGCTTGACGTCCTTTCCCGGCGCCGTAACATTTGTGCCCTCTTGAGGATGCGTCTATGAACAGGGCTCGGCGGTCGTGTTCGAAGGCCTGAAGGCACGGCTCGATCGGCTGCTACAGGACCGGGGGCGGCCGGACCACCGGGCCCGCGCTGCCGCTCTGCGGGAAGCTCTGCTGGAAGCCAAGGTGGGTGTGAGCACCATGCGAAGCGCCCTCGCGGCCACCGAGAGGGAGCTGACCCGGGAGCGCCAGCAGCTGGCCGACGCCGAGCGCCGGGGGCGGTTGGCAGCCGAGCTGCCCGATTCGGAGACCGTCTCCGTCGCCGAACGCTTTGCCGCCCGGCATCGGGAGCGGGTCAGCATGCTGGAGCGCAAGCTGATTGTACAGCGGGACGAGCTGCAGCTGGCGGAGCGGGAGGTGGCCGACATGCTGAACGAGTATCGCGCGGCACGCCCTGGGATGCGGTTTCAATCGGTGGAAGCAGCCTGGCGCGAGCTGGAAGCTGCGGGCGGGGAACGGCCCGGCCTCGGCCTGGATGACGAACAGCCTCCCCAGGACTCGGAGCTGAAACTGAAGCAGGCAGTGGAGGCCCAGCTGGCGTATCTGAAGAAGAAGTTGGGGAAGGAGCAAAAACCGTGAGCGGTGAGCAGTGAGCGTCATGCGGCTAAGAGCTGCGGAGAGATGCTTCGCTGCGCTCAAGATGACAGTGGCTGGAGTGATCCCGCTCGCGGCTCACTGCGTACCACTTACGGCGCAACAACCCACCTCGACTCCCTCCCACCGGCACAAGCTCGCCCACACCTACAGCATTGTGGCCTACGATTCGGCCACCGGCGATCTTGGTGTCGCCGTGCAATCCAAGTTTCCCAATGTTGGTGGGATCGTGCCCTGGGGTAAGGCCGAAGTCGGGGCTGTCGCCACCCAGAGCCTGGGGAACACGGCGTATGGGGAACGGGGGCTGGATCTGATCGCCCAGGGAGCAACCGCCGAGGAAGCGCTGCGGGCCGTCATGCGCACAGACACGATGCTGCAGGACCGCCAAGTCGGCATCGTGGATCGCCGGGGGAACGCGGCGAGCTTCACCGGCAAGTCCACCTTCGATTGGGCCGGCGGCCGGGTCGGTGCACCGTCGGGTCAGGGCAACGTCTCTGGGGGGAAGGGGGAAGTCATCGTTGGGCGCGGCTATGCGGCTCAGGCCAATATCATGGTCTCCGACCAGACGGTCAGGAATCTGGCCGAGACTTTCGAGCGCACTCGGGGAAGTCTGGCCGATCGATTGATGGCTGCCCTCAAGGCAGGACAGGCCGGGGGCGGGGATAAGCGAGGGATGCAGTCGGCTGCCCTGCTGGTGGTCCGAAAGAACGGCGGCTACCTGGGTGCCAACGACCGCTTCATCGACATCCGGGTATACGACGCGCCCGACCCTATTGCCGAGCTGGAGCGTCTGCTAGCTCTGCACAAACTGCACTTCTTTCCCAGCCGGACCGAGGACCTAGTGCCCATTACTCCCGCGATCGTGGCTCAACTAGAGCCCATTCTGCTGCGAGAGCCCGCCGGTCAGCCCGACAAATGGCTCAAGCGCAAGCAGGGAAGCGCGACACCGGTGTTCCTTGAGGCGTTGAAGAACTTCATGTACTGGGAGAACTACGACGTCCGGGTCCGAATGGATGGCAAGATCGATCGCGTCGTCTTGGAGGACATCCTCAAGAAGCGTAAGCGGAGTTAAGCTCTTGGCCATATCCACCGCCCCAGCACCTGCCGCCGCCCCCACTTCCCGCGACCGCAGCTTCTTCGGACATCCCCGCGGTCTCTCCACACTGTTCTTCACCGAGATGTGGGAGCGCTTCAGCTACTACGGAATGCGGGCGCTCCTCATCCTTTTCATGACGGCACCGGTCGCCGCCGGAGGCCTGGGGTTTGATACCGCAACGGCCGGCCCGATCTATGCCCTGTACGTAAGCTCGGTGTACCTGCTGTCGGTGCCGGGCGGCTGGGTTGCCGATCGGGTGCTCGGACTTCGCCGGGCGGTATTTGTGGGCGGTGTCATCATCATGATGGGCCACATCTGCCTCGCCGTCCCCTCGATCGCCACCTTTTATCTGGGTCTCGCTCTGATTGCCACCGGTACCGGT
This sequence comes from uncultured Gemmatimonadales bacterium, assembly GCA_965652025.1. Lineage (GTDB taxonomy): Bacteria > Gemmatimonadota > Gemmatimonadetes > Gemmatimonadales > GWC2-71-9 > CAVVWJ01. The sequence goes on from CBFGTM010000063.1 coordinate 7,612, forward strand.
CTGCTCAAGTCGAATGTGAGCGTGCTGGTGGGAAAGCTCTACCGCGCCGATGACGTTCGGCGCGATGCCGGGTACTCCATCTACTACGTGGGAATCAACACCGGGGCCTTCATCGCTCCGCTCATCACCGGGTGGCTGGCCCAGAGTGAGGGCTTCAAGCGTATGCTCGCCTCCGCTGGAATTGCGCCGGAGAACTCCTGGCATTGGGGCTTCGGTGCGGCGGCAGTAGGGATGTTTCTCGGGTTGGTCCAGTACATCCGGGGAGGAAAGTATCTGTCCACCGACGGATTACATCCGGTCCGCCCGAGCGAGCCCGCCGCGGCGGCCCGGGTGGCACGTCAGGTGCGGTTGGTCGGCTATGCTGCGCTGGCAATCGTCCTCCTCACTCTGGTGCTCGTGATCAGCGGCGTGGTGCGTTTCAGCCCCGAGGCCATCTCCCGCAACTTCGGCTGGGTGCTGATCGCGGTGACGGTGGGATTCTTCGCCTGGCTCTTCCTGAGCCGCGGTTGGACCCGGGAGGAGCGGAAGCAACTGGTGGTGATCGCGGTGCTGTTCGCCGCGGCTACGGTCTTCTGGATGGCCTACGAGCAGGCCGGGTCCACCCTCAACCTGTTCGCCCAGCGAAACACCAGCAATGTCGCCTTCGGCCACGCGTATCCGGCCAGCTGGTATCAGTCGCTTCCTCCGATGTTCATCATTCTCTTTGCGCCGGTCTTCGCGGCGATATGGATTCGCCTGGGAACCCGAAATCCGTCGAGTCCCGCCAAGTTCGCTCTCGGGCTCTTCCTCCTGGGGATGGGGTTTGCGCTCATGATCGGCGCCGCCGCCGCGGCAGCCGGGGGGGCCAGAGTCAGCCCGCTGTGGCTCTTCTTCTCCTATCTCCTCCAGACGCTCGGCGAGCTCTGCCTCAGCCCGGTGGGGCTGAGCGCCATGAGCGTTCTCGCCCCGGCACGGATCGCGGGGCTGGTCATGGGGGTCTGGTTTCTTGCGCTCTCGGTGGGGAACTATCTCGCGGGAATGGCCTCGAGCTTCTACGAGTCCATGCCGCTCACCCGGCTCTTCACCATTGTGACTGCCACGGCGCTCGGAGCTGCGTTGGCCCTGGTGCTACTGGTCAAGCCGATCCGGCGAATGATGGAGCGAGCGTGAGCCATCTGGATCCGCGGGCACAGTCTTGAAGACCCGAAAGAGGTACCACAGAGAGGGGAGGAGAATGAAGCCCCCCACCAGCAGCGCGATCAGCGTCAGCCGCAGTGTGGGCTCCGGCGCAGCGGTATTCGCAATGGTATAGCTCGGGGGAAGCAGGAAGGGATACTGCGCCAGTGGCCATCCCCAGAATATCAGTGAGACCTGAAGTCCCACCGCCAGTCGTGCCAGCCGGTAGCGTCGGTGCCAGAGAGCCACGAAGACCCCGACAGCGGCCAGCCCGGTTGCCAGATGCAAGAGGAGCGACCAGGGAGAGCCTACCAGTCCGGACCGGACCAGCGGTGCCGCCTGGTCTGCCAGCAGCAGGACCAGTCCCGATCCCAGGAACACCGCAACCCCGGAAGCCAGCGCCCGCAGCCGAAAGTCGTCGCTCAGCTCGCGGTCATGGGTCTCCAACGTGAGAAACACGGCCGCCAGAAAGGCGAACAGCGTGAGGGTCAGGAGACCCACGCTGAAAGAGAAGGGGGTCAGCCAGGGGTCCACGAACTGCTGTACAAATCCGCCGCTGGTCTGCCTGCCCACTCGTCCCGACGCCACTGCGCCGATGGAAACACCGAGCAGTACCGGGGTGATTACACTGGCGCTCGCGAAAATTCGGCCCCAGCGGTGCTGGGCAGCGTCGTGCTGGCTGTCGTAGGTCCGAAAGGTGAAAGCCGAGCCCCGAAGGACGATCCCGACCAGCATGAGGGTGAGCGGAATGTGCAGTACGGTGCCGAGCCGGGCGTAAACCGGAGGAAAGCAGCTGAAGGTGAGCACGATGGCCAGGATCAGCCAGACATGGTTCGCTTCCCAGATCGGCCCAATAGCATGGGCGATCACCTCCCGCTGCCGGTTACGTCGAGGGCCCGAGGCCAGAAGGTCCCATACGCCACCACCGAAATCCGCTCCCCCGAACAGCACATAAGCGTTGAGCGAGAGGGCAAGCAGGGCGGCGAGAACGTCTGCCAGGCTCGGCTCAGACACGGTGCAGTGTGGCCGGTGTGTAAAGCCGGCTCCATTCACTCGATTTGGGGCTTCGAATGATCTGCCGGTACAGGAGCCAGGCGACGATCACGCCCAGGAAGCAATACAGCAGCGTGAACAGCACGAACGGCACCACCAGTCCTGGCATAGGAGTCACCGCGTCAGCAGTGCGCAGCACGCCGTGGATGATCCAGGGCTGCCGGCCGACTTCGGTGACTGTCCACCCCGCCTCGATGGCGATGAATCCCATTGGCGCCCCCAACGCCAGGGCCCGCAGCAGCGGGCGATTGAGCGTCACATCTCTTCGGCGCAGCGCTATCCAGCCGGCCCAAAGGGACACCAGGGCCATATAGGTGCCCAGGGCGACCATGAGCTGGAACGCCGTGTGCACGATCGGGACGTTGGGCCAGTCCTCCCGCGGGAAATCGTTCAGCCCTCGGACCACCGCGTGAGGATCGTGGAAGGCGAGCAGGGAAAGGCCATAGGGGATCTTGATGGCGTAGCGAGTCTCACCGGTCTCGGCGTCTGGAAAGCCACCGATGATGAGCGGTGCAGCCGCCATGGTCTCGAAGTGGGATTCCATCGCCGCCAGCTTGACCGGCTGGCGGGCGGCCACCGACCGGGCACTGATGTCGCCCGAGATCGGCTGCAACACCGCCGCCGGCGCTCCCAGCATCAGCGCCGCGCTCAGCGCCCGGCGATGAAATGCGTTGTCCCGATCGAACAGCAGGAGGAACGCGTGGATCCCGCCCACCGCGAAGCCGGTCGCGGCGTACGCCGCCAGGGTCATGTGCAGGGTCTGCTGAAATGCCATCGGATTGAGCATTGCGGCGACCGGATCAACGTTGACCGGCCGGCCGCCCACCATGTCGAACCCCGCCGGTGAGTTCATCCAGGAGTTCGCCATCACCACGAAGATGCCGGATGCAGCCCCACTCACCGCTACCGCTATCCCGGCCCACAGGTGAGCCCGGGGTGAGATCCGATCCCAGCCATAGAGATAGATCCCCAGAAAAATTGCCTCGGTGAAGAAGGCAAAGCCCTCGAGCGAAAACGGCATTCCGATAATTCCTCCGGCCAGCTCCATGAAACCGGGCCAGAGCAGACCGAGCTCGAACGAGAGCACGGTGCCGGATACGGCTCCTACGGCAAAGAGGATGGCCGTTCCCTTGGACCAGCGCCGAGCCAGGTCGAGGTGGATCGGGTCACCAGTTTTTTGCCAGCGCCGCTCGGCAATCACCATCAGCACCGGCATGCCGATCCCCACGACTGCAAAGATGATATGGAAGGCCAACGAGACTGCCATCTGAGAGCGGGCTGCGAGCAGGTCGGACATGACGGGAAGGTATTCAGGAACAGAACCCTCCGCAGCAGGACTGAATCTTTTGGGTGGGGCCGGTAGTAGAGCCTAGAGGGCCCCACTACTCCGCACCCACCAGTATCTCTTATCGCGCAGGAGGTTTCATGACGCAACGATGGACCGGATTGTCCATGCGGACCGGCGGCTTGGCATTGGCCATCATGCTGACCACCGGCGTCGGCTCTGGACTGGCTCAGGACCATGCCGGAGCGGGAGTGGTCAAGATCCCGGTCACCACCACCGTGGCCGATGCCAGGCAGGAGTATCTGAAAGGTCGGGCACTGGGCGAGAACCTTCGGGCCCACGACTCACGCGAAGTGCTCCAGCGGGCCGTCAAGAAAGATCCTCAGTTCGCCCTCGCCCATTACAGTCTCGCGCTCAACTCTCCGACCGCCAAGGAATTCTTCGCTCATCTGAACGACGCGGTCGCGCTGGCAGGGAAGGCGTCGGAAGGTGAGCGGCTCATGATCCTGGGTCTTCAGGCGGGAGCCAACGCTGATACCGAGAAGCAGCGCAAGTACTACGAGCAGCTGGTCGCGGCATACCCTCAGGATGAGCGGGCCCACTTCCTGCTCGGCAACAATTACTTCGGGCGGCAGGACTACGACCAGGCAATCCAGGAGTACCAGAAGTCAGTCGAGGTGGCCCCGGACTTCGCTCCCGCCTACAACCTGCTGGGCTATGCCTATCGCGCGGCCGCTCGCTATCCGGACGCGGAGAAGGCGTTCCAGAAGTACATCGAGCTGATCCCCAATGATCCCAACCCGTACGATTCCTACGCCGAGCTGCTGATGAAGATGGGGCGGTTCGACGAGTCCATCGCGATGTACCGGAAGGCGCTCAAGACCGATCCCAACTTCTCCCCATCGTATATCGGCATCGCCAGCAACCTGATGTACCAGGGGAAGCACGATGCCTCCCGGGCGGAGGCCTCCAAGCTCTACCAGCAGGCTCGCAACGACGCCGATCGGCGTAATGCGCTCTTTGCCCAGGCGGTGGCCTACGCCGACCAGGGCAAGTTCGACGAGGCACTGGCCGAGCTCAAGAAACAGCGTGCTGTGGCGGAGAAGATCGATGACGCCGCCAACATGGCCGGGGACGCGGTGGCGATGGGTGATGTGCTCCTGGAAGCCGGCAAGGCGGAGGAGGCCCGCAAGCAGTACGAGCAGGCGCTCTCGCTGCAGCTCGAATCGGACCTGTCGAAAGAAGTGAAGGACGACGCCAGGCTGGTTCATCACTTCAACCTGGGTCGGGTGGCGCTGGCCTCGAAGGACTTTGCCGGCGCCCGGAAGCACGCCGACACCTTCATGCAGGGTGCTACGGCCAAGAAGAACGCCGCTGAGATCCGGCAAGCGCATCAGCTCGCCGGGACAATCGACCTCAAGGAAAAGCGGTTCGATCAAGCCATCGAGCACCTGACTCAGGCCAACCAGCAGGATCCCTACGTGCTGTATCGGCTGGCCAAGGCCTATAAGGGGAAGGGCGACCAGGCCAAGGCGGACGAGCTGTTCCGCCAGGCAGCCAACATCAACACCCTCCCAACGCTGAACCATGCGTTCGTGAGGGCGAAGGTAAACAAGCTGAAGGGGGGGAAAGTGTAGTAGAAGAATCAGGAACCTGGAACTTGGACCGGGGGTACTCTCTCAGCCCCGGCTTCAAGTTCCCGGTTCCTGGTTTCCCTCCCACTGCACCTCGTCACCAATTGCGATATCACCGCTCTCCAGGACCTCGGCGTACACCCCACCGCCCCAATCGACTTTCATCGCATTGCGAAGTCCCGGCAGGGCCTCATCCATTTGCTCGCAAGGTCGGGTCTCACCGCCGATGCGGAGGCGGCTGGAGCCCACCCGCAGTACCCGATCCCGGGTGTGTGCTAAGCGAATCCCACTCAACATGAGATTGGCTCGCCGAGCCGATGGCGAGATGGAGCTGTCCAGCCGGCGCATCAATTGTTCCCAGTGCTCCCGCTCGATGAGAGTGACCTGGCGGCGCCGGCCCTGATCTGCATTGCCCACCAGGCCACGGCCGGCTACCAGCCGAGCCGATTCTGTCGGGTCCATGGGACCGCGGTGAGCCCGCTTGATCCAGATAGCTTCGAGGCGGCCGGTCATCAGGGAAGCGATAGCACCTTGGCTCCCGAGGTGCAACAACTTTCACCTGCCGATAAGGCCGGAGGCAGTTCGCCTTGGGGCTGGTCGGGTGCACGAGCCACCCGGGCAAAACCATATCGCCTCGATCCTTCCTCCAGTCGGCCAACTTCGCTGGTCACAGCCTGGTAACACGACTCGGCGGGCCAGTGCGGAGAACGGCACGTCGCTTGCCCATTCCACCGCGAATTCCCACGACCTTGATGTTTCCCTAGTCTCCCTGCGAACTGCCGGAGGCGTTACGCCTATGCAACCAACCGCGACCGTCCAGCCGGAACAGTGGAGCTGGATGCTCACCCAGCTGTGGACCTGGATGTGGGCCGGAATGTCCTGGATCCTGGATCTGCAGCGCGTGATCTTCGGATTCCTCTTCGATGGTGAGATTGGGATGGCCGTGCTGAAGGCCGCTCTCTTGCTGCTGCCGGTCGCCGTGCTGCTCGCCAGCATGTGGGCCATGATGATCTCCCTGTACAGCCTCCCCTTCCGTTCCGGTCGGGGCTACTTCCTCACCGCCCTGCTGATGTCATGGTGGGATGTGGGCCGGATGGCCTGGTTCTACTGGGCAGGGATTGCCCGGTTCCTCTTCGTGCTGTTGGGCTGGATCGGGAGCGGCATCCGGGCCTTTGTCCGCCTGCTCTGGAACTCGATCAAGGGTGCCTTGAACTCGCCCTTTGCCATTCTGGACTGGACCTCGCGCCGCTATTTCAAGCCCGGGGTGCCATGGCTGGCCTTCCTGCTGCTGATCCTCTGGTCAGCCATCGAGGCCGTCATCTTCACCTTTACGCTGCGGCCGACCATGAACGAGCTGCTGGCCGACCTCACCGGGGCCGAGCCGCACCCGATCATGCTGTCCGCGCTGCTGTACATCTTCCTGTTCTTCCTGGTGGGGGGCAGCTTCGCCTGCGTGCAGGCCCTGACCGATGCCATCAAGACCCGGAAGTACGGCACCATCATCTCCATGACCGTCATCGAAGTGGTGGTGGCCATGTTCGAGGTGCTGTTCCTCTATCGGGAGCTGGTGGACGCGATTACGCCCTGGATGGCTCAGCAGGGGTTCAACCTCGGCATCGTGGGTACGCTGGCGGTGGCGTTTGCCGGCTGGCTCGGCGTCCGTGGCATGACCTGGTTCCTCTTCGGTCGCTACGGCACTCCGGCCCTCATTGCGGTGCTGGCCCGGGAGACCCTCAGTCACGGCTCGTCGGCCGACCTGACTCCGCCGCGTCAGCCCGAGTTCTGGAAGGCTCCGATCGCGGCCCTCAAAGCCGAAATCGACTGGTTCAAGAGCGAAGCGAAGGAGATGTTCGAGCTGCTTACCCTGCCGGTGCTGCAGCTCCTGGCGGCCGGCTTCAACTTCTGGCTGGTGGTCCTGCTGGGCCGGCCTCACTTCACCCTGCCGTTCCGCTCGCTGGAAGACGTTCAGGCAGCCACCCCTCTCAGTGTCGAGCGGAAGAATGCGGCTCGCGGGGCGGTGCCCCAGGGGGCGGTGTGAAGCGCCCGCTGCTGATCGCTGCCGGCTGCGCGCTGCTGCTTGGGTGCACCCCACCCAAGGATGCACCGCCGCCCAAGTCCACTTTGGTCGTCGGGCTCGATGTCTCCGGCTCGTTCCGCAAGGGCGGGCACTTCGAGGACGCCATCGACTTCGCCGCGCTCTACATCTATGCCCACCTGAAGGGCTACCACGACCTGCGGCGTCCGACCGACGTGTTCATCGGGACCATGGGCGGGCAGAAGGTCGGGGAGGCCAAGACCTTCCACCCGATTCAGGACCTGACCGGGAAGTCGCCCTCCCAGATCGCAGCCAGCCTGCGAACCTGGTTCCCGGAAGAGGATCCCATCACCGACTACAACGCGTTCTTCGAGCGGGTGGCGGTGCACGTGCAGCGGCAGAATCTGGGGCTCGCACCGCTCAGTATCGTAATGTTCTCCGACGGAGTCCCGGATATCCCGGGCGCCAAGGGCGATGAGCTATTCCGCCGGATCAACATGTCTCCACTGGAATACCTTTCTCGTAGCGTCACGGTCCGGCTGCTCTACGCCTCGCCCAAGGTGGCGCAGCGCTGGGAGAAGCTGGTTCCGCGGAAGCGAGTGCGGCTCTGGACTCAGGATCACGAGGTCATGGAAGGGTGGCGACGCCATTTCGTCTCGACCGCCCGGCCGGAGCAGCAGGACTCACTCTGGTCCTGGATGAAGAACGTGGTGGACTTCCGGGTGCGCCGCGGTAAAGTGATCTAGACCGACCGCGCCGGCGATGAGCCGGCGCGTTTTCATTCGACAGCGCGGCGTCGCTCCAGCAGGTCATCGGGAACCGCAAACCCGTGCCGTTGGTACAGCCGGCGGCTGCGCTCGGTAGGCCAGAGAAACACGGCGTCCAGCTCCAGCCCATCGACCTCGGCCAGACAGGCCTCCAGCAAGGCCGAGCCGATCCCCGCGTTCCGAAGCTCCGGTACCACATAGACACTGCTCACGTAGCCGTGGAATCCAGGGTGCCCGACCGGATTGGGCAGCTTCTCGATCAGCTGAAGCCAGACGCTGCCCACCAGCGTGGTTCCCAGAACCGCAACCCAGCAGCGCCACCTGCCGGCGGGGCCCAGCTGGGCGATCATCCACCGGGCGCAGCGCTCCCGAAACCCTGCTTCGCTCTCGACCGGTGCATCGAGCTCGGCCCTGAAGCCATACCGCATCCGGGCCAGCTCGGCGGCATCAGCCGGAGTGGCTCGCCGCACCTGGAACGCTGCCGAGCTCAGGTGCTGGCTGCTCAATCCTCTTCCAGCGTAAATCCAACCTTCAGAGTGACCTGCCAGTGGGCGACCTTGCCGCCTTCGATGTGCCCCCGGGTATCCACCACCTCGAACCAGCGGAGATTCCGAACCGTTTCCGCTGCCTTAGCGATAGCCCGCTGAACCGCGTCTTCCATGCCCCGGGTGGACGAGCCGACCAACTCGATCGTCTTGTACACGTGGTCCGACATGAGAACTCCCGTGAGGGTGAAGACCTAACATAGCACGGGTGATGGAGATCACCCTCACCTCCGTCACCTGAAAGTGCCACCACTCCATGCTAGAGGGCACTCTCCGCGGCAAACCGGCACCAGCGCGGGAAATTGGTGCCCAGCACTGGGCCCTGGGTGCGGTACACTGATTGCAACCTTTCCAGGCCTCGTGGCGTTCACAAGAAGTAGAAACGTCACTCGGAACAGATAGGGAGCTGCCGTGTTCAGCTGCGATTACAATGGGTGGGCCGATGTGCCGGAAGAGGAGCGCGAGGCAATCGACGCGTTCGAGGCGGCTCGCCGACTCCCTGTTGCCCGGCCGGGGCACCTGGTACTCAGAACACCCCTCTACCTTCCCCGCTTTCCTCTGAACAAGGCAGCCTAGCGCACCCGCTTGATTCCACTGGGTTCCGCACTGCATGTTGGTCTTGGCTATGCCGACACGACCGCGCTCCTGGACCAGGCGTACTCTCCACAGGCTCTCCGGCTGGCTGGCCTATCGCTACCGCGTCGCACGCCGCTCGGTCATCACCATTGAAGGGGTACACCTCCGGATCGGACGGCACATGTCGCGCCGGGTAGAGCGCGCCCTCAGCCGAGGTCGGTTCGAACGGGAGGAGCTCCGGCTCATGGCCGCTGTGCTCTCACCGGACGATGTCGTGTTGGAGATCGGCGCCGGCCTGGGCCTGGTCTCCACTTTCTGCGCAAGACAGATCGGGTCCAATCGAGTGTTCGCCTACGAGGCCGACCCCGAGCTCGAGTCCTGCATTCGTGAGACCTATGAGCTGAACGGGGTGAAGCCCACCCTCGACATGTGCGCGGTAACGGCTCAGCCCGGCCGGGTCACCCTCTCCCGGGACAAGCACCTGGTTTCCTCTTCCGTGGTCCGGCGCCGGGTCGGGCCGCGCCCGGTGGAGGTCCCAGGAAAGGCATTGAACTATGTGGTCGAGAAAATCCAGCCCACCCTGCTGGTCATCGACGCGGAGGGGGCCGAGCGGGAATTATTCGACGGCGCCCAGCTGCCGACGGTATCCACGATCGTGCTGGAGTTGCATGAGCGTGTGATCGGACCCACCGGAACCAATTGGGTCCGCACCCAGCTGACCAATCTGGGGTTCGAGGTCGACCAGGTGCTCTCCTCGCCGGAGCACCTCGTACTCCGGCGCGGTGGAGTGGACAAGGTACTTTCCAGTCGGGAGTCGAGCGTCTAAAGTCCCTTGACCTTAGGCAGGCTGATCCTGGACCTCAGCATGAAGGACACACAGCAATGATCACCAAAACCGCCACACCACCTGGCCGCCAGCAGGGTCAGCGCTCGAAGGGGGAGCCAGAGCAGCGGCTGTTCCCCACCAAGAACGACCTTCCCACCGACGTTCGTAGCCAGGTCGCCGACCTGCTGAATCGGCGGCTGGCCGACTGCATCGACCTTCAGACGCAATGCAAGCAGGCCCACTGGAATGTGAAGGGGCCGGGATTCATCGGGCTGCACAAGCTGTTCGACGACGTCAACACCGATGTGGAGGAGTATGTCGACTTGCTGGCCGAGCGGGTGGTTCAGCTAGGCGGTGTGGCGGAGGGCACTGCTCGTTGCGCGGCCGAGCGCTCGAGCCTGAGCGAATATCCTCTCGACATAGCCGATGGGAAGGACCATGTGGATGCACTTTCCTCGGCGCTAGCGGCGTTCGGCCGAGCCTCCCGCGAGGGAATCGATGCCACCAACGAGCTGGGTGATGCCGATACGGCGGACATTCTCACCGAGATTTCCCGCGGCATCGACAAGTGGCTGTGGTTCGTCGAAGCCCACCTGCAGTCATCGAACGGGAACCGCTGATTCGGCTGTTCAAGCATCGACTGAGCCCGCCCCTCGGGGCGGGCGTTTGCGTTCCTGAGGTCCCGCTGCCCCTTGCTGACGTAAGGCTGCCGCTCATGCACCTGATCGGAGAGTGAATCGTCGAAGAAAAGCTGAGACGTGAACTCG
>CBFGTM010000064.1:0-17326 GCA_965652025.1 uncultured Gemmatimonadales bacterium
GGGACTCTTTCCCCATCTGCAGGCCGGAGGATGACACCCGTGTCGGCCCGGTCCGGGACTACCGTCGACTGGCCGAGGACGGGCGAACCACTGCCGGCAAGCACCACGAAGAGAGCGCCGCCAGACCTGAGGTGCATACACATCGTGGCCTCCTTCCAGCTTCGATCACGCGCTTTCGGCTTCCCACAGATCTTCATAGTGGAGAATGCGCCCGAACTCGTCGGTGTCCAGCCGCGCCTGAAACCTCTCGCCATCCACCCACGCCTCGTAGCGGAAGACGCATGCTGCGTCACGCCGGTAGGATTGCTCCAGCGCCTCGACCCGTAGCTCGGGAAACCTCACCCATGCGGTCCGAACCTCCGCCCGCTCGCCCACCGCGAGATCCAGGCGGCGGATCGGCAGAAGGTTCGTGGCCGGAGTGAACCCCAGATCGATGTCGAGTGCGCCCTCGACCAGTGGCAGCGGGGCGCCATTGAGCGTCCAATGCCCGGCCCCGTCAGCGCCGAGCTCGAACCGCACCGGGGCTCCCGAGGCCGACCCTGTCACCACCGCCTGCCGGGTCCGCCAATCGGGTTCGCACTCGATCAGGTACACCAGCTGCGCGTGCACGCTCTCTTCCTCGACTTCGAGCCGGCCCGCGAGACGCCATCCGCTGGCCGTCCGCTCGATGCGTGCCTCCTCGCAACCCGGCACATCAATGCGCCGCCAGCGGATGTGCGATGTGTTCGGCAAGGGCTTCAGAGACATCAGCCTCGAATCCCGAACTCGATGAGTCGGCGTGCTCGCTCTCTCAACTCCGCACATTTAGCAATGTGCCACAGCGCAATGGCGACACTTCGCCGGCGGCGACCGTCCTCCTCTACCACCCCGAAGGCCCGTTCCACGTCTTTGAGATAGCTGGCGATGTGGACCTCGGTGGAGTCGGCTTCCACCATGCCACGAATCGCCTCGACGTGGCCGCGGAGCTTTGGGTCCGGCGCCGTGGGATCTTGTCCCAGGTACGATGCCAGCACCCTGGTGAGTTCCGGCTCTGGCGGCTGCCCGCGATCCACCCAGTTACTCGCGCTGGTATTGGTGAGCCGCTCTCTCAATCGATCTCCATCAGCTGCGCGATTCCCTAGCTGCACGCGCTTGTTAGGTGGTGCGCGCAAGAAAGACTACTCGCTCGGGCTCCTCTGCTACCGCCACTTGAGCCAGTGGGAGACATAGACGAGCGTAAGCGTCGGTGTCATCGGGCATGCCGCTCTCGACGACCGGAATGAATCCGGACACCCAGAAGAGCTCCCGCTCCGTCTCCGCCGCTACAAAGTGACGAAGCTGAGCCACAACCTTCGAGAAAGTTATTGCCTGATCCAATGACTCGGATGATCCGTCTGGGAGGGTGAGGAACTGCACGTACGTATTCTCCGCCTCAATTTCCAGGCGGACAACCGGAAGTTCCCCAGACTCAATGCGTGGATAGTGTCCCGGCTCGATGAAAACCATCGTGGGGGCCAGCGGATAAGTCACTGCAAGTGCTTCCAGAGCTTCGAGGTCTTCGGGTATTTGAATGGCCACTGAGCCTCTCAAGCATCCGTTCCCTCAATAACATCACGCTCGTCAGTCTATTCCGCTATTGGCCCTACTTATTGGGAAGCTGCTTGGCCAGTCGGGCCCTCTGCGCGAGGAGGGCCGCCAGCTTGTCGTGGGCCTTACGCGATGCGACCTGGCGGGAGTCACCCGATTCGGTCACCGATTGATGGGTCGGGAGGTGGGTCACGGTTACGAGGTGCTGGCCTTTGTGGTCCTCCCGTGCCTCGATCTTCAGCTCATCGTCTTGAAGGCGGTGGGGCCGCCTGCGGTCCTTTCCGGCCCAGATTCCGCGGTCCTTGCGGCGCACGCGCGGTGCCCCGGGCCGACGGAGCACCACTAGCATCAGCATCGGGATGTAGCCGGCGAAGAGCATGACCGGCCAGCCGGTCAGTGGCCAAGCCCCGATGGCCGGGAGCTGGAGCACCCCGGCCGCATCCGCCACGGCAATCCAGGTCCCCGCCACATAGAGCGCCATCTCTCCCCAGCCGGCGGGGATCAGCGCCAGCGGGATCAGCTCGTAGGGAAGCATGGTCTGGGGAAGAAACGCGGTGGCGAGGAGCAACCGTCCTTCAGGCAGGCGCCAGCGCAGGGCGCCGAGCAGCAGGAGCGCCCCTAGGGGACGGAGAATTGGGGGTTTCCAGGCAGAGTAGTCCAGCGGCAATGTCATCCACCAGTCCTGCGGCCAGGTCGGTAGCAGCAGGCTGAGGGCGACGAACCCCACCACTCCGCCGAGGGCAGCCCAAGACGGCCGGGCAACCCAGAGGGGCATTGACGTGCTGGGCCTTACCGCCAGGAGGAAGCCCAGCGCCGGGATCAGGCTGGCGGCCACCATGAGCGGCGCCGGCTGGCCGGAGAACAAGGCGAAGAGATAAGAGCCGGACAGCAAGGCGAGCAGGGCGAAGAGCCCGCGGTACCTCCAGAGGGCATATACCAACGCCCAGCCGACCAGAACGTCGAAGACTGGGCGGGCCAACGCGAGGGGCAGTGCGGTGAAGGGAACGACCAGCAGTACCGCCGGCAGCGGGTAGGGAACCCACGGCGCCCCAACCTGATACGGAGTCTCTCCCTGCAACAGGCGAATCGCGGAGGCGTAGAGCAGCTCGAAGTCGCCGGCCGGAATCGGCAGCCAGGCGGAAGCCAGCAGGCGGCACACGAGCACGAACGCGAGCGCCACGACCAGAAACAGCAGCTTGGAGTTCATGAAGGCTGCTCTGGTGCGCGGAGCCCGGCTGGTCACCGCAACCGTTGCTTCGCTCATCCAGCGTGACCCCTAATCAAGAGACGCTCGCGCTCGCCGGCATGGCCGCTCGGCCGCGGCTCCTAAGTCTCAGCACAATCCACGATTTTCTTTAGGAATTAAGGCGGGGACGTTTCAGGAGGCCGTCTCTATCGTGTTGTGCAGCGCGGCGATCACCCAGCCCTCCGGCTCCCGGGTAAGGACCAGGCTGAAGCGCGCCCGGTGCCGTCCGGCCAGGGGACCGGTCGGTACATGCAGCACCGAGTGCACGTGCACCAGGGCGACGTCGGCTCGCAGCAGGCGAGCGTTCTCAACCGTGAGACGGTTGGTGCTGCCAGCGTAGATCGTTCGGAAGATCGCCGAGTGACCGGCGGCGATGGCGGGGCGTCCGCGGAAGTGCTCGCCCCGGATGGTGACGAAGTCGGCATCGGAAGCGAACGGGGCAGCGAATGCCGGGCCGTCCATGGCGTTCCAGGCCGCCTCGAGCTGGGCAACGATGCGCGCCAGACCGGCTCGGTCAGTCGTCGGGATTTCGCTCATCGGGTCGGCCGGGCGGGCTTCCGAGCCCGAAGCAGGCTGACCGCGGCTGCCACCAGGGTCATGACCAGTAAAGGAGCGATGAGCAGCAGGTCGACCCGGATGTTGCATTCACCACTACAGAGCCAGCGCTGCTTCATGCCGGTCTCGTACAGCGCATAGAGCAGCCAGACCACCCCGACCTCGACAACAATCTTGCGGCGAGCCCACATTCCCAGAGCCAGCAGAATCACGCCCACCGCTGCCGCCAGCAGCGGATAGCCGATGAAGATTGCCATCACGCGAAAGAGTTGTTCCACGCGGGCATTATAAAGGAACGTCGACTTGGACGCCGAGCGTCCACGCGTGGCTCCACTCGTGAACTCGCCCCAGGGGCTCCTCGGTAACCAGTTGGAAATCCTGGTAAGTCCGCCGAAACCGATCGCTGGTCACCCGCAGGTACTGGTACTCGCCTGCCAGGCTGAGCTTGGCATCGGACCATTCGAACAGGTTGAGCCCGGCTGCGAGCACCAGATAGGGCAAATCATGGCTCTCCCGCCAGGTCATGCCCAAGCCCACCGCGAAGAACATCGGGAACTCGCCGGTCCGGGCCGCCAGACGAACATCGGTGCTGATGAAAAGGCGGGACAGAAGGTTGACCCGATCCCGTAGCCGCGGGCGGCGACCTGCAGACTGGTCCACTTGGCGATGACGGGCATTGCCAGTAGGAGTCCGAGCCCGGTGCCGTATTGGGACTGGAAGCAATCGCGCACAATGCCTTCCCCGCTGCTGACGATCTGAGTGAGGGTCGGCGCTAGGGTTGTCTGTTGGCTCCAGGCACGAGCCGGTAGGAAGATAGCCAGAAGCAGGACTGCGATCTTTGACACCACCTCATCCCCAGACCCGAGGCAGCTCGCCCCGGGCCGTTGCCTCCAGCACGGCTCGGGTATTCTCATCGATCGCGGCTGAGGGCACCTGGGCCAGCACGGCAGTAGCGAACTCCGGCAGCCCCCTGAGCATGGCCGAAATGCGGACCACTTCTCCGCCGGGAAGCTCCAGCCGGAACCACTTCGCCGCTTCCGAGTAGTGGACCTTCCGAACCTCGGCCCAGCGCAGCGTACCACCATTGCCCAGCATCCTGCCATAGCGAAGGCCGTCGCCAGTCAGCGTGTGCCGCGCGTTCCGGTAGTCCAGCACCAGCGGGAGGCCGAGCGCCGCAAAAGCCAGAAAAAAGAGGGTGATGAGGGGAGACCCGGTCTTGTTCGGAAAGAGGGCCGACAGGACGGCAATTGCCAGAAAGAATCCGCCGCAGATCAGGCCGACGATAAGGGTACTGCGCGGATGCACCAGGGTATCGGCGTCATGCGCGGGCCGCGGATGGGTGCGAGTGCGCGCCAGCCAACCCATCACGCCGGCCATCACCACCGCCCAGAGCCCCCACTGGAGGACCGGTGCCCACCAGGGCCGAGTCGTCATATCTAGAAGCATCCCCCTCAGTATCGGCGCCTCGAGTTGTTGCCTGGAGACGAAGCCATTCCTTGACTTGCCAGCGACACGGACGTGACATCCGCCGGCAACCTTCCCCTCATGCTGTCACCCACAGTGCTGCACCGCCGGTCAACCATTCTGGTGGTGGATGACGAGGAGTCGGTGCGGCTGTACCTCGCGCGGGTCCTGGAGGAGGAGGGCTATCGAGTGATCACCGCCCGGGACGGATCCTCGGCCCTGGCGCTGATCGAACGAGCCGGAGACTCGGTGCGACTGGTGATCACCGACGTATCGATGCCCAACCTGAGCGGCCCGGAGCTGGCCAGCCGCGTGGCCGCTCGGCCGGCTGCCCCGCCAGTGCTCTTCATTTCTGGGAGTCACTCGGGTCTGGATCTGCCCGGACCGCTGCTGCCCAAGCCGTTCCTGGCCGAGGAGCTGACCCGGCTGGTGCGGTGCATGGTGCCAGTGGAGTCACCGGTGCCCGCCGTGATGCCGGTGCACCACGGCGTGACCCCGTCCCCGAGAGATGAGCCACCAGTTGACTGGAAACGCCGCCGCGCCGGCAATGAGCAGCGACAACGCCAGGCTTCCCCAGAACAGCCCGCTACCCAGGCCGGCATTCATCGCCCCTGGGATGACCAGCATGAGCGCATTGTCCACGATTTCGATGATGGTGATCGAGAGCGTGTCCGCCGCGAGGGCGAGCCGGGCCGCGTCGCGCAGCGGCAGACCTGAGCCGAGCAGTGGCCGTGAGAACCCGGGTGCCGATCGTGATCGTGCATTAGGGCAGCGGCCTACCGAGGCCTCGGCGAATCGGTCGAGTTGCGTTTATCATATAGTACGACAATATCTTGAGTTCATGGCCGCAGGAGCACCGGACGGCACGAGGTGCTTCGCGGCCGTCTTTTTTTGGGAGTAGATTGGGCAATGGGACCGTTTGCTCGTACTGCTAACATCTTGGCTGTCACCGGCTTGGCCGCCCTCTCGCTCACTTGTACTGGCGACGAGCCGACCCGCCCCGGAGCCGAGGATACCGGGCCGTCGCTAGCGGTCGCCGGTCCGCCGGCCAAGATCGTGATCAACCGCCAGCCGCCCGGCACCGCCCTGGACCGGGAAGTGTGGGACCCGGCCGTCCAGCCGACTGTGGTGGTGAAGGACGCCGCTAACGTGGGCGTCGCCGGCGTGGTGGTGACGGTGAACCTCGCGAGCGGAACCGGTGAGCTGCAGGGCACGCTCTCGGTCACTACCAAGGCCAGCGGCGCCGCTCCCTTCGCCGACCTCGGCATCGCCGGCACCGGCCGGCATACCTTGCGATTCAGCACCGGCTCCGTCGCCGCAATTTCCGCCGCGGTCACCCTCAATCCGCTCCCGCCCGAGGCGACCTCCGGCAAGTGGGACCCACCCCAGAGCTGGGACATCGTGCCGCTGCACTGGACCCTGCTCCCCAACGGGAAGATCCTCGCCTGGGGCAAGTTCGAGCCCGGCGGCGGCATGGGGATGCCGAGGCTGTGGGATCCGTCGGCCGGCGGTCCGATGACGGCCCGCACCGTCGCCGACGACAACATGCTGTTCTGCTCCGGCCACACACTCATGGCCGATGGCAGAGTGATGGTCTCGGGTGGCCACCTGAACGACGACCGGGGTCTCGACGTCACCAACATCTTCGATCCGGTCAGTGAGAGCTGGGTTTCCGGCCTCCCCCGGATGGCTAAGGGCCGGTGGTATCCCACGGCCACGACCCTGCCCGACGGCCGAGTGATCACCGTGGCCGGACGGGACGCCAGCTCCACGGTCGTCCTGATCCCCGAGGTCTGGGAAGGCGGCCGCTGGGTGCAGCTCACCGGCGCCAGCCTCAAGCTGCCCTACTATCCTCGACAGTTCGTGGCGCCCAACGGGAGAATCTTCTACGCCGGCGAGCGGATCCGCTCGAGGTACTTGGAGGTGGACGTGGTGACCAGCGCCGGCAGAGGGCGCTGGTCGTCGGTGGCGGGGTTCGCCCACGTCTGGCCCTTCAACCGGGACTACGGCGCCGCGGTGATGTACGACGCGGGCAAGGTCCTCTACGTCGGAGGCGGCGGAGATCTCAACTGGAGCACCAACGACCCCAAATCCGGGTCGGTCACGGCCACCGCCGAGACCATCGATCTCAACGTGGCCGGGCCGCGCTGGAGCAGTACCCAATCAATGCGATTCGCCCGCCGGCATCTCAACGCCACCATTCTGCCGGACGGACAGGTGCTGGTGACCGGTGGCACCAGCTCGGCCGGGTTCAACAACCTGGCCGGCGCGGTGCACGCCGCCGAGGTGTGGGATCCGCGGACCGGCCGCTGGACCGAGCTGGCCGGCAACAGCATCGACCGGGCGTATCATGCGGTGTCGCTGCTGCTGCCCAATGGCACCGTGCTACATGGCGCGAGCGGCGACGCCAGCGTGCCCGGCTCGCCTGAGCTCTATCCTCGGCAGGCGAACCACGAGCTGTTCCGGCCGCCCTATCTCTTCAAGGGCAACCGGCCGGTCATCACCAGCTTGTCCAAGACATCGGTGGTCTACGGCGAGTCGTTTCTGGTGAACACACCGCACGCCGCGCAGATCACCGACGCGCGCTGGATTCGGCTGGGGTCGGTGACCCACGCATTCGATGCGGGCCAGCGGGCCAACACCCTCAAGTTCGTCCGCCTGTCGGGGAAGGTCCGGATCACCGCGCCGACCAACGGCCGCCTGGCACCCCCGGGGCATTATCTGCTGTTTCTGCTGAATCGGAACGGCGTGCCATCAATGGGACAGATGGTTCGGGTCGGTTAGCTCCGGCAGTCATTGCGAGGGGCGCAGCCCCGAAGCAACCTAGGTAGTCATTGCGAGGAGCGCAGCCCGAAGCAACCTAGGTAGTCATTGCGAGGGGCGCAGCCCCGAAGCAATCCCAACATCGAGATTGCTTCGGCCACTGTGTGGCCTCGCAATGACCAGCTGGATTGCTTCGGCCACTGCGTGGCCTCGCAATGACTATGGCGTGGCCACGATCTTGTGTACCGCTCCCTGCTGGGTCACGAGGTAGAGCTCGCCCGCCGCGTCCTGACCTATGCTGGTGATCTGGCCACCCGGCTTGAGCTCCGGCCGTTCCGTCACCTCGGTTGCCACGCCGCCCGCCATCTTGAGAGTCCGCACCCAGCCGGCGCAGTAGTCGGCATAGAAGTAGGTGCCCTGGAGGCTGGGGATTGCCGGTCCCCGGTACACGTGGCCGCCGATGATGGAACAGCCCTCGGTGTGCGGGTATTCCACCACCGGAAGGACCAGCCCCCGCTGATCGCAGCTCGGGCGTTGCGCGCAGTGGGTCCCTTCCATGATGCTCCAGCCGTAGTTCATGCTTTTGCCCGCACCCTCCGCAGCGCTGGAGAAGTTGAGCTCCTCCCAGTCACTCTCGCCCACGTCGCCGATGTAGAGGTCGCCGGTAGCGGCGTCGAAGGAGAAGCTCCACGGGTTGCGGAGCCCGTAGCTCCAGACCTCCGGCCGGGCCCCGGCCACGCCGACGAACGGGTTGTCGGGCGGCACCGTGTACGGCGTGGCGGAGATATCGATCCGGAGGATCGAGCCCAGCGCATCCTCCACCGACTGGCCCCGCCCGTTGTCGCTGTCGTCGCCATCGCCCAGGCCGATATAAAGGAAGCCGTCCGGGCCGAAGGTGAGCTGGCCGCCGTTGTGGGCGACTCCCGGCTGGGACACCGCGAGGACGACGGTCTCGCTGAGTAAGTCGGCCCGGTCGGGATCGGCCGTTACCAGGAAACGGGACACCCGATTGAGCCCGTCGCGCCCGTTGTAGTGGACATAGAGCCGTCCCGTGGTGGTGTAGTCGGGCGGAAACGCGAGACCCAGAAGGCCCTGCTCCCCGGCCTGGCTGGAGACGGACCCGGTGAGATCGAGGAAGGGCTGGGGGAGGAGGGTCCCGTTCTTGATGACCTTGATGACGCCGGCCTTCTCCAGCACGAAGAGGCGGGTATCGCCCGGCGGCGCGGTGAGATAGGTGGGGAACTTGAGGCCGGAGACCACTGGCTGCAGGGTAAGGGAGACCGGGCCGGGACCGGGACCGGGGGCGGCGGTGACGCTGATGGTGACGGTCCCGGTTACCGTGCCGGTGGTGGCCTGGATCGGGGCCTGGCCCTCGGCGATGCCGGAGACCAGACCGGTGGAAGAGACCGAGGCCACGGTTGCGGCCCCGGTGCTCCACTGGAAGCTCTGTCCTGCCACCGGGTTACCGTTCTGATCCAGGGCGGTAGCCGTGAGCTGGACCGTCTGCCCGATCGGGATGGACGTGGTCGGAGCGGTGATGTTGACGCTGGCGACGGTCGCCGGAGGAGGGGGTCCCGTGTTGCCCCCACCATCGTCCGACCCGCAGGCCAGGAGGCCGCCGGCGAGTACCAACAAGGACGCAAGGGCGAACGGCGGCAGGGGTCGGGTCAGGGGGGGCATGGTCCGGCGGCTCCTGTGGGCGGAAGCGGGTGTCTGCTATGACTATGGCTCCGATTTGCCCACTCTACCAGGGTTCCTCCGGTTCCGCTGTGACTTGGATAGGTGGTGCCTGAGTCATTGCGAGGGCGTGAAACGCCCGAAGCAATCCCGGTACGTGAAACGCC
Organism: uncultured Gemmatimonadales bacterium; assembly: GCA_965652025.1. GTDB lineage: Bacteria > Gemmatimonadota > Gemmatimonadetes > Gemmatimonadales > GWC2-71-9 > CAVVWJ01. The sequence continues at coordinate 9,439 of CBFGTM010000064.1, forward strand.
CGAAGCAATCCCCTAGTAAGGCAAAGAGTAGATCTAGAAAACTCGTTCCACCCTGGGACCGGAGACCCGTCTTGCTTAAGGCGAGATATTCGTCATATATGTAGAACGCTGCTCCCAATCGTGGCGGCTGGCATGCACCTTACCCTCCTAGAATCCGGCAGAAGCTTCCTTCAGACCGCAGAGTGCGCCGCGCTCAGCATCGTGGCCCACGCGGCGGTTACCTGGTTTGCCGTGAGTGCGACCGACCAGGGCTTCAAGCTGCCAGCCGACGAGCGCGAGGCCCGGGTCCTCTTCCTCCTGCCGCCCGACCGGGTGGTCCAACCCGAGCGGCAGATCGAGGTCTTTCAATTGGGCAAGCTGGGGAGCGATCTGGAGAACGGAAAGTTTCTCATGAGTCTGGACCAGGGCTGGGTCAAGCGGAAGCTGGCGCACGGGGCCCGCGGCGACCGGAACGGCAGCGGAGCCCGGGGCAAGCTGCCCTTCGGCCCGATGCCGGCCTTCGTCCCGGACAGCGTCTTCAGCGTGCTCCAGGTAGACGAGATGGTGCAGCGCTACCCCTCGAGTGCGGCGCCGATCTACCCCAAGGAGCTGCTCGCCATTGGCGCCGAAGGATTGGTGCAGGCCACCTATGTGGTGGACACCGTCGGCCAGGTGGATACCACCACCATCAAGGTGATGTACAGTGACGATCCCCGCTTCACCACATCGGTGCGGACGGCGCTGGGCCTGGCGCGCTTCCGTCCCGCCAAGCGGTCCGGGAAATACGTCCGCCAGCTGGTGGAGCAGAAGTTCCGCTTCAAGATCGCCCCCGCCGACCGCTTTGCCGACCGGGTCAGCTGAGGTTCAGGGCAGCACCCCGCGCGCAATCGAGAGACAGTCTCCCCCCGAACTGAAGAGATAGAAGCTCTTCCCGTCGGCGCTCAGGTACTTGGTGGGAAGGTCCGCTCGCTCGCCCGAGCCCCAGGAGGTCGACCCGCATCCGGGCGTGCTGGTGCCTCCGGGCCAGGTCAGGTTCTCGCTGGAGAACACCGTCTGCCAGGGACCCCACGGCTCGGGCGAGACCAGGACCAGGAGCCCGCCGTAGAACCGGGTCCCCTCGTTTGGCGTCTCCGGTGTGGGATCGTAGACCAGCGACAGCATGAAGCGGCGGAGTCCCGGATTCCAGCTCATGCCGGCGCGGGGGGTGAACCTGGTCTCCGGTTGGAAGACGATCGGAGTCGCGGCGCTTGCTGAACTGCACCAGGACGGACTGCTCGCGCTGCCGCAGAAATACTCCCAGCTGGCTTGCAGCGTGAGATCGGCCCTAGAACCGCGGATCAGGCTGAACCCGGGCACCAGGTCGTAGGCACTGTTGCTCACACTGCCCGCGGCGCCGGAGCGCATCGGGATCACCGCATACACATGGTCGGCCGGTCCACCGGCGTACCCCTGACCGAACTGCACGAACGAGGCGTAGCCGATCTCCGGCAGGCTCCACTCGGCCCAGGCGAAGCCGGGTGTGACGGCATCGTAGTTGTCGGAGTACTTGAGTCGCACCCCGGTGCCGGCCGGGCCGATGTTCCGGATCCAGTACCACAACCGGCCGTCGGCGTGCAGCATCCCTGCCGGTTTTTCGCTTTCGGAGCTGTCGCCCACCGCTTCTACCCCAGCGCCGGCCGCCGCGTCGTCCCAGTCTTCCGGATCACCCGTGGGCACCACCGTAAATGAGACACCAAATGCCGCGTCGCCGGAGAGCCGGCCGAACCCCATGCCGATCTTCCTCGGCACGCCTTCCGGCTGGCAATCCCCAAAGGCAGTATAGAGGTTCCCGTCCGGTGCCCAGGTCGGAGTCCAGGAGTCGCATCCCTGGGTGCTCGGGACCTGAATCATCTGAGGCTGCGGATCCCAGGTGATCCGCGCATCGGCAGGCAGCTCAGGCAGCTCGGGCGGCTCCGGCAGGTCGTCGCTCTCGGTCGCGGCGTCGCTGCAGCCCAGAGTAGCAATGACTACCAACCCGACATATCCGAGCTTCGTGAGGACACGAGTCGTCATCGGTGAACACTAGTATGTCCCTGGTACACCGAAGGTGAGATCGCTCACGGACCCCCCGGGGGCCCCCGGGCTAAGGTCGAGAGCGACCATGACCCATCCCTCGATCCCGGCACTACGCCTCGCCGCTATACCTCTCGTCCTGCTGGCCCTCGGCTGCGGATCCGAGTCTTCTCCATCCCAGCCTGAAACTCCCGTTCCCGTTTCCGACAGCGTTCCCAACGGTCCCACCCAGCCGTTCCGGTGGAGCTCCGCGACGCCTGAGAGCCAGGGGATGTGCGGCAGCACGCTCGAGCTCGGCTGCACCAGCACGCTGGATCAGATCTGGACCGCCATCAGCGAGCCCAAGCACAACACCAAGCGGTTCGTCGTCATCCGGAACGACAAGGTCATCTACGACCGGGGCGGCACCGATCCGTACTTCTCCTACTCCGCGTCCAAGGGACTACTGGGAGCTCCTACGCTGGTGTACGCGATGAGCAAGTGCGGCGTGGGTCTGAAGGATCGGGCTGCCGAATGGCTGGGGCATGGCGACGGGGCGCGCTGGAACAGCGAATATCCCTGGACCGACATCACCCTCGAGCATCTGGCCACTCACACCAGCGGCATCTGTGACTATGGCAACGGGAGCCCGGCATGCAGCGACCAGCATCCCGGCTGGCAGAGCGACTTCGAACGTACCAAGTCGGGTGGCGATGAGTTCGTCTATCCCGGCGATGCCTTCACCATCGCCCGGGCCCTCGCCGAGCAGAACAGTGAGCCGGCCCTGGCCCCGGGAAGCATCTACGAGTACAGCAATGTGGGACACGCGTTGCTCAACTACGCCGTCCAGCGGGCGTGCGGCCAGAGCCTGGTCGACATCTTCGACGCGCACATCCGACAGGACGGCATGGGGTCGGTGGTGCGGCCCGCGCTGATCCACACGGATGAGGGCCAACAGTTCATTCAAGCCACCGGCACCGCCCAGTGGAATGCGCTGGATGGGGCCGCTGTACTGCGGCTGGCAGGGCGACTGGGCATCTGGGACAACCGGAACGTCGAACCGGTGAGGTATTGGCGGGAGGTGACCAAGATCGAAGGCAACATCCCGGCCGCCGAGTCGTCCAACCGAGGGGTGATCTACGAGATCAACGCGCGAGACACCTGGACTCAGTCACCCGGGTTCCTGCGTCTTTCTCATGAGACCTTTGGCCACGGCGGCAACTACAGCACCGTCTTCATGAACGATCCGCTGACCAGCACGATCATCGTGCGCCAGGGCGAGAACAATGCCGACGGCGCGTCGTATCTTACCCTCAATGGCTGCGCGCCGGGCTGGACTGGCACGTCGCCCAACTGTCAGCCGGGGACCGACTGGAGCAACAACTGGGACGCAGCGGCCGGCGAGCTTGGCTCCTCCCGCGAGGGGGCCCGGAAGATGATCGTCGAGCCGCTGCAGCAGGCCTTTTTCTTCCCGCCGCCGTTCTGCCGGATGGTCTCCGCGGCGGGCCAGGCGGTGGATAATCTGACCGACGTGTACATCGGCTCGCCCGGTGCCGCGACCATCGAGCTGACCGCGGAAATCCAGGTGGACCCGCGGGAGGGCGCGGGCTCATCGGTGGCCGATCGGGTGGAGTTCTATAAGGAAGGGGACGCGACCGGTCTGATACACGTCGGAGACGGCACCCCGATCGCCGGGACCAACCCGGCTCAATATCATCTGTCCTACAGTGCGGAGAGCCACGGCGTCCCGGGCGAGGCCAAGACCTATTTCGCCAACTGCGTCGCCCGCTCGGTGCAGGATCCCACCAAACAGGTTCCCTCCTATTCTCGGCCGGTGCGGGTGCGGCGGGGGTAGGCGGTAGGCGGTAAGCGGGTAAGTCGGTAAGCGGGTAGGCGGTGGGAGAGGCGGTCAGGCGGTACAATTACCAGTCATTGCGAGGGGCTTAGCCCCGAAGCAATCTCGCTGTAACAGACCGGACTGCTTCGGTTGCTTCGCTCCCTCGCAGTGACTATCTCGCTGTAACCGAGTGGGCTGCTTCGGTCGCTTCGCTCCCTCGCAGTGACTATGTCGCTGCTATCCGACCGCCCGACCGACTGACCGACCGACCGCCTTACCGACTACTCTTGATGAATGGAACCCGCCGCCGTCCAGCGCCGCACGCTGCGACTCCTCTTTATCACTCAGATCATCAGCGGGATCGGCGTTGCGGTTGGCGCGTCGGTTGGAGCCCTGCTGGCTTCGGACGTCGTCAGCGTGGGGGCCTCCGGCCTGGCCCAGAGCGCCGCGGTGGTCGGTGCCGCTCTGTTGGCCATCCCTGCGACAGCGATCGTGGAGCGCTACGGCCGCCGGCCCAGTCTTGCAGCCGGCTATCTCGTCGCGGCGGTGGGAGCCACGATCATTGTCACCGCCAGCATGAACGGGTGGATTCCGCTGCTGTTCGCCGGATTCCTTCTCTTCGGAGGGGCGACTGCGGCCAACTTTCAGGCCCGGTACGCTGCGGTGGACCTGGCGCCGGTAGCGCTGCGCGGCCGCCACCTCTCGCTGATCGTCTGGGCGACGACCCTGGGCGCTGTTCTGGGTCCCAGTCTCGCGCCGTTGGCAGGAAAATCACTGGGCGGGTACGGTGTTCCCACCCTGGCCGGGCCATTCGTTTTCTCAGCAGTACTGCTCAGCCTGGCGAGTGTTCTCCTCCTGTTCTTCCTGCGGCCGGATCCGGCTGTGGTCGCCCGCGGCATGACCGGCCACACCAGTGGACAAGGGCCGACTCAACCACGAGGCATGCGGACCGCCTTGCGGGTGGTATGGTCCCGGGCGCCGGCCCGCCTGGGCCTGAGCGCGATGGCGGTCGCCAACCTGATCATGGTCGGCGTCATGGCCATGACACCGGTGCACATCAAGGGAGCCGGGCACGATGCGGCCCACACCCTCCGCATCGTCGGCCTGGTGATCAGCTTTCACATCGCGGGGATGTATGCGTTTGCGCCGGTGTTCGGGTGGCTGACCGATCGGCTGGGAAGGCGCCCCATCGTCCTTACCGGTATCGCCCTGCTGCTGGCGGCATGCGCTCTGGCGGGGACCGCCGGCCACGACCCGCCGCGACTCTCCGTCGGGCTCATGACCCTGGGTCTCGGCTGGTCGGCCTCTATGGTGGCGGGCTCCACTCTGTTGACTGAGTCCATCCCGGTGGAGCTGCGCCCGGCCGCGCAGGGTCTCTCGGATCTGATCATGGGACTGGCCGGAGCCAGCGCCGGAGCGCTCTCGGGCCTCGTGCTGGAGATGTGGGGCTACCCCAGGCTCACCCTGCTGGCCGCGCTGGCGACGCTGCCACTCGTCGCTCTACTCCTGCGCCGAGACGTAAGAGCGATGGAGTCCGTCAGCGATGCTTGAGCCAGGCGCGGATCGAATTTCCCAGGCTGCTGCCGACCGGAGGGAGCTTTACCCAGCGATCCGACATGAGCTGGATAGAGGTGGGCCCGCCTTTGCCTTCTTCGACTCGGGTGATGTCATTCCTCCGGTAGCTTCTCCGCCCGCGAAGGTCCCGGACCACCAGGCTTTCTTCGGTGAGCTGCACCCGGATCAGCAGAGCCTCCACTATTCCAGCGATGCAGAAGAGGGTGCCACAGGCGAACGCGATGGACACCCAGGTCCACCCCTGCAGCCGGTAGGTCATCACTGCCCCGGCCAGGAAGAGGAGCGTGGTCAGCACGATCGCGAGCCTCATTCCCCGGCCGGAGCGGAAGTTCCGGCGGCCGCTATACCCGCTCATGCTCCCGCTGGAATTGGATATCTTGCGGGAGAACGCGCCTTGGCAGAGCTGTGAACCATTGAGTTGAAAGAGGGATCATGTCCAAATATTACCTGGCAGTCGCATCGCTGGTCGCGCTGGCGCTCTCGGCGTCGGCCTGCAAAGGAAGCACGTCCAGAGCCGCAGCGAGCGGGCCGCAGTCGTCCGAGGGCAGCTCGTCCACCGACGCGAATTGTCAGCCACTCGAGCGCCGAGAGCCGAACGCCTCCGGTCAGCGTCCCGCATTCCCGGGCCAGACCCGCACCTGTGCGGTGAAATCCAACGTCGAATTCGATGTGGTCGTGCTCACCAAGGGACTGGAGCACCCCTGGGCGGTAGAGCCGCTTCCGGGCGGCGACCTGCTGGTGACCGAGAAGCCGGGACGGATGCGGATCGTCTCCGCCAAGGGGCAGCTGGGCCAGCCGATCACCGGCGTGCCCAAGGTGGCCGCCGGGGGCCAGGGCGGGCTGCTCGACGTGGCGCTGAGTCCCAGCTTCGAATCGGACCGCACCATCTTCTGGAGCTACAGCGAGCCGAGGGAGGGCGGCAATGCGACCAGCGTAGCCCGGGGAGTGCTCTCGTCCGACCGGAGCCGGCTGGAGCAGGTGAAGGTGATCTTCCGGGCTCAGCCGACCTACGATGGCGACAAGCACTTCGGGTCTCGTCTCGCCTTTGCGAAGGACGGGAATCTGTTCGTCAGCCTGGGCGAGCGAAGCGACAAGCCGATGCGGCCCCAGGCCCAGCGGCTCGACAGCCACATGGGCAAGATCCTGCGGATCACTCCCGATGGGCAGGCGCCCAAGGACAATCCGTTCGTCGGCCAGCAGGGCGCGTTGCCGGAGATCTGGAGCGTCGGGCACCGCAATGTGCAGGCTGCCGGTCTCGATCCCAACGGTCAACTCTGGGACGTCGAGCACGGCACCAACGGCGGCGACGAGCTCAATAAGGTGGAGAAGGGGAAGAACTACGGCTGGCCGGTTCAGGCGTATGGCGAGGAGTATGCCGGAACGCCGATCTCGGGTGCGGCGACGCAGCGCGAGGGAATGGAGCAGCCGGTCTACTATTGGGACCCGGTCATCGCGCCGTCCGGCCTGCAGTTCTATACCGGCGACGCCTTCCCAGCCTGGAAGGGCAGTCTCTTCGTCGGGGCACTCAAGGAGATGCGGCTGGTGCGGCTGGTGCTCGAGGGCGACAAGGTCACCGGCGAGGAGCACCTGCTGAAGGACCGCAACCAGCGGGTGCGCGACGTGCGCCAGGGTCCCGATGGAGCGCTGTACCTGGTCACCGATCAGGACAACGGCGAGCTGTGGAAGATCGTGCCGCGGGGTTAGTCATTAGTCGCTAGTCACTAGTCGCTAGTGGTGGGCAGGTAATGTTCTGTGGTGTGGTCGAACTACTGACTAGCGACTAGCGTCTAGCGTCTAGGGTCTAGCGACTACCTAACGGCTTCTTACCCGCGCGCAGTAACCGCACGAACTCCGCCAGCCGGCGCTGGCGGGTCTCCGGGCGCTTGGCGTCGAGCAGCCGGTAGAGAATGGCGAAGCGGTTTTGGCCGTTCAGCCGATCGAAGGTTTCCTGTGCTCGGGGATGGGCCTGGAGCGCCGCGGCGAGATCCTCGGGCACGGTCATGCTCCGGCGCGACGGATAGGCGGCATCCCAGCGGCCGTCCCGCTGGGCGGCCTCCATCTCCCGTATCCCTGCCGCCGAGAGCCGGCCGGCGGCGTGGAGCTTCTCGACCGACGCGCGGTTGATCTGGGACCACTTGCTCTTGGGACGCCTGGGTGTGAAGCGCTGCCGGTACCAGGTCTCGTCCACCGGAGCGATCTGCCCGTCGATCCAGCCATAACACAGCGCCACCTCGAGCGCCTCGGCGTAATACACCGATTTCACCCCGGTGTTCTTCTTGGCGAACTCGAGCCAGATCCCAGTGGACTTCGCGTGCTGCGCCGCGAGCCACTTCTCCCACGCAGCCTTGGTGCGAAAACGCTTCACCGGCAAGTCTTTCCTGGTTGGATTCTCCGGCATTGCACTCCCGTACAGTCATTGCGAGGGGCATAGCCCCGAAGCAATCTGGCTAGAACTAATGACTAGTG
>CBFGTM010000065.1:0-16874 GCA_965652025.1 uncultured Gemmatimonadales bacterium
CACCAATGTGCTGGACCAGAAGCGCTTCCAGCTGTACGGCGGATCGGTGATTGGAAGGCGGATACTGGGAGGCATTACCGCGAACTTCTAGTCACTAGTCATTAGTCACTAGTCACCGAGAAGAGTTTCAAGGAGTGGCGCGCGGCTAGTGACTAGCGACTAATGACTAGCGACTACTAGGGCGACAGCCGCTCGACACTCCACGCCTGGCCCTGACGCACATACCGGATTCGGTCGTGGAGCCGGCTGGTACGTCCCTGCCAGAACTCGATGGTGCTGGGCAGGACTCGAAAGCCGCCCCAGTAGGGCGGCAGCGGGATGTTCTCGCCCGGATGCCGGGCCTCTATCTCCGGTATCCGGGCCTCGAGCTCCTTCCGGCTGCCGATCACCTGGCTCTGGTGCGACACCCAGGCGCTGATCCGGCTGGCCCGTGGACGAGTTCCGAAGTAGGCCTCCGATTCCTCCCGGCCGATTCGAGACGCGGTGCCGGTGATCCGCACCTGCCGCTCCAGCTCGGGCCAGTAGAAGACCAGCGCTGCCGCCGGGTTCCCCTCCAGCTCGGACCCCTTCTGGCTGCGATAGTCGGTGAAGAAGACGAAGCCTCGCTGGTCGAACCCCTTGAGCAAGACGATGCGGGCCGACGGGGCTCCGAGCGGCGTGGCCGTCGCCAGAGTCATCGCGTTCGGCTCCATCACCTTGGCCTCGAGCGCCTCGTCGAACCACCGGGCGAACTCGGCCAGCGGGTCGGGGCTCACGCTGGTCTCATCCAGGCGGGCCCGGGCGTATTCCCGCCGCAGATTGGCAATCGACCTGGCCATCCGGCCCTACCCTTTCCGGCCCATTAACGCGTGAACCCTCTGCTCGATCTGGCGGCTCGCCCTATCATCGCGCATCGCGGTGCGTCGGGGTCGGCGCCGGAGAACACGCTGGTCGCCTTCCAGCGAGCGGTCGAGGCGGGCGCCGATGCCTTCGAGCTGGACGTGCGGCTCACGGCCGACGGCGTACCGGTGGTGCACCACGATCCGACCCTGGATCGGACCACCAACGGCACGGGTGCGCTTCGAGCCCTTTCTCTGGAGCAGCTCCGACAGTTGGATGCCGGCGCCCGATTCACCAGCGACGGCGGCCGCAGCTATCCCTTCCGGGGTGGGGAAGTGCGCATTCCCACCCTGCGGGAGATGCTCCAGGCCTTTCCCGAAATGCCGTGTATGGTGGAGATAAAGGAGCCGGAGGCGCAAGAGGCGGTGCGGCGGGTGGTGCTGGAGGAGCGGGCGGTGGAGCGCTGCGTGCTTGCCTCGGAGCATCATGCGGCGCTCCAGGTATTTCGGGAGCCGCCGTTCGCGACCGCGGCATCCGGGGCCGAGATCGGTGCATTGTACCGGACGGCGCTGTTCCGGCGGGTGCCGGCGAGGGTGCGGTATCGGTGTCTATCGGTGCCGCTGCGGCATCGCGGGCTTCCGGTGCCCACCCGTGGCTTCGTGGCTGCCGCCCGGGGACTCGGCTGTCCGGTGCACGTGTGGACCATAAACGAGCCCACCACCGCCCGGATCCTGTGGAGCCGAGGGGTGGCGGGAGTGGTGACAAACTTTCCCAAGTTGTTGAAGCAGGCTGAAGAAAAGTGAAGGCCCGGCGGGTGCCGGGCCTCCGCTCAACAGGCTATGTCGTTAACAGCTACTTCTTGAACTGGAAGCTCGCCAGGGGGTACTCCACATAGGCTATAAAGTCGAGGCCGATGCTCTTGCACTGATTTGCGTAACCACTAGAACCACCAGGCGTCTTCCAATTGAACTGGTAATACCCATCTCCTAGGTTTTGCAGCCCCGAAGACCCCGCAGCGTATTCTTCAATCGCATCCTGATAGGGCGTAGTGCCGCACGCCAATGATCCAATTTTGATATTCACGGCGGTCAGGTCGGTGATCGGCTCGCCATTGGCATTTGTGAGACGCCACTTGAGCGGAATCGCCTGGCCTGCCTTTGCGCTGTTGATTGTAGGCAGACGGTCTACCGGCGCAAATAATCCATCAAAATTGTATTTGACAAGGATTGTAAAGGATGTCTGGCCAACGCCAGTATCATCATCCGTCACCTTAACCGTTACAGTCTTGGATCCTACCGAATTAAATGTGCAAGGAGCCGTAAAACCGCTCGTAACAGTACCCAGAGACGTGGCGGGATCTCCTTCTCCACAGTCAATTTCGGCGGTGTACGTATCGTTTCCAGGATCCGTGAAAGGGACCTTGATATTCAGGGTTCCCCCGACAATGACTGAGCTCGGAAGCGCTGTCCCATCAGATTTGGTCAAGGTTCCGATGCTTGGGGCAACGTTGTTGACGGTTACTGTAATGGTCTCATCATCCGACAACGGGGGTGCTCCATCGTCCGTCACGACCACCTTGAACGCGTTGCCATCGCTCAAGGTACCGGTCGGGTCGTCGTCGGCCGGGGTCCAGGTGAAGGCGCCGCCCGAGGTGATCGATGCTCCAGCAGGCGCGCCATCCAAGCTGAACGCCAGTGTATTGGACGGCCGGTCCGGATCCGTGGCGGTGGCAGAAAACGATAGGAGTGAGCCTTCGTTGACGCTCTTGTTTCCAATAGCATCTAGAACAGGTGCCTTGTTCACCTCGCTGACTGTGATCTCGATCTCCTCTTCATCGGTCAACGACCCGTTGTCGGTCACGACGACCTTCACTCTGTACGTGCCTGGACCCTGTAGTTCAGTTGGTGTCCAGGTAAAGGCACCACCCGCCGTTATTGCAGCTCCGGTCGGGAAGGTTCCAGTGGCTGGGTTGGCCAATGAGAACTGTAGTGAGGCGACATCCTCGTCGGTTGCGGTAGCAGTGAAGGCGAGTTCGGCCTCCTCCCCAATTGTCTTGTTGCCAATTGCATTCAGTACGGGCGGCTGGTTGGCAGGTACCTGGACGGTAACGCTGCCGACGAATCCTTTCTTTTGGCTGAGACCTCCCGTCCCGCCGCATGCGGTCGCTCCGGTCCCGTCGGCATCACTGAGGGCCACCCAGAGGTCGTAGATTCCGGGATTAGTAGGGGCAGTGATATTGAACGTGGCTGTCGCCTCCGTTCCATTTCCCGTTGTTCCTGTCACATTGGGAGTGTCGACGCAATTGGCAAGTTTTCCTGCCGGTTCCGTAGCCACAGTAGCCAGCAGTACCCAGCCGGTACTCTTCCAACTCAGCGGAGCACTGGGACCGCCTTGACTCGTCACTCTGGCTGTGACGGCCAGGGAGATCGTGGCGCCCGGTGATACCGAGACTGACGCACCACCGTTCAAGGTCACTGTGATACTTCCCGGGGGAATGTTATCGGTGAAGACGACCGTCAGACTCCGCCCTGTGGACCTGCTCGTGGCGACCAGGGTAAACGTGACGTTCAGGTCGCCCTGATCCACGACATAGGTCGAGTCGTGGAACATCCCCTGCTCGTCCACATTCACTGTCCAGGTATGTGGATCGTGCGTCAGCGGATCATCCGTCAACACGATGTCCAGCACATCTCCCGGCTGCCACCCATAACCCGTCAGGTGCACCACATCGCCCGGCTGGTAGTCGTCCTTATCCGTCGAGATGGACAGCCCGTCTTCGGTGGTTGTGGTGGCGAACAGCGGATTGTTCTGGTCCAGCTTGGTCCGCTCCGGAATCGGCTCGGTGACGTTGTCGCCACAGGCGAGGGCAACCGAAATGGCAGCGCAGAACAGGAGGGCACGACGCATTAGGAACTCCTCAGGGGGACTGCGTCAGAGACACGAAGGCGCTCAGGGGGCAGCTACGCCTTCGGTAGCCCGGCCGTCTCCGAGAGACCCTGGGCTTTGCGGACCGGCCTCGCGGCCGGGGTGCCATTTTTTTCACTTGTTCGGGGGTGTCAACGACGGTGACCGCAACTCACAGACCGCGCCTTCTCCCGATCCCTGCCTTACTAACCCTTTCCTACTACCCGACTTCCTCCGAGCCATCCAGCCAGGCCCCTGCCACTGTCGCCTGACAGCGATGTGGCGACACTGCCGCAAAGCGGAATTCCGCCTCTCCCCCCCTTCTTGAGCTGCCTGACCGAAGTGTCACCCGCGGTGGCCTTTGGAGGGAACAGCTCTGTTGGGAGGAGCAGCGACGACCCGCCGGCACCCTGCCTGGTTTGTCTTTCCTGGTTGAGCGCCGTAACCTATACGCTGTCGGTTAGGTGGCGGTTATACCCGGGTTAGAACTGCCCTTCACCCCCTGATGCTGCGGCTTCGAACCCTCGGCGGTCTCACCATCGAAGACGAAACCGGACCGCTGGCGGGAGCGATCGCCCGCAAGCGGTCGCTGGCGCTGCTCGCCCTGATCGGCCTCGGCACCGAACAGGGTATCAGCCGGGACCGGGTGCTGGCTTTCCTCTGGCCCGAGAGCGACACCGGCCGGGCCCGCAACAGCCTCAAGCAGACCCTGTTTCAGCTCCGCCAGGAGCTCCACGAGGACGTCTTCCTTCCCACTCCCGGCGTGCTCCGCCTGGACCCCACCGTGCTCTCGGTCGATGCCTGTGACTTCCAGGCGGCACTGGAACGGGGAAACCCCACCACCGCCGTCACCATGTACCGCGGCCCCTTCCTCGACGGGTTTTTCCTCCCTGGCCTGGTGGAGTTCGAGCGCTGGGTGGATTCGGAGCGGAGCCGGCTGGCCCAGAGCTACGCCAGCGCCCTGGAGGAGCTGGCCGACCGGCACGCGCGCATGGGTGACCTCCACGGGGCCGCCGACTGGTGGCGCCGACTGGCGGCGGTGGATCCGCTGAGCTCACGCTATGCCCTGGGGCTCATGCGCTCGCTGGTCCAGGCGGGAGACCGGGCGGCCGCCCTGGAGCACGCCCGGAGCTACGAGGAGCTGATCCACATCGAGTTCGACAGCGCGCCCGAGCCGGAAGTCATCGACTATATCAAGCACCTGCGCGGCATGTTCGGGCGATGGACCGGAGGCTCCGCACCCAAGCGACCCAGTCCTCCCCGAATCCGGGTGCCCCATGAGACACTCGCGGGAACTGGCCCCACGGTCCCCCCGGAGTCGGAACGCCCTGTCACCGAGCCCAGTTTCGAGGCGCCGGTCGAGCCCGAGCAGCCGCCTACTCCTCACCCCGTTGCGGTCGCTCATCCGCCCCTCCGCCGCTGGGTGCCGGTGGTGCTGGCCGTCGCGGTCTGGGCCCTGATGTTCCGCGGCGACCAACCCCTCTCGGCGTATCCCCCCGTCCCCGACCGGGTGGCCGTCTTCCCCTTCAGCGTCAGTGGGATCGGCCAGCCTCGGCTCCTCGGTACCGGCATGGTGGATCTCCTGAGCGCCAGCCTGGATGGGGCCGGCGAACTCCGAAGCGTACATCCCAGCGCCTACCTGGCCCGGATGTCGGGTGAGACCGGTCCTCTCGACGCCCGGCGGGCCGGAAATTGGTCCCGCCGGCTCGGCGCCGAGCTGTTCGTGCTGGGCGACATCGTGACTAGCCGAGACCGGGTCAGGATCAGTGCCGCCATGTACGACCGGGCCGGCAATCAGCCGCTGGCCCACTCCTCGGTCGAGGGCGACACCGCGAAGCTCTTTCAACTGGTGGATCGCCTGGCCGCGGACCTGATCGCCAGCCGCTACGGCCACCCGCACCAGCGGCTCACTCGGATGGCCGGCACGACGACCGCTTCCCTGCCCGCGTTCAAGGCCTATCTGGATGGCGAGCAGGCCTACCGCGAGGGCCGGGACGCCGAAGCGATCGAGGCGCTGCAGAAAGCGGTCGCCATCGACAGCACCTTTGCTCTGGGCTACTACCGGCTCAGCGACGCCGCGGACCGGGCCGGGCGAGCCGAGCTGGCCCAGCGCTCGACGGACCGGGCGCTGCGCTATCGGGAACGATTGGCTGAGCGGGAGCGCCGGCTGATCGAGGCGCAGCATGCCTGGCGCCTGGGGCGGAGCGGTGAAGCCGAACGGCTCTCCCGGAGCCTGGTGGCGGATTACCCGGACGACGTGGAGGCCTGGCTCCAGCTGGGCGAGGGCCTGGCCCACGGCAACCCGCTCCGGGGCCGTTCCTCGGTCGAGGCTCGCCCCGCGTTCGAGCAGGTTCTGGCCCGCGATCCGGAGAATGGAGAAGCGCTGATTCACCTGGCCCGCATCGCCTGGCTCCAAGGCAGGCGAGCGGAAGTCGACACCTTGATCCAACGGGTGCGCGCCGCCATTCCGGGACCCGAGGTGGTCGAGTCCCGCGCGTTCCGCGCCTTTGCGCTGGGCGACCGGCCCGGCCAGAAGCGAATTACCCGGCTGCTTCTAGCTGATCCCGGCAGAGTGCCGCCGGTTACCGCGCTCGAGGTGGCGGTCATCGTCGACGACCTGGACGGCAGCGAACGATTCGGGCGCTGGCTCGCCACCGCTTCAGAGGCCCCCGACCTTCAGGGCTACGGACATCGGATGCTGGCCCAGGCCGCGCTCGCGCGAGGGCAGTTGCGTCGCGCGGCGACTGAGCTGGCGATTGCGGCCCGGCACGACTCGATACCCGCGCTGGAGCTGCGGTCGCTGTTCGCCGCTTTCTCCTTCGTGCCGCAGTCACACCAGGAAATCGCCCAGTCACGGGAAGCAGTCCGGCGATGGGATGCAAGCGCCGAGTCCGCCGGACCGGCGGAACACACCTCGGCCCACACCGGTCTCCATCCGTTGCTGCGACTCCATCGCCTCGGCCTCCTGGATATCCGGCTGGGGGACACGGTCACTGCGCTGGCTGAAGCGCGCGCGCTGGATCTCGCGGCCGACACTTCCCTCCGCGGGCGACTGGCCCACACCCTGGCGCGGAGTATTCGGGCTCATGTGGCCGCTGCGGGTGGCCGCACCCGGGAAGCCCTGGGAGACCTGGACCGGGCCGGCTGGGAGGCGGCCGCTTCGGTCTTTGTGGCGGAAGCTTACGACCGGTATTTCCGGGGAGAGTTACTCCAGCGTGCGGGGCGGGACGACGAGGCGCTCGGCTGGTTTCACTCGATTGCGGAGCGCGCGGCATACGAGCTGGTGTACCTGGCGCCGGCGCATCTCAGGCAGGCCGAGATCTATGATCGCCGCGGAAATCGCACCCAGGCGGCGCAGCACTACAAGAGGTTTATCGAGCTCTGGCGGGAAGCGGATCCGGAACTGCAACCGGTGGTAGACGGGGCGAGAAGGCGGCTTGGACAATTGAGTCAAAAGTGAAGAGTGAAAAGTGAAGCTCCACTCTTCACTCTTCACCTTTCACTCTTCACCTTTCACTCTTCACTCGAACCTACGCTCCCTTTTCGACCGGTAAGCGCACCGCATTCCCCCACTCGGTCCAGGATCCGTCGTAGTTCCGCACTTTATCGAAGCCGAGGAGATAGGTCAGCGCAAACCAGGTGTGGGACGAGCGCTCGCCGATGCGGCAGTAGGCGATGGTCTCCGAGTCTTTGCGCAGCGTGTTATCCTGCTCATAGAGCTTTCTGAGCTCGCTGGCCGGCCGGAAGGTGTGGGTGTCGGGATCGATCGCCTTGGCCCAGGGAATACTCTTGGCGCCCGGAATGTGTCCGCCCCGGAGGCAGCCTTCCTGCGGGTACTCGGGCATATGGGTCTTCTCGCCCCGGAACTCCTCGGGACTTCTGACGTCCACCAGCTGCCCCTTCTTCTTAAGGTGAGCCAGCACCTCGTCCCGGAACGCTCGAATCCGCTGGTCATCCCGCTCCCCTACCGTGATGTTGCCTTCCTTATAGCGGGGCCTGTCGGTGCTCAGCGGGCGGCCCTCGTCCACCCAGCGGAGTCTCCCGCCGTCCATGACCTTCACGTTGGTGATCCCGAAGAGCTGCAGCACCCAGAGCGCGTAGGTGGCCCACCAGTTGTTCTTGTCGCCGTAGAATACGATCGTGGTGTCGTTGTCGATCCCCTTGGAGCGAAGCAGCTTCTGCAGTCGCTCCCGGTCGACGTAGTCGCGGACGACGGGGTCGTTCAGGTCGTTGGTCCAGTCGATCTTCACGGCGCCGGGGAGGTGCCCGGTGTCATAGAGCAGCAGGTCTTCATTGGACTCGACCAGACGAACCTTGGGATCCTGCAGGCGCTGGGAAACCCAATCCGTCGACACCAGCACCTCGGGATGGGCGTAGCCCCGCTCCTCGATCGGAGTGACGGCCGGAACCGACTGCACTGTACTCATGACTCACTCTCCTTGTGAACGTACGCTCCCGTAGAAATTCGACCGGCCGCGGACCTCGAGGGAGGCGCGGCCGGCGGATCGACTATGAACTGATTGCGCTAACGCGACGGCCGACCAGCCCCTCCCAGGGAGGTGATCCCGGTACAACAGCAGGGCGCGAGCGCGATCATGCAGTAGTTCATGGAAAAGGAAATTACGACTCGATCACTCGGGATGTCAATTACCGCGGAGCCGGCGCCATTCCTCTCGCCAGATCGGAAGCAACCCGGTCAGAAGCGCCAGGTAGAGCAGCAGAGTGAGGCCGGGAGACTCATGACGCGCGGATCTGAATCGGGAAAGGAGCGTGCAGAGCCCGGTACCAGCAGCGAATCCATCCCGGCAGCCGGAGCCGAGAGACGACGCCAAGGACCAGGCTGGGCGCCACCCCAGCAATGGTGCGCACCGAGGCGACGTTCCCGGGATCGAGGATGATCCAGCTCCGGCGCAGCCCGCGATCTCGTCCATGGCGCAGTCCAGCGCTCAGCAAGGCCGAGGCGACCCCCTGCCGCCGCTCGCTCCGCCTGACTCGGAGCTGGTGGATGTAGACTGCGTCGGAGGGAAGCGGCAGATCGTATCGCTCGTGCCGGCTCTCGATCGTGCTGGAGAACCAGGCGTAGCCTACCGCTCGACGGCGTTTCCAGGCCACCAGGCAGGTGCGGCCGGCGGCCGCGGCCTGGTCGAACTCTTCCGCCCTACCGCCTTGCAACATGTCGCCCAGCAATGTCCAGTCAGGGCCGCTGAACCTCCGGATATCCACGTCGGAGGGTGGCGCCAGCTCCGCCAGCCGGGTGAGATCGGCCTCGATCAGATACTTGCGCGAGATCATGCTACTCTTGCGAGCGATGCAGCCAGGCTCAGCTCCGCTTCGCCAAAGAGCTCGGCGGCTTCCCCGCGGCTGGGCGCGAGGGCGATGAGGCCACAGTTTCCAAAGCTCAGGCGGCCGGTCATGTAGGGCAGAATCCCGGACTTTCGTTCCGGTGAATAGAGCAGTTGGGGCATCCGTTCCCGCAACTCGGCGAACCTGCCCACACCCGTTTCAATCGTTCCCGCAACAAATGCCGCTGCCGGGGCAATGCGCTCCCGGACCGCCAGCGGGTAGGTCGCGCTGTTGACCCGCGGGTTCAGCTCCGCGAGGAACGCCCGGGGCTTGCCGTCCGATGCGATGTACTCCACAAAGTCGAATCCGGCAATGCCGGTGTAGCCCATGTCTCCCAGCCATTCGCCGATTCGGCAGGCCCATTGCACCATGTTGCTGGTGCAACGGGCGCCGGTCGGATACGCGTTTCCCCGATGGGTCAACTCTCGATCGAGCAGCTGATCGGTGATCCCGACACAGTCGGTGCCGTGGCGAGAGATGGATATCTGCACGCTGGGTGAGGTCGTCGGTTCTACCATCGCCTCGACGAGGTAGGTCCGATTGGTTCTGCTACGGCCGAGCCAGACTTCCAGCGCGGCCAGGTCTCCGGAGCCGCCATAGATGAAGGTAGCAGAGCCCGCGGCTCCCAGGGCCCCGCGGACGACGACTCGACCGGTCTGTCGGCTCTGGCGTTCGACTGCCGACCGGAGAATGGCCATGTCTCTTTCGAGCGGGCGCTCGCGGGCCCCCAGCTCCACAACTTCTCCCCGAGCCACGGGCACGCCGAGCTCCAGCGCCTTGGCGCGGATGTGTTCCTTGGAATCGGCGTAGGCCACGAGATCGGGATCTCCCCCGACTACCTGGATCTGTCTTCCAGTCCGTTCGCCCAAGGCTCGCCCCAGCTCGAACTGTCCCGCAGTGCAGAAGAACGGATGGAGCTGGGCAGTCCCCTGGAGTTGCATCCGGGCCTCCAGGAAGGCCAGCGCCTCCTCCGAGTCAAGCAGCCGCTCCCACAGCGGACCGCTGCCGGACTGGAACCTTGAGGTGACAATGAGATTTTCCGGCGCCGGGCCGAGACCGAGGTGTTCGAGAAACTCCAGGTAGTCCGGCTCGACCTCCTCGGGGACGCACACGATGTCGTTGCGGCCAGCCAAGAGCAGCGCCCGTTCGGCGTAGCGCTCCACGCCCGGATTCGACGAACTCAGTTCGGCCAGGTAGTCGAGGGACGTCGCACAATGGACGAAGAGTCGGGAGCCGGTACCCGCCCCGAGGCTCTGCAGCAGCTGGCCCATGGACTGACTATGCCGGGTTGCTGGCTGAGACGGGCGGAACCAGGGAGCGAACCGCGCGGAACTTGCCGGTGGGCCAGATCATCGGGCCTCCGCTCCATAAACTCCGGCACCCACCGCCGGCATGGCCTGGAACCGGTTGCGCACTTCGTCGCGGACCTCGGGATCGCGGACGCCTCGCGCCGCCTTCCGCAGGGTAGCGGCGCACTGCATCAGGAACGGCACCGGATCCTTGCTGGACCAGACGGCATCCACCCAGGGCCCGGTATAGCTCCGGATGAAATCCCGCCAGCTCCAGTCGGGTCCTCGCTCCTCCACCGCGGTGTAGAGCAGGTCTGCGTGCATGTGGGTCCATACCCCCGACCAGCCGTTCGGAGCGGCGCTGACCTTCTCCCTGCGCACGTGCTCCCGCCAGGCCAGGAGTGGATAGTTCACGCCGCATCGGGTTGGGAGCGCGTTAATCAGGGGACAGCGCCCGTTGATTTCCATCAACCGATAGCGGCCATCCCGGGGATCGAGCTTGTACTCCACACTGGCGACCCCTCGCCATCCAATCCGCTGCAGCAAGGCGATCGTCCGTTCGCGCAGCTGCGGAAGCTGAGCCGGGGTCGCAGCCCGCCCCACCCCAAAGAATCGAGGAGCCTTGCGCAGCTTTCGGACGCCGAGCTCGGCGGCAGGTTGGCCGTGGCCGTCGAGATAGATGGTGTAGTTGTAGACTCGATCGTCGGTGCCCGGGACCAGGTCGAAAACCTCCGCGGGTATGCCCGCCTCTTCGACCCGATCCACTGCAGCTATGAGCTCGCGCCGGTCGCTGACAACCAGGAGCTTCTTGCCCAACACCTCCCAGAAGCGCGCGCTCTCGAGCGGTTTGACCACCAGGGGGAAGACGAGATCCAGCCGGGCCGCGGTGGCCCGCGTTGCGGGGCCATAGGATGTGGGAACGTCGAGTCCTACCTCGCGGGCCAACTGATAGGTGATCGCTTTATCAAGGACCCGCCGGGTTATCTCCTCTTCCGGCACGGTGACTCGATAGGACCTCGAGAGCTGGTCCCGATAGCGTGCCAGGGCCGCCAGAGCGTAGTCGTTGGTGGGGATCAGAGCCCAGTTGCGCCAGCGCGTGCGCCGGAAGGCGAGCAGCTCGATCAAGGCATCAGGGCGCCGGTTGAGGTAGTGCACCCGTTGGACTTCATGGGCATAGCGGGAGTGCTGGGCGATGTCATGGTCCGCGGTCAGTACTACGGCGGTTCGCACCCCTTCCCGGGCCAGGCCGCGGAGGGCACCCACCGCGTTGGCGTAACCACCGATTACGACCGCTCCGGGGAAGCTCATGTGAGCGGCTCGACCACCCGGAACTTGGCCCGAGGTCCGGCGGGCAAACGATCCACGAACTGGATCTCGGCACGGAGAAAGGCAGCGACATCCCGGCGTAGTGTGCTCTGGAGCTGCAGCGTGACCGCGGTCTGGTCTGCGGCTGAGTCCAGGATCGCCCGCACCCGCACCCGGGCCTGATCCAACTGGCTCACCTGGTAGCGCACCACCCCGGGGACGCGCTCGATGGCAGAGGTGAGTGCGTAGGGAGAGATCCGGTGTCCATCCTGCATCACGAGGATGTCCGCGTTCCTGCCGGTCACCCCGCCCATCAGCGGCATGGTGCAGCCACAGGAGCAGGTCTCCGCCAGGAGGGTTCCCCGATCTCCGGTGCGGTAGCGCAGGA
The DNA here is from genome assembly GCA_965652025.1 of uncultured Gemmatimonadales bacterium. Lineage (GTDB taxonomy): Bacteria > Gemmatimonadota > Gemmatimonadetes > Gemmatimonadales > GWC2-71-9 > CAVVWJ01. Next base: position 12,049 of record CBFGTM010000065.1, read on the forward strand.
GGGGCATGGCACGGTTCACCAGCAGAGTCGCTACCAGATCACCCTCGCTGCCGGCCGGCAGAGCGTGGCCGGACTCGTCTACCGCCTCGAGATGCACCACGTCGGCGTTGAGATGCATCTTGCCGTGGGGACATTCCCAGGCGATCTCCTTGGTCTCCGACGTGCCGTAGATGTCGTACACCGGCGCCCCATAGGCGCGCACCAGATTCTCGCGAGTGAGACTCTGGAGCAGCTCGCCGCTGGTGAACACCGCACGAATCGAAAGTTGCCGCCCTCGGTGCTGCAAGAGTCGGCCGGCATCCAGCAGCGCGGAAGGAAGTCCGTAGACCACGTTCGGAGCGAATGCTTCGAGTGCGGCAGCTATTGACGAGGCCGGCTCGAGGACGCTGATCCTGGCCCAGCGTCTACCCCAGCCGATTACGGGCCGGGTGGACTGCATCACATCGAGGAGCGCGAACCGATCGGTCAGTCCCGCGCCGCAGGCAATCCGGGCCCGCAGCTTGACCAGATACTTGAGCGTGGCCCAGGCGCGCGGCTCGTACCACACCCGGAACGGCTCACCGGTGGATCCCGACGATGCGGAGTGGTGCCAGTCCGGATGGATACTGCTGCCATCGAACACTCGAGAACCGGCTCTGCGAAGCTCGAGCTTGGAGACCGGCGGGAGAGCCGCCAGCGCCCGGTAGGGATCCCGCTGCAGAATCGGATCAGCCCACTCGATGCCGGCGGACTGCAGCCGTCGCCCGTAGAACGAGTTGTTCCGCGCCACATGAACCAGCAGCCGGCTCAGCCGTTGACGGGCCAGCTCCTGGATTGCTTCGGGGTGAGACCGCAGCGCCGCCAGAGCGGGTTGGGCATCGGCCGCCAGCCAGAAGCTCAGGGACGTGCTCATGCCAGTCGAACCGTGTGTTGGGGGAGCATGCGCATCTCGAACTGCGCCCTCTGGAGAAGAGACGAGCCGTACCCTGCCCCTCCGCATCGGCGGCGGGCTACAAGTCGGCTGTATCAAGGATGCGAGGAAATGCGCGGCCTGGTGGGGGCAAGAGGCACGCCAGCCTCAATACTCGAAAAACCGTGCTGCAGCTTTTGTCGCTCGCATGACAAGCTCTTGAGACTCCATCGTCTCGCCACCCGAATGCCCTCGGCGAGCCTGCCTCACGATTGGAGTGTAGAGCGCGGGGGTGTGGCGGCCCGGCTACAAAGCCGGAGAGGGACCCGGCGCAAGGCCGGAGAGTGCTAAAGCTGAAAGAGGTAGCTGAGCTTGAGGAAGAACCCGTCTTCGGTGCGGCGGAGGCTGGACTGGCCCTCCTCGGAGGGATCGACCAGGGTACTGCCGTAGCCCGCGAACAGTACCGTTCCTGGAGTTGGCCGGTACGAGAACAAGAAGTCGCCCCGGAAGGCTCGGTTCCCAAACCGCGTGGTGCGTACGTAGGAGTTGGCGTCGGAATCGAAGATCAGGATGGGCGCGTTGGTGCGGGTGTCGTCCCGCAAGGCATCCCGCCGCTCGGTCGTGTACTCGCCCACCAGTCGAAGAAAGATCGGCCGGGAGAGCTGGTATTCCAGCTTGAGCCGGGGACTGCGCCAGATGTTCACCGTACTGCCATCGGAGCGGCGGCCCACGTACTGGATATGGTACTGTCCGTTGAGCCGGAACTTGTCAGTGGGCCTCCAATCCAGCGTCAGATCCAGCCAGGTGATGTTGGCACTGGCCCATTCGTAGAAGTTCTCGTCGTGTCCCCACAGGAAGAAAATGTTGCCGGAAAAGTGGGAAAACTTCGGAGTATCGAGGGACAGCACGTAATCCAGGTTGGGAATGGTCGGCTGGCCGGTGAAGGGCACCGTATCCAGAGTGCCGCTCGCCGTCGGCATCTCCAGGGCGTAGTCGGCGTATATGTCGGCGGGATAGCCGAAGGACTCGGTCAGAATGGAAGCCCCGAACTGCCAGCCGCCCTTGAGGCGAGTGTTGGTGTTGAAGTGCAGCTTCTTGTCCTGGATCCCTTCTCCATTGACGAAACGATCGTACTCCCAGGTACCGTCGAGGGCCACATCCCCAGTGAAACTTTCCAGTATGCCGCCCTGGTTGCCGTACAGCGTTATGCTGTGGTCGATGTTTGCCCGGACCACGCCGATTCGCTGAATGAATCCGCTTTCGCTCCGGAAATCGTCTCCAATGCCGCTGAACGTGTACCGCATCCCCAGCGTCCGCCCGGTCCGGAGGAAGCGACCGGACCAGAGTGGTCCCGTTATCGTGTTGCCGTTGTGCCGAGTTCGGCTGCCCGCCAGCTGCAGTTGCGCACTGTATACGTCTCCAAAGACGAGGCGGGAGTCAGCGCCGGCTACCCGGTTGTAGTTCGAGCCCTCGACCTTATCGGTGTAGACCACCCCCACCCGGGACTGGGCCCCGATATCCCGCTGTATGCGGAGCAGGTTGTAGAGCGGGTTATCGCTGCCGGACAGCGAGCTCAGCTTGTCATCGACCGCGCTCAGCATAGCGAGGTCGGTACCGAATGCTTTACCGGTGAGCTTGGCCGCCGCGACCGGCTGCACGATGCGCCGGGTGTAGATCAGGTTGTTGGGGGTGGAGAACTGCTCGATGCCGTCGAGGAAGAAGGGCCGCTTCTCCTGAAAGAACAGCTCGTTCCGGGGATCGAAGGCGAACTGCTGGGCATCGGACTCGACCTGGGAGAAATCGGGGTTCGCGGTGCCGTTGAGCGTAAGATTGCTGGTGACTCCCCAGCGAACCGTGCCGCCCAGCTCGGGACCTCCGCCGGCGTACTCCCATCCCGATGGACCCGAGGCGCCGATAGTTCTCGAGGTCAGAGATGGAGTGAGGTCGAGCACTACGCCGCGGCGCAGGTCCGTCAGTCCCACCAGCCTGCCGGACTGCGCCAGAAATGAGGCACGGGCCCGCCGGGCAGGGGTCCAGGAGTCCTCCCGGCCGGAATGCTGGACCAGACGAACGACGTTGATACCCCAGCTCTGTTCCTGCTTGGCCTGGAATCGGAGAGTCTTGAAGGGGATGCGGACTTCGACCTCGAAGCCGTACTCGGTCATCCGTCCCTTGGAGTCGAACACAAAATCCGGGCTCAGGTCGGCGCTTTCCCGTTTTACCACCGCATTGTTGAACCCGTTGCCGCTCGAGGCCCCGGTCTCGACCAGGGCCCCGTCCGACTGCACGCCCAGAGGATTGACCGCGAATACCGTGGCCTGGCGGGCATCATTGAAGGTGCTGAGCAAGATCTGGATATGATCGTCTGCCGCTATCTTGTCCCGGTCGGCCAGGGTGGCGTGCACCGGGCCGTGGGCCTCGAAGGCCCGAACCCCGAAGTAAATGGCAGTGGGCGAGTACCAGACCAGCACCTCGGTGGAGTCTGCCGCCGGTACTCCATCGGTAGGGGAGAATTGGGAGAAGCCGGCCAGCACCACGGCGCTTCCCCACACCGACTCGTCCAGCTTGCCATCGATCGCGGCGTCGGCCTCCTGCCGGGGCAGCCGCACCTCGAGCTGACCCGATCTTCCGACGTATCGGGCCGGAGGCTCGGGTGGATCGGTTGCGAGCAGGAGAAGGAGGGGAAGCAACATACGATGTACTCGTTACGTCGGCCCGGGGGCGCCGGTTTCGGGGCCCGGGTTCAGCGGCTGGCGGTGCGGGACAGACCGTCCGGGAGCTCCGCCAGAACATAGGCCATCACCGCGAGCGCCGCCACGCACCGGGCCAGCTCACCGGGATCGACCTTGTCCAGGGTGTCACCCTCGCTGTGATGAAACCAGAAGTACCGGCTGCGGTCCACCTCCAGGCCGAGCCCGGGGACGCCGCGCTCGACCAATGGGGCTATGTCGGCTTCAGGCGACTGCGTCTCCCTGGTTACCGCGTTTGCCCCAATGGAGTGAAGCAGCGCACCCACCTGCTGGAGCTGCTCCAGCGCTGCGTCCTGCCCACTAAACCGAAATCCGCGGGGACTGAAGGTGCCGTTGTCCGACTCGATGGCCGCAACATGGGACGGGAGCTCTCCGGCATGCCGGTCTCGATAGGCCTCCGCTCCCCGGCCGCCGTTTTCCTCGTTGGTCCAGAGCACCACCCGCACTGTGCGGCGAGGTCGGAGATCGAGCTGATGGATGAGCCGTACCGCTTCCCAGGCGGCTACCGATCCTCCCCCATCGTCCATGGCTCCCTGACCCACGTCCCAAGAGTCGATGTGTCCCCCCAGCACCACCACCTCATCGGGACGCTCGCGTCCGACGACCTCGGCAACAACGTTGCGAGACTGGGCGTCGGGGAGCGTTTGGGCGCTCATCTTGAGGGTCACGACCACACGCTCTCCCCGGTTCTGCCACCGGTGAATCATCTCGGCGTCCTCGACGGTCAGTGCCGCGACTGGAATCCGTGATCCGCTCGAGTCGTACCGCACCGAACCGGTGTGCGGACTCCGGATTGAAAAGGGGGCTATCGAGCGGATCAGACAGGCGACGGCACCGGCCCTCGCTGCCGCCGAGGCGCCTTCCACCCGATATCGCACCGTCTCGCGGTAGGTGGTAAACGGGGCATCGAACAGCACGATCTTGCCCTTGGCTTCCGCCGCCCGGAGCTGCAGGTCCTCAAAGCTGCTCACCACCAGAACCGAAGCAGTGACGCCGGAGGGGGGCGTAGCCACGCTTCCTCCCAGCCCGAGCATTGGCAGGCGAACCCGCCTCGGCTGGATCAGGACCGCCGACTCGGTCCCACGCACCCAGTGCGGTACTGTGACCGGTTCGCCCCGGACATTGGCCAGGCCGTCCGACTTCATCTCCCGCAGGATCCAGTCGATCGCCGCCTCCAGGCTGGCAGA
>CBFGTM010000066.1:0-15771 GCA_965652025.1 uncultured Gemmatimonadales bacterium
CGCTCTCCCGCGAAATCACCACGCGGTTGAATGGTGATGCAGGATTGTTTCGGCTTACGCATCGAGCGTGCCAGGAATCGCCAAGGTTGTCCTCGTGCCGCGCTCGGTGGTCTCCGATAGTCGGTCGGCGGTCTCCATATCCATCTGATCGTCTCCATCTCCGCCCGGTCAACCGCTTTTCTGGAGCGAGCGGTCTCTCACCCCAACTGACCAACTCCGTTTGCAGTTCGGTGTCCCCATCGCCTGGCGGAAGTGTCCGCTTCCGGATCAACCGGTTCCGTCTCCGGCTTCACCAGTTCCGTTTCCCGTCGTCGGTCTCCGTTTCTCAGCCCGCACTGTTCGTTTCCGGCCCAGCAGGTTCTCTTTGCCGCCCTTGGCTTCCGTATCCTGCCGCCGGTTTGCGCTTTTCCAACGACAGTTCTCCTTTCCCGTCGTCGGTCCTAGTATCCGGACCGACAGTTTCGTTTCCAATTCCACAGGAGTCGTGTCGGCGGCGCCAGCTTCCGTTTCCAGCCCGCGACTTCCGTTTCCCACCGGCAGCTTCCGTGTACCGTTTCCAGTTTTCGTTTCTTGTTCGACAGCTTCGGCGTCGTGATCGTTGCACTCGCTCTGGCACAATCCTCGCTTCTCCCAATTTCAACGAACGATATCGAGGTTCGTTCGCATTTCGTTCTTTCATCTACGCCGGCGACGCCCGATCGCCGTCCGGCCCAGCCCAGGAGTGGTTATGCTGGCGAGTACTCGGAGAAGGTTGGAAATGGGAGCGCGCGCGCTGGAGTTCAGCCGGCAGCAGCCGAACCCAAGCGCGGGCTATGCCGCTGCTGTCGCGCGGCTCGAGGAACGTCTGACCCGCGCAAAAGTCGTGGAGCGGCAGGAGGTGGACGGCCGCAGTGAGGTGCGGGCAGCCAGTGTGCGCAAGCGTGAGCTGCGGCGTCTGGTGCGGGGAGCGCATCTCAACCACCTGTCCAACGTCGCCCAGATGGCCGCGGTCGAGGAGCCGGAGCTGGTCCAGAAGTTCGCCTTTCCCCGCGACGCGACCACCTATCGCGCCTTCCAAACCGCCGCCGGCAGCATGGCCGCGGAGGCCGAGAGCCGGAAGGATCTCCTGATCAAGCATGGACTGTCCGAGGAGGTGCTCTCCAGCCTGAAGCTGGCGCTCGACGAGTTCGAGACCGCGGTGGAGCAGGGATCGGCCGGGCGGCTGGCCCACGTCGGCGCCCACGCCGAGCTGGATGCGATCGCCGACGAAGTGTTCCAGATCGTCAGGGTGATGAACGGATTGAACCGGATCCGCTTCGCCCAGCAGCCGGACCTGTGGGCCAAGTGGGGGAGCGCGAGCAATGTGGTCGCCGCCCCCCAGTCCGAGGTCAGGCCGGAGCCGGACGGTACGTCGCCGTCGTCGGGTGAGGTACGGCCAGCTGCGTGAGAGCGGTCAGTCGGTCAGGCGGTCAGGCGGTCGGATGGTGGCGGGGTAGTCATTGCGAGGGAGCGACCGAAGCAATCCGGTCGGTTGCAGCGAGATTGCTTCGGGGCTGGCGCCCCTCGCAATGACTGCCTGACTCCTCCTCAGCCTGACCGCCCGACGCGACCGCCCGACCGCCCGACCGCCCGACCGACTATCGTTCCTTCGTGATGCTACGAACACTCGAGGGTAGTCCCATGACGTTTCGACGCCTTTCCTTAGTACTGCTCGCGCTGGCGGGCTGCTCCTATCCGGCCGGCCGCACCGACGAGCGCGCCCCAGCCGGGCCCACCCTGCAGCGCAGCCTGGCCGGTGTCTCCTTTAATAGCGCTGCAGTCTCCATCGCCGCGCCGGCGGTCCACAGCGACACCCTGGTCTGGGCCGATTCGGCCACCCGGGGTGACACCACTTTCTTCGGCCGGGGACGGGTGGTCTCCACCGTCACCGTGCTGGCCGACTCACACTGGGTCCAGCTCAAGCAGGCGCAGCAGGATCCCCCGGTCCTCCCCGGCATCGCCTTCGGCCTCGGCGGAGTGTGGGACGGCACCCGGATCAAGCCCAACGCCGAGCTGATGACGCTGGTCTATGGATCGGAAGCGCCGAGGACCATCGTCGCCCGGCTGCGGCTGGCGCGGAGCCTGGGGATGCGGATGGTGACGGTGATGACCGGCGGCGCCCGGGCCAACTATCTCACCGACGGTGTGTTCGACATGGCCAAGTGGAAGGCGCGGATGGACGCCTACGACAAGCCCGAGATCCGGGACGCGGTGGCCGAAGCGGTGAGCGACGGGATCCTGATCGGGAACACCGTGATGGACGAGCCGTTCAACGTGGGCGGCCCGGGCAACGAGGCCAACGGCTGGGGCCCGAAGGGCACCATGTCCAAGGCCCGGGTGGATTCGATGTGCGGCTACGCTAGGTCCATCTTCCCCATGGTGCCCCAGGGCGTGGTGCAGGACTACACCGAGGAGCCGACCGGGTCGTACCAGGTGTGCGACTTCATCACCACCCAGTACCGCGTCGCCAAGGGCTCGCTCACCCGGTACCGCGACGAATCGCTGGCGCTCTGCCGCCGGGACCGGCACGCCTGCGCCTTCGCCATCAACGTGCTGGACGGCGGGATCCAGGCGCCGCGGCGGCGAGCCGACGGCACCCGGAAGCAGGACTACGAGCCGGGCGACTGCCCGCTCACCACCACCGGCGGGCAGGGGACCTACTTCCCCAACTGCCGGATGACCGCGGAGCAGGTGCGCGAGGCGGGGCGAGCACTGGGACCGGCCGGCTGCTTCCTCACCGGCTTCCGCTACGATTCGGCGTTCATGGCCAGTCCGGAGAACCAAGCGGCCATCCGGGACGTGATCGCGACACTGGCTACGAGACAGGGCAGTCCATGTGTGAGGCGGTGAGGGGTCAGGCGGTCAGGCGGTCGGACGGGCAGGCGGTCGAGGGAGGGAAGAGTGGGACACGGGAAGTCATTGCGAGGGGAGGACTAGGCAGTCATTGCGAGGGGAGGTCTAGGTAGTCATTGCGAGGGAGTGAAACGACCGAAGCAATCTGGATTGCTTCGGGGCTTTGCCCCTCGCAATGACTTCCACCTGCCCCTCGCAATGACTTCCACCTGCCCCTCGCATGACTTTCAGCTGTTGCTCGTTCCTGGCTTACCGCTGCTGAACCGAGTCGATCCTTGCCGTATCTACTTTGATTACGCCCTGCTCTCCAACCCTCGTCGTATCCGCGTCCACCGTCGTATCCGCCGAAACAGCCGTGTCCGCCACGATTGTCGTATCCGCAGTGATGCTCGTGTCCTGCGCGATGGTGGAGTCGGTCCGCACAACCATGGTATCCACCACTTGCTTGGTCTCGACCAGGGTATCGGTCGCCACCCGAGTACTCTCATCCTTGGTCTCTTCGCTGCGCGAGCCACACGCCGCCAATCCGCTGAGTACCAGGACTCCTAACAGGATCCGCATTGTTGCTCCCAGTTATTGAAGTAGATTGCCTCCCGCCGGTCGCCGGGAGATAGGGTCAACTTCCCCTGCCATACCGGATGATGCGGTGAGGGGGGTCACGAGCCGGTGTGACCTAGATCACCTTCGCCGCAGTACAGAGAGATCTACCTTGACGATGTACCCGGCTCTATACTGCTGAGTTGGGTCCCTGAGGCAGGAGCTCGAGTGACGTATCCATTCCCCCGCATCGCCACCACCATCCTCGTCGTGGATGACGAGCGGATCGCCCGCCGAGTGGCGTACCGTATCCTCAGCGAGGAAGGCTACCGGGTTTTAGAGGCCGATGGAGGGCCGGAGACTCTCGCCGTCCTGGGTCAGGCCCGCGGCCGGATCGACCTGGTGATCGTGGACGTGGTGATGCCGGAGTGCGATGGGGTCAAACTGGGGGGCCTCATCCTGGATGAGTGGCCCGAGCAGCGCATCCTCTACATGTCGGCGTTTCCCGCCGAGGTATTGGTGCGGCACGGGATGGAGTGGCCCGACGTTCCCTTCCTGGCCAAGCCGTACACCCGCACGGAAATACTGGAGAGAGTGCGTGAGGCGCTGGAGCGCCGTCATCGCACCACGAAGGACCTCACCACCGAACGCCGCCGGAAGCCCCGCCTCAAGGGGAAGTGAGCTGACTCATTGGAGCTTGCCGATGTCGTTGGCGAGCTCCCGAGCAAGGAGCTGAAGCTCGGCGTGCTCGGGGTGAAGCACCCCGCCCCCATTCCCAGTAAGACCCGCGCGAACTGCCTTGATCCCGTCGATGGCGCGGCGGAGCTTCAGACGTTCGACCCGGACCTTGGCCACCGCTCCATGTCCCGCCGAGAGAACCGCCCACATGTTGGTGCGCAGGGTGTCGACCGAGCGCTTGAGGTCCTCCAGTCCTGCCGGGGCCGCGGGGGCACGGGAGAGCTGGGTGTCGACGTCGTCCAGCAGGCTGCGAAGTTTGACCAGTTGCTGAGCCAGCGGCTCGTCTGCCATAGGAGAATCTCGGCCAGATTTGGGGCTGCCATGTCGAGCGGGAATGAACAAAAGTAATTGAAGTCCTCCGCCGCTTGGAGCCGGAGGCACGAGACAGGATTGAGCGGAACGAATGTCAGTGCTGGTGGGTGTGTTCCCGGCGCTGAAACGCGAGATACTGGTGGACCGCTTTCAGGGCCTCAGGATCCCGGGTGACGATGCGGAGCTCGCCGCCTGCGGGCACCGGGCTGTAGCGATAGCTGATCTGGTCTCGCCTAGCCGCCATAGTGCCGGCGCCGGGCACCTCCTTGCCCTCATGCACCTCTCCGGGTTGGCTGAAGTTGCCGGCGGCAAACTCGCGGGCGATCCGGGCCAGGTGGGCGCGGACCTCAGCGATGCCGGCGGAGTCGCTCGGATCTCGGGTGAGCTCGATGCGGCCTCCATCGGGTGCGTCCACGAACCGATGGGTACCCAGCTTCTCCATTGCCGTGAAGGCGCTCTCTCCGCCCTGGGCGGCACAGGGCTGGCTGATGGCGACAGCAAGCCCCAGTACCAGGCAGTACCCTGCGGTTGTCGCTATCGACATCAGTATCGCCCTTTCAAATCAGCTATCCCCTTGCAGCACCTACGAGACCGGGTAGAGCAAGTTTCCGCCGGCTGAGGTCGGGACGGGGGATGCCTCGGGATGAGCGGCGCCCTTGCAGACCTCTGCCCTCCCACTGCTCCAACGCCTCCCGCTCATCCTCCGGACTGTCTTCCCAACCGTTGTATGTCGCTACCATAGAGCCTCCCATCCTGCGTACGCATGGGAGTCTGCCCCGGAGCGCTCAAGCGGGAATCAAGTGCCAGTCATCGCGAGGGGTCGGGATTGCTTCGGCCGCGATGCGGCCTCGGATTGCTTCGGCCGCAAGCGGCCTCGCAATGACTCCCGTGAGCGCATGCGGGAGAGTACCAGTCATCGCGAGGGGCCGTAGGCCCCGCGGCGATCCCGCCGGCCGGTAGCGGGAATTGCTTCGGCCGTAAGGCGGCCTCGCAATGACTCCGAAGCGCTCAAGCGGGAGTCAAGTGCCAGTCATCGCGAGGGGCCGCAGGCCCCGCGGCGATCCCGCCGGCCGGCCTCGGATTGCTTCGGCCGCAAGGCGGCCTCGCAATGACTGCTCGAGAGAGGGCGGCCTCGCAATGACGCTAGGCTGGCTCGCCCTTGCGCCGGCGGGGGACCAGGGCCGGGAACCCGTGGTGGCGGCGGACCAGCATCCACAGTATCGGAGCGAAGATCAGGACCAGGATCAGGATGATGCCGGTGGCCCGGTTGGAGAACTCGAGCAGCTTGAGCGCCGAGGCGAGGAGAACGAAGGCCAGGGCCCGGCGCACCAGGCCGCCGGGGGCCCGGGAGGAGAGGTGGGCGCCGAGATACACGCCCGGTATGGCGCCCAGCAGCAATGAGGTGGTGAGGTCCAGCTTGAAGTCGCCGAACAGGATGTGTCCCAGCGCGGCGGCCGACACCAGGGGGACCGCCTGGACCAGGTCGGTGCCCACCAGCTCGTTAGCGGTCAAGGTGGGGTACAGCATCATCAGGGCGATGATGATGAGCGACCCGGAGCCGACCGAGGTGAACCCCACCACCACGCCGCCGAGCGCGCCCAATAGGATGGTGGGAAGCGGGCGGAGGCCGACCTTGGGCGGTCCCTGGGGCAGCGGCTTGGCCCGGCCGTCGCGCCGGCGAGCCCGCTCCACCAGCCGGATGTAGGCCCGAACGATGAGGCCGGCAGCCGCGAGCAGAAGGGCGATGCCGAGAGCCAGGCGGATGACGTCCTGGACCTCCCCCCCATGGCCCAGGGATTTGGCGATGAGCACGCCGCTGAACGCGCCGGGGATCGAGCCGATGCAGAGCCACTTCACCAGGCCGAGGTGAACCGTTCCCCGCCGGAGGTGGACCACCGAACCCACCGGCTTCATGACCGCGCTGGCGACCAGGTCGGAGGAGACCGCCGTGAGGGGGGGAATGTTGAAGAAGAGGACCAGCACCGGCGTCATCAGCGCCCCACCGCCCATGCCGGTCAGGCCCACGACGATGCCGATCCCGAAGGCGGCCACGGCGAGCAATAGATCGGGGCTCACTATGAAGTGCGGCCCCAAGCCTGCGCCTCAATCTTCCAGACGCCATCGCGGTTCGCGAACGTGTACGCAAGGGTGCCCGTCCGAACCACGGACTGGCCCTTCATCACTACGGTGAGAGCCCCTGCTACGACAGCGTATGCGGACGGGCCCTCGACATTCCAGAAGCCCAGCTCGGAGGACAGGTGCTCATGGGTCACGCCAAGATCCTCACGCCACTTCTTTACGTCCGCGAGCCACTTGGCTGGGGCATTTGGGTTCAACCAGCGATAGGGCGCAATACCGTCGATGATGATCGCGGTGTCCCCGAACACGCTGAGGAACAGATCGTCGTCTTGGGTGTTGAAGCCGTTGATGTGGGCGTCGATCAGGGTCTGGATTGCAGCCGGCGGTTTACTGCTCACGGGAATCCTCCAGTGGCGTGGGCGACTAGAGGGGCGACGCCCGAGGTGTCTTCATTCGCCGCTTTGTCGCTGGCCCAGTACGCTACTGATAATCGAGCTTAGATGCCAGTTGCAAGATTCTTTAGCTGTTTCAGGCTGCGATCCCAACCTCGCTTCGAGTTTCGGAGGAATTCATGCTCGCCCAGCTCGAGCATCACACCGAAGCAGTCGACGAAAATTTGGGTGACCCTCCGGGAATGGCCCCAAGGGCGCTATTCTTCAGGGTGACCAAGAAAACCCATTGGGCGACCGCCCTCCTGGCCGGCCTGCTGCTCGCGGGCTGTACCCACACGACCAATCTGCTCAACCCGAGCACTCCCAGCTTCTCCGGCTCCTACGCCGAGGCCTCGCCGGCGGTGGGGCCGGCCGGCACCGAGGTCCGGATCGTCACCTTCAACATCAAGCTGGGCCGGGCGGTGGATCGCGCGATCCAGGTGCTGAGCAGCGACAGTCTTCGGGGAGCGGACGTCATCGCGCTCCAGGAGATGGACGAGGTGGGAGTGGAGCGGATCGCCCGCGCCATGCGGCTCAACTACGCCTACTATCCCGGCTCGATCCATCCCACCGACAACCGCTATTTCGGGCCCGCGCTGCTCAGCCGCTGGCCCATCGAGCGGAGCTGGAAGCTGCTGCTGCCGCACGAGGGAAGGTTCCGGCATCAGCGGCGCAACGCGACCGCGGCCGTGCTCCGGATCGGCAGCGAGCGGGTGCTGGCCTACGCCATCCATCTCGAGCCCCAGATCAAGATCTCGGAATCGGCTCGGCGGGATCAGGTGCTCACCATCGTCCGCGACGCAGCGCAGTTTGCCGGGCCGGTGGTGCTGGCCGGCGACTTCAACAGCGAGGGGATCGGGCCGACGCTGGTGACGGAGGGCTACCACTGGGCCTCGTCGCGGGTCGGGCCCAGCATCACCATTTTCTCCTGGGACCACATCTTCGTGCGGGGGCTGGTACCGGAGCGGGCCGGCCTGGTGCGACAGGTGCGCGGCGCCAGCGACCACAAGCCGGTCTGGGCAGTCGCGCGGGCGTCGCCACCGGCTCAGCTCAGCAGCGTTCCGCAATAGAATACGATCTCGCTTCGTTCCTGAAGTGCAGGGGAGCGTTAGCGGAGGGGGAGCGTTGACCTGAAGACTGCGTCAGGTCGCGCCCGCATCTATGCTAGATCCGTTTGTGACGCAGCGACCTGCAGCAGTCGGAAGGGCAGCGCTCCCCCGAAGCTCACTACCGGCTTCCATTGGCTGTTGCAGCCGCACGCCGCAGGTGGAGCAGAAGACCGCGTCCGGCTCGGGGCGCGGACCGCAGGTACGGCAGCTGAGCACACCGAGTGAAGGAGCGTCTGCCGTCCGGAGCACCCGCACTCGCGCCGCAATGAGCGCTTCTACCGGGTCCACCCCAGCGCTCCGCTCCTCAGCCCGCAGCGCTTCCAGCGCCAGCCCGGTGTACTTCGCCTTGAGCAGCTGGTAGTCGCCCTCGGAGAGCTTGCCCGTCTCCCGGTCGAAGTCGATCTCCTTGAGGGCCGAGAGGGCGACGCCCCGGGGAGTCTCCTCGGGGTCCAGCGGCTCGGGAGGCGGGGCGGGCCGGCGGTTCCGGCGGAGCAGCGGCTGCATGACCAGCAGGAGCGCAGCCAGGCCCACAGCCAGGGCTGCGATCGCCTCTCCCAGCATCAGTCGCGCACTTCCTCGAGTGCTCGATTCAGCCGCTCCAGCTCATCGGCACTGGCGCCGACCGGCGGAACCGGCTGCTGCTCACCCGGTGTAGCAGCGGCGACCGCCTCCCGCCGCCGCAGCACCGCCCCCAGCGCCACCGCGGCGCCGCCCACCACCACGCCGGGCAGCAGATAACCCCAGAGATTGAACCCCTGCGGCTTGGGCGCCATCAGCGCCTTCTCCCCATAGTTGGCGACGAAGGCGTCGAGGATCTCCTGCGCGCTCTTGCCCTGGTCGCGCAGCGCCAGCACCTCCCGGTGCAGCTTGGGCGAATAGGTGCAGGAGAAGTCGGTGGTGCGGCAGGTGAACACGTCGAGGGTGCAGCCGCAGTTGCAGGCCAGCTGCTGTTCGATCCGCTGGATCTCGGCGTCATTCTCCCGATGATCGGTGGGAACGCGAGGCCGCCCTGCGACCGAGGGATCGCGCAGGGTGCCGGCGGCGCCTCGTCCGGCCAACGAATCACCCCCTCGCTCGGCTCGGGGCAGGCTCTGTTGAATGGCCTGCTGCAGCGGCAGCACTGCCAGCCCGAGGGAGCCGAGAAACCGGCGGCGGGAGAGCGAGTCAGGGCTCACTCGGCCGCCGTTCCTGCCAGGGTCACCGTATACCCCGGCTGCGGCCGGCGGGCCCCAGTGATTACCGGTCCGCCTCCCGGCCACATGGTGATGATCCCGCCGAGCACCAGCACCAGTCCCCCAAACCAGACCCACCAGACCAGCGGGTTCAGATTGATCCGGTACACCGCCTCCTCGGTGCCGTTCACCGCGCCGGCGAACACCAGATACACGTCCTCCTGCAGGCCGCTGCGTATGGCGACTTCGGTCGAGGGCTCGAAGGTGGGCCGCTTGAAGCTGTCCACGTGCTGCCGCTTCTCCGAGGTCATGAGCCCGGCCCGCTTGCCGTCCTTCGTCACCTCCATCGTGGCTGCGCTCACGATCCGGTTCAGCGCCTCGTACTGCGAGATGCCCACGTGGGTGAAGCGGTAGGTGTGGCCGAAGGCGCTGGTCAGCTCGACCGACTCGCCCGGCTTGAGTGTGGTCTCCCGCTCCCGCCGGAACGCCATCCCGGCGAAGGCCACGAAGTAGATCAGGATCCCGGCATGCACGATGTAGCCGCCGTAGCGCCGGCGGTTCCGTCCGATCAGGTGCGCCAGGGCCAGGGCGGGGGACTCACCGTGGATTCGATGCCGGGCGCGGACCCCGCGGTAGAACTCCTGCAACAGAGTGCCGGCCACGAACGCTGCCAGGGCCAGCGCCATGGTGGCGTAGAGGTCCCGCACCCCGAGCGCGAGCAGCGCCACCAACGCGACGATCCCGCAGGCAGTCGGGGTGATGAACTGGCGCCTGAGATTCGCGGCGCTCGCCTTGCGCCAGGCGATCAGCGGACCCACGCCGGTGAGCCCCAGCAACAAGAGGCCGAGCGGCACATTCACTCTATTAAAGAAGGGGGGACCCACGGTGATCTTGGTGCCCTTCACCAGCTCGGACAAAATGGGGAACAGGGTCCCCCACAGCACCGAGAACGCGATGCCCACCAGCAGCAGATTGTTGAACAGGAACGCCGCTTCCCGGCTCAGCATGGATTCCAGCTGCACCTCGGCCTTGAGCAGCGGCCAGCGGGTATAGAGCAGGGTGAACGCCAGCACCGCCGCCACCACCAGGAAGGCGAGGAAGAAGTAGCCCACGTTGGACTGGGTGAAGCTGTGCACGCTGGCGATGACGCCGGAGCGGGTGATGAAGGTCCCGAAGATGCTGAGGAGAAAGGTCCCGAAGATGAGGCCCAGATTCCAGCGCTTGAGCATCCCCCGCTTCTCCTGGATCATCACCGAGTGCAGAAATGCCGTCATGGTGAGCCAGGGAAGGAAGCTCGCGTTCTCCACCGGGTCCCAGGCCCAGTAGCCGCCCCAGCCCAGCTCGACGTAGGCCCACCACATGCCCAGCGTGATGCCGATCGACAGGAAGAGCCAGGAGACCAGGGTCCACTTGCGGATGGCGTGGATCCAGCCGGTGTCGAGCTTGCGGGTGAGCAGGGCCGCGACCGCGAAGGCAAAGGGGATGGTGATGCTGATGTAGCCCAGGTAGAGCATGGGCGGATGGATCACCATGCCCACATTCTGGAGCTGGGGATTGAGCCCGCGCCCGTCGGCCGGAACGAAGCTCAGCCGCTCGAACGGATCGGCGGCGAAGACCATCACGCTCACGAAGAAGGCGACCACCGCGGAGGTCACCCCCGCCACGTAGGGCATGAGGTAGGCATAGCGGCGCGGGGTGAGCAGCTGGGCGGCCGAGGCGAACAGCGAGAGCACCACGGCCCAGAACAGCAGGGAGCCCTTCTGGCCCGCCCAGAAGGCGGAGAAGATGTAGTAGTCCGGCAGGTTGCGGCTGGTGTAGGCGGCGACGTACTCGATGTTGAAGTCGTGGGAGATGAGCCCCTTCCACAGGGCGATCGAGGCCACCAGGAGGCAGCCGCAGATGGCGTAGACCGAGCGGATGACCGACTGGGAGAGGTCGGGACGGCCCTGCCACCGGCCGGAGAAGGAGATGAAGACGCACCACAGGCCGAGGAGGAGCGCGGCCCAGAGGGCAAATTGTCCCAGCAGTGTCATGGAGGTCTCAGGCCTTGGGCACGGCCTCGTAGCGGGAGCCGCACTTGGCGAGCACGTCGGTGGCCCGGATGACGCCGTCGCGGCCCAGGCGGCCCTCCACGATCACTTCGATGTCGCTGGCATCGGTGAAGGTATCGGGCACCAGGCCGTGGTAGGTCACCGGATAGGTCTTGATGCCGTCGGAGACCTGGAAGTCGATGGTGCGGGCGTTGGGATCTCGGCGGACCGAGCCGGGCACCACCTTGGCGCCGACCTTGAACCCGACGTTCTCGACGAACGTGGAGTCGGCCGCGGTCTTGGCCGAGAGCTCGGCGGGCGTCAGAAAGTACACGCCGGTCTGCTTCACGCCTTCGGTGATCAGGAACCCGACGCTGCCGACGATGATGGCGGCGCCGAGCAGGAACTTATGGCCGGCTTTCATGCCGTTAAAGGTTCCCTCAAGTGTTGCCAGGATCAAGAGCAAGCAGGGCTGCGGCCCTCCGTGTTCCGCGCGAGGCCACTGGTCTCTGCTCCGCCACAAAAGAACGCAGTGGCGTCGCATAGCCCAGCGGCCTCGCTACGCAGCCCCGCCAGCACTTCATGATAGGCTTTCGGAGCTTGGCAGCGGCGCTGAGGGTAACTCGCCGACCGACTGCGTTCTTTTGTCGGGAGGCGAGGAACCCTCAGTGCCGCCATGCAAGCGGAGGCCCGACTGGAAGTTAGCCGCACGTGACCCGCGCCATTGCGGTGACCCAGAGCCAGGGGCACATTTACTCGGCACTGAACCTCGGGACGGTATGCTGAAGCGGCTGGGACGTTCGACGCTCGCGGGATTGGTCACCTTGTGTTTCGCCTACAGCGCGATCACTTGGGGGTCGATGCCGGGGTGTGTCGCCTCGGCCGGTCAATCGGTCCATGACTCCCATGGTGGTGGCAGGTCCCACCAGCATGCCGACGGCTCCGATCATCGGCCGGTCACCGTCCAGTGCCTGGTCCATCTCTGTTGCGTTCAGCTCGCCACCCCGGCGGGTGACCTCTCGGCCCAGCTCCGCGTCGCCGCGCCCGAAGCCGCCACCGCGCCGGTACTGGTCAGCCAGCTGGTCCTGGTTCGTCCTGCTCACACCCTTCCTTTCGCCCACGCACCTCCTCCCACTCGAGCCTGAACCGCTCGTGCCGGATACCCGTTCCGGCAATTCATCAGTTCACTAGCAGTCCTCGTTCCTGACGGCTGATCGCGCGCACCTGCGAGCCCGGCCGGGAACGCACGTGGGAGAAGGCGATGCATTGGCAACCCTGCCTCATCATCGGGCTCGCCGTCGGCACTTCGACAGCCTGGGCACAGACTCCGGACTCCGGCCGCGCCCCCGCGCGCGACACCACCCAGGTGAAGCAGCTGCAGACCATCACCGTCACGGCGGAGCGGCCTCGCGCCGTCGCGCCGCCGGTGACCACGATCGAAGTGCCGGCCGCCGAGCTGCGGCGGACCTTCGCGTCGGATCCCTACGACCTGCTGCGCCGCACCAGCGGCATCGAGGTCCACCAGCAGGGGCAGGGGCCGGGCTTCGCCTCCGACGCCGTCATCCGTGGCTTCTCCTCGGACCACTCCTCCGACGTGCTGCTGGTCCTGGACGGAGTGCCCATCAACCTGCCGGTCCACGGGCACGTCGAGGGCTACTCCGATTGGAGCATTCTGTCGCCCGCGGCCATCAGCAGCCTGCGGGTGATCACCGGCCCGGCCAGCCCGCTGTATGGCGATTTCTCCCTCGCCGGTGTGGTCGAGGTGTTCACCGCGGCCGACGCGACCGGTACCACCGGAAGCGTGGGTGGCACCAGCTACGGAGACGCGGCCGGCTGGCTGCGCGGCGGCGCTCGCCGGGACGATGGCGGTTACCTGGCGTCGATCGAGGGACGGCGGCAGCAGGGCTGGCGCGACAACTCGGGCTACTTGCTGGGGAACGGGGTGCTGCGGGGCTGGCGCCGGGTCGGCACCGGCCGGCTGGAAGGAGGACTCGCGCTCTACGGATCGAACTGGGACTCGCCCGGATTCGTTTCGGTGTCGCGCTACAACGCCGACTCCCTGAGCCAGGCCCAGGATCCGACCGATGGCGGGACCGCGTACCGGGGGATCGCCCACGGCCGCTTCACCACGGTTCAGGGTGAGACCGGGATCGAGGCCACCGCCTGGCTCCAGGGAGTGCACTCCGGGGTGTTTCTCAACATTCCGGAGGACGGGGTGCAGAGCCAGAGCGACGAGGAGGACCGCCGCACCGCCTTCGGGGGACGGTTCCAGATCAGCCACCCGATCGGCGGCGGCGACTTCAGCGCCGGGTTCGACGGTCGGGCGGACTTCGCGGGGTACGATCTGTACGACACCCAGCAGCGCAACCGGCTGGAGCGCACCAAGTCATACGACGCCCGCTACTACGGCGGCGGGGCCTTCGTGCGCTGGCGCGCGCTGCTCGGCACCAGCGTGGCACTCGACCTGGGCGCCCGGGGCGATGCGATCCACTACAGGAGCCAGGATCACGTGGTGGCCGGTCCCTGGTTAGGCGACAATGCCGTCATCCTGAGCCCCAAGATCGGCGCCCGCTACCTGGTGGGCGGCGGCTGGTCGGTGCTGGGCTCGCTCAGCCGGGGATTCCGCGGCGCGCCCGGCGTGATCGCCGATCCCTCGCTGGAGCCGATCCGCGGCTGGAGCAAGGAGGTTGGCGCGCGCTACGACGGGAGCAGCCTCACCGCTCAGCTGGCGCTCTTTCGGCTGGACGTCTCCCACGAGCGGATTCAGGACCCGGTGACCCGCGAGGTGCTGCCGACCGGCGAGAGCGTCCGGCAGGGGATCAACCTCGATGCGGAGCTCCGGCTCAGCAGCCGGCTCACCCTGATGGCGGATGGAACCATCAACGACGCCCGGGTGAAGGGCGAGACCTCCGCCGGAGTGACGCCGGTCGTCGTGCCCGACCTCGCCATCGGCAGCGGTGGCAAACCCATTCGGCCTTCCTTTCACATCGAGCCGTTGGAGCCGGGAGACCCGGTGCCCAACGTCGCCGACTGGCTGGGACGGGTTGGGCTCGAGGCGGCGCTCAGCTCCAGGGTGTCGGCGCGAGGGCAGGCGCGCTTCTCCGGCCCCTACACTCCGATCGGAGAGCCCGGCGTGCAGACCCAGTCCTACGCCGTGGTGGATCTGGGAACCTCGATTCAGGTCGGCCGGCTGGGCGCGACCCTCGATATGGAGCTGCAGAACGTGCTGGACGCCAAGTATCCCGAGGTGCGGGCCTCGGGATTCATCAATCCGGGCGCTCCGCGTACCCTGCGGGCCGCGCTGCGGTTCGCCGATCACCCGTAACCCTTACCCCCTGATGAGGTGACTGTGTTGACCAAACCGCTGCTTCGTTCCATCCTGGCTGCCGGCACAGCAGCCGGACTGCTCGCCGCCTGTGGCGGCGACGAGACGACCGGGACCGAAGACCACACGCCGACCAGTTACCAGGTCCTGATCAATGGTGTGACGGCCATCGCGCCTTACACCTTCACGGTCGGACAGACGTCCCGGGTCCAGCTCAAGTTCTTCAATGCGGCCGGAGAGGACCTGGACGACGTGGAGGACAGTCACTTCGGCGGGCTGACCTTCAATCCGAGCTCGCTGGCGACGGCAACTCGGGTGTCGGATCACAACTATCAATTCGACGTCATCGGTAACACCGAGGGCAGCGGCACGGTGACGGTCAGCTACGGACATGACGCAGCTGCGGACGAGCACACATTGCCGATCGCGACGATCAGCGTGGTCTCCGAAGGCGGGGGCAACCCGCTGTAGCCGCGGATGGCCGGGCCGCTGCAGGCGGCGCATATTCGTGCAATGGTCCAGCTGATCACTATCTCGCGGGAGTACGGCGCCGGCGGCAGCGAGCTGGGCGTGCTGCTGGGCCAGAAGCTGGGCTGGCCGGTGCTGGACCACGAGCTGATCCGCAAACTGGCTGCCCGGCTCCGCTGCGAGGAAGGCGAGGTCAAGGCGATGGACGAGCACGCCCCGACCTTCTTCGAGCGCCTGGCCGCCGCCGCCGTGGTGACCGCGCCCGAATCGCGGGTGCACTCCACACCCTGGGCCACCGATCCGGATTGCGTGGCGGCCGCCGCGCGGGAGGTGCTGCTCGAAGCGGCTCAAAACCCGCCGCTGATCATCGTGGGCCACGGAGGCAACTGCCTCTTCAGCGGCCGCCGGGACGTGCTGCGGGTGAGGGTGACGGCACCGTTCGACGAGCGGGTGGAGCGGGTCGCCCGCCGCAGTAGCACCAGCCGGCAGCAGGCGGCCGCCGAGGTGCGGCGCCGGGACGCCGACCGGCAGCAATATCTCCAGCGCTATTACCGCCGCGATGTAAACGACCCCTGCGGGTACGACCTCCAGATCAACACCGGCACCATTCCGCTCGAAGCCGCCACCCAGCTGGTGCTGGCTGTGGTGCGTCCGGGGAACGGATAGTCATTGCGAGGGGCGCAGCCCCGAAGCAATCTC
>CBFGTM010000067.1:0-15765 GCA_965652025.1 uncultured Gemmatimonadales bacterium
CCGTAGCTCAGTTGGATAGAGCGCTTGCCTCCGGAGCAAGAGGTCGCGCGTTCGAATCGCGCCGGGCCCACTCACCATCGCGCAGCGACCGCCATGCCGAAGCGAATTCGCCGGCGCCGAGATGCCGATCCTGCCGAAGGCCTCGACAAGTACGGGGCCGCCCGCTTTGCCGATCCGACCAACAAGAAATACCCGATAGATACCCCGGGACGACTCAAAGCCGCCTGGGCCTACATTCACCAGCCGAATAACGCAGCGAAATACAGCCCCGGGGAGCGGCGGACGATAATGAGCCGGATCCAGAAGGAGGCCCGGCGGCGCAGGGTGACGCTACCCGATCCAGACGAGTTCATCGAGCTCATGGCGAGGGTGCGGAAGGGGAAGGCTCAGCGGGGAAAGTAGCTCACTGCGGCCCATCCTCGAGGGCGAACCGCACGGCATCGAGAGAGGTGTGAATCGGGCCCTCCCGGAGAACGGTAATGACCCGGCGCTGGGATCTCGTGGCAGCCGGGTCCAGCCAGGCGTAACAGAGCATGGCTCGGGGATGCCCCAGGATATCGAAGAGCGCGACCTGGACCTCTCGTTGCTGGTCGCGCACCCGCTCGGTCACCCGATAGGTGGCGGGGCAGCGATGGATCCGCTCCACGGCGGATCTGAGCTCACCGATCTCGGCTGGATTCATGAAGTGGATGGTTTCTGGCGCCTCGGCTGAGAGTCGCTCCCGAACTCCGTCCTGCGACCCCCGCCTCGAAATTCGAAGTGCTCGCTCCGCAGCACCCGCTCCGGGGCGGTATAGCCTCCCCCCGGCTGCCGAAGCAGCCAGGCAACCACTCGATCCGCCATCTGGGCAGCGGACTCCCACCGGTTCGGTTCCAGCGGCGGGTATAGGTAGGCGAACTCGGGTTTCAACCGAGCCTCGCGAACCGCTTGTCCCCCAGGGGTACTCCGGTCTCGCTCCACCGCGGCTCCTAGGTACAGGTAGACGCATCGCGGGGTGGGCGCACACCCCGAACTTCTTGCGAGCAGATCTGATCCTCAAAACGGGAGCCTTCGGCTTGACCGGCAGGACTCACGCGTCGCGGCACAAACTACTAACCCGAAATTCTTCTGCGGTGACTTTCCTCACCCCTCGACCGGGAGGAAGACCTCTTCCCCTCGTTCCAGTTCGCAATAGGTTAGGTCTCGAGTCTGCCCTCCTCGTGGGGAGGGCTCTGATTGGCCTCTACCCGGCCCGGAGCCTTCATGCCCACGAATCGCCTGCTTCACCTACCCAGCATCCGATCTGCCAGCGGGCTCCCGCTGATCGAGCCCATCGTGCTAGCGGCTCGCCCCGAGCCGTTTGATGATCCGGACTGGATCTTCGAGCCCAAGTATGATGGCTTCAGAGGGGTGGTCTATGCCTCTGCGCTGGGTTGCGAGATCCGGTCCCGCCGGGACATCCCCCTGAAACGGTTTCGCGGCCTCTGGGAGCGCGTTGCCGAAGTAGTAGGCCCGCGTGAGGTCGTTCTGGACGGCGAAGTGGTCTCGCTGAACCGCCAGGGGAAGCCGGTCTTCGAGAACCTGATGCGGGGCCGGGGATTCCTGGCCTATGCGGCGTTCGATCTGCTCTGGATCGATGGTGAGGACCTACGAGGCCGGCCGCTGGCCGAGCGGAAGGAGCGCCTGGCCCGCCTGCTCCCGGAGGACACCGGGCCACTCTATAAGATTCTGGCCATCGAGGAGCACGGTCGCGCGCTTTTCAGCGCTATCCGAAAGATGGATCTCGAAGGTGTGGTCGCCAAAAGGAAGGAGGATCCGTACCGGAGGGAGACAGCATGGTACAAGATTCGAAATCCGGGCTACACCCAGTTGGAATCCCGAGCGGAGCTGTTTACGGGCAGCTCCCGTTGATCGCCACGCTGACCTGGTGCAGCATGGTCGTCAAGGTAAAAGGCTTCTCGATGATGTGCTCGTCGAGTGGCCGCTCACCGGCACGGGAGATGGCTTCTTCGGTATAGCCCGTCATCAGCAGAACCGGAAGCTTCGGAGCGATCGTCCGCACCCGGCCGGCCAGCTCGATTCCTCCCATCCCCGGCATCACCATGTCGGACAGCACCAGATTGATCTCGCCGCCTCGTAGGGTCACCAGCTCCAGGGCGTCCAGCCCGTTGGCCGCCTCAAGCACCTGATATCCGTGCCGCTCGAGCAGCCGCCGGACAGTGCTGCGCACTGGTCGTTCATCCTCAACCAGGAGAATCGTGGCGCCGGAAGCCAGGGCCGGAAGCGGAGCGGCTCGTTCGACCGCCGCTGCCCTACTCACGCCGTAATGTGGTGGGAAGTACAGCTTGAACGTGGTGCCCCGCCCAACCTCGCTATAGACCCAAATATGGCCACCGCTCTGCTTCACGATTCCGTACACTGTGGAGAGCCCGAGTCCGGTGCCTTTGCCCGGTTCCTTGGTCGTGAAGAAAGGCTCGAAGATGCGCGATCGGGTGGCGGGGTCCATGCCACAGCCGGTATCGGTAACCACCAAGACCACGTGCACGCCGGGCTTGGCCGTGGGATGCTGAAGCGGGTAGTGTTCGTCCAACTCGACGAGCCCAGTTTCGATCAACAGAGTGCCTCCGCGTGGCATCGCGTCGCGGGCGTTCACCACGAGATTCATGATGACTTGCTGGAGTTGCCCCGGATCCGCCCATACCTTGGGGATCTGAGGCTCCAACTTGGTGAGCAGAACCACGTCCTCGCCTACCAGCCGACGGACCATCATCTCCATGCCAGTGATGACCTCATTCAACTCCAGGACCTCGGGCTGAAGCAGCTGCCTGCGGCTGAAGGCCAACAACTGGCGAGTGAAGGCCGCCGCTCGATCGGCCGCGCTTTGGATCTCGAGAACTTCAGTCCGCCGGAGATCATCCGCGGGTAGATCGGCGAGAAGGAATTCCGTCTGCGCCAGAATGACCGTGAGCACGTTGTTGAAATCGTGGGCTACGCCCCCTGCCAGGCGGCCCACTGCCTCCATCTTGTGCGCCTGGCGAAACTGGTCTTCCAGCTGCTTCCGGGCGCTGATATCGGTCGCCACGCCCAGGAGTTGGCGGGAGGCACCGTCAGAAGACAGGAGCGGCACCTTAACGGTCTGAAACCAGCGGGTGACACCAGTCCTGGCGCAGGTGGCCGGCTCCTCGGTGATAAACGCCGGCCGATGGGAGGACATGACCTCACGATCGGCGCGGAGAAACTGCTCGGTCTCAGCTGCGTTGGCGTTGAAGTCGGTGTCCCTTTTCCCCAGCAGGCTCTCAACCGTGGTGCCGTAGTACTCCGCCACGGCGGCATTGGCCAGCACGTACCGGCCCTCCCAGTCCTTCACGAAGATGAGGTGGGGAGTGGTATCGATGACCTGGCGCAGAAAGCGCTGATAGTGGGTGGTGGCGGCCTGGAGGGAGGCGGCTCGAGCGGCGTAGCGCCGCTGGAGTAGGAACGCCGCAAAGCCCCAGCTCAGCACCAGCGACACGACGGCCAGTACCCCGCTGGCCGTGAGCCCGGGGGGGCCGATAGGTTGAATCAAACTGCTCATTCCCGGATCCGCATAGTTGCGCTACTCTTCCGCCTCGGTACGCCGTGAACCGCATGGGCCAAGGCAACACGCAAGAGATTGGAGTGGAATAGGTTGACGATCTGAGTCGGGTCGCCAGCAGAGCAGGACGCATGCCTACGAAAGGCAATGCGCGGGATGGTGAAGACCTGCGACAAAAGCAGCCGGGATTTGTCGCATCTGGGCGGTAAACTCGACTATTTGCGTCATGACTTTTCGGATTGCTCCCAAATTATTTACTCACTCAACTCACCCAGTTCTTAGGCCACTAGTGCTGAACTGCAGCCCGCTCTGATGCTGAATCCAAATCTGCGTCGAGGAGTCTTACCCTATCTGCTCGCGGGAGCCGCCGTGCTCGTCATGGCAGCGGCTCGCTGGCTGCTTGCTCCAGTCCTGGGCGAGCACCTCCCGTTCACGACGTTCCTAATCGCAGTGCTGGTTGCCGCCTGGTTTGGCGGGGTGGGTCCGGCGGTCTTCGCGACGGCACTGGGTGCCGTACTGGGCCTGTTCCTGTTCATCCCTCCGATCTACTCGCTGGAGCTGACCAGCAGAATGGAGGCTATCCGAGTACTGCTGTTCAGCATCACCGGGGTGATCGCGGCCTTCTTAGGGGAATCTCATCTCCGAGCCCAGGCTCGGGCGGAAGCCGCTGCCGCACGGTTTCGCGCGATGGCGGAATCGTCACCGCTGGGCATCTACATCACCGACCCGTCGGGTGACTGCCTCTACACCAATCCGGCGTACCAGCAGATCTCCGGTCTCCCGCAGCAGCAA
Organism: uncultured Gemmatimonadales bacterium; assembly: GCA_965652025.1. Taxonomy (GTDB): domain Bacteria; phylum Gemmatimonadota; class Gemmatimonadetes; order Gemmatimonadales; family GWC2-71-9; genus CAVVWJ01. The sequence goes on from CBFGTM010000067.1 coordinate 4,346, forward strand.
GCCTTGGGGTCGGGGTGGAGCCAGGCCATCCATCCAGATGACCGGGACCGGGTGTTCAAGGAGTGGTACGGGGCGGCCCAGCGGAGGAAGCCCTTCCAGAGTGAGCACCGTTTTGCCCACGCCGACGGGACGGTGCTGTGGACCCGAGTGAACGCTGCCGAGATTTCCGATGGGAACAAGCTGGTCGGCTACGTCGGGCTGGTAGAGAATATCACCGAACACGCAGCCGCCCAGGAAGCGCTGCGGCAAAGCGAGGAGCGATACCGAGCCTTTATCGAGCAGACAACCGAGGGGGTATGGCGCTTCGAGCTGGAGCAGCCGGTCTCGGTGGATCTGCCACCCGAGGAACAGATCGACCGGTTCTACAGCTACGCCTATCTCGCCGAGTGCAACGATGCGGTGGCGCGGATGTATGGATTTGCCAATGCCGGTGAGCTGATCGGCGCCCGGCTGAGCGACATGATGCCACGCACCGATCTGCACAACCTGGCGTACCTGCGCGCGTTCGTGCAGAGCGGTTATCGCCTGACCGATGCCGAGTCGCACGAGATCGATCGGGAAGGCCGCGGCCACTACTTCCTGAATAACCTCATCGGGGTGGTCTCCAAGGGCCAGCTGCTCCGCGCCTGGGGTTCCCAGCGCGACGTGACCGCGAGCCGGAAAGCCGAGGTGGCCATTCAGGCCAGTGAAGCCCGCTTTCGCAGCGTATTCGATTCGGGAATGATCGGGATTGGCTTCTGGAATGGGGAACGGATGACGGCGGCCAATGATACCCTGCTGGGAATGCTGGGCTATACCAGGCCCGAGCTCGATGCCGGCCTGTTGGGCCGAGGCCGGCTGAGCCCCCCCGGCTACGAGGACGTCGATCGCCGAGCCGCCCAGGAGACCCGGATCCGCGGCTCATGCACCCCCTATGAGAAGGAGTTTCTGCGAAAGGACGGGACCAAGATTCCGGTGCTGGTCGGCGGCGCTCGTCTGGGACCCGATCTGACGGACGCGGTGTTCTTTGTTCTCGATATCACCGAGCGGCGCCGGGCCGAAGACCGGCTGCGCCAGGCAGAACGGATCGAAGTAGTGGGACAGCTGGCCGGCGGAATGGCACACGAGGCCAATAATCAGATGTCAGTCGTGCTCGGGGCCGCCAGCTTCATCCTGGCACGCCCGGATCTCTCCCCAGCGGTGCGCCAGGATGTGGGGTATATCAGAGACGCCGCCGAGCGTACCGCCTCCATCACCCGCCAGCTACTGGCGTTCAGTCGCCGGCAAATTCTCCAGCCCAGAGTAGTGGATCTCAACGCGGCGCTGCAGCACCTGGAGTCCATCCTGCGCCGCACGCTGACGGAAGAGCAGACCCTGTCGCTTCGGCTGGCAGCGGACCTGGCTCCCATCCGCGCGGACCCTGCCCAGCTGGATCAGGTGGTGCTGAATCTGGCGATCAATGCCCGCGATGCCATGCCGAATGGCGGGACCCTGACGCTCGAGACCCGCTCCGAAGTGCTGACGGATCAGTACATCTCGCTGCGACCGGGTGTCGGCATCACCCCCGGTCGGTATACCGCGCTGCTGGTCAGCGACACGGGACAGGGCATGGATTCGGAGACCATGAAGCACCTGTTTGAGCCCTTCTTCACGACCAAGCCGGTCGGCAAAGGGAGCGGGTTGGGACTCGCCATGGTCTACGGGATCGTGAAGCAGAGTGGCGGCTACATTTGGGCCTACAGCGAGCCCGGGATGGGCAGCACGCTGAAGCTCTACTTTCCAGCTGCCGACACCCCAGTCACCGACGCGGCCACGCCGGTCCTGGAACCGCCGGGTGGCCAGGCCGGCGGGACGGTTCTCGTGGTTGAGGACGATCCGCTGGTGCGCGGGATGGCCCGTCGTGCGCTGGTCGAAGCCGGGTTCCAGGTGCGGGAGGCCGCCAATGGGCAGGACGCCCTCAAGCTGGCGGCCCGAGAGCCACGGCTCGATGCCGTACTGACCGATCTCGCCATGCCGGTAATCGGCGGCCGGGAGCTGGCCCGCCGGCTCCAGGCACAGCAACCCGGTCTTCCCGTCATCTTCATGTCGGGCTACACCGACGATGAAGTGGTTCGGCGCGGCTTACTGGAGCGGGGGGTACCGTTCTTGGAGAAGCCGTTCTCACCCGAGTTGTTGGCCCGGACGCTGCGAGAAGTAGTCGATGGCGCGCCGCGCCCGGCGTAGAACACAAAAAACTGTGAGCAATCTCACTCCCCCGGCTCGCGAACGATTACATATATTTCCTCGCCCTGTTCGGGCCGGGGATGAGACCCACAGAATCGGTGTGTCATCGGAACCTGCGTCATCCCCGAACTCAGGCCGTCGCTCCCCGCGGCGGCCCTCCTCAAGGAGTCGATGCATGGCGAATCGAGAAGGGGGCAGACCTGGCGGCGGTGGCGGTCAAGGTGGAGGAGGCGGACAGAAAGGTGGCGGTGGCGGACAAGGTGGCGGAGGCGGACAGAAGGGTGGCGGCGGCGGGGGTGGTGGCGGTCGCCCAGGCGGACCGGGAGGCGGTGGCCAGGGCGGCGGCGGAGGCGGCGGCGGTCGTCCGGGTGGACCGGGCGGCGGTCAGGGTGGTGGTGGCGGAGGAGGTCGTCCGGGTGGGCCGGGCGGCGGCGGTGGCCAAGGCGGTGGAGGCGGGGGCGGTCGTCCAGGTGGGCCCGGAGGTGGCGGCCAGGGCGGCGGCGGCGGTGGTCAGCGCGGTGGTGGCGGCCAAGGTGGCGGGGGCGGCGGGGGCGGCTGGGGCGGTGGTGGTGGGGGCGGACAGGGCGGAGGGCGCGGCGACCGCTAAGTAGTCACCAGTATTGGACAGAATCAACGACAGACGCCTCACTCTCCAGCCGGGGAGTGAGGCGTTGGCCTGACCAGCCAGGAATCATCTCGGTCTTCTGAGGTGGTGTGTAGCGCGGTATACTTGGGGGTTCAGTTCAGTTGCTGCCTCCACCGACAACGCACCAGCCCACCGAGCCGCTCGTTTGAGCCTCGGCATGGAGACGCAATGACTGTCAGCCGTGGTCGGGAAGGGAGACTCAAGCCGCAGCACGCTTCGCTATATCCCGGCCTGACTCCGGGTGTCTGGGTGCCGGTTGAAACACTGATCCGTCACGTTACCGATCTCATCCAACGAGATCCGTCCAAGTCGCGAACGATCACGGGTCCCCGGCTCCTGCATCAGGATCACTTCGATTACCGGGGCAGGTCCTCCCGGCCGGAGGGCTTGCCCTCCCGAATGTCACGTATGAGCGACGCTGGGGTGGATCCTGAGCTGTCCGCATCACCCGAGAATCGCTTCGACCGGAACTCGCCGAAACCCAGGGAGACCACTGAATGAGCGAACCCAACCGAAGCGGGCTGCAGAGGGGACGGCGGGTGCGCGCCGACGTGCGTCAGGCGCTGCTTAAATCCGGATCTGCTCACCTCTATCCCGGCATCCCTCCGGGGGAATGGCAGCCTGCCGCCGTTATGGCCGATATGGTCCAGGCGCTCCACGCCGGCGCCCGGCACCAGGCCATCGAGCCGGCGGATCGAGTGCTGGATCATCGACACTTCGAGTTCCGGGGTCGGCTGTCGGCCGGCGCTCAGGACGATCAGCGACGGTCGCGTCAGGAGGATCGCCGGGAACGCAGGGACTCCGCCGACGAGGAGCCGTGACCGCGTGATCACCGTCACCTCTACGACCGATCTCTCAAGCTAGGTTCGCCACTGGTGTGCGGTGTGGGGGAGGAGCGGTTTTGGCGACTTCTGAGGTGATGCGGTATGAAATGGACTCCTTGGCTCTTCGGCTCCCTGACAGCAGCCTTGATAGCCGGATGCGGCGGCAACAAAGGCAACAACGACACCGGCGCCACTCCGGGTGCCGAAACTGAATCGGGCACCATGCAGGGCGGCGCCGCAACAACCACCGATACCAGCACCGGTGCTGCGACTGGTGGAGCTACCAGTGACACGGCTCGGACCGGCCCCCGGATCCACAGTGACTCCGCCGCCGGGGCCGGAGATTCGATGAGCACCCACTCGGATAGTGGCGCCGGCGCCAACTATTAGCCGGCGCCAACTATTAAAGGACAGGTGTCGTGACGACCCTGCCGGACATTCGAACCGGTCCCAGTATCCTGGTCATCGACGATCAGGCGACCGTCCGGCGGATGGCACACCGGTTGTTGAGCGAGTGGGGCTTTCGGGTATTTGAGGCAGAAAGCGGCGAAGAGGCAATGGAGGTGTTAGAGACGGCCCGGGCCGGAGTTCAGCTGGTCATGATCGATGTAGTGATGCCCTTTGCCGACGGGGTGCAGGTAACCCGCAGGATCCGCGAGCGCTGGCCGCAGCAGCGGACGCTTTACATGTCTGCGCATCCGGCCGAAGTCCTGGCCCAGCATGGCTTGACCGAACTCAAGGTCCCCTTCCTGGCCAAACCGTTTACCCGGGACGAACTGCTCACTAAAGTCAGCGAAGCTCTCGCTCGCCCGGTGCCGGACTCCTCCCCGAGGTCTGCTCGCTAGACCCGGCCGCGCCTGAGCTCGTGGTGCACAAGCCGGCGAGAGAATGCCCGATCGCCGAGCCGCATCCGCGCGCCTCCTGCGGAATCGTGCAGGCGCGGGAGCGAAGTCAGCAGGCGGGGGACGCGGCTGCCGCAGGCGGCCAAGAACCTCATGACCGCGCCCGTCCCAAGGTGAAATAGAACGTAGCACCCTGCCCGATCAGCCCCTCGGCCCAGACTCGGCCCCCATGTCGGTGGAGGATCCGCTGCACCGTGGCCAGACCGATGCCGCTGCCGGGGAACTCGTTCTGAGAGTGAAGCCGCTGGAACGGTCCGAAGAGCCGCTCTGCGTACGTCATATCGAAGCCGGCCCCGTTGTCCCGCACGAAGTAGGCGGGCTCACCGGAGGCTTGGACCATGCCGAATTCAATACGCGCGGCCGGCTCCTTGGAGCTGAACTTCCAGGCGTTTTCCAACAAGTTCTGCAAGGCGATCCGGAGCAGCTGCCCATCACCAGTGACTACTACGCCAGGCCGCACTTTGACTTCCACCGTGCGGGCGGGCTCGGCTTCCTGCAGCCGGCTCAGGAGCAGGACCGCGAGCTCGCTCAAGTCCACGTCCTGATCTCGCAGCTCGGCGCGGGTGACCTTCGAGAGATACAGCACGTCGTCGATCAGCTGTGACATGTGCTGACTCGCTTCCCGCACTCGGCTGAGGAACTTGCGACTCGTTTCATCCAGGCGCTCGCCTTGACTCTCGAGCACGGCGCGACTGAAGCTGTCGATCCGCCGGAGCGGCGCCCGAAGGTCGTGCGACACCGCATAGCTGAAGCTTTCCAGCTCCCGATTCTTATGTTCCAGGTCACGCACCAGCTCGGCCCGGGCCTCGGCCAACGCCAGGGCGGCGTGTTCGCTTTCAGCTAGCAACTGAGCCTGGCGCCGGAGGAGCTGGGACTTTTTGGCCAGCTCGACGAAAACGGCTACCTTGGAGCGCACGAACTCGGGGACTACCGGCTTGACCAGGTAGTCCACCGCGCCGACCTCGTACCCTCGCACGGCCTGGGTCTGCATGTCGTCCGCGGCGGTGAGGAACAGGATCGGAGTGTGGCGGGACTTGTCTCGCTGACGGATGAGCGCGGCGGTCTCGAAGCCGTCCATATCCGGCATCTTGACGTCCAGCAGAATGACGGCAAAGTCGTGGGTGAGCAGCCACTTCAGAGCTTCGCGTCCGGACCCGGCCTGGATCAGGTTCTGCCCCAGTCCCTGGAGCATGGCCTCGAGCGCCATGAGGTTAGCCGGCTGGTCGTCTACCAGCAGGATGTTGACCTTCTCAACCTCCTGCTCGTCGGGGGAAACGGGGAGGCCGGGAAGCGGGGAGGCTGTTTCGATCGGGCCGAGGGTACCTGCTTCTACCGTCGGCTCTCCCGCTTCCCCGCTTCCCCGCTTCCCCGCTATCGGTACAGCCATACTCTCAGCAACGACAGTAGCTGTTCCATGTCAACCGGCTTGGCGATGTAATCCGAGGCGCCTGCCTCGATGCACTTCTCCCGGTCACCTTTCATCGCCTTGGCCGTCACCGCGATAATCGGAATGTTGCGGAACTTGGGCATCTCCCGGATGGCTCGCATCGTCTCATAGCCGTCCATCTCGGGCATCATGACATCCATCAGCACCACGTCGATCTCCGGCGTGTCCTGCAGCCGCGCGATGCCGTCGCGGCCGCTCTCGGCGTAGACCACCTTCATCTCGCTGCGCTCCAGGAAGGTCGTGAGCGCGAAGATGTTGCGTACGTCGTCGTCCACCACCAGCGCGGTCCGGCCGGTGAGCGTCGGGTCATTCCGGTGGAGCTGCTCCAGCATTTTCCGCTTCGGCTCGGGCAGCCGCTGGGTGACGCGGTGCAGGAAGAGCGCGGTCTCGTCCAGCAACCGCTCGGGCGATTGCGCGTCCTTGATGACCACTGACTCCGCCATCCGCCGGAGCTCGGCTTCCTCCCGTTTGGTGAGCTGCTTGCCGGTGTAGACGATGATGGGAAGCTTCCGAAGGCCGATCTCACCCTTGACCCGGGTGATGAGCTGGAACCCGGTCATATCGGGAAGCCCCAGGTCGAGCACCATGCAATCGAACGACTCCCGCTGGAGCCGCTCGAGGGCATCGGCTCCGGTGGCGACCGCCGTGGTCTGCACGTCACCGTCACCGATCAGCTCGGCGATACTCTGTTGCTGGGCTTGGTCATCCTCCACCACCAGGAGGCGCTTGACCGGCCGGTCCACAAACTCGTGCAGCGTGAGGAGCGCCTCCGAGAGTGACTCCTTGGTGGCCGGCTTGGTCATGAAATCAATTGCCCCCAGCCGGAGTCCCCGCTGCCAGTTCTCCTCCACGGAGATGATGTGCACCGGGATGTGACGGGTGGCCGCGTCGTGCTTCAGCCGGTCCAGAATAGTCCAGCCGTCGGCATCGGGCAGCCGGAGGTCCAGCGTCACGGCGGTCGGCTGATACTCCCGAGCCAGCGTCAGCGCCCGGTCGGCCGTCTGTGCCACCAGCCCCTTGAAGCCACGCTCCCGGGCCAAGTCGAGCAGGATCTCGGCGAAGCTGGGGTCGTCTTCGGCGATGAGCAGAATTCGGTCACCGTCCTCGATCTGCCCCCGGTCGTCACTGACGGCCCGTTCGACCACCGGGGCGAGCACCACCCTGGAGCTGGCCGTGACCACCGGCTTGGGTTCGGCCAATACTGCCGTTCCGCTGCCGTCGTCGACCGGTAATGTCTCCACCGGCTGAGCCGGGTAGATCAGGGGCAGATAGAGCGTGAAGGTGCTGCCGGCGCCCGGCGTGCTGTCGATCTGGATCTCACCGCCCAGCAGCCGGGTGATCTGCCGGCTGATGGAGAGACCGAGCCCGGTACCACCGTACTTCCGGCTGGTGCCGGTGTCGCCCTGCTGGAATGCCTCGAAGATGACGGCGTGCTTCTCCTTGGGGATTCCGATGCCGGTGTCGGTGACCGAGAAGGCGATCACCGTGTTGGCGGCGTTCAGAATCTCCTGCTCCTGGTTCCAGCCGCCGGTAGCCACGCTGGCCTTGAGCGAGACACTTCCCCGCTCGGTGAACTTGAAGGCGTTGGAGAGGAGGTTCTTCAGCACCTGCTGCAGCCGCTTGGTATCGGTCTGCATGGCCGGCGGCAGGGCAGGATCCAGGTCCACCTCGAACTGCAATCCCTTGAGGTCGGCCACCTGGCGGAAGGTGCTGTCCACGAATCTCCGAACCTCGGCAAACGGAACCGTGGTGATGTCCACCGCCATGGTGCCGGACTCGATCTTGGACAGGTCGAGAATGTCGTTGATCAGGTCGAGCAGGTCGGAGCCCGAGCTGTGAATGGTCTGAGCGAATCCGACCTGCTTGGTGGTGAGGTTCCCATCGGCGTTCTCGCTCAGCAGCTGCGACAGAATCAGCAGGCTGTTGAGCGGGGTTCGGAGCTCGTGCGACATGTTGGCCAGGAACTCCGACTTGTACTTGGAGATCAGGGCCAACTGCTCGGCCTTCTCCTCCAGCGCCACCTTGGCCTGCTCCACTTCCTTATTCTTCTGCTCCACCTCGGCCTTCTGACCGGCCAGGAGGTGGGCCTTCTCCTCCAACTCCAGGTTGGTCTTCTGGAGCTCGTCCTGTTGGCTCCGGAGCAGATCTTCCGACTTCTGTAGTGAGCGAGTCTGCTGCTCCAGCCGCTTGTTGGTTTCCGTCAGCGCTTCCTGTTGCGACTGTAGGCCCTCGGTGAGAGCCTGTGATTGCTTAAGCAACTCCTCGGTCCGCATGTTGGCTTCGATGGTGTTGAGCACGATGCCGATGCTCTCAGCCAGCTGCTCCAGGAAGGTGAGCCGGATCTCATCGAACTGGTCGAAGGTGGCCAGCTCCAGCACCGCCTTGACCTCACCCTCGAACAGCACCGGCAGCACCACGATACTGCGGGGTGGCGCTTCGCCCAGTCCGGAGCTGATCTGGATGTAGTCGCTCGGCACCTGGCTGATCAGCAGGGTCCGCCCTTCCACGGCGCACTGCCCTACCAACCCCTCGCCGATCCGGAACTCGCTGGAGACGTGCTTCCGGTCCTTGTACGCGTAACTGGCGAGTAGTTTGAGTACCCGCTCCTCGCCCGCCGGGTCCACCACGTAGAAGACCCCGTGGTGAGCGGTCACCAACGGAGCCAGGTCGGAGAGGATGAGCTGCGAGACTGCGGCCAGGTCGCGCTGCCCCTGCAACATCCGGCTGAACTTGGCCAGGTTGGTCTTGAGCCAGTCCTGCTCCATGTTCTTGCGGGTGGTGTCGCGAAGATTCCGGATCATCTCATTGATGTTGTCCTTGAGCTCCGCCACCTCGCCCTGGGCCTCGACTGCGATCGATCGGGTGAGATCGCCCTTGGTCACCGCGGTTGCCACCTCCGCGATGGCGCGGACCTGGGTAGTGAGATTGGCGGCCAGCTGATTCACGTTCCCGGTGAGGTCGCGCCAGATCCCGGCTGCTCCCGGCACCCGGGCCTGGCCGCCCAGCTTGCCGTCGATGCCGACCTCACGCGCCACGTTGGTCACCTGGTCCGCGAAGGTGGCCAGCGTCTCCGTCATCCAGTTGATCGTGTCGGCCAGAGTAGCGATCTCGCCCTTCACCTCCACCCGGAGCTGCTGCTTCAGGTCGCCGTTGGCCACGGCGGTCACCACCTTGGCGATGCCGCGCACCTGGGCCGTGAGGTTGGCGGCCATCGAGTTCACGTTGTCGGTCAGGTCCTTCCACACACCGGCTACACCGGTTACCTGCGCCTGGCCGCCCAGCGTCCCCTCGGTGCCGACCTCGCGGGCGACACGAGTGACCTCCGAGGCGAAGGAGTTGAGCTGGTCCACCATGGTGTTCACGGTGTTCTTGAGCTCGAGGATCTCGCCCTGTACGTCCACCGTGATCTTCTTGTTCAGCTCCCCCCTTGCCACGGCCGTCGTCACGTCGGCGATGTTACGGACCTGGGCGGTGAGGTTCCCCGCCATGTAGTTCACGTTGTCGGTGAGGTCCTTCCAGGTGCCGGCGACGCCTTTCACGTAGGCCTGGCCGCCCAGCTTGCCTTCGGTGCCGACCTCGCGGGCCACGCGGCTCACCTCCGAGGCGAACGAGTTGAGCTGGTCCACCATCGTGTTGATGGTGTCCTTGAGCTCGAGGATTTCACCCTTCACGTCGACGGTGATCTTCTTGGACAGGTCGCCATTCGCCACCGCCGTCGTCACCTGCGCAATGTTGCGGACCTGGGCGGTCAGGTTCCCCGCCATCGAATTGACGTTGTCGGTCAGATCCTTCCAGGTGCCGGCCACGCCCTTCACCCGGGCCTGGCCGCCCAGCTTGCCTTCGGTGCCGACCTCACGCGCGACCCGGCTTACCTCAGAGGCGAACGAGTTGAGCTGGTCGACCATGGTGTTGATGGTGTTCTTGAGCTCCAGGATCTCACCCTTCACGTCGACGGTGATCTTCTTGTTCAACTCGCCGCGGGCGACGGCGGTGGTGACCTCCGCGATGTTACGCACCTGAGCCGTGAGGTTCCCGGCCATCGAGTTCACGTTGTCGGTGAGATCCTTCCAGGTGCCGCCGACGCCCTTCACCTGCGCCTGACCGCCCAGCTTGCCTTCGGTTCCCACTTCTCGGGCGACGCGGGTAACTTCCGAGGCAAAGGAGTTGAGCTGGTCCACCATGGTGTTGATGGTGTTCTTGAGCTCCAGGATTTCGCCTTTCACGTCCACGGTGATCTTCTTGTTCAGCTCGCCCCGGGCTACCGCCGTCGTTACTTCGGCAATGTTTCGAACCTGAGCAGTCAGATTTCGGGCCATCGAATTCACGTTGTCGGTCAGATCCTTCCAGGTGCCGCCGACGCCCTTCACCTGCGCCTGACCGCCCAGCTTCCCTTCGGTACCGACCTCCCGGGCCACGCGGGTCACCTCGGAGGCAAAGGAGCTCAGCTGGTCCACCATGGTGTTGATGGTGTTCTTGAGCTCCAGGATCTCGCCTTTCACGTCGACCGTGATCTTCTTGGAGAGATCGCCGGTGGCCACCGCGGTGGTGACGTCCGCGATGTTGCGGACCTGGGCGGTCAGGTTGCCTGCCATCGAGTTCACGTTGTCGGTCAGGTCCTTCCAGGTGCCACCCACACCACGCACCTGCGCCTGGCCGCCCAGCTTCCCTTCGGTACCGACCTCCCGGGCCACGCGGGTCACCTCGGAGGCAAAGGAGCTCAGCTGGTCCACCATGGTGTTGATGGTGTTCTTGAGCTCCAGGATCTCGCCCTGCACATCCACCGTGATCTTCTTGGACAGGTCCCCATTGGCCACCGCGGTGGTGACGTCCGCGATGTTGCGGACCTGGGCGGTGAGATTGCTGGCCATCCAGTTCACGTTGTCGGTCAGGTCCTTCCAGGTTCCACCTACGCCGGTCACCCGGGCCTGGCCGCCCAGCTTGCCCTCAGTACCGACCTCGCGGGCCACGCGGGTCACTTCGGAGGCAAAGGAGCTCAGCTGGTCCACCATGGTGTTGATGGTGTTCTTGAGCTCCAGGATCTCGCCCTGCACATCCACCGTGATCTTCTTATTCAGCTCCCCTCTCGCCACGGCGGTGGTCACGTCGGCGATGTTACGGACCTGAGCGGTGAGGTTTCCCGCCATTGAATTCACGTTGTCGGTGAGGTCCTTCCAGGTGCCGCCCACGCCCTTCACCTGCGCCTGACCGCCCAGCTTGCCTTCGGTGCCCACCTCGCGGGCCACGCGGGTCACTTCCGAGGCGAAGGAGTTGAGCTGGTCGACCATGGTATTGATGGTGTTCTTGAGCTCGAGGATTTCGCCCTTCACGTCGACCGTGATCTTCTTGGACAGGTCGCCGTTGGCAACGGCGGTGGTGACGTCAGCGATATTGCGGACCTG
>CBFGTM010000068.1:0-15296 GCA_965652025.1 uncultured Gemmatimonadales bacterium
AGGCATCAGTTGGCTTCAGAAGTCCGAGGAGTTGGAGGAACGCGCCCTCCAAGTGATGGGGCTCGAGGGCGGCCGAGCAATGAGGCCCATTGCCAGCGAGACCGGAGTGCTGCTCACCCAGGTGGAGCCGGGTGACATTCTGATCCGATCGGCACCCGTGGCCGGCGGCCGGTATGCCGCGGTCATCATTTCGGAGCAGCCTGAAACCGCAGCGAGCCTTCTCGAGCGAGGGGTGCTGATCGAGAGCGCCGCGCCAGGCTGGTTTGTGCAGGTCGTGGAGGTACCGGTCGGCGGAGGTGAACCGCAAACCATCGGGCGCCGGCTCACCGACCGGTACGGTCGGATACCGCGCTATCAGAGAATATTTCGGCCGGACGGGAAGAGCACCACGGCCAGCGCGCCCGACGGGGACCAACAGGAAGCCGCAACCCCGGAAGCGTGGCCTGCGTTGCCCAAGGGTCCGGTCGTGGACACGTCCGCGGTCCTGACCTGGAAGAATCTGACCAAGATCCAGGATTCCCAAGGAGGTCAGCAGGTTTTCGTCGTGGTGACCGGGGCGCCGGCCAAGACCGCGGTGCCCGGCTACGCCGGTCACGCCCTGTTTTATCTCGAAGTCCGGAACACGAACGACCATCTCAATCACCAGAGTGTGGTGTCCAAGCATCGGCTGCTGCGGGCGGACTCCGGCGGACGAACCCGAGAGGCTCATTCCTGGATCAGCCGGCGGGAGCCAAACCTGGAGGACGAGAGCTCGCACGTTCTCAAGCCCTTTCCGCTCACTCCCGACACCCTGCGCTATGCCTACCAGATGGAGCCGGATGCGACCTGGAGTGCGGATCGGCCCAAGGCCCGTCTCGAGGTGGAGTATCACTGGGCTGAGTGGCTGGAGAGCCGGCGGATGCACTACCGGCCAACCGGGCTCGACTTCATGCTGGTTGCGCCTATCGAGTTCCTCTTTAGCCAAAGGAAGCTTCTGACTCCGAACGATATCACGCTCGACGATGTGAAGTACCGAAATGATTTCTGGATTCATATCGACACCGTGAAATTCACCCCCCAGCTGAAAGGTCCTGTCTCCTACGAGCTGGAGGTCACCACCTCACTGGAGCGTCAAGCGTCGCGCGAGACAGCCGCAGAAAAGCGGACCAGCAAAACCAAGGAGAAGAGCAGCTCCACCACCGCCGGCTTCAATGCTTCGATCAACGGAGAGATCTCCCAAGGAGGCAGCGCCAAAATCGGCATCGACGTCCTCGAGCTGGGACTGGAGCAGCTGGTCAAGCTGGGTGGGGAGCTGGGCTATTCACGGAGCACCACGGACACGACTACAGAGACAGTGGTCAAGGAGATCACCCAGTCTCTGCGATTGACCCAGTCCTACTCGATCAGTGAAGGGGTCACATTAAAGAAGAGCTTCAGCATCAGTCCAGAAAAACCATCCAGCACGAAACGTCTGGGACCGAAGAGCGGCGGCCCCCCGCCCGAGCGATCCACGGTGGGAGTCTACCTGATACCGGTCGTCAGCTACTACCAGGTGCCCTGTGTGAAGTTCCTGGACGTCAATCGCTATGGCCAGGCCACCAGGCGCGAAGAGGGTAAAGCCGCCACCATTCCCTTCCTCAGGCGGTGGATCCTCACGACCTACAGCGAGTGAGGCATGGGATCGGTCGCGCTTTCAATCCGCCCGGCTGAGGATCTACCGACCCAGAGGTGCTATCAGAACATCATAGCACCGAGCACCGGGAGACTGTCTGCAATCGGGTTCGAGTTCGACCTGAACTACGGTGCCTCCACGGTCTCACCGCCTTTGCCCCAGGGTCATGCTCGACACCGGGACAGCATTCGAGCCCTGGAGGGCACCAACGTCACGACCCACCGGATGAAGGTGGACAAGTTTCGGGTGGAAGGCGACGGCAACCGGTTAGAGATCGCCACCAAGCCCTTTGAGATCAGCTCGGCGGGTCGACAGGAGATGCGGCAGGTCCTCGAGAAAGTGCTCGAGCTGGTCGCGGATCTCGAGACCCGCTGCAAGGCAGCGCAAGCAGACACCAGCCTACACTATCCGGCCGGTGCAGGAGCTCCGCGTTATTTCCGGCCCCCCTATCTCGAGCCGGGAATCGCCTGCGTATTTCCCCTGTCGTTCGATCCCCGAAAGCAGCCCTATTTCGCATCCCGCTGCGTTATCGGGGCGGCACCTCAGGCGACTCTGCAACTGCCGCTGGAGGGCATTGAAGCTCTGGTTGACTCGATCGAAGCCAGCGAGAAGGAGCGGGTGGCCGGGCGGGCGCTCTCGGGGCCGAAAGGCAAGCGTCAGGGAGTCCGAAGCCTCGGGCTGTACCAGGCGAGGGATGCGGTGAACCAAAGCCGCAATGCTCACATCAAGGCGGGGAGCCACCTCTCTGGCGGAGCAAGGGTAACGGGGAAGAACTTCTCTCCCACTCTCCAAGGACTCCTGATCCTGATCATCAGCTATCTGAGAAGCGGAGAGCTGAAGTACAATGGCAAGGACTACGAGGAGTACGCCAAGGCGTATCTCCCGCTGAATGTGAAGAACCCCTTCCGGTTGCTCTTTGCCGATCTCACAGCTGACGAGCGGCGGGTCTTCACCGATCTGTACGACAGCCCGCGCAAAAAGCTTTGGCAACTCGCCCGGCCCGGGGCTTCGGATTCCGCAGGCAGCAGCAAGCTCTTCCCGCCCCAAACGCACGATCATCAGGGCTGCTGGTTCGCCGAGCTACCCACCTGGAACGACTTCATCGAAAAGATGGTCAAGAACGAGCCGCTGCTGCGGAACGACTACTGTAGCGGCCGGAACAAGGCGGGAGAGGATATCGGCTGCGAGGTCCTGTTCGCGCCGCTATCTCGAATCCTGCCGCACGAGCCTGGGAGTCGGCGGGTCACGGTAGAGATGCGCCGATTGGGTCATAACTGGGTGTTTGCTCGTTCCTTCAATGCCGAGGGAGTACACCACCCAGGGTGGGCCGAGATGTGTGAGACGCTGTTTGATCTGGCAGTGCTGCTGAACAAATGAAGGGACACCGGCCGCCACCGCTCCGCTGATCGGGTAAACCGGAGGTATGTATGACCGTGCACGAATCTGACCAACTCTCGCTGGACGAGGCGGTGCGGCTACATCAGGAGGTGCGGGAGCTGATGCACGGTACGGTCGTCTCTCTGCTCGCCTGCTACAGCCCCAAGGAGAGGATGTTCTACACCAGTATTCACGAAAAGTATGGGAAAAAGGTACACTCCAGGGACACCGCCATCGTGCTCGCCGCGCTGGAGACGGCCGGCAAGGATGTAATGGATGCGGCGTCCCTTACAACTTATCCTCCGGACTACCACAAGCGCTCTGACTACCAGGAGAAGGTCAACGCGTTGATCGCGCGGCTGACCCAGCAGCGGGACTCTCGGCCGCTCAATCCCATCCCGTATCAGGATTATCAACGGCTCTTCTTCGAGCCCAGTCTGAGGAAGCTGTCGGAGGCAGGTCCCGATCAGGTGCTGCGTTGCAAGCCCAAAGAACAGGACCCGCCCGATCCCTTCCAAGAGCGGGATGCCTTCACCTGCGCGCGGCTCCTCGGTCTGCTGAACCTCTTTAATACCAGGGCGGACGAGAGTCAGGCAACGCTGTACGTGGAGGCTGCGGAGTTCGTGGTCGGGTCCCTGGCGCGGGTGTATCCCCCTCACTTCATGTTCGGCGGTGCGTCGCTCACCCGCACGGAACCGCATGCTTTTGTGTCCTATCACGCCCTGAAAAGCCTCAAAGGAATCGAAAACATTCAACGGCATCGAGCCAAACAGCATGAGGAGCTCAGCCGATTGCTCAGCGAGATCGATGATTGGTGTGAAGGCAAGGTACCTATCCAGCTGCTCTATCCGTATGATGAGGATTTTGAGCGTTACGTTGAAGAAGAGCTGAAGCGGCTGGAGCAGGCGGTGGGGCTGCGGGAGGTGATCGAGGCCATGCAGGGTGAAATAAGGCGCACCAAGGGTGCGCGGGAGATACGAGGTACCAAGAGTGCCGAGACGCTGGCGGCGCGTTCTGATCGGCTCGATGCCAAGAGGATTGCCAAGGCGATCAGGAAAGGATTGGATGGCACCAAGAAGTCACCTGAAGAATCGAAGGAGTTCGCCGGTGGCCTGCAGCGTCTGGTGCACTTCGCCACCTTGGTCGAGTCCCAGATCAGCGACGGTCTCGACAGCCTGAGGAAGCTGCTTCAAGAGATGGGCAACAAGGCCGCGCAACTCAAGCCAACTCCCACGGTCGACCTCGATAACCTGCAGGTCCAACCCCCGCCAGGAACCGCCGAGGCTAAGCAGGTAGATCTCTATCACCAGGCAGCCGGGCTGCTGTGGAAGCTTGCCTTCCTGCAAGGCACCGCCCACGTCCTCCGAACTACCGAAGCGTTGTACCGAAACCATGGCGGCAAAAACGCGGGTTTGCCCGAGTTGGCGCAGGCTTTCAGGAGGGCGGGCGAGCAATGGCGTGCCAGCGCGGACCGTACCCGGGACTATGTCGGGACGTTCTCACACTGGGCAACCACGGAGATCGACCGGCAGATCAAGCTTCACAGTGTGGACTACCGCACCAACTTCGACGTCGGCCAGCTGGCGTTCGCCCTCGCCATCGATCACAAGCACGCACTGGAACGCAGTCCCCAGCTGACCCAGAAGGGGCTGGAGATTGTTTTCAGCCATCAGCAGCAGGACGGCACCTGGCCGGTGGGCGCGCCGCTGGTGTTCGAGCGCCAGCATACGCAAGGGGTCTACGTCGCGAGTCTAGAGATCGCGAATGCGCTCCTTCCGCTCGTCAAACAGCACGGAGGGTTGAGCCTCTTCTATCCCAACCTCAAGCGCATCCTCCACTGGCTCGAGGCAAACAAGAGCACGGTGCAGGTCGATGGCATTCCGGTTGAGGGGTGGTCCACCGACCGCATTCCGGAGCGGGCCCGGATCGACGTGTGGACCACTGCCCTCGCGCTGGAGTTTCTGGATGGATTCCGGGACTTGTTGGAATCGTATGTCAATACCAGTGTCTGGCAGGGGAAGTACGACGTTTCCCAAGAGCGAGAGCTGCTCCCGTGGAGCGAGGCCACCGACCCGGAGCTACTCAAGCCGTATGCCAATCGGATCACCACCAGCATCATGCAGGGTTACATCAGACCTTTTATGGATGAGGGTGTGAGCCGGCAATCGTCCATGCTCCTGTACGGCCCGCCAGGCACGGCCAAGACTACTCTGGTTGGAGCGCTGGCCAAGAAGTTAGGCTGGACCCTGCTCACCATAACTCCCAGTGATTTCGTCAAAGAAGGGATCGAGCGAAGCGAGAAGATGGCGCGGGATTTGTTCAACGATCTGATTCGGCTCAAGCGGGTCGTCGTCCTCTTTGATGAGATCGACGAGATGCTGCGGGACCGGACTCGGCCGGGAAAGCAGGAGTCCGGAATAGCCATGCTGCGGTTCATCGTCCCTGGAATGCTGCCGAAGCTCCAAAACCTGAAGAAGTATGGCGAACGATCTCGGCTCATCTTCGTAATCGCCACTAACTACAAAGACCGACTCGACAGCGCTGTACAGCGGCGCGGGCGGATCGATCAGGCCTTTCTCATCCCTCCTCCGGACAAGCCGGCAAGGCAACTTCTGATCCAAAAACAGTTGCTCAGATTGGAGTCATTCCGGTCGGTGGAGGGTGTGGCCCAGAAGGCCGCTGAGGAGCTCGCCGATCTGACTGGAGGCTGGGTCTATAAGGAGCTGGTCGAGCTGGTCCAGACGGTGAACCAGAAGGTGTTCCAACAGATGGGTAGCGACGAGGTGCGGACACTGTGCGACAGAGGACTCAAACCCAAGCTGGAGCTGTCTCCGAGTTTTTCGGCCGAGCCTCCGCTGGAAGGGTACAAGATTCTTGATGTTAAGAGGGCTTTGGATCTCAGGGCGCTGTACCATGGCCGAAAGTACGCCGACGAAGAAGGAAAGAGCGTACTGCGAGTGTGTTGGCCGACGGATGAGACGCGGATAGCTGCTGCGTGGGAGATGATCAAGCAGCCGATTACCCCGCGACAGCCTTCCTTGGCATAGGGAACCTTACCGGCGCTCTCCCACGCGGTCAGCAGCCTGCCGGTGCTTGCGACCTCCGGTTCGGCGGTAAGTTGGGCGGGATTGCCCCGATCGCATACAACAACGGCCACCTATCATGGTGGCCCTTTTGCTCAGCTGAGGCGAAAACTCACCGACCGTCGGAGACTCTACCGGAGATCTGCGGGACTGTACCCGGCCGGAATAATGTTCGGCTGGTTCTGGTCGGAGACGTCCACGATCTGGATCGGGACCGAAAAGTGGTGCTCGCTCATGAGGACAGTCAGGGCATCCTCGAGCGAGAGGGTCGGGATCAGCTCCCCCTCGGCATTGAGGTAGCCGCGGCCGGGATCCAGCGAGTTCTTGGTTGGGGTAGTCCGGAGCAACTCCTGCCGCACATATCCATGGAGCCGCTGGTACTCGACGTTGCAGGTCTGCTTCCGGCACCCGATGACCTGGACCTGAGTACCCCGAGGGAGCCGCACGACCCGCTTCGAGTAGAACGTGGGAGCGACCCGGAGCCAGACGGTGGCCGTGGTGAACGCGACCGACCCGCTGTCCGGTTCGACCGTGGTCGGCCGAACGGGGGCGACGAGTACCGCTGAGAGTGCGAGCGTGAGCAGGAGATTCATGGGCCACCGTGCCAGAAGTTGCAGGTACACAGCGACTTAGCGCGGTGACTGCTCGCAACCGGCGTGCCCGCCGGCTCGCTTCCTTATATAGGGTAGTGGCCCCGGTGTAGGAATCGGAGCCTGAGGTACTTGGGCCCTGCGAGGCCGCGGACTAATGACCCGAGGTGAGTCGGGAACATCTGCTACTTGTGGTGGCGATCACGCACCGGGTCAGCTCTCTTGTCGCGGTCCGGTCGAGTAGCCGTCCCGCCTGGAGCACTGCCCGGATCCGCCGAGTATTGCGGATGTCGGCCACGGGGTCGGCGTCCAGCAGCACCAGGTCGGCCCACTTCCCTACCGCGATGGTGCCCAACTCCCCCTCGGCGCCGATGATGCGGGCGGCGGCGCCGGTGGCCGCGTGGAGTGCCTCCAGCGGCGAAAGTCCGGCAGTCACCATCTCCTCCAGTTCGAGATGGACGCCGGTCGGGATCTGCCAGACATCGCTGCCGGTCCCGATCGTCACGCCGGCCCGGACCAGCTTGGTGATAGTTTGCCTCCCCGCGGCCGCGTACTGCTGGTACCTCCGGAGCCAGGTGGAATCGAGCGTCAGCATCGACGCGAAGTCGCTCCGCGGGGACAGGAACGGCGCCAGCTCCTGGTCCGCCTCGAGCGCGTCGGGATGCCGGTTCAGCCGCATGGCGAGCGTCGCGAGCACGATGGTGGGCACCACACCGATCCCCGCTGCCCGGTAGAGCTGGACCAAGTCGTCGTAGATTGGGCCCTCGCCCCGTGGCCCACAGAATCCGGTGTGTTCCTTGGCGTCCATGCCAGCAGCCACCAGCGGCAGGGGGTGGGCGCAGTGGCCGGTGACCCGCATGCCTCGCCGGTGGGCCTCGGCGATGAACCGCGCGTTGATGTCCCACCGGCGAAAAGTACGGGTCTTGATGTGGTCCGAGCCGAACGCCTCGGCGAGGGCGACTGCCCGTTGCACATGCTCCGGATCCACCTCCGGCTCCACTCCCTGGCCGTCCTCCAGGTCGTACGCCCAGTCGGTGTAGAACTGAATGCCGCCGTAGTCCACCCGGGGCCCCGCGAGCTTCCCGGCGGCAACGGCGTCGCTGGAAGCAACCAGGGGACCGATCGGTGATCCCTGGTCCCGAATCGTCGTCACGCCGAAGTAGGGGTATCCCGGCATCAAGTCCGGCCGGTATTCGTGCGCGTGCAGGTCCATGAGCCCGGGGATGAGAAAGCCTCCGGCACCGTCCACGACCCGGGCCTCTCCCGATTGGATGGTACCTCCGGCCGCGATGCGAGCGATCCTGCCGCGCTCGACCAGCAGGTCACGGGGCGGCGTGGCCGGCGCGCCGCTGCCATCGATGATGTGCACGTTTCGGATCAGCAGCGGGGGTGCCATCGGCGGAGTGTAGGAGAGAGGCCAGCCGAGGCGACGCTGCTGTCCATCGGGCGAGCGCAAGCGCAGACCGCCGTCCGAGATGAAGAGGACCGTGCCGTCCGGCGCAGATGCCAGATACATCGCCGGGTCTTGGCCCAGTGGCTCGGCGGGCGCGAGCTGGCCGGCATCGGTGAACCGCGCCCGCCAGAGTTGGGCGTGGCGGAGGAAGATGAGGGAGCCGGCGACCCACTGGGGATAGAGTGGTGAGTCGGGGATTCCGCTGATGGCTCGCCGTTCACCGGAGAGGGGGACGATCGCCGCCTTGGAGGGTTGGCCGGGCGAGAATCCGCCGGTTATGTAGAGCAGGCCATCGGAGGACGGGCTCCACGCGACGTCCGGGCCCGATTCGGCTGCCAGCGCGCGGGTCTGCGATCGAGCGGAGACGTCGCGTGCCCCAGCATCCACGATCCGGAGGACGGTGCTGTCTTCGGTCGGCTGGTGCAGGAACGCGAGGTGCTTCCCGTCGGGGGAGTACATCGGATGGTCCTCGCGCCCGGGGAGCGCCGTGATTCTGCTGCTGGTGCCGGTTGCCAGGTCGGTTGCGTAGAGGTTCTCCTTGAGCCACCGCCCGGCCGACCAGGCGAGCGTGCTGCCGTCGGGCGACCACGTCAGGTGATGGGCGTCGAGCGGCACGTCGGCGACCGCGCGCGGTTTGCCATTCACCGGCATAACCCAGAGTCGGCCCAACGCGAGCATGCCGACGCTGCCGGCGTCGGGCGACAAGGCGAGGCCCATGAAGGCTCGGACATGCTGGGGCGTGCCAGGCTCGGGGAAGCGAGCCGGCGGCAGCTCTCGCCGTGGGCGTTTAAAGGAGAGCTCGGCGGTGAAGCGGATCTCGACCGGCGTGCCTCCGGCGGCCGGAACCCTCCACAAGCGGCCGTCGGCACCGTAGAGCAACCAACCACCGTCGCGGGTCCACCGCGCCCGCGTGGACGTCACGTCGGCCTGCCGAGTGATCTGCATCGGTGCGGCACGGGGGGAGTCCACCGCGATCACCCAGAGCTGGGTTCGGTTCGCTGAATCGCGGGAAAAGAACGCGAGCCGCCGCCCATCCGGGGCGAACGCCGGCGCCAGGGCCATGGTAGATGGAGTGGTCAGCGGTGTGGCGCGACCAGTGGCGCGCTCGACCAGCCAGAGCCGGCCGCCTCCGTCGCCCCGCGCCGACTCGGCGACTACCGCAAGACGGCGCCCATCGGGAGCCCATGCTGGATCGCGGAGATCGGGACCGACGCTGGCTGCGACCGGCAGCTCGTGGGCATCCCCGCCGCCGGCGTCGATCCAGGCGAGTCGGCTCCGCCACTTGGTCGAGGCACTGTCCGGCGGCACCAGCCGGGTGAACGCGATCGTCCTTCCGTCGGGCGACCACGCGGCCTGACCGTCGAAGCCGTCGGGATTCTGCAGTTGGGTGAGTTGGCGGGGAGCGGCTGCGCCTCGCTCGAGCAGCCAGAGCCCGGTACGGCCCCGGCGCTCGGCCCGAAAGACGATGCGGCGGCCATCCGGTGACCACGACGGGTCGAGGTCCTCCGCGGTGTCTCGCACCGCATCGGTCAGCGGCCGAGCCGCACCACCGCCACTGGGCAGTTCCCAGAGTTGTCCCAGCAGGTCGAACACGATGGACTGCCCGTCGGGCGAGAGATCAACGCCCAGGGTGGTGCCCTCATTCGTTCGGATGCTGATGGTCTCGATGGGGCGCGACCGGCCGCAGGCGGCGGCGAGGCTGACGAGCACGGCTGGCAGGATCGCACCGCGGGGCGAAGGCATGGACCCATCCGGTGGCTGTTCGGGAGCTTCAACTTACCTGACGGGCTGGGAACGGTAAGCGGTACGGAGGGTGGGTCTAGAGTCGACCTCGACCCTAGACCCTAGACAGTAGCTACCCCACTTACACGAACATCGGAGACGCCAGGCTGGTCCCCGCCGGCCTCGCAACCGGCTCTACCCGCGAAGCCTCATCGATGATGACCCGAAGGTCTCCGTTGGATTGAACCAGAACATCCTTGAGGTCGTAAATACCTTCCGCCGGAATCTCCAGACCCTCGAGGATCACCTTGCTGGGCAAGGGTCCTCCGTCACCCGCAGCAGTGGTCTCCCGGACGGTAATGGGTCCCATGGTGCAGAAATAGACCACGCCTTTGCGGCTGGGCCTCCCGCTGAACCAGGTCCGGCCCATCGCCTCGACTCTGATGCCGGGCAAGTCCGCCCTGATCTCCTGTCCATGCCTGACCTCGGCCTGGACCATCCGCTCCCGCAACTGCTCTGATTGGGAATAGCTAGTGACACGTGCTTCCATAGTTCACCCCCTGGCTGTACGTCCAAAAAAACACCTAGCCCATAAAGCTCGGCGATCTTGGGGTCCCTCTGACGTCTTGGTGGTGGCGTGGGGGAAAGCGAGGATGCCGCAGAGGCTTTTCGGTGGCTAGTGATCCTACGTTAGGAAATTCGGCCGCGGGCGTCAATGACCGTGAGATTTCTCGGCTGCATCGGCGGCGGTAAGTCGGTCGGGCGGTCAGGCGGTCAGTCGGTCAGGTCGTCCGGCGTTCCTTCGACAACAGCTTTTCCCTCCGGAGCCAGGCTCTGGCTCGTACCTCGTAGTAGTTGAACAGCATCGGGTACAGATCGGATTCGACTGTCACAAACTCCAGATGCTCCTTGGGGTCCATCGCATATCCGGCGCGAAGCTCGTCGGTGAGAGGACCGGGTCCCACCTCGATGTCATCGTTGCGGGCCCCATCGATCAGGGCGATCAGCTCCCGCAAGCTGAGGGGCCGCACCGATGAGGCCGGCCGGCAGGTCCATCTGGCTCCGCCCGGCTCCTGAAATTCGTCCACCACCCGATAGAGGATGCGGCGGCCATTTCGGCGGCGCCGAGCGCGGAAGCTGGTCACATCCTGGGTTACCGAGTCGAGCACGATCCGTGCGATCTCTACTTCACCCGGCAGGTAGTCCGGGAGGTACTCCCCACCCATCCAGCTCGGGTGGGTGCCGCCCAGTTGCGCGCGGGTCCCGGCATCGAGGCTGGGCTCGAAGAAGCCGCTGGGGATCTCGTGGAGCTTGGCAGGTGATTGGGCGATGACCAGGCTGCGGACCATTCGGCGGCGGTTCTGGCCCTTGATGTTGGAGAGGATGGCAGTGACCGGATCCGGGTGGTCCCAGTAGGACGAGGGCCGGAAATCGAAGTCGAAGCGGGACATGTGAGAACCCTTTCCTCGGCCAGAAAAACGGACGCGATGCTACTCCTTTCCGGTCAAGCAGGGATCAAGTGACGGTCGGCATGGGGTTATGGGTCGGCCCGCTGAGTGCTTCCGCCAGCGTCTCTACATCACATCCCGTGAGCGACGGGATGCTCGAGGTCCCCAGGCTCAGGGTAGGTAGTAGACCGGGTTAGGCAGCTTGAAGGTCCGCTCGGCGAAGCCACCCGCGAGATCGCTCTCCTGATCTCCCATGCTCAGGATGATGGTATAGCCCTGCTGGGCAATCTTTCGCCGCTCCGGTGCCTTGAAGTCCACCGCACTCTTGAAGTGCGCCCCTTCGGGGAGCAGGATGACCCCGGTGGGATCGTAGCCCTGCTGCCGGAGATTGCGCTCGGTGGCCTCACGCAGGCTGGGTGGCCGGCCGCTGATGAAGAACACCGCCACGCCGAGCTCATGGGCGCGCCGGGCCAGCTCTCGAGTGGGGTTGAGCGCCTGGGACTTGGCCAGCGCCTGCCAGGCCCGGAGACCGCAGGGGCCCTGCTCCAGGTCGCACCCACCCCCTACGACTCGGCCCCATCCGTTCAGGCGATAGGCCGGCCAGTTGGACAGCGACGTCTCATCGATGTCCAGAACGATCGCGGGCTTCTTGGCTGTTTTGGACCGCTGTTCCAGCCACTCCCGCGCCCGGGCGACCACTGCGGAGAAGTCCCGATCGTATCGGCCGGAGCTGAGGTACTCCTCGACCTGTCGCTGCGCTTCATAGAGCCGGGGTACGTCCGACGAGGTAGTGGTCGGGGCCACCGCCTCGGGAGAGCCGCCCTGAGTTGCACTACCGGCACACGCGAGGGCGAGAGCGGCCAACGCTGCGATGCGAACAGTTCCGAGCCAGGATGACGGGTTCATTGGCACTCGACTTGCCCTTCGAGGGCGGATCGGATGGTTTTTCCAATCTCGACGAATGAACGGTCAAGCACTTACGCCGTCGACAGCCTCGACGACGCCACAGCAGCCGGAGCAGTGATGATGGGGGGATCCTACAAGCAGTGCGACGCGTGCGGCAAGCGAGCCCTGAGCATCGCCAACCGGTGTCCCGGCTGCGGCCGCGACCTTCCGGCCATGCCAGTGGCGAAGGGTAGCGGCGGCCTGGAGCTGGAGCGTTTCCTCACCCGGAAGGGTGTAGCGGCGGTCTTGGCCGTTGGGGCAGTTCTGGTTTCCGCCAAGATCGGACGAACCGCAGAGCCTCAGGTAGAGAAGCCGGGGGTCGAGTCCTCCGTGGCGAAAACGGATGTCCCGGCCTTGGCTTCCCACCGGCCGAAGCGATCCGACCGGGCCTCGTCCAGTTCCCGCATCAGCGGGTCCAGACCCGGCAGCCAGCTCCGGGTCGCACAAAGCTGGACCGAGGTGCGGCAGTCCCGGAGCGGGATCGCCCCGGTCGAGGCCGTGCTCACGCCGGGCGATACGGTGCAGGCGGATTCGCTGGAACAGGGTTGGTACCGCATAGCGCTGGAGGGAGAGGTACTCGGCTACGCCCATCGCTCGACCCTTGCGGCGCTCCGATAAGATCCTCGCTCGAGTTACACCACTTCAAGGACCCTCCGGATTCAGTCCACGAAGATTCCCTAGTACAGGCCGATGATGGGGGCGGCGACGCGGCGCTCGCGCTGGAGCCGCGGCAGGGCGCGCCAGAGCCGCTCGAGCCAGACTCGAATCCTTGTCACTGCCCGAAGCTCCTGGTGTACTTGACCAGCAGGCCCGAGCGAGCGGTGCCAGGGATACGGAGCTCGGCGCGATGGCGTTCCAGGTTCTGTTCGTGGTTGTAGACCACCCATAGGTCATGACCCTCACGGACGGAGTAGCGGAGCCGAAGGTTGGCGGTTCCGAGGTCAGCGACACCGTTGGCCTGCAGCGTGGCGCTGAGCGAGAGCCGGGGCGACGCGGAGGCCAGCGCCCGCAGGCGCGCCAGCTGGGACCAGACCCGCTCGCCGCGCGCCGGAAACTCCAGGCGGTCGAGCTGCAGGTCAGCCGAGAGCCGGAGGTAGGCGGAGGCACGCCACTCGGGCGAGAGCAGCAGCGAGTAGAGCCGGCCGTCGTAGTACTCGCCCGCGCGGACGCTGCCGCCAACCACCGCGCGGGGACCGGTCGACGGCTTCAGCTTCAGCTCGGCGAAGGCAGCGATGTGCCGTCCTGCCCCCACCGACGCGCCGGGCACCGGAGTGAATGGCAGCAGCAGATCGTCCTCCTGGCGCGTCAGGGTGAGGGTCCAGAGCTTGCCGCCAGGGGGCTCATACTCCAGCACCCCTGAGGCAACGGATCCATCGAACGTCCCGGCCGCGTTGCGGTAGGCGAACGACGACGACAGGCCGGCGCGCACCTGGTGCCCTGAGGGCGAGACCACCCAGCCGTAGCCGATCTCCGCCAGGGGCTGGATGGCGTCACCCCGCTCCACATAGCCGAGTGCGGGAGCGTACCGTGCACCGGTGGTGGCAACTCCGGCACGGTACCACATCCCCCGGTTGCGCCGCCGCTCCGCCAGGAACCGCAGCGCGCCCCGCGGCAGCACACCGTCGTTGGGTCCCAGGCCAGCGTCCCCGGCCAGCACCGCCAACGCGAAGCCGACATAATCGTCTCCGCCCAGGTGCAGCTCGCCGTCTCCTCCGAGCGCGACCTGGCCCGAGTCCGAGGTCACCCGGGAGGTGAGCATGAGGCCGGCCCAGGAGCGCTGATTGAGCAGCGGCCGGCGCGCGCGCAGCACGCCAAGATTCTCCCGCGCGCCCGATGGTGTCTGGCCGGTCTGCACGTCGAAGAGACCGAGGTCCCACCCGCCCGCCTGTCCCACCAGCCTCGCGCCGGCGAGCAGGCGAACCGGCTCCCCCTCGGGCGTGAGGCCGACGCGGCGGCTGTTGAACAGCAGGTCCAGCTCGCCGGTCTTCACCTCGAAGGTGCCGGCGCGCTCCACGAAGAAGGACCGCCTTTCGGGGTAGAACAGCGGGAAGCGGGTCAGGTTGACTCGCTGGTCGTCCACCTCCGCCTCGGCGAAGTCGGTGTTGACCGTCAGGTCCAGCGTGAGGTTGGGCGAGAGCGCGGTCTTGAGGTCGCCGCCGACCTCGACCCGCTCGTCACGCTCCCAGGGCGAGAGCAGCGGATCGGGTGAGCGGGTCCCCTCCGTCTCGGCCATCACGTAGGGCATCACCCGGAGGCTGTGGATGGTGGTGACGTCCTCGATGCTGACCCGCTGCCAGCGGGACGGCTTCCACAGCGCGAGCGGCGCCGAGGGCTCGATGGCGGGAAAGGTGACCCGCTCATTGGAGTGGGCGGTGAGGCGGTTGAGGCTGAACCCCATCTCGGCGCGACCGTTCCGGGCCGTGAACCGCAGCGTGGTGAACGGAATCCGAAACTCGGCGTGCCAGCCGTCGTCGTCGCGGCGCACCACGAGATCCCAGACGCCGTTCCAGGCGGGGCTGAGCGCGGCGTCGTCGCGGGCGTCGTTGCTGACGGTCCAGTCGTTTCGCTGTCCCCCGGGCGTGGTGCTGAAGGTGACCGCGTTCTGCCGGTCGCCGAAGGTGTCGAGCAGCACGTTGAGAAAATCACCCGGCGAGTCGTCGTCGCGGATCATCGAGCTCGCGCGCACCCCGCCTTCATGCGACTCCCAGGCGTCCACCATGACGTAGATCGCGTCGCCATCGTAGCCGATGCGCGCCTCGGTGCGCTCGGTGGGGTCGGAGCCGTACGCCGGCAGGTAGACCGTCATGGGCAGCGGTGCCACGGCCTGCCATGCGGGGTCGTCGCTGCGGCCGTCCACCCGAATCTCCCCCCTGATCTGAGGCAGCGGCCAAACCACATCGCGCGACGCGGCCGAGCCGAGGGGCTCCTGGGCCGCGGCCGGCGCCGCGCCTCTAAGCACTCCTATGAGAAGGAGCGCCACAGGACGCGCGGTTGACATGAAGCCAAACTATGAGCAGACTGGTCAGG
>CBFGTM010000069.1:0-15223 GCA_965652025.1 uncultured Gemmatimonadales bacterium
GTGGAGCCGGCGGTTCCACCTTCCTATATGGAAGCAGGGCCGCCCAGGCCGCCCCGCCGATGGCAGCGGAGAGCGCCAAAGCCAGGAAACAGCGCTGGACGATCTTCCTTTTCCGAGACTTGGTGCCGGTGCGCGGTCCGGGCTTGGTCCCCGGTCTCACCGGTGTGCTCACCACTGTACGGGGGCCGGTCCGCTCTCCGCTCACCGCCGCAGCGAACTCCTCCATGGTGGGAAAGCGACGTTCTGGCTCCTTGGATAGCGCCCTATCCAGCGCGGCGCACAGGTCGGCCGGGGCGTCCGGGCGGGCTTCGAAGATCCGGGGCGGCTGCTCGAATACGTGCTTGTACAGAATGCTGTGAGACGAGCCGTCAAACGGCTGTTTGCCGGTGAGCAGGTGATGACCCACCACACCCAGCGAGTATTGATCGGCCCGGCCATCCACTTCCAGTCCCTTGGCCTGCTCCGGTGCCATGTAGTGCGGCGTGCCGATGATGTTGCCCGTGCCGGTAAGCCCTGAGCCGCCCTCCAATGCCTTGGAGATGCCGAAGTCAGTGAGAACGACCCGTCCGTCGGCCTCGAGCATGATATTGGCCGGCTTCACATCGCGATGCACGATGCCCCGCTTGTGGGCGTGCCCCAGTGCCAGCGCGGCTTCCCGGAGAATCCGGCGGGCAGTCTCGAACGAGACCGGCCCGCTATCGATCAGTTGATCGAGGGAGTTCCCGGTGACGTACTTCATCACGAAATACACCAGACCCGCTTCGCTCTCCACCCGATAGATCGGGATGATGTTGGCGTGGTCCAGCTTGGCTGCGGTCTTGGCCTCTTGCTGGAATCGGGGGATGAGCTTCGGGTCGTGGGAGAGCTCCGGAGGTAGCACCTTGATTGCCACCTGCCGCTCCAGGGCCAGGTCCTGGGCCAGAAAAACGACGGCCATGCCCCCCCGCCCCAGCAGCTTGGTGATCTCGTAGCGACCCTCCAGCGTGGCCGCGAGTCGCTTTCTCAGCTCCTCAGTCGGCTCCGGCGCACAGACGTGCTCGCTCTCGCCGGAGGGCATACCGCAGTTCGAGCAGTAGCGGCCGTCGACCGGAAGCGGGGTGTGGCAGCGGGCGCACTGGTTCACTGGCTTGTTCACGGACGACTCCGGCCGGCGCTGCGGGACATGGAAGGACTCAGCGAGACCTGGAACCCGGCCGGCAGGGCGCAGGTAGTGCCGACCGCCGCGCAGAGCGAGTAGTTGATCGCCCGCCCAGCGAAGTCTGTCACCACCGCGTAGTACTCCCCTGGGTCGAGCAGTACGGTTAACGATTCGCTGGAACCCTTGGTACGAGCAGATCCGCGGACGTCGAGCGGTGCACCCGCAACCGGGATGCCCAGTAGGTAGAGGTCGATGTCCCCGGCTCCCGATGCGCTCGCACCCACCCGAGGAGCCGTCTTGAGAGTGACTATCTGAGGGAGCGACCCTGGCACCTGGAACCGGATCCAGTCCACATCATGCGGGTTGTCGATGGTCAGCGCTTCCGAGTATGGAGTCGCGAGATCGATCCGAGTCGCGGGATCGGCGAAGTTGCGGTCGGCAAACTCGCAGTTGTCGTTCTCCTCCAATCGATCGGGACCGATGGCGGGATCGCTGGTGACATAGCCATCCAACACCGCGATGCCGTATCGCCCGGAAAGGACAAAGAGCGAGACCATGTCCATGGACCCTGGTGGCAGGTTGCGCAGGGCCACGACCAGCGAATCGGAGGGCTGCTGCTCGACCTTGAATGCGTGGTCCTTGCAGTAGTACAGGCCCGATCCAATGGTCCAGCCTGGCGCGGCGACGGAATCGGCGTTGGTCACGGTCGATCCCAGGAAGGAGAAGTGACTGCTCTTGAGCCCCGGGGCGACGAAGATGAAGGTCATGTCGCTGCCGGCCGTGGTGCCGGTGAAGCGGTACCAGTCAACGCCGAGGGTGTCGTCTCTGCTCCGGCTTTCGAATGCCAATGCCGGGTTGTAGTAGCGGATGGCCGGCAGGGTGGGAAAAGGACCGGCGCTCAGGTCAATGATGTGGGGCGAGCTTTGGTTGGGCTCATGCAGGTCCTGCTCGACCACGGTGATGGAATCCGGGGCCACCACGATCTGATTCGGGTTCAGCACGACCACCTTTCCACTTGTTGCTGGTGGAGGCACCCAGAAGCTGAACTGACCCACCCCGCCGACCCCTGTGGTGATCGAGAAGGTGTCGGGCACCAGCGCAGCTCCATGGAGCGTCGCCAGGAAGAGCGAGTTCACCCCGACCCCATACATGGTCACCTTCTCGCCGTAATGGACCACCGCGGGTCGAACGCTGTCGATCTCGAGCGGATCGGAAACTCGTAGCGAAAAGGCTGCGGGCGTGGAGCCCTCAAAGCCGGTAGCGACCGCCCTGATCTCGACGAGTCCCGAGTTCACACCGGTTGCGATGCTGGTGTTGTTGTCTTTGGCGGTCAGACTGGCCAAGGTCGGGTCGTCGCTCGACCAGACCAGCTCGGCATTCCGAACCTCCACTGAATCTCCGGCGGAAGAACGGGCCCATACTCTGGCGGAGAGCTCGATCTGATCACCCCGCAGAACCACCGGACTGGGCGAGGAGATGGTTACGTAGGCCTGGTCCACCGCCTCCGTTGCATCGGAGCACCCGGACAGTCCCAGAGCTATAGCCAAACACAGAACCCGTGAATCCATTGCTCTCCAGGCCCTGGATGAGATGAGCCATGACAGACACCCTCTGGTAAATCCCGGCACTTCTGGCGGACTCCACGAACGGAGCGGCCGGACCGGCTGGGAGGATTACCCGAGATGTCGATTTTGAAAGGAGTTAGACCGCTTTTTACGGAAGGGTTGGCAAGGCCCGTGCCCCGGAGCAGGGGGGACTCAGCGCCGTCTTTGAAGTCGCAGTTCGTACTGCCGGCTGACCGGCCGGGTGCCCTTGATGACGACGGTCTCGGCGACTGTGCGGTAGCCCTTCTGCTCCAGCCGGAGCCGGTAGGTACCCGGTGTGAGTCGGCGGCTGTGCGGGGTCCTCCCAACCCTGACGCCGTCGATGTAGAGAGCGCCTGAAGGAATCGAGCGCACGCTGAGGGTGGCTCGCTGGATCACCTTCTGCGCCACCGCGGGAGGAGCGCTTGGGCGACTGGCGAGGCTCTCCAGCCGGGGGATTCCGATCAGCACTGCCGCAACCAGCGCGATCAGCGTACCTACGACTACCAGCACTCCCGAGCCGTGAGATCCGTCCGGATTCGCTTGCGCCGGCGGAACGGTCGGCGTTCCCGCGACCATGGTAGTGGTAGCCGACGATTTGGCGGAGCGCTCTCCGCTCACCGCGGCGGCAAACTCCTCCATGTTGCGGAACCGGGAGCGAGGCGGCTTGGCCAGAGCCCGCTCCAGAGCGAGTCGGAGGTCAGGTGGTGTATCGCGGCGGCGGTCGAGCAGCGAGGGCGGCGATTCATGGACCTGCTGGTAGAGGATGCTGTGGGGATCGCCTTCGAATGGGAGCTTGCCGGTGAGGGCGCGGTAACCCACGATGGCCAGGGAATACTGATCGGCGCGTCCATCGACCTCCTGGCCCTTGGCCTGCTCCGGCGCCATATAGGCGGGCGTCCCGATGATGGTCCCGGTGCCCGTGATCTGGGTGGTCCCCTCCAGCGCCTTGGAGATGCCGAAGTCGGTGAGCACCACCCGGCCCTCCGGGTCCAACATGATATTGGCCGGCTTCACATCGCGGTGAACCACTTGGCGGCGGTGTGCATGCCCGAGCGCGAGAGCGGCCTCCCGGAGGATGTGGCGGACCTGGTCGACCGGGAGCCGTCCCCGATCCAGGACCTCCTCCAGCGACCGCCCGGGCACGTACTTCATCACGATGTACACCAGTCCCGCCTCGTTCTCGACTCGGTGAATCGGAATGATGCTGGGATGGTCCAACCTCGCCGCGGTCTTGGCCTCACGCTGGAATCGAGTGATCAGCTGGCCGTCGCGAGTCATGTCCGGCGGCAGCACCTTGATGGCCACCTGACGCTCCAGCACCAGGTCCTCTGCCAGGAAAACAGCCGCCATGCCTCCCCGGCCCAACAGGCGGATGATCTCGTAGCGCCCTTTCAGGGCGCGGGTGAGCCGTTCCCGCAGCTCGTGGGTGTAGTCAGGTGGGCAGTTCGCGCAGTGCAGATCGTCCACCGGGATCGGCGTGTGACACCTGGGACAGCTGCTCACCAGTGCTCCGGTCGCGGGGAGGTCTGGTAATTCCCGGCATCTCTGGCGGACTCCCGCAGCCGAGTAGCGGCCTCGGTCGGAGTCTTTGTCAGAGATCGAGCAATTACGAGGGGTTAGGAGCTTCGGCGGGTCCGCGCGGCAAGGCTTATGCCCGGGTTTACTGGTTGACTCGCTCGAGGTAGACCGCACCACCACCGACGTTGCCGATCACGAGGTCCAGATCTCCGTCGCGATCGAAATCACCGGCGGCTGGTGCTGCCAGTGCGGGCACCGACGGCAGGGTAATGCTGTCCCGGACGAAGCGGGGGACGTTTCGGGTACCCTGATTCTGATAGACTGTGAGGCCCTCCTGCTCGGAGCCGACCAACAGATCGAGATCCCCGTCGGCATCCAAGTCGGCCAGGAGCGGAGCACTCCGGCGGCCGGCTTTGAGTCCGCCATATTCATCGCTCACTAGCGTGAATCGGGGGCGGTTGCGAGTGCCGGTGTTCTGGTAATAGTTGAGCCAGCCCGACGACTCTCCCACCAGCAGGTCGAGATCACCGTCGGCGTCGAGGTCACCGAGCGCAGGGACCGTGTTGCTGCCCCGCGTGATCGTCACGATGGCGGTATCCACTGCGGCAGGACCATTCCCGCTGAGTCGGTACCACGCCAGTCGGGGACCCCATTGGCCGAGTAGAAGATCGGGCCGCCCATCACCGTCCAGGTCACCAATACTGGGGGCGTAGTGATAACGAGCCGGGAGGGCCAGCGGCTTGCGCATGCGAAACGCCGGTTGCCCGACCGAGCCGATGTTCTCCAACAGGTAGACCCGCGAGGACTTCGGATCGGCCGGATCGAGCTTGTTCCCCATCAGCAAATCCAGGTCCCCGTCACGGTCTAGGTCTGCTGCAGCGGGTATTGTTTCACTGCCGAGGTCGAGGACCGGGAGAAGGTGCCTGCTACGGAGCGACCAACGGCCTTTCGAGTCGCGCTGCAGATAGTAGAGGTTGTCGGCCGAGGTGCGGAGCGGGTTGTAGGCACCTCCCAGCACGCCGAGGACCAGCTCCATTTCATCCGGACCGATCCGGCCAAAGGTGGGCGCGTTGTACCCCGATGTAAGAATCGGATCGCCGACCGGAAATTGGACCGGTTGACCTTTGAAGTTGGGCGAGTGGCAATTCCCCTTGTTGTCGATCAGCAACAGACCAGGCTCGAAGAAGTCCCCCCAGAACAGATCGAGATCGCCATCGGAGTCGTGGTCGGTCAGGGCCATGGTATTGGCGCCATGCATGCTGGGGCCCGGTTGAAATGCCCCGGGCATCATCTGACCCGGAGTTGCCTGCTGTCCGATGATCCGGATTCCTTCGAACTCGTTGGCCACCAGGCGAAATGCTGGAGCACCCCTGGCTTCCCCGGGCTCGGCTTCGTAGCGGGCCACGGTTCCATCGAGTCGCCCAATGAGCAGATCCGCACGCCGGTTGCAGTCCAGGTCACCGAGCTGGGGAATATTTTGCCGGTCGGAGAAGATCGGCCGGCCTTCGGTGTCGCGGAGGGTGTCCGCAGCCAAGGTGAACGTCTCGGTTCCGCGCTGGCTGTCGTTCCGGTAGTACTTGAGGTAGCTGTATGGCTGCTCGGCCAGCAGGTCGAGGTCCCCGTCCTGGTCCACGTCGGCAAAGCGGAACCACTCGCCTACATCCAGGCCGCCATAGCGCGAAGTTCGGAAGCCAAACCGGGGCACTCCCTCCCGCTCACCCAACCGCTCGAACAGGGCAACGCTGCCGGTCACCTCCTGCAGGAACAGATCGAGATCACCATCGCCGTCTGCATCCACCAGCTGGGGACGAGGAGTATTGAATCCACCCAGAAAGGCGAGCTCCAGTGGCTGGCCGGCAGAGTCGCTGACCGGGAACGGCAGGATGGATCGTTGGTAGAGCGTGCCCTCGGTGGAGCGAAGGGTCGGAGGAGTCGGAGCTGGCGGTCGGCCAGCACTCCGAGCACAGCCGAGGAGCACGATCCAGGCGAGGAGCTGACTGGGTCGCGGTCCCGTCAGTGGCACGGACGCGGTGCTGGAATGGCCTTTCCTAGGGTGAGAGGCGTACCCATGCCGGCAGCATAGTTGCCGACGGTGATCGTGGCTGCGGGGGTCTGGGTCGCGGCACAGAGAGCAACGAGCGTCCCCTTTCCGGTTGGGTTTCCTCCCTGGTGCTGGTGCGCTCCGCCCAGCTGATGCCGGTTGCCGATGAAGACGTACTGCCCGTCGGGCGAGAGCGCGATTCCGTGGGGCTGGGCGAAGGCCTCGTGCTCCACCACCCGCGCGACCTTCCACCCCTGGGTGTCGACCACCGCAACCCGGTTGCCGCCCAGGCAGGTCACGTAGATCCAGCGACCTCCTCCGGTGAACATCGGTTCGAACGGGCCGTCGGGGAGCGCGACTGTCTTGGAAAGCCGCGGCATCTTTTGGTCGCTGAGGTCGAAGATCATCAGCTCATCAGTGAGCTCGGCGGTCACCGCGAGCCAGTGGCCATCCGGAGACACCGCGGCCTGAACGAATCCGTGGGCCGGCCCCGGCACCTCGATCAGCTGAACCTCCTGGTCTTCCGCCCCGACGCTGGCCAGCTGGTTGGTGCCCAGGCTTGCGACGTAGACTCGCCTGCCGTCGGGACTGACGACGATGCCGTGGGGCCGGGGGAACAATAGATCGATCTCATCCAGCAGCTTCATATCCGATCGGCGGATGACAGCCATGCGGGGAGGCGGATTGACTGCGCTCATGGAACGGCCCACGAACATCAAGTCCTGAGTGGGGTCCAGCGTCATCAGGCCCGGCACCTCGAGCTCGGCGCTGGCGAGCAGCTTATTGGACCGGTCGAACTTCACGACCTTCCCCGCCCCGATCAGGGTCACGTACCAGGCGCTGCCATCGGGCTCGACCTGCACGTGGTGCGGCTTGGCGTTGTCGGCAAATCCGTAGCGCCGAAGATCCAGGGTCTCCAGCAGCTTTCGCGATTTCGCGTCGATGATGGAGATGGTTGCGTCGTCCTGATTGGCGACATAGAGGCGCGCTTGGCCGGCGAGTGGGGTGCCCGCTAAGAGCAGGCCAACCAGGACCACGAGTGGATTCAGCATCATCTGCTCAGGGCACCAGCGTGCGTGGCCGGTATCGGATCATGAACAGCCCTTCCCGCATACTGGTGACCGCTACCACACCGCTCTTGAAAAAGGGGAAATTGGTCCAGGTGCCCGCGAATCCGGGAGCATTCTCTCCCACAGGCACGGTATCGAAGAATCCGACCTCGACCGGATTGACGGGGTCTTTGATATCGATGACCCTCAGTCCCGCCACGTAATTCGACTGATACATGTAGTGCCCGCGGACATACAGGTTGTGATCGGTGGCGGCGGTAGTCCCGAAGAATTCCTTGGCCACCACCGGGTCATCCAGATCACTTACATCGAAAACCAGCGTTCGGGTCTTGGACGCGTTCCCGTCCAGTTCATCCAGCTCGTCGTCCAGATAGAAGTAGCGGTGGTCTTCGCTCAGCCATCCCTGGTGGGTATACCCGACATTCGGATAGTTGGCGACGCTGATCGGCTTGGGATTCTTCTTCTCGGTCACGTCGGCGATGCCTACCGCTGTTTCGGATGCGTTGAAGCAGATCTCCCGGCCACGGTACTGATCGTCGGGTCCATGATAGATGACGCACTGAGACTCATGGGTATAGCCGGTGCGTGCCCTCCCGGTAGTTGGGTCGGCATAACAGCCGGCGAACTTGGGGCGTGCCGGGTCGCGGATGTCGATCATATGCAGCGCACCCCCACAGGTCTCTCCTCCCATGCTGTTTCCGGTGGGGTAAGCAAAACCGCTCTTCTCGTTGATGGCGATGGTGTGGGCGCTATGGATTCGATCGTAGTGCGCGGTCTCTTCGAAACGGACCGGCGGTTTCAGCACGTTGCGCAACTGAGTGAGATCGAACACCTGCATGCCATGGGGACCGGCGCCGTCCGCCACGATATATGCGTGGTTCTTGTAGACCTTGATGCCGCGCCAGATGTTGGACCGAGCCCCCTGATGCAGCGGCAGGTATCCCAGGTACTTGGGGTTGGCGGGGTCAGTCACTTCGACGAATGCGGTGCCATCGGTGCGGCCCACCAGCGCGAACTCCCGGTTGGTCACACTGTCGGTCCAGCCCCAGATGTCGTTCAGCAGCACCCCCCGCTTCCCCCCAACAGCGTGAACCGGGAGAAAGGAAACCAGGTCCGCATCTCGGCACTCGAACGCTTTCGCCTTTCCAGCCTCGCATTTGGCTTCGCCGCCGGTCACTGCCGGAAGCCCAGTCGTGCTGCTGTCCACGGCCATCCCGGTCGAGCGCCACCGGCCACTACCGTCTTTCTGATAGAGCTGTACCGAGCCCTCGAAGTAGTCCGCCTGTGGGGCGCCTGCTGCCGCGAGTCCCTTGACCGCAGCCAGAGCGGCGCCGAACTGGGTGCTGGGTCCCACCCCGGGAATGGTGAGCTTCTGCGCCTCTTTCCACTTGGAGCCGTCACGCCGGAACACGTGCACCGCACCGATCCCGTGGTCCGCGAAGGGGGCGCCAATCAGCAGATCCTGTCCTTCCCGTACCAGCGCGCCGCCGAAGAAGGCGGGGTACTCCGGCGTCGCTGCACTGATCCGGGCTGTCTGATTCCACTTTTTCCCATCGGAGCTGCGGAACTGGAATACCGCGCCGGACAGGCTGTCGCTCCCCGGTGCCGACAGGTAGAGATCGCTCCCATCAAGCAGAAGGCCCGCCCCGAGCCCTCGAACCTTGCCCCCCTCTGCAGTGAGGACCGTCTCCTTTGCCCAACCTTCTCCGCTTCGCCGAAACAGGACCGCCCGCCCTGCGATGGAGGAATCGCCGAAGACCTGGCCCGGTGCGCCGATCAGGATGCGATCGTGGTCTAGGGCCAGCGCGGCCCCGAACCGCTCCTTCTGATGAGCGGCCGAACCGACCAGGGAGCCCTGCTCTGACCAGGAGCCATCCGCCCCCCGGCGGAAGACGATGACCCGACCCTGGCTCTCGGCATAGCCAGGTGAGCCCGCGAGCAGCACGTTGCCCTTGATCGCCAGCGTCCGGCCCAGCAGGTCGCCGGCCGAGCCCGACCCCGCCGTGAGTTTGGCGCGCTGGGCCCATCCACCAGCCCTTTCGCGCTCGAACAGGTACACCGCGCCCCGCTTCTCCGCCGTACCCGGAGCGCCCACCGCCAGCAGATTGCCCTCGATGGCGATAGCGCTTCCGAATCCGTCCTCGATCGAAATGCCATCGGCTGTAACGGTCGAGCTCTCCACCCAGCGCCCACCGGCATCCCGGCTATAGACGTACACGGCGCCAATCTGGGACGCCGGCATAGGGAACCCGAGCACCATGCCGGGCCGCCCAACCAGGACTTGGTCTCCAGCAATTGCCACCGCGCTGCCAAACCCGATTGCCTGCGAAACCGGCCCTCTGCCGGGAGGGAAGGATTGGGCCCCGAGACCGGCGGCAACAGCGAGGCTCAGCGAAAGGGTGCAGAGGAGAGACCGTACGAGGCTCATAGGGGAGTCCAGAAAGGGTCAGGTAAGTGGGTCCAGGAATTTACGGCGTCCAAAGCCATACGTAAGCATGTCCTACGGCAGACCGCCGAGGCAGGTTCCACCAGGCCAGGATTCGTGAGCCAGGGCACAGAACCGACCTCCCAACTGTGGAAGACTGCAGCTCGAGCCGTGCTGGAGGAGACGATGAGGCGACATCTGTGGTTGCTGGCGGGCCTGCTCACAATAGCCGCATGCTCGAATAGACCGGAACGGCGGGAGACAGCTGCCAGAGGGGATAGTCTCCTGAGCGATTTGACACTCCCCGACACCCTGATTCACCAGGATACCGCCGCCGCGCGGGCCAGAGCCGACCAGCCAGTCTCCCCGGCGGAGCAGCAGGTGGCATCCCGCGAGTCGACTTCCACTCGGGCAAAGAAATCCGGCGCCAAGCGATCCAAGCCAGTTTCCCGGGTTGCGGCCCGTCCGGCTCCCGACACGTCGGTGCGGGCATACGCACCGGTTCCACCCTCAGATACAAGCCCAACAACCCCGGCTAAGCGGATCCACCCGGATTCGGTGCCGGCTGACACGGCCGATACCATGGCCAGCGCCACCTCCGACCGGGTCCGGAGTGCGCCCGACACCGCCGTAGTCCTGCCCGACAGCGCGAGACGTCCGGATAGTCTCCGAGCGGCCCCGGCCACCACCGGTGCTCCGTTCCCCGACAGCACTTCGACTGCCCCAGCCGACACCGCTTCGACAGCCAGAGCCGACACCGCTTCGACAGGGACGTCCGACGCTAGAGTTGCGCCGAGTCCTGCTTCGTCGGCGAATCTGACCGCCCGGACCCTTTCGGTCGGCACCGAGATCCATGCCGCACTGGATGACTCCATTACTTCACGGCGCGATACGGTTGGGCATCAGGTGTCCGCCCACGTAATGGAAAATGTCGTCGGTCCGGACGGCCGAACCCTGATTGCGGCGGGAACGCCGGTTCGACTCACAATTTCCCGGTTGCGTCCCTCCCGTTCCAAGAGCTCACAGGGAAGGCTTGCCCTTCATGCTGATGGCTTCGCCGTGAATGGACAGCTTCAGCCGGTGAAGGCTGAGCTAAAGCCGGTGCCGCGAGAGCTTCGCGGCCGTGGCGTGACCGGGAGTGACGCCGCCAAGGTAGGGGGAGGGGCGGCTGCCGGTGCCGTGCTGGGAAAGGTGATCGGTGGCAACACCAAGGGAGCGGTCATTGGTGGTGTTGCCGGCGCAGCAGCCGGGGCCGCGGTGGCCAGTCAGACCTCAACCCGGGACGTCGTGGTCAAGGCCAAAACGCCGCTGGTACTGGTGCTGACCGCCCCCCTGGTAGTTCCGTAACCTCTGCAGTAGAAAACGTCTGCAGTAGAGAGCGTCAGGCGGGTCGGGGGGAGGAGCTCCCGGCCCGTTGTGTTTCACGCTCCACCCGTACTGCCCCGGGCTCCGGCTCTATCCCTTCCCCTCGTTGCTCGGCCCAGGTCTCGGTGAACTCCGCTCCGAAGAGAACGATGAGGGATGAGTAGTAGATCCACAGCAGCAGCACCGCCATGGATCCGGCGGCGCCATACGCCTGCCCCGGGTTGCTCTTTCCGAGGTAGAAGCCGATGAGGAACTTGCCGATGATGAACAAGAGCGCGGTTACGGCGGCCCCCACCCACACGCTCCGCCAGGCGATCTTCGCGTCGGGCATCACCTTGAAGAGCGCCCCGAAGAGCAGCACGAAAGCCGCGAACGAGATGATCAGATTGAAGACTTCGAGCATCGGCCCGGACAAGCCCGAGGGCAGGATAGTCCCGATTCGGTCACCCATTCCGGTGAGCGCCGCACTGAGGACCAGCGACACCATGAGCAGAAAGGCGAATGCCAGCAGCATCCCCAGGGAGAAGAAGCGCTTGGTGACGAAGTTCTTGATGCCGCCCTGATTGGGATCGGGCTTGACACCCCAGGCCCTATTCAGGGTCTTCTGCAGCTGACCCATGACTCCGGTGGCCCCAAGGAGCAGACCCGCGATGCCCAGGATGGTTGGCAGAGTTCCGCCCTGGGGCCGTTCCGCTTCTCGCAGAATGGTTCGCACCTCGCCGCCGGCGGACGGTCCCATCAGCCCTTGGATCTGCGACTCGAGCTTTCCCTGCACGTCCTGCGGGTCGAGCACGGTACTCAGCAGGAGCAGCAGGAGCACCAGCGTTGCGGGCAGTGAAAAGATGGTGTAGTAGGACAGCGCCGCCGCGGAGTCCATGCAGTCGTCTTCGAGAAAGTCACTGAAGCTCTTCTTGACCAGCCCCAGTGTCCCCATTCGCTCCCTTGCCATTGCAGTCACCCTGGTTTGAGCTCATCCCGGTACCCTGGGGAAAACATTGGAGAGGCTGGCTGCGATGGACGTGATGGCGGTCACCCGGCTACGACTAAGCGGTGGTCACGGCACCCGCCGGCCCTCCTTCATTACCAGCCGGACCCGGCGGAGCGCCCCGATGTCGCGGGTAGGATCGCCCTCGACCGCGATGAGATCAGCCAGCTTCTCCGGCCGCACCCGCCCGAGCTCAGAGAGCCGGAAGAGGTCGGCGTTGCCGCTGGTGGCCGAGCGCAACGCATCCAAGGGGGACATGCCACCGGCTACCATGGCCTCGAGCTCGCGCACATTGTCGCCATGGGAGAAGACCCCCACATCTCCGCCGAAGCAGATGGTGACCTTTTCTTCGAGAGCCATCCGGAAGCTCTCCCGCTTGTCCTTCACCGACTGGGGCGGAGCCTGCCGGCGCCGATCCCAGCCTTCGAAGTACTGGGCGTAGGCCTCGGCCGCGGCGAGCGTGGGGCAGAGCGCTACTTTGCTCTTGCGCATCAGCCGGAACACTTCTCGGGTGCCCTGGTCGCCGTGCTCAATGGTCTCCACCCCGGCGAGGGTGGCCCGGCGCATGCCTTCGGGTGTGGTCGCGTGGGCCGCAACCGGGCGGCCGCTGCCGTGGGCCACTTCCACCAATTGGTTGAGCTCCGCCTGGGTAAAGGTGGGCAGAGCCTCTCCCCGGGGGCCCCAGCTATAGTCGGCGTATACCTTGATCCAGTCGGCCCCATGCGCGATCTGGCTGCGGACTACGCGAGCAATCTCCTCCGGGCCCGACGCTTCCTCCGCTCCCTGCCCCGGCTCGAAGGAGTAGTCGGTTCGGCGCGGGCCGTAGCTGCCGGTGGCTACGATCGCGCGGGTTACCGCAATCACTCGTGGGCCGGGAACGATGCCCTGGGCGATGGCCCGCTTCAGCTGCACGTCGAAGTCGAAGGCACCCTCGGTTCCGAGATCGCGAACCGTAGTGACTCCCGCCCCAAGAGTGCGACGCGCATGGGCCACTGCGCGGACCATGCGCTGCCCCAGCGGCTCCCGAAGAACCTGGTCGTCCCAACTAGCTTCGTTGTAAGGGTGGAGGAAGAGGTGCGAGTGCCCCTCGATGAGGCCCGGGATCACTGTTGTGCCCCGCAGTTCTACCCGCTCGGTCCCGCTTGGGATGCTCACTTCTCGGGCCGGCCCAACTGCCCGAATCCGGGTCCCCACAATCAGCACCACCCACCCGGGCTTCGTCTGGGCCGATTCGCCGTCCCATACCCCATCGGGTACCAGCAAGAGCGTGGGTGTGCTGGCCGCGGTATCTCGGGCCTGGGCCGCGGCCCCGGACCACCCGGTGACCAGGAAACCAGCGAGAGCCCATGCTCTCAACGGGACGCTCATGACCCTGAGCCTTTCTCAGCCTTGTGATCGATAAGGTGGTGCAAAGAGGCGACCATCCCATACCACGTCAAACGAGGGCATGACCCGGATCCGTCCCGCATCAGGATGGGCCGGATTGATGATGAAGTTACGCTCCACCGGCTGGCCCGGAATGGATGGAACGATAAGCACCGCGCTGCGCCCCAGCCGGTGCCACTCATCTCCGTACGCTCGGGCTGACGCCGAGTCCTCCGCATCCCAACCCGGCACATTGGCAGGATCGAATTCCTCGGCGACGAGATCGTCGGGAATGGCGATGGCCGCCGCATGATGAGCGCCAGGCAGCAGCGTACGCCCGGCGTGGACCAGCTTCTCCAGCAGCGCCGTGGCGTAGTGTTCGGATGTGTAGATCAGAAATCGGCCGGGGGAATTCCAGCGGGCCCCCTCTAGGGCGGCCCCACTGCCGTCGTAGACCGGATAGCGGCGCTTGGTGAGACGGTAAACGGTTGGCACTGGCGAGCAGTCAGACTGGGAGGCTGTGCTCCAACTTCCACAGCAGCGTTTCCACCCGGCGGGTGCCCAGGTCGGTGGCCGCCAGATCGAGGGGCGCCTGATTCTCCAGTTGGGGATGGGGAGACGTCAGGAAGCGCTGGGCCTCCTCGGCGGACTCCCAGACCTGCTCCGCCAGGGTGGCGAGCCGGGCAATGCGTTCCAACCGTTCGCTCTCGGCCGGCCGGAGCCGGCCCTCTTCCTCGCGGCGCTGCAAGGTGGACCGGGGAACCACAATCTGCTGAACCCGGGTCTTCTGCCGCTGCGGAAAGTGCCGGATGACGTACCGGAGGGCGGCAAAGGGAAGTCCCCGGCCGATGGCCCGCTGCAGGTCGGCGACGGTGGCGACACGCGCTCGAAGCACCTTGGGACCGCCCAGGTTCTGGGCCACCTTCAGGACGTCGGGATAGCTGGCCATGGATTCTCCGTGTTGCCCATCTGGAAAGAAAATAATCCCAAATGGAACGAGCCGCCAGTCCCTCCCAATCGGCCTCTGACCAAGGCCTGGTTTTGGCAGCTTGAATCGCTGCTTCCCAGGCAGATATCTCCCTGTGCCGCTTGCGCTTAAGTTCGGAGGTCGGGCCCGGCATTCGGCCCCCAACAGCACTATATTTGTCCGATGCCACTCTCCTCCTTTCATCCCATCGTAGCCCGCTGGTTCCAGGATCGATTCGGTGAGCCGACCGCTCCCCAGCGGGGCGGTTGGGACGCGATCCGGTCCGGACAGCATACCCTCATCGCGGCCCCCACCGGATCGGGTAAGACGCTCGCCGCCTTCCTGCATTCCCTGGATCAGCTCTTTCGGGAAGGACTCCAAGGTCCGCTCCCCGACGAGACTCGAGTAGTCTACGTCTCCCCGCTCAAGGCCTTGAGTGCGGACATTCATCTCAACCTGGCGGAGCCCCGCCGGGCCATTCGTCGCCTGGCCGAGGAGGAGCTCGGAGCAGAGGCGCCCCGGATCACCGCCGCCATCCGGTCGGGCGACACGCCCGCAGCCGAGCGGGCGGCGATGATTCGCAAGCCGCCGCACATTCTGGTCACCACGCCGGAATCGCTCTATCTGCTGCTTACCGCCCGGCGCAGCCGGGACATGCTGCGCAGCGTGCGCACGGTGATCGTGGACGAGATTCACGCGGTGGTTGAATCGCGGCGCGGAGCTCACCTGGCTCTCACGCTCGAGCGACTGGCGCATGTGGCCG
>CBFGTM010000070.1:0-15166 GCA_965652025.1 uncultured Gemmatimonadales bacterium
AGGCAGAGGTCTGCAAAACCTCCATTCGTCGGTTCGATTCCGACCGGCGCCTCTCTGAGCCACAAGAACTTAGGCCTCCATGAGGGAGGCTTTTTTTGGCGCCTGGTACCTCACAACGCTAGGGGAGGCTGGCCTTCGGTGTGACTCTGAGGCCCTCCACCTCCGGTGGGAAGACGTGGACCTGGAGGAAGGCTTCCTCTGGATTGCGAGCGGCCGGGGAGGTCACCGTACCAAGAGCGGAAAAGGTCGCTGGGTCCCGATGACCCTGAAGCTCCGTCAAGCTATGCGAGAGCACTTCGCCCGCTTCAGGTTCGCCACCTACGAAGGCCAGCAGACACCTTGGGTCTTCCACCACACCATCACGCGCAGGAGAGCAAGGGCGGGAGAGCGGCTGACCGTCCTGCGGCGGGCGTTCGGGGGAGCCATCAACCGAGCCAGGCTCCCCACTGATTTCCATCAGCACGATCTACGGCATCGTCGCGTGACGACCTGGCTAGCAGCTGGCGGGGATGCTGTGAAGGTGAAGGAAGCGATGGGACACGCCGATCTCAGGACCACTATGGGCTACACCCATCTCGTTCGAGACAATCTGCCTAGCCTAGTTGAGCCTAGCGACCACGACCTCCGAGCTGCTCGGTAGCCTTGCTTAGATGAATCATGTTGGCACTAGCCGTGGCACTGGCCTTCCCGCCCTCGGCAACCTTGGCATAGCCGCTGCTCGGAGAGACCGTGACCTTGTGCTCGAGTCGAGCTGCCGTGAACTGCTGCAGCCCCGGCGATTTTCCAAAGCACCGCACCGACAGGATCTGACAATTTTGTCGATTGGAATGAAGCATCCGACAATCTGGTCGGGTCGCTTCAGCTCCGATCTGCGGTAGCCCCTCTCAAGAGGGTAATTCTCGTGCGCCGGTGCGTGGCATGCGGGTTGCCTTCCTTCCACCTGACCCCCCACGAAAGCAGCTCGTTGCGCGATCGTGACCCGATCGTCTTCGCCGGCTTGAGCAGGCGGCGAAGCTTTGATGTTTTCAGAGGAGTGAGGTGAGATGAGACATTCGACAAGCACGATGATGGCGACTCTGCTGGTGGCGTTGGGGCTGGGTCGCGCGACGACGCTGCAGGCCCAGAGCTCGGCAGTCGGACCGGCCAACGACACCGCGGCTCGGCTCGCAGCCCGCTCCCGAGAGCGCGCCGTTGAGTGGCATGAAGCGGCTCCGGTTGTGCACTGCGCCCCGGCACCCCTGATCGAGCGTCCCGCCGCATCAGCCGAGGTGGCACGTCCTCATGTGGCGCCGCTGGAAGAGGCCTTTCTCGACGCCGCTATAGTCAGGCGAGAGGTCGCCGCCCAGGCGCAGACCGCGGTGAAGCGCCCATGACCCTGAACGGCTATTTGTTGGCCAGTGACTTCGATCAGACGCTGAGCTTCAACGATTCCGGCTTCCTCCTAAGCGAGATGCTCGGCATCGGCGGGTTCGAGGAAAAGTGCGCCGGGCTTTCGTCCATGCATCTGGTGAATCAGGGTGCCGAGCTCTCCTACCTTCTGCTCCACGATCCGGAATACCGGCGGGTGCGGAAGGAGGATCTGGAAGAGGTGGGCCGCCGTATCCGTCTCAAGCACAATATCGCGGCGCTCGGCCGGGTATTGAACTCACTGCCGGGGTTCCACTTCACGTTCTGCGTCATCTCGGCGGCACCGGAGGAAGTAATTCGAGCGGCGCTGACCGGTCTGATTCCTCCCGAACGGATCCACGGCACCCGTTTCCGCTACGATCCCGGGAACGGCGAGATCCAGTCCATCATCAGGGCACCAGCCGGATATGGGAAGGTGGCCGTGCTGGACCAGCTTCGGTCCGAGCTGGGACTGAGCGGTGACCGCATCGTCTACGTCGGAGACGGAGGGTCGGACGTGCATGTCATGCTGCACGTAAACCGGCTGGACGGGCTTACGGTGGCGGTGTCCGAAAACAAGTTTCTCACCCCGATCGCCCGAAGGACCGTGCTGAGCGACGATGTTCTGAGTGTGATGGTGCCGGTGCTGGAGGAGATCGTCGAACTCGACGCCGGCGCAATCCGCGCCTTCTTCAGTTCCCACGGCTTTGTGCTGCAGGAGTGGGACAAGGCGCGGACCGACTCGCTGATCATCCGGGGAACCCATCCCGATCGCTATCCGGCCGTCGCATGAGAGCTACCGACGCGCTGGGATGGCTCGCCACCGCCGTGTTCCTGGCCTCCTACTCCCGCAAGACCCAGCAGGCTCTCCGCCTGACCCAGGCCGCGGCCGCGCTCCTCTGGGTGGCGTACGGCGTCCTGCTGCACGCGCTCCCCATCGTGGTGGCCAATCTGCTCGTTGTCGCGGTGGCCGCATACTCAGCCCGCACCGAGGCACGCGG
The DNA here is from genome assembly GCA_965652025.1 of uncultured Gemmatimonadales bacterium. Lineage (GTDB taxonomy): Bacteria > Gemmatimonadota > Gemmatimonadetes > Gemmatimonadales > GWC2-71-9 > CAVVWJ01. The sequence goes on from CBFGTM010000070.1 coordinate 2,388, forward strand.
AAGCAAGACCGCCTTCACGACTTCAGCCGAGCCGGATCTATCCCGTATTTCCTGACCTTATAGCTGATAACCCGTTGGGTGGTGCCCAGCAGCCTCGCAGCCCTGGAGCGATTCCCCCGGGCCGACTTGAGTGCATCCTCGATCAGGCTCCGCTCGAAGGCCTCCACCGCACCATCGAGGGATGTACTCACGACCGTTCCGGTCGCGTCGGCGGTCTGCAGCGTAGGAGGCAGGTGGTATCCGTGAATGACCTCTCCGTCAGCCAACAGGACGGCTCGCTCGATGGTGTTCTCCAGCTCGCGCACGTTGCCCGGCCAGTGGTAGCTGGATAGCAGGTCGATAGCCGGGGTGGAGATCCGCCGGATGCTCTTCCCGTGCTCCCGGGCATACTTCTCGATGAAGTGATCTGCCAGGGGAAGCACGTCGGCTTTCCGAGCACGAAGCGGCGGGATGAAGATGGGAAAGACGTTGAGCCGGTAGTAGAGATCCTCTCGAAAGCTGGAGTCGGTCAGTGCTCGCTCCAGGTCCCGGTTGGTGGCCGCGATCACTCGCACATCCACCGGCACCGACTCCGTCCCTCCCACCCGCTCGAACTCCCGCTCCTGCAGGACCCGCAGCAGCTTCACCTGGGTAGCCGGGCTCAGCTCCCCGATTTCATCCAGGAACAAAGTCCCGCCGTGGGCCAGCTCGAAGCGGCCCTTCTTTCGCTGCAGCGCTCCGGTAAATGCACCACGTTCGTAGCCGAACAGCTCCGACTCGACCAGGGTCTCGGGCAATGCCGCGCAGTTGACCTTGATGAAGGGCTTCTTGGCCCGGGGCGAGTGCAGGTGAATGGCTTGCGCCACCAGCTCCTTGCCCGTGCCGGATTCACCCCGGATCAGCACGGTGGTGTTGCTCCCAGCGACCCGGACCAGCGATTCATACAGCTGACGCATCGGACCGCTGGTCCCCACGAGATTGAAAAGCGGATTCCGTTGCTGCAGCTCCTGCCGCAGCTGAGCGTTCTCCGACACCAGCTTCTGCCGCTCCACGTCGAGCAGCCGGTGAATCCGGACTGCCTGGGAAATCATGGAGGCCACCACCCGCAAAAACTTCAGCAGCCGATCCACATCGCGCTCGGGACGAAATCGCACTTCGACCACCAACGACCCGACGCAGCGCCGGTGCAGCACAATGGGAACTGCCAGCGTGGTGTGATCGCCGTTTCCATCGTCTTGGCGAGGGATGACGATGATCTCTCCCCTTGCGGCAGTCTCTGCCAGGATGCCTGGGGTGCTACCGGAGTGATCGCCCTCCCTGTCGTGTCGAAGGCCTACCTGGGCTCTGATCTCCAAAACCTCGGTTTGCTCGTTCAGGAGAGCCACTGCCCCGCGAAGCACCGAACAGCGACGGACCAGAATCAGCAGGACACCCGACAGACCTGCCGTCAGACTCAGGTGTCCGGCAAGGGCCTGGCTGACGTCCACCAGGGTCCCCAGCTTCCTGGCCTCGCCGGTTTCGGTGCTAAGCAGCGGAGCGTCATCCCTCTGGACATCGCTGGGATTGGCCGCGGTGCCGGATGGCAGCAGGGCCGGTGGGTGGACCACGATCCGTGGGGTAGCAGGGTTGGTCATTTGCTGTTCCGGGCAAAAGCTCAACAAAAAACCCGCTCATCCGGAGCGGGCCTGGGTGTAGGTCGAATTGTCCGAGCTAGCTAAGGCCTGGGCTCCTGGTCTCCGCGCGGGGCGCAGCGAAGCCAGCGGTTGTTCCGCCGGGGATTGAGCTGGAGCAGGTGTGGTAGACGGTGGTCCATCATTTCTCTCAGCGACGATCGTTTGCTGGCAAGCTAAGACCGCTCCCGGCCGAGTGTCAACCAAGCTGGTGTATGGATGCGCCGCTCAGGGAATCTGCCAGATCGTCGGCAGCGGACCGTTTTCACCACCCTGGTTCATCAGCATGACAGTCAGCACCATCCGCTGAGTCCTCCAGCGATCTGCTCGCATGATCGTTCTCCGGACTGGTTGGACTAAGTGGGAAGGTTTTGGGAAGGTTGGACTGAGATCGGACGCAAAAGCCCGCGAAGGTACGCAAGTCCAATTTGCCCTAAGCCTCCGTGTGCACATATGTTCGAAAACAGTGCCAAGCCTTACAAGGACTCGAGGAGAACTGCAAAACCTCCATTCGTCGGTTCGATTCCGACCGGCGCCTCTGTGAACCGCACTAGTCGGTCGTATTCTTGAGGCATGGCTGGGCGCGATGCGGTGGTGGTAGGGGCGGGACCGAACGGGCTCGCAGCAGCGATAACGCTGGCCCGCGCAGGCCGTTCCGTGACCGTGTTCGAAGCGGCGGCGACCGTGGGCGGAGGCACGCGTTCCGCCGAGCTGACCTTGCCGGGCTTCGTTCACGACGTCTGCTCCGCGGTCCATCCCTTGGGCGTAGGGTCTCCGTTCTTTCGTTCCATTCCACTAGACAAGTTTGGCCTGCAATGGATCCACCCCGATGCACCGCTCGCCCATCCCTTCGATGACGGGACAGCGGCGGTCATGGAGCGTGCCATCCCGGCCACCGCTGAGACGCTCGAACCGGACGGCGGCGCCTGGCACGACCTCATGGCCCCGCTCGCCGACGACTGGGAGAAGCTACTCGACGGACTACTCCAGCCGCTGATTCCACCCCATCATGCTTTCCGCATGGCCCGCTTTGGACTCAACGGAATGCGATCGGCCCGCGGCTTGGCCGAGCATCGGTTCAGCGGTGAGCGCGCGCGGGGATTGTTTGCGGGTCTCGCTGCCCACTCGATTCTTCCCTTGGACGCACCTTTCAGCTCGTCGTTCGGGCTGATGCTGGGGATGCTGGGGCATGCGGTCGGCTGGCCGATCCCAGCCGGTGGCTCCCAGCGGATCGCTGATTCCATGGCCGACTATTTCAAGTCACTCAGAGGGGAAATCGTCACCGGGCAACGGATCCTGTCGGCCGACCACCTGCCGGAAACGGGCGCCCTTTTCTTCGACACTGGCCCGGCCCCGCTACTTCGACTCATGGGAAACCGCCTGCGGGCCGGTTATCGCAGACGCCTGGAGCGTTATCGCTACGGGCCGGGAGTGTTCAAGGTCGACTGGGCGCTCGATACCCCGATTCCCTGGACCGCCGCCGCGTGCGCTCGGGCGGGAACCGTGCACCTCGGCGGTACCCTGAACGAAATCGCGGCCGCGGAGCTCACGGTTGCGGAGGGGCGGCACCCCGACCGTCCCTTCATCTTGCTGGTGCAGCCCAGCCTGTTCGATCCGAGTCGCGCGCCCGCGGGGAAGCACACCGCCTGGGCCTACTGTCACGTGCCCAACGGATCGACGGTGAACATGCTCGAGAGGATCGAACGGCAGGTGGAACGCTTTGCGCCGGGTTTCCGGAAAGTCATCCTAGCTCGCCCTGTGGCCGGACCGGCCTGGCTCGAGCAGTACAACCACAACTGCGTCGGAGGCGACATCACCGGCGGCTCCAACGACATGTGGCAGATCCTCGCCCGGCCGAGACTTCTGTCGCCCTACACAATCCCCACTCGCAAAGGGCCGAAAGCCTACCTGTGCTCGGCGTCCACTCCTCCCGGAGGAGGAGTGCACGGAATGTGCGGGTACAATGCAGCCCGCAGGAGTTTATCCTGATTCTCGGCGATACCCGCGAATACTGGCTCACCCGCTGGCTCTTCCAGCGCTCGCTGGCGCTGATCTACCTGGTCGCCTTCGCGGTAGCGGTGAACCAGTTCCGCCCGCTGCTCGGCACCCGTGGGCTGTTGCCGGTGCCCTTCTTCCTGCAGCAAATCAATTTCCTTCAGTCCCCCAGCCTTTTCTTCCTGCACTACTCGGACGGCTTCGCCATGGCGCTGGCCTGGACCGGCGTGGCGCTGGCGCTCGTCGCGCTGTCAGGGTTCTCGGAGAATTTCGGTACGCCGGTCAGCATGGTCGTGTGGTTCGTGATGTGGCTGTTGTATCTCTCCTTCGTAAACGTGGGGCAGACCTGGTACAGCTTCGGCTGGGAAACGCTGCTTCTCGAGACCGGTTTCCTCGGCGTCTTCCTCGGCGCGCGCAACGTGGCGCCGCCGGTAATCGTGATCTGGATGCTCCGGTGGCTGCTCTTCCGGCTCATGCTCGGCGCCGGGTTGATCAAGCTGCGGGGAGATCCGTGCTGGCGTGACCTGACCTGCCTGGTCTATCACTACGAGACCCAGCCGATTCCCAATCCGCTCAGCTGGTATCTCGCGAAGCTTCCGGTCCCAATTCACAAACTGGGCGTGCTGTTCAATCACCTGGCGGAGCTGATCGCGCCGTTCGGCTATCTCACGCCGGTGGCGACCGTCCGGTATGTGGCGGGGGTGATTACCATCGTCTTCCAGGGAATGCTCATTCTCTCGGGCAATCTTTCCTGGCTCAACTATCTCACCATCGTGATCGCGATCAGCTGCTTCGACGATCGAATTCTGTCACCCATTATCCCGCTACGACCTGAAAAGCTCGAGCCGCGCGCGCCGGCTCACCAGTTGGCAATCGGAGCGCTCGCGCTCATGGTGGTCGTACTGAGCATCTATCCGGTCCGCAATCTCTTTTCCAGCCAGCAGGCAATGAATGCCTCGTTCGAGCCGCTTCACCTGGTGAACACCTACGGAGCTTTCGGGAGCGTCGGACGGGAGCGGTATGAGGTAGTCCTGGAGGGCACCACCGACGAGGCGGTTGCGGCATCGACGACATGGAAAGAATACGAATTCAAAGCCAAGGCGGGCGATGTCTCACGGAAGCCACCCATCGTCGCGCCTTACCACTTGCGACTGGACTGGCTGATGTGGTTTGCGGGAATCAGCCGGGCATACGCCGAGCCCTGGATTCTGCCGCTGGTGGGACGGCTGCTGCAGGGCGACAGGCCTACACTTGGACTGCTGCGAGGAAAACCGTTTCCCGACCAGCCGCCTCGGTTCGTACGGGCCAGACTCTACCAGTACAAGTTCACGACCTGGGACGAGCGCATGGCGACGGGAAACTACTGGAGCCGGAATCTAGTGGGAGAGTTTCTGCCACCGCTGTCGCTCGACAGCCCGGGATTGCTGCAGGTGCTGAGGATGCAGGGGTGGGTGCAGTAAGAATCAGGCGGAGGTAGATCAGGTTCCCGCGTGTCGAATATCGAATCCTTGTGCCGGCGACTGGGCGCGCAAGCCCTCCCTGAGGAGGCTTCCCTAACGGCGGTAGGTTGGGCTGGGATTTGGGAAGGTTGGCCTGAAAAGGCCGCAACCGAATGGTCACCGTCGCTCTGCCATCTTAAACCTTCCCGAGCGGGCCCGGCGCCCTTTAGTTTACCAATCAAGCGCTTCCAGCACACCACACCCCGGATGCGAGTGAGGGCCGGTTCTTGGCTCGGAACAATGTTCGTAATGTGATTCAGGAAGCCGGCACGAAGCTGTTCACCCAGCGAGGGTTCAACGCGAGTAGCGTCAGGGACATCACCGACGCCGCGGGGGTTCCGAAGGGATCCTTCTACAACCACTTCAAGAGCAAGCAGGCGTTGGGGGCAGAGATTGTGACCGCATATGGCAACGGTACTCCCGGTCGAAGTATCCTGACCAACCCCGACATTCCCGCGCTTACCCGCCTCAAGAAGTACTTCGCAGCTCTCACCGAGTACTTCTCCCGGTGTAATGAGGGCTGCCTGGTCGGCAAATTCATGGCCGAGGTCTCGGAGGATACTCCGGAGCTTCGCGATAGCGTCTTGAACGTGTTGGACCTCTGGGATGAGCAGATTTCCTCAGCCATTGCCGATGGACAGAAGCAGGGCTCCATTCGCAAGGATTTCAAGCCCGAAGAACTGGCTGCCTTCCTGATCGATGCCTACGAAGGAGCCATCCTTCGGACCCGGGTAGAGAAGAATCCGAGAGCGCTCAAGTCCTTCAGCAAGGTGGTGTTCTCCAGCATTGTGATTTGAGCTGGAGACGCTCCGCCGGCCCGGGAACCCACTGCCCGCTTGCCTAAGACGACCGGTCATATTATCTAAGACGAACGACCATCTTGGAACTAGAGGCACCAGCCGCGAGTCGGGCGGAGGCATGGGCGTGAGGTCAGCGGACGAAACCAGGGCGTGGGTTCTCAACGCTTTCGATACGCTGTTCAACCGGCGGGACTACGAGTCAGCCGCGACCTTCTGGTCACCCGATTACATCCAGCACAGCTCGCACATCCCACCCGGACGAGATGGGCTCTTCAACCTGGTCCGATCCGCTCCGCCCGGGCTGCGCTACGAGAACCACGTGGCTGCCGCCCACGGCGATTACGTCCTGCTGCATGGCCGCTTTATCAACAACGGCAGGCCCCGCGCCTGGGTAGCCGGTGACGTCATCCGAGTCGAGAACGGCCTCATCGTCGAGCACTGGGACACGCTGCAGGACGAAGTCACCCGGGAGGAGTCGAAGAGCGGACTCCCGATGTTTGGAGACGACTTCCCGCCGGCGCGGCCTGGTCCATGAATGTGGTTCGCGCCGCCCTCACGAGAGACTTCTGGATCACCGGCGTCGCGATTGCCCGTTATATCCCTCGGGCATTTCGCGTGAAACAGATTGATGGAGATCTCTTCTTCACGGAGGACAAGCGGCAAGAGTATCGACGGCGTGTGGAGAGTGTGACGCCCGACTCTCCTCGTCAGTGGGGCACGATGGAGGTTCAGCAGATGCTCCACCATCTCAATTTGGGCTTTGGAGGCTCTCTGGGCTTCTACGATCTCCCGGACGAGAGCTATCTCACGTCCAGAACCCTCTTCAGATGGATTCTCATCGACTGGTATCCTGAACAACCCGTCGGCTTGCGCCTACCCACAGGCCTGAAGATTCCACATGGACAGCGTTTCAACTTCGCATTCGAGAAGTCACAGTTCTTGACAATTTTGGAAACCGCTTGGAACGCAAGAACCGTCGATGCCTGGAAACCCCACCTAATGTTCGGAAGGATGACCCCAAGCGAATGGGGCAAGCTATTTCAGATTCATGTGGATTATCACTTGAGGCAGTTCGCAGCCTGATGGAGTGACTTACGGACAGCTGGGTCGTCAAGGCGCGGTGACCGCTCAGGACGAAGACAACATGACCAGATCCAACAATGAGATCGTGCTCGAAGTGCTGACCCGGGCCTTTAACGACCGGGATCCGACAGTCGTGGAGCAGTACTTCGGCGGGAATTGCAAGCAGCACAACCCAGCGATCCCCGACGGCCGGTCACCAATCGCCACCCTGCTTCCGACCATTACCGCTCTCAAGTATGAACCCGGGATGGCGGCAGCGGATGGCGACCTGGTCATGGTCCATGGGGGCTACACCGGCTGGAGACCGAAGCCGATGGTCGCGGTCGACATCTTCCGGGTCAAAGACGGCAAAGTGGTGGAACACTGGGATGTGATGCAGGAGGAAGTCTCAGCCGCCGACACCGCCAGTGGGAACGCGATGTTCACAATGCCTGAATGGTGATTGCCATGAATACGTTCAAAGATTCACAGCCCCCTGCCCTGAAGTGGGACGTGTTCGTCACACCGGGCATACCCATTGTGACTGCCGACCGCCCCCCGGACGTCACCGAAACGTATTTCCAGGCGACGGCAGCGACCCTCATCTATGGAAAGCGCGACGCGGTCCTGGTCGATGCCTTCATGACCGTCGCCCAGGCCAGTGCCCTGGCGGATTGGGTCGCCTTGAAGAACCGGAACCTGACCACCATCTACATCACCCACGGTCACGGCGACCATTGGTTTGGCGTCGGCACCCTGCTCGAGCGGTTCCCCAACGCCCGCGTTGTGGCGACGCCGAACACCGTCCAGGTGATGCATCAGAACGCGTCGCCGGAGGCCCTCCGCACCGCCTGGGGAGCGGCCTTCCCCGGTCAGATTCCCGCCAAGCTGGTGATCGCGAAAGAGCTGGCAGGCCAGGTCATCGATCTGGAGGGACAGAAACTGATCGTCGTGGAGCTGGGTCACACCGATACGGACCACACCACCTGCCTGCATGCTCCGTCGATCGGGCTCGTCGTCGCGGGCGACGCCGCCTACAACGACGTCCATCTCTACCTCGCCGAGTCCGATGGGCCGAAGCGAATGGAGTGGATCGCCGCGCTCGGCAGAATCGAGTCGCTCAGCCCGCGCGCGGTTGTCGCCAGCCACAAGCGACCGGAGAACGACGACAATCCCCGGATCATTGAAGAGACGCGACAGTACATCCGGGACTTCGATCGACTTGTAGGGACCACGAAGACCGCGCAGGAGCTGTACGACAAGATGCTGGAGCTCTATCCGACCCGGATCAATCCCGGCTGGGCGCTGTGGAGCTCGGCGCGCGCGGTCAAGCCATCGCAGTCGGCGACGCCGGCGAGAACGTGATCACACGAAGAGAGCGACAGGGAGGTAGCGATGCCATCGATCATGACCGCGAGTAACACGACCGCTCCCACGCAGTTCCTCGAGGCGAACGGCCACTCCTACGCCTATCGGCGGTTCGGCAGTGGGCCCGGGCTGCCGTTGCTCTTCCTGCAGCACTTCACCGGGACGCTCGATATGTGGGATCCCGCGCTCACCGATGCGTTTGCCCGGGAACGGGAAGTAGTACTATTCGACAACGCCGGGGTGGGCCGCTCATCAGGTGAAGTGCCGACCACCGTCACGGAAATGGCTCAGCACGCGGCTGCTTTTCTTGACGGGCTCGACTTGAGTAAGTGCGATGTCCTCGGCTTTTCGCTCGGCGGAATGGTGGCCCAACAACTCGTGATGCACCGTCCGACACTGGTGCGGCGTCTCATTCTGGTTGGTACCGCTCCGCGGGGCGGGGAGCACATCATGAACCTCCAGGCCCCGCGGATCGCGCAGGCTCTGAACGATCCGTCGAACAAGGGCTACTCCGTCCTCCAGAAAATCTTCTTCCCCGACACTCCAACCGGCCAGGCTGCGGGAGCCGAGTTCGTCGCCCGGTTGGAGGAGCGTAAGGAGGACCTCGAAGGCGCATCGGGACCCGAAGTTGCCCGGGCGCAGATGGCTGCATTCCGGGAATGGGACAAACCCTCAGGAGAGCGGTTCGCCTATCTGCGCGCCATTCGGCATCCGACGCTCGTGGTCAACGGCGTTCACGACGAGATGATCCCGGTCAGCAACTCCTATTGGCTGAGCGAGAACCTGCCCAACGCTGTCCTGCTGGTTTATCCGGACGCCGGTCACGGATCGCTGTTCCAGTATCATGACTCCTTTGCCCGGCATGCGACTGCATTTCTCTCGGTTGAATCGGACTCCGCGGTGTACTGACGCCGGCAGTCTGACCCCAGGCGAGAGGTGCCGTACAGGTTGGCCCGGTCACAGCAGCGAGGGAGACTGCTGCCCCAGGAGGACGATCCGACGGATCAGGTTCACAGACTCACGCTGTGACGCAGCGACTAAGCCTTATCCATCCGGCTGTTGAATTGGTTCTGGTCGTAATAGTCGCGCCAGGCCTTGATCTTGTCATCACTGACCTCGAAGGCCCCCATGACCGGCAGCTCGAACCACTTGTGGGGGAGCTTGAAGACGTCCACCCGCTCGGTCATCACGACCGGACCATTGGCTGCAATGTTGACGACGCGGAACTCGATGCCCTCGATGCCTGGCGCCCCAGGGCGGATGAACGAGGCGATCGTGTTCGCGATGGCCTCCCGGCCATTAACCGGCGTCAGCGGGATATTGTGATAAACGGCATCGTCGCTGAAAATGCGGCTAGCTCGGCGGTCCCGGCATTGTCGGACCACGCGGCGCAGAACCTCCGCACGACCTCCATCGGGCTCTCCATCTGGCTCCTCCTGCGGTCGATCTTGATGGCACTCAGATGAGCACTTCTTGCTACCAGTTCACGAAGTTGTTCTGCGGGCCTCCCGCCGAAAGGTGCCCGGACCGACGCCCTGCATCCGGGCGAACGCCTTGCTGAACGCCACCGGATTGCCATAGCCCACCGCCTCCGCCACGTCGGCGATGACGGCGTCGTCTTCACGGAGCCGCTGCCCCGCCAGAGTCATCCGCCAGCGGGCGAGATACTGCAGCGGTGGCTCCCCCACCAGCTCGGAGAAGCGGGCGGCAAACGCCGAGCGTGACATCGCCACCGAGGACGCCAGCCGCTCGACCGTCCACGGCTCTCCTGGCTGCGCGTGCATCAGGCGCAGCGCCGCGCCAATCCCGGGATCGGATACGGCCCGGAGCCCGCAGGCCGACTGTCCGGCCCGCGATACCCAGAGCCGCAGCGCCTGCACAAAGAGCAGATCGGCCAGCCGCGCGAGCACGATGGAGCTGCCGGGGCCGGGCGACGCGCTCTCGCTCAGGATCAGCGGGACCACACCGGCGAGCTGGGGACTGGCTGAGATGGCGTCGGCAGGCAGATGGATCGCGGGCGGAAGCGACGCGAGCAGCGCGTTCCGCGGCGCATGGCCCAGCCGGAAATGGCCGATGATGACCGAGGTCACCGGACCGTTGCCGCCCAGCCGCCCGGTATGGGGACTTCGGGGACAGACGTCGTAGTGGAAGCTCTGGGCCGGCACGTTGCTCCGGGCGCCGTCGCGCAGCTCGTGGGCTGAGCCGAGCGGGAGAATCACCGCGTCGCCGGTGGAGAGCGGAATCCTGGTCTTTTCGATCTCGAGCCAGGCGCTGCCGCGGGCGACGACGTAAAAGCTGAGATACTCGCGCTCCGGCAAGCGCAGCCGCCAGGGGGCGCCCAGGTCCAGCTTGCCGAAGATGTCGGTCCGCAGGTGGACCGCCTCGAGGATCTGCCCGAAGACATCGACGGTGTCCGAAGGTGTTGGACGAACGGTAGCATTTTCAGGCTTTCTAGGCATAGAGAATCCGCCAGGGAAGATTATTCTAGGACAATGATAGCACCTGAGGCGGAGTACCTCAACCAGGATGGTCTCTATGTCTACCGCGTTCCTTTCTGATGCTTCGACCCCGGCGGCCGGCGACCAGGATGTGGGGCTGCTGATTGCTCGGCTGGTCTTTGGCCTGGTCATGAGCGCACACGGCACCCAAAAGCTCTTTGGTTGGTTCGGAGGCTACGGTCTTGCCGGCACCGGTGGGTACTTCGAGCAGCTCGGCTTCCGGCCGGGCCGGGCGTTCGCTGCCATGGCCGCTTCATCGGAGCTCACGGGCGGGCTGCTCGTCGCCCTCGGTCTGCTGGGTCCGATAGGCCCGGCACTGCTGCTGCCGGTGATGCTCGTTGCGATCGTAACTGTGCATTGGGGCAACGGTCTGTTCGCCGCGACCAACGGGATCGAGGTGCCCCTGCTCTACGGCGCGTTCGCGGTGATGCTGGCGCTCACCGGCCCGGGCCTCTTCTCCCTGGACGCGGTGTTGGGGTTGGGGAGGCTGTGGCCCCATGACTTCGCCGGGCTGGCCTTGATCGTAGGTGTCATCGGTGGGTTCGGCACGCTGCTGCTGCGCCGCCCCCCGAAGCGGGTTGCGGCTTCGGCGTGAGAGGTGTGCCAGGAATGGCGAGAGAAGACGGCCGCTGCCCGCGAGAGCTACGACGCCTGGTGCAAGAAAAAGGAGGAAGGGAAGCTTCGGAAGAAGCTCGACCAGACCGAGCTGGAGCTGGAGGAGGCGTCGTATCGCACTCTGGCTCGGCCTCGCCTATCCGAGTCGGCGACGGGCGCAATCTGACGAATGGACCTATTGTTCTGCTACCCGGGTGTCAACAAGACGTTGATCCGGTTCCGGACCGGAGCACCGGTGTTTATGGTGAGCCCATCGACCTAATCAGGAGCAAAGTATGTCAGCAGGAGAATCCACCCGGATCAAGAATATCGTCCTCGTCCACGGAGGATTCGTGGACGGCTCCGGCTGGCTCGGTGTTTACCGGGGTCTGAAGCAGCAAGGTTTCAATGTCAGCGTAGTCCAGAATCCAACCACTTCCCTCGCCGACGATGTCCGGGTGACCCGCATGACCCTGGACCAACAGAACGGCCCGGCGGTTCTGGTCGGCCATTCCTACGGCGGCGCAGTGATCAGTGAAGCTGGGAACCACCCGAGCGTCGCGGCCTTGGTCTACATCGCGGCGTTTGCGCCGGACGCCGGGGAGTCGGTCGCGACACTCATCGCAAACCCAGCTCCGGGTGCCCCGGTGCCGCCGATTCTGCCGCCCCAGGATGGCTTCCTTTTCCTGGACAAGAGCAAGTTCGCCGCATCCTTCGCCGCCGATGTGGACCCTGACCTCGCGGCGTTCATGGCGGACTCTCAAGTCCCCTGGGGAACGGGTGCGCTGCAGGGAAGGATCACGCGGCCAGCCTGGAAGTCGAAGCCGAGCTGGTATCTCATCGCCACCGACGACCGCATGATCCCGCCTCCCGCGCAGAAAGCCATGTCCGGACGAGCGGGATCAACGGTTCGCGAGATCCGGGCGAGTCACTCGGTCTATGTTTCGCAGCCTGACTCGGTGGTGAATCTGATCGCCGAGGCGGCGAAGGAGGCCCCGGTCGAAGCGGCGGTCTGAGAAATGCCGTCCGCGCATTGCCTCACGGCCTCGACATCGATCTCGATGTCGAGGCGCCGACACAGTAGCGGGTGTCGGATCAGCGCGGAGCAGGGCCGTCAGACTGGCAGGGAAGGTTTTGGGAAGGTTAGCCTGAAACAGGACGCAAAGGCTCGCGAATGGACGCTAGTCTGATCTGCGCTAAGCCTCCATCCGTACATGGTTTCGAGAGAAGTGCGAAGCTTCACAAAAGCTCTGCGAGAACTGCAAAACCTCCATTCGTCGGTTCGATTCCGACCGGCGCCTCTCAACGGCGCAA
>CBFGTM010000071.1:0-14992 GCA_965652025.1 uncultured Gemmatimonadales bacterium
GCAATTGGGGTTTCATTACTATGGAATTGTATGCTACCACCCCTGTTTGACTTCTCCCGTCGGGCCCGGATACGTTGCGCTCCCCATGCAGCGCTCTGACCGTCCCACCTCCCGCGCCCGGCTGGACCTGCTCGATCCTCTTGAGGTTTCCAGGCTGGGTGGTCTCGAGATCATCACCGAAGGCGTGGTTGAAGGATTCCTCAGCGGGCTGCATCGCTCACCCCGCCGGGGATTCTCGGTGGAGTTCGCCGAGCACCGGATGTACCAGGCGGGCGACGAGTTGCGCTATGTCGACTGGAAGATTCTGGGCCGCAATGATCGCCTGTACGTCAAACAGTTCGAGGAAGAGACCAACCTGCGAGCCATGATCGTGGCCGACACCAGCCGCAGCATGGCATGGACCGGGTCTCCAGGAACTGTGCTCCCCAAGCTGGCCTATGCGCAACGGCTGATCGCGGCCCTGTCCCTGGTGCTCATCCGGCAGCGTGACGCTACCGGTCTCATCACCTTTGACGATGACGTGCGCACGGTCACGCCTCCCCGGGCGCGCCTGAGCCACTGGCGCCAGCTGCTCCAGGTCCTGGCCACCCTCCAGGCGGGACATGGCACCGCCGCCGAGCCCGCGTTGCGTCGGGTCATCGGCCAGTTACGCCGACGAGGGCTGGTGGTGTTCGTCTCCGATCTGCTGCTCGAGAGAACCATCGCCCTGAAGGCGCTTCGCTTTCTCCGGCACCGGGGACATCAGGTGCTCGTGCTCCACATCATGGATCCTGCAGAGGTGAGCCTGGCTGGGCCGACCGAGGCCCGATTCGAAGACCCCGAAACCCATGCCACCGTGGTGCTGCGGCCGCGGGATTGGGCTGGTGCATATCGGGAGACCGTTCGAGGGGTAGTTACTGAATGGCGTCTGTCCTGCCGCCGCCACGGCATAGCCTACCACCAAGTGACGACTGACACCCCGTTCGGGGTGGTGCTCCGTGAGGCACTGACCTCCCCGTCCCGCTCGGCATGATCGGTTTTCTCCATCCGTGGGTGCTCGTCGGCCTGGCCGCCGCGGCGATTCCGGTTCTCCTCCATCTATTGGCCCGCCGAGAGCCGCCAACGGTCCTTTTTCCGGCGGTGCGATATCTGGTCAGTACGACCAGAGAGCACCAGCGCCGGCTCAAGCTGCAGAACCTGTTGTTACTCCTCTTGCGCACCCTCCTCATCGTTCTCCTGGTGCTCGCCGCCGCGGCCCCGTCGGTACCCCTGAGTGGGGTACCTGGGCATGCGCCCAGCGCGCTGGTGCTGATCGTCGACAACTCGCCCAGCAGCGGGGCGGTGGTGGATGGCTCTCCTCAGGTCGCTCGGCTCATAGCGGCGGGACGGCAGGTACTCGCGCGAGCCACTCCAGAGGATGCCCTGTGGCTCATTACCGCGGACGGCATTCCCCGGCGGGGCGACAGAGTGAACCTGGGAGAGATTCTGGCCGGCTTGAAGGTTTCGCCCCGGCGGCTGGACCTGGGAAGCGCCGTTACGCTCGCCGGCGACGTGCTCGGCCCTGAGCCCCGGCCAGGGGAGATCATGCTGCTGACCGATCTGCAGTCGAGCGCCCTATCCCCAGCGCGACCGGCCGCTCCTCTGATTGTGTCTCGTCCGAGTACTCCGCCTCCGCCCAACCTGGGAATCGCCACGCTCGATGCCGGCTCCCAGCCTTGGTCGTTCGAGGGAGGCCGCATCACCCTCACCTTTACCGGCGACTCCGGACCTCCAGTCCCAGTCAGCGCGCGGCTGGGCGATCGGCCGGCTCGTCAGGCTCTGGCACACGTTGGCGCCCCGATCAGTCTGACCCTCCCCGGCGCGGCGACTGGCTGGTGGACGCTCTCCACGGAGCTGGGGCCCGATGAGCTCCGCGCCGACGACCGAAGGGTGGCCGCCGTGCGGATAGCTCCTGTCGCGCGGGTGGACTGGGAGGTGGCCACTCGTTATGCGGCGGCGGCTTGCGAGGTGTTGGCTACCAATCGCCGCATCGTCCGGGGGCGCGAGGTTACCCTGGGGCGGCTCGGACCAGGCGCTTCGGTCGTCATGCCGCCGGACGACCCCGCCGCGCTCGGTGCAGTCAACCGCGCGCTCGCAGCCCGAGGCGTGCCCTGGAGCTATGGCGATCTCTCGCTGCAGCCCTCCACCAGCGACAGCAACGGCATCGTCGGGAAACATCGAGTCCTCCGCCGGTATTCGCTTCGGTCGGGTGGCAGCGGACGCACCGGCGTACTTGCCTCGGTCGGCGGAGCGCCCTGGATCGTGCGGTCGGGCGACATCGTATTGCTGGGGAGCCGATTGGAGCCGTCATGGACCGAGCTGCCGGTCTCGGCCGGGTTCATGCCCTTCATGGACGTGCTGCTCAATCGCCTGGCCCGAGGCGAGACCGCGCTGGCGCAGGGCGCGGCCGGCGATGCCATCACGTTGCCCGACCTGGTGAGCGAAGTCAGGCAAGGCGAGCGACAGTGGGGCGTCGAGGGAGGCGGCCTCTTTCACCCCACCGAGCTCGGAGTCCACTTCCTGCTGGCCGGCCGGGACACCATCGGCGCCATCAGCGTCAACCCGGATCCCCGCGAGTCCCGGCTCGACCGAGCCGGCGATGGGCAAGTGCGTCGGCTCTGGCGGGGATCTCGGGTGGTCGATCTGCCGGAGGCCGGTGAGGTGGCGTTCTCCTCCGCCTCTCGTGGTGATCTGCGAGCCCCACTCCTGTGGATGGCGCTACTTATCGGCGGTCTGGAGGTGGGGTTCGCCAGCGCATGGAGGCGGCGGGAGTGAGCCTCAAGCTGATTGTCGATGCCTTCGAGCGCGCCCCCCAAGTGCAGGAGCTGACCCAGCGCCTGCCGGGGCGGGACACGGCGCTTCATCTCGGCGGACTGCCCGGGTCCAGCGGGGCTGTGATGGTAGCATGGCTGGTCCGCACCTTTCCCCAGCGGCTGGTGACGGTGGTGGCTCCCTCAACGGCGGAGGCCGAGCGCTGGCTGACCGATCTCGGTCACCTGGCCGACGTTGCTGCCGCCCTCTATCCCCAGCGCGAAGCGCTGGGCGAGGACGAGCCGCACTACGAGATAGCGGGTGAGCGGGCCGAGACGGTTCAGGCGCTGCTCGAGAGCCGGCTTCGGGTGCTGGTCACTACCGCACGTGCCACTGCGGAACGAACCCTACTGCCGGCAGCACTCGAGCGGCTGCGTGTGAGGCTGGCGGTGGGCGACCGCCGCTCGCCGGCGGAGGTTGCCCAGGCGCTCGAGGCCATGGGCTACAAGCGGGTGCCTACGGTTACCGAAGTGGCGGAGTTCAGCATTCGGGGTGGGATCCTGGATCTGTACGGATTCGGCATGGCCACACCTGCCCGGCTCGAGTGGTGGGGCGACGACATCATTTCCCTGAGGGGCTTCGATCTCACGAGTCAGCGCTCGTTGGAAGAACTCCGGGAGATCACCGTTCTGCCGATCAACACCCAGGCGGTGCGCGACGAGGCGGACGGGCGGTCAGACGGTCAGTCGGTCAGGCGGCCAGTCGGTCAGATGAGCGGTGATGTTGGGGAGTTCGACCGGCGGACTGACCGACCGGCTGACCGACGCACGCTCCTGGAGCTCCTCCCGCCCGACACACTCCTCATCCAGGAAGCCTCGGGCCCCGATCTCGAGGAGGTGAGCCGGGCCTGGAATGAAGCGGCGCATCATCTGGAGGTGGCCCGCCGGCTGGGCGAGGACGTCCCCACCCGGGAGGCCATCTTCGAACCGCCGGAACAATGGCGCTCCCGGATGGAATCGTTTCCCCGGCTCCTGGTGCGGGACGAGAGGACCGACCTGCAGTTCGGCTTCTTTCCGCCCGAGCGGGTGGATCGCGATCTCAACCGGCTTCGAGCGCTGCTCCGATCCGGGACTCCGACCCTCATTCTGTGCGACAATGAAGGGCAGCTGGAACGTATGGACGAGCTGCTCGAGTCCTCCCCCGATGCCACGCTGGCCATCGGCGCGCTCGAGGGCGGCTTCGTCATGCCCACACTCCGGGTGCTCACCGACCACGAGATCTTCCGGCGCGCGCGCCGGCTCCGCCGCCCGCGGCGCTACCGGGAAGCTGCTCCCTCCGCTGCCACCGGCGCGCTCACGCTGGGCGATTATGTGGTGCATCTCGAGCACGGCATCGGGATCTACCGTGGAATCGAGACCATCACAGCGGGAGAATCGACGCTCGAGGTGGCCATCGTCGAGTACGAAGGTGGCGACCGGCTGAATGTCCCGCTCTACCGGTTGGACCAGTTGGAGCGCTACCGCGCGGCCGGTGAAGACGGGGACCGCCCTCCTCCCCGCATCCATAGGCTGGGGGGAACCAGCTGGCAGCGAGTGCGGGAGAAGACCCGGCAAGCCATCAAACAGATGGCAGCCGAGCTGCTCGACCTCTACGCCCGGCGCACCGTCACCACCGGATATGCATTTCCGCCGGACACCAAGTGGCAGCGGGAGCTCGAGTCCAGCTTTCTGTACGAGGACACGCCCGATCAACGCAAGGCAACGGAGGAAGTGAAGCGGGACATGGAACAGCCATTGCCCATGGACCGTCTGCTGGTGGGAGACGTGGGCTACGGCAAGACCGAGATTGCGGTGCGGGCTGCATTCAAGGCGGTGCAGGCCGGCAAGCAGGTCGCGGTTCTGGTTCCCACCACGATCCTGGCCGAGCAGCACGGTCGCACCTTCATCGAGCGGCTGGCCGACTTTCCCGTCAAGATCGAAGTGCTTTCCCGGTTCCGAACCGCCAAAGAGCAAAAGGCTGCCCTGGTGCGACTGGCCCAGGGCCAGATCGATGTGGTGATTGGAACCCACCGGCTCCTCTCGAAGGACGTGGTCTTCCACGATCTCGGCCTGCTGGTGGTAGATGAGGAGCACCGGTTCGGGGTGCGGCACAAGGAACGGCTCAAGGCCCTTCGTCTGGCCGTGGACGTGCTGACGCTGACCGCGACTCCGATCCCGCGCACCCTGCACCTTTCGTTGGCCGGCCTGCGGGACCTGACTCTCATCGAGACACCGCCTCGCGACCGCTCTCCCATTCTGACCTTCGTGGAGCCGTGGGACGATGCCCTCCTGGAGGAGGCCTTCGCCCGAGAGATCGACCGGGGGGGCCAGGTGTTCGTGGTACACAACCGGATCGAGACGATCGACACCGTCGCCGCGAAAGTTCGGTCGCTGGCCTCCCGTGCCCGCATCGGAGTCGCCCACGGCCAGATGCCGGCCGACGGGCTGGAAGAGGTCATGCGCTGCTTCGTGGCGGGCGAGGTAGACATTCTGGTCTCGACCATGATCGTGGAATCCGGGCTCGACGTGCCCAACGCGAATACCATGGTGGTGCACGACGCCCATCGATTCGGCCTGGCCCAGCTCTACCAGCTGCGCGGCCGGGTAGGCCGGAGCCACCGCCGCGCGTATTGCTATCTCCTGGTGCCGGATTCGATCGACGCCGTGGCCGAGGAACGACTACGGGTTCTCGAGCATCATACCGAACTGGGGGCAGGATATCGGATTGCCCTCAAGGACCTCGAGATCCGAGGTGCGGGCAACCTGTTAGGTGCCGAGCAGTCGGGACACGCTCAAGCGGTTGGCTTCGACCTCTACCTCCGATGGCTGGAGGAGACGGTTCGCTCGCTGCGGGGTCAGGGCGTCGCTGAGCAGCCGCCTCCACCCGAAGTGGTGCTGGACCGGCCAGCCCATCTGCCGGACGGGTACATCCCGGACGACGACGTCAAGCTGGATCTCTATCGGCGACTGGCGCGGGCCGCGACATCCGGTGAAATTGATGGGCTCCGCGACGAACTGCGCGAGCGGTTTGGGCCGCTACCCGACATGGCTGAGACGCTGCTCGACGTGGCGCGGCTCCGTGTCATGGGAGCGGCTCTCGGCTTGCAGAACGTGCTGGTGCGAGGCGAGGAGGCTCGGCTCACCTTCCGTCCGGGCACCACGCCCCGGCTGGCCGGGCTGACCTCGGCGCTCGATGACGTTCAGCTCGCCGCCGAGGTGCGCCGCACTGTGCCGCTGTCTTTGCGGCTGGAACGGCTCGGCGGCGAGTCGATGGTGCCGGCGTTAGTGCGGGCGCTCCGGAAAGCGTCGTGAAGATAGGCTAGACCCTAGACTCTGGACCTTAGACTGTACCACTCACACGGAGTTCGAATGCGTCGTCGTCTCGCGTTTGTTACGGCTCTCCTTCTGGCCGCCACCCTCACTGCCTGCTCCGATTTCCGCGACCTCTTTTCCGCGCACGCGGACGTGGCCGCGGAGGCCAGCGGGCAGCGGCTGACACCCGATCGGCTGGCGCAGATCATGAATAGTGGGAAGGGGATTCGCCCCAACCGCGAAGCGGCCAACTTCGTGGCCAATGTGTGGATCGACTACACGCTGTTCGCCCAGGCGCTGGCCAGCGGCAAGCTGCCCCGCGATTCCGCTAGCATAGCGCAGGCCGTGTGGCCTCAGATCGCCGAAATCAAGGGAAGTCATTGGCACGATACCCTGATGGCGCGTCGGTCGCACCTGCCCGAGAATGCCGCCGACAGCGTGTATCGGGGTAATGATGTGCGAGTTCTCCAGCACATTCTCTACCGGGTCCCGCCGAACGCAGTCCCCGAGGTGCGCAACGTCGCCCGCAAGAAGGCGCAGGGCACCCTGGTACGGATCCGGCGGGGGGCCGATTTCGGGCAGGTGGCGTCCCAGGTCTCGGAGGATCCGGGCAGCAAGGCGGATAAGGGATTCCTGCCCCCCAGTCCACGCGGCCGGTTTGTGCCCGCGTTCGATAGCGCGGGCTGGTCCCTGGCCCCGGGCGCCACGAGTGGAGTGGTGGAGACGCCGTTCGGCTATCACATCATCAAGCGGCCCAGCGCCGACGCGGTCCGCGAGCGGCTCAGGAACTATCTGGTCCAGAGCGCCGGCAGCCGGCTCGATTCGATCTACATGGACAGCCTGGCCATTCTGAACGAGATCAAAGTCGACAAGGGCGCCGCCGGGGCCATGCGCGCAGCGGCCGAAGATCCGGACGAGGCCCGCCATTCGAACCGGAAGTTGACAACCTTCAAGGGTGGCGAGCTGACGGTGGGCGAGTTCATGCGCTGGCTCGGCGCGCTGCCTCCGCAATACGCCACGCAGCTGCGACAGGCGGACGACACCATGCTGACCCGGTTCGCCAAAGTGCTGAGTCAGAACGTGATCCTGTTGCGCCAGGCCGATTCAGCGAAAATCCGGATTACGTCGGAGGAGTGGAAGGCCATGGCCGACGGGTATCGCAGCCAGGTGGACACGCTCCAGGCCGAGATGGGTTTGGACACCGTCGCACTGTGGGACTCGACCGCTGCAGCCGGCGACCGCAGCCGGGTGGCGGCCATGAAGGTGGACCAGTATTTCGACCGGCTGCTGACCGGGAAGTCGCGCCTCCGGCCCCTGCCTTCCACGTTGGCGACGATGCTGCGGGACCGCTTCAGCTACAAGGTCTATGAGGCGGGCGTCAACCGGTCGGTCGAGATTGCCGAGGGCCTCCGCAGCAAGTCGGATTCGGCTCAAGCCAAGACCGGACCCCTTCAGCCTGCTCCCGGCCCGGCTCCGATTCCGGGTGTAACCCCCGGGCCGGGCGACAGTGCCAGACAGCCGCAGCCTCGGCCGGGGGCCAAGCCGCCGGCAACCCCGGCGCCGGCTCCTCCCGGCGATAGTGCCAGGCGTCCCGGGCGATGACTGGCTCGAGTGCCGTGTTCCGGTTCGTGCTGGTCCCGCTGATCGCGGCCATCATTTCGCCTCCTACGCTGCCGGCGCAGGACACGGCCGCTGCAGCGGTGGGCCCTACGCTACCCGCGACAGATTCGGCTGCACTTCAGCCGCCGCCACCGCCGCGGGACACGACCTTTGTGGTGGACCGGGTTGTTGCGGTGGTAGGCAACCGGCCGGTGCTCGCGTCACAGGTAGACGAAGAGATTTTTTCCCGCCAGTCGCAGGGAATGAAGCTTCCCACCGATCCCGAAGGTATGCAGTCGGTTAGACACCAGATCATCTCCTCCATCATCGATGAGGAGCTGTTGGTGCAGGAGGCGCAGCGAGACACCGCGATCAGCGTCACCGATGAGGAGATCGCCAGTGGCGTAGAGGAGCAGGTGCGCAAGGTTCGCAGCAACTTCAGCTCGGAGCTCGATTACGCCACCGAGCTCAAGAAGGCGGGCTTTCAGACACCGGAGGAATACCGCCGCTGGCTCACCGACCAGCAGCGGCGGGCAGCCTACCAGAACCGCCTGATCGAGAAGCTGCGCAACGACGGCAAGCTCAAGTCGATCGCCCCGACTGAAAAGGAGATGAAGGAGTTCTTCGAGGAGCAGAAGTCGGCGCTCGGCACCCGGCCGGCCACGATCTCCTTCCGACAGATCGTGGTGACCCCGGAGCCTTCCCCGGCGGCCAAGGCCAAGACCAAGGCGCAGGCGGACTCCATCGCGCTCCAGCTGCGCCTGGGCGCCGACTTCGCCACCGCGGCTCGCCGCTTTTCCCAGGACCCGGGCTCGAAGGAACAGGGCGGCTCGCTCAACTGGTTCCGGCGCGGGGTCATGGTTCCGGAGTTCGAGCGGGTTGCCTTCTCTCTTCGGCCCGGCATGATCTCCGAGCCGGTGGAATCGCCATTCGGGTATCACATCATCCAAGTGGAGCGAGTCCAGCCGGCCGAGGTACAGGCCCGGCACATCCTGCTGGTGCCCGAGATCGATTCGGCGCACGTGGACAGTGCCCGGCAGACCGCCGACCGGGTGCAGAAGGAGCTCCTGGCGGGGGCTCCCTTCGATTCACTGCAGCGGCTCTACCACGACCGCTCTGCCGAGCGGCAAGGGGAGAACGTGCCGGTGACAAAGCTGCCCGAGGCCTACGCCAAGGCAATTGGCGAAGCCGGCACTGGGACCGTGCTCCCGGTGTTCACCATGGCGGGCTCGGGCGGGCGCGAGCAGTTCGTCGTCCTTCAGGTCACCGATCACCGGCCCGAGGGGGAGATCAGGTACGAAGACGTGAAAGACCGGATCCGGGAACAGCTGGGACAGCAGCTTGCCATTCGACGCTATATCGACCGCCTGCGCAACTCGACCTACGTCGAGATCAGGACCTGAGGGCGCGGACGGAAAGGACGAAGCGGGCGGGGAGGAAGGGAGGCAGGCCGCGGATCGCCGTCGCATTAGGCGACCCTCGCGGTATCGGCCCTGAGATCACCGCCCGCGCACTGGCCCGGCCGCTGGAGGCCGAGATCGTCGCGATTGGAGCCGAGGATCAGCTGGCGCCACTCGGGACCGAGCAGAAAATTTCAGTGGGTACCTGGGGCCTGGGCTCAGGCGATGCCGCTCAGGACCGGCAGCGCGCCATTCGAGCCGGCCGGATCGCCGGCAACGCGGTCGAGACGGCGGCCAAGCTCGCCCTCAGCGGCGAGGTGGACGCGATCGTGACCGCCCCCGCCCATAAGCACGCGCTGCATCTCGCCGGCTTTCCCTATCCCGGACATACCGAGTGGCTGGCCCACCTGGCGGGCGACGTCGAGGTGGCCATGATGCTTGCGGCGGAGGCGGATGACGGCGAGCCCAGGCTGAGCCGGCTGCGGGTCGTACTGGTCACCACTCATGTTCCGCTTCGCGATGTGCCCGCCCTGCTCACGCTCGAGCGCATCGTACGCACCGGAAGAGTGGTGCAGAAAGGCCTGCGGTCCTGGTGGGGAATCGACCAGCCTCGGCTGGCCATCTGCGCACTCAATCCCCATGCCGGTGAGTCCGGACTCTTCGGGGACGAGGAGGCCCGGGTTCTAACCCCGGCCGCGCGAGCGCTGGATGCCACCGGACCGCTCCCGGCCGACACCGTGTTCGTGCGGGCTATGCGGGGGGAATTCGACGCCGTGCTGGCGCCGTATCACGACGTAGGGATGACCGCGATCAAGGTGGCCGCATTCGGCCGGGCGGTAAACGTGACCCTGGGACTGCCTTTTCCTCGGACTTCGCCCGACCATGGCACGGCGTTCGATATCGCGGGAAGTGGAAAGGCGGACCCCTCCAGCATGCTTGCTGCACTGGAGTTGGCGATCAAATTGAGTCGGACAGCACAGAAGAGAGATCCTTCGCTACGCTCAGGATGACAGGCTCAGGCCGGCTTGGCCGTGGCAGCACTCTCTGACGAGGGGGCGCTCTCCGGCCGGGCAATGTGCAGCCGAATGGTTTTGACCCGCCGCCCGTCCATCTCGATCACCTCGAAGGTGAACGGACCCACCGTCACCCGATCCCCTACCCGCGGTAGCCGCCCCAGCTGGCCAAAGATGTAACCGCCGACGGTGGTGTAGTCGGTGTCGTCCAGCTTGGCGCCGTACTCCGTGTTGAAGTCAGAAATCGGCATCGAGCCGTCCAGCCGGGGACCTCCCTCATCCGGACCGGGTCGGTCCTGGGGATCGTGCTCGTCGTAAATCGGTCCGACGATCTCCTCCAGCAGATCCTCCATGGTGACTAGTCCTGCGGTGCCGCCGTACTCGTCCAGGACAATGGCGAGGTGGTTCTTGAGCCGCTTCATGTCGGCGAGCACGTCTTCTACCTCCCGGGTACCGGGGACGAAGAGCGGGGACCGCATGATGACCCGGATAGTTTGCCCGGGTCGCGAGCGGAGCGCAGCCAGGATGTCCTTGGCGTGCACTACCCCGATGATGTCGTCCAGGGATTCGGTAAACGCGGGATAGCGGGAACGGCCGTGAATGGCCACCTGATCGGCGGCCTCCTCCACGGTAAGGTCGGCCTCGAGCGCGGCCATCTGGGTCCTCGGCGTCATCACTTCCTGCGCGGTCTTCTCGCTGAATTCGAAGACTCCCTCCAGGAGCCGGGCATCCTCCTGCAGCAGGCTGCCTCCCTCCGTACTCTGTTCCACCAGCATCCGGATCTCCTCCGGCGAGTGGAGGCGCTCGGTCTCTCCTGGCGGGTCGATCCCAAGCAGCTTGAGCAGCCGGTTGGCTGTCCCGTTCAGGACGGCGATGGGCCCCGACATGATCCAGGCAAAGCCGATCAGCGGAGCCACAACCCAGCCGCTCACCGCCTCGGGATACAGCAGCGCCACTGCCTTGGGTACCAGCTCGCCCAGGATAATGTGCAGCACGGTGATAATGATGAAGGCGATGGCCGACGCGACCGCGTGGGTTGCCACCACGGCCACGGCCCGGGGAAGCCAGCTGAAGCCGTTCTCGATCAACCCCGCGAGGGCCGGCTCGCCGATCCAGCCGAGCCCCAGGGAGGCCAGGGTGATGCCGAGCTGGGTGGCGGAGATGTAGCGGTCGAGGTGTTGGACCGCGCGGCGGGCCAGCCGGGCCTTCCTGTCCCCAGCTCGGGCCAGCTCATCCAGCCGGGTCCGCCGGGCACCCACCAGGGCGAATTCGGCGGCCACAAAGAAGGCGTTGGCGAGCACCAGGACGACCACGGCCACCAGGCCGAGCAGGATCGGAGGCTCTGCCGGTTGCATACAGCCTCAAGTGTAGTGGTAAGCGGGTAGGCGGGTAAGCGGGGGGAAGCCGGGACGTGGGGAAGCAGGGAAGTTTCTGATTAGATTTCGGTTATGAGTGCCATTCTGCGGGCCGATTGCACTTCTCTGCCTCCCCGCCTCCCCGCGTCCCAGCTTCCCCGGCTCGGGCTGGTTTTTGGCCTAACCATCTCCTTCATGCTGGTGGAGGTGGTAGGAGGCCTGCTCAGCGGTTCCCTGGCCCTGTTGGCCGATGCGGGGCATATGCTTACCGACGCGGGAGCGCTGGCTCTCTCCCTGCTGAGCGCCTGGATCGGGTTGCGTCCCGCCAGCGACAGCAAGACTTATGGTTACCAGCGGTGGGAGATCCTGGCGGCTCTGATCAACGGAGCCGCGCTCTTCGGCATTGCCGCGTGGGTCATCGTCGAGGCCGTTCAGCGGATCCAGAACCCCGAACCCATCCGAGCCCAACTGTTCCTGATCGTGGCCGCCGCGGGGCTGGTGGTCAACCTGGTCAGCCTGCGACTGCTCCACTCGATGCGGCATGGGAGCCTCAATGTCCGGGGTGCCTATCTGCATGTGTTGGGAGACGCCTTCGGGTCCGCCGGAGCCTTGGGCGCGGCGGCTGTCGTCGCCCTGACCGGTTGGACCCTGGCCGACCCCATCATCTCGATCGCGCTGGCGCTCCTCATCCTGATCGGAGCCTGGCGGCTGCTCCGGGAGAGCACCGACATCCTGCTGGAGAGCGTCCCGGGCCATGTCTCCCTGCCCGAGGTGCAGCGCTGTATGCTGGCGGTTTCAGGGGTCACCGGAGTCCATGATCTGCACGTCTGGACGGTCACCAGTGGCATGGTCGCCATGAGCGGGCACGCGATCGTACCGGAGCTGGCATCCCATCCCGAGGTGCTGGAGGGCATACGGGTGCAGATGGCCCGGCTCGGGATCTCCCACGTGACCATCCAGCTCGAGGTCCAGCACGAGTGCGAGGAGCCGCGGGCGATTGCCGGGGCAGGGGCCGAGGCCC
Source organism: uncultured Gemmatimonadales bacterium (assembly GCA_965652025.1). Classification (GTDB taxonomy): domain Bacteria; phylum Gemmatimonadota; class Gemmatimonadetes; order Gemmatimonadales; family GWC2-71-9; genus CAVVWJ01. The sequence continues at coordinate 12,508 of CBFGTM010000071.1, forward strand.
ACGTCCACCATCACGACGGACATAGTCACTAGTCGCTAGTCACTGGTCGCCAAACTGCCACTCGCCGTCGGTACCCGCTTCCCCGTACCCGCTTACATCCCTAGCCGCTTACCAGCCTACCCCCCCCTTACCCGCCTACGCGCCGTCTCTTGCGACCACAAACGGCCTCGCCTATATATGCGCCGCGGAGGCCCGGGCGTTCGGGCCTCAACCGTTCAGGCCAACTGCAGGAAGCGTGGTTTGATTCGTAACTTGGCGATCATCGCCCATGTCGATCACGGCAAGACAACCCTGGTGGACCAGATGCTCCGGCAGGCCGGGGCCTTCCGGGCCAACCAGCAGGTCGAGGAGCGCGTGATGGACTCGAACCCGCTGGAGCGGGAGCGGGGCATCACGATTCTCGCCAAGAACACAGCCGTGCGCTGGAAGGGCACCAAGATCAACATCGTGGACACGCCGGGCCACGCCGACTTTGGTGGCGAGGTGGAACGGATCCTCCGGATGGTGGACGGGGTGCTGATCCTGGTAGACTCGGCCGAGGGTCCTATGCCGCAGACCCGCTTCGTCACCCGAAAGGCGCTCGCCCTCGGCCTCCGCCCCATCGTGGCCATCAACAAGATCGATCGCTCCGACGCCGAGCCGCTCCGGGTGCACGACGAGGTCCTGGGCCTCTTCATCGATCTGGACGCCACCCACGAGCAGCTGGACGCGCCCTTCCTTTATACGTCGAGCCGGGCCGGTACCGCGACGGCCGACCTCAATAGGCCGGGCACCAACCTGGAGCCCTTGTTTCAGTCGATTCTGGACCATGTCCCCGAGCCCAAGGGCGATCCCAAGGGGCCGTTCCAGATGCTGGTCTCCACGCTCGATTTCTCCAGCTTCCTGGGCCGGATCGCCATCGGGCGGATCGAGCGGGGACGGGTGAAGGTAGGCGACCAGGTGGCACTGCTTCCGCTGGGTGAACCGGGCCGGGTGGGGGATGAGGAGTTCGAGCGAAACCGGGTCACCCGGCTCTACACCTTCGACGGTCTCAACCGGGTCGAAGTCGAGGAGGCGGAGGCGGGCGACATCGTGGCGCTGTCCGGCTTCGAGACCATCGAGATCGGCAAGACCTTCACCGACGTCGAGGTCCCCGAGCGGCTGGCCGGCATCGCAGTGGAGGAGCCCACCATCTCGGTGGACTTCATCGTGAACAATGGGCCGTTCGCCGGACGGGAGGGCAAATACGTCACCAGCCGCCAGCTTCGGGACCGGCTATTTCGGGAGCTGGAGCGTAATGTGGCGCTGCGGGTGGAGGAGACCGACAGCCCCGACACCCACACCGTCTCCGGACGAGGCGAGCTACACCTCGGCATCCTGATGGAGACGATGCGGCGTGAGGGGTTCGAGTTCCAGGTCTCCCGCCCGCGGGTCATTACCAAGCTGGGGCTGGACGGCGAGCGGCTGGAGCCGTACGAGGAGCTCATGATCGACGTGCCCGAGGAGTACATGGGTGCGGTCATGGAAAAGTTGGGGCCTCGTCGCACCGAAATGATCGAAATGAAGAACCCGGGACAGGGCATGGTCCGTATGAGCTTCCGGATCCCTGCCCGGGGCCTGTTCGGCTACCGGTCGGAGTTCCTGACCGACACCCGGGGCACCGGCATCATGCACCACCGGTTCCTGGATTACGGTCCCTGGGCCGGGCCGCTGGCCGGGCGGAAGCGAGGTGTCCTGGTGGCCGATCGGGAGGGCTCGGTCGTGGCCTTTGCCCTCGGCAACTTGCAGGAGCGAGCCCAGATGTTCGTAAAGCCGGGCGACCTGGTGTACGAGGGGATGATCGCGGGCGAAAACTCCCGTCCGGGAGATTTGGACGTCAACGTGACGAAGGAAAAGAAGCTCACCAACATGCGGACCACGGCCTCGGACGAGAACGTCATCCTGGAGCCGCCCCGCGAGATCACCCTGGAGTACGCCCTCGAGTACATCGAGGAAGACGAGCTCATCGAGGTCACGCCGAAGACTATCCGCCTCCGCAAGCGGGTTCTGCCGGCGAACGATCGCAAGAAGGCTGCCCGGGCCGCCCGGGTAGCGGACGCGTCGTAACACTCTCTTGAATGGCGGAGGACGTTATGTTGGCCTGGGAGACGTCGGGAGAACCGCTCGAACTGCGTCGGAAATTCGATGATGACGAAGACGAGTTCGAGGACGACGGGTTCACCTTCGACGACGAGGATGAGGAGGACGAGGACCTGGACGACGACGATCTCGACGACGACGACGAGGACGAAGACGATCTGGACGACGAGGAACTTGAGGAGCTGGAGGATTTCGACGAGGAGGAGGACCTGCGCTGATTCCGGCGCGGAAGGCGTTTATTTTAGACGGAGAGCCGGAGGGTCGGAAGTCCGACTTGGCGACCCTAGTAGCAGGGCCTGTAGCTCAGGTGGTTAGAGCGCACGCCTGATAAGCGTGAGGTCGGTAGTTCAACTCTACCCAGGCCCAT
>CBFGTM010000072.1:0-14384 GCA_965652025.1 uncultured Gemmatimonadales bacterium
CGCTCGGAAGGGAGACCGACGCGCCGGCATTGATGCCCGCCCTCGAGACGCTGCCGCAGTCCAGCCGCCCCGGCCGGCCGCGGATCTTGTGGGCCGATGACAACGCCGATATGCGCGAGTATGTCGAGCGGCTGCTCGGACCTTGGTACGAAGTCCAGGCGGTCACCAACGGAGAGCTCGCGCTGGAAGCCGCTCGGAACTCGTTACCCGACCTGGTGCTCAGCGACGTGATGATGCCCCGGATGGACGGCTTCGAGCTGCTCCGGGAGCTGCGGAGCGACCCCAAGACCCGGGATCTCCCCGTCATCCTCGTCTCGGCCCGGGCGGGAGAGGAATCGCGAATCGAGGGGCTTCAGGCCGGCGCCGACGATTACCTGGTCAAGCCTTTCAGCGCGCGCGAGCTGCTGGCCCGGGTGGCCGGCGCGCTCAGGCTGGCTGAGGTGCGGCGCAAGGCACTGCTCCAGGAGCAGCAGCTACGGGGCGAGCTGGTCGATCTCCTGGAAAACATGACTGATGGCTTCATGGCGGTGGACCAGGACTGGACGATCCGGTATGTGAACGCGGCCGCCGAAATCGACAACAACAGGAAACGGGAGACTCTGCTGGGGCGCAACCTTTGGGAGGCGTTCCCCGGGCTTGCAGGCACTGATTTCGAGCATCACCTGAGGCGCGGCATGAAGGAACGGGTGGCGATCAAGGCCGAGGCCTATTACTCGCCCTACGGTCGCTGGTACGCCATGACCGTTTATCCGATCAAGGAACACCAGCTGGGGTTCTACGGGCGGGAGATTACCGAGCAGAAGCGAGCGGCGGAGGTCCAGCTGCGGCTGCAGCACGAGCGGGACGACGTTCTGCAACGCCTCAACCTGCAATTCGAGCGGATGCCGATCGGCTGCATCGTATTCGACACCGACTTCAAAGTCATTCAATGGAATCCCGCGGCGGAGACGATCTTCGGCTATTCCCGGGAGGAGGCTCTCGGCCGGGATGGGCTGGAGTTTCTGGTCACCCCCGAGGTCCGGGCATCGAGCTCGGCACTCCGGCAGCGCCTCCTGGCGGGCGCCTTGGCAGCCCATTCGGTGAACCAGAACACCACCAGGGACGGCCGTAGCATCATCGGCGAGTGGTACAATACGCCGTTGCGGAATGCCGAGGGGGACGTCGTCGCTGTGCTCTCGATGGTGCAGGACATCACGGAGCGGCAGCAGGTGGACGAGCAGCTGCGGGAGAGCCGCGCGCGGCTCACCGCCGACCTGGCAGCCATGACCCGGCTGCAGCAGGTCAGCACCCGGATGATGCCTTCCAGTGAATCGACGTCGATGCTCCGGGAGATCGTGGACGCGGCAATAGCAGTGACCGGCGCCGACATGGGGAACATTCAGCTGCTCGAGGGCTCATCCCGGACTCTTCGGACCGTGGCCAGCCGCGGATTCGAGCAGTCTTTTCTCGACTTCTTCGACTCGCTGCCCGAGGGTTATGCGGCGTCCGGCGCCGCCATGCAGCAGGGTAAGCGCGTCGTCGTGGAGGATGTCACCACCAGCTCCCTTTTTGCCGGCGACCCCGCGCTGGAAGCGGTGCTGGAAGCCGGGATTCGGGCGGTGCAGTCCACCCCGCTGGTGGCGCGCTCGGGCCGGCTGGTCGGGATGCTCTCGACTCACTGTCGCTTGGTCCATCAACCGAGCGAGAGAGAGCTCGGAGTGCTCGACCTGCTGGCTCGGCAAGCGGCTGACTGGATCGTGCGCACCCAGGCCGAGCAGGCGCTCCAGGCCAGTGAGGAGCGGTTCCGGGGTTACTTCGAGATGGGCCTGATCGGCATGGCGATCACCTCCCCAACCAAGGCCGTCCTGGAGGTGAACGACCGGCTTTGCGAGATCCTCGGTTATACCCGCACCGAGCTGCAGCAGATGGACTGGGCCCAGATCACCCATCCCGAAGATCTCGCTGCCGATGAGACCCAATTCACCCGGGTGATGGCGGGAGAGATCGACGGCTATTCCCTGGACAAGCGCTTTGTCAGGAAGGACGGCGGGATCGTCCACACCGCGATCTCGGTGAACTGCATCCGTAAGCTCGATGGATCGGTCGATTATTTCATGGCGCTGGTTCTGGACATCACCGAGCGCAAGCAGGCCGAAGGCGCGCTCCGGGAGAGCGAAGAGCGCTACCGCTCGCTGATATCCCAGGTCAGGGATTACGCCATCTTCTCCACCAACGAGACCGGTGTGGTCACCACCTGGAATGAGGGCTGTCAACAGGTGCTGGGATACCCCCAGGAGGAGTTCATCGGTCTCGACAGCGCGCGCCTGTTCACCGCCGAGGATCGGGCCGCCGATGTTCCGGCCCAGCAGCTTCAGGAGGCGATGACGGCCGGGGGGGTTCGCAACGAACGCTGGATGAGGGTAAACGGTGGAGGTCAGGTCTATGTCATGGGCACGACCACAGCCCTGACGGATCCGGCAGGGCAGCTGATTGGATTCAGCATGGTGATGCGGGACATGACTCTGATGAAGCGGTCCCAGGACGAGCTGGCCAAACGAGGCGAGAAGCTGGCCGAGCGCCTGCGTCTCTCTGAGCGGATGGCCTCAATGGGAACCCTTTCCGCCGGCCTGGGACACGATCTGGGGAATCTGCTCCTGCCGATCGACGTGCGGCTGAGACTGCTGCTGGAGGCCGATCTCCCGCCGGAGCTTCGCGATCACGTCGCCGGAATCGAAAAAGCCAGTCAATACCTTCACCGGCTGGGCGCCGGGCTTCGCTCTCTCGCGATGGACCCCGAGGCGGACTTCGACGGCGAGCCCACGGAGCTTCTGCAATGGTGGAATGACACGCGGATGGTCTTCGGGAACCAGCTCCCGCGTGGCATAGCCTTCGAGCAGGTGGTCCTTGAGAAGCCCTGCTGGGTGGAGATGAAGCACGTCAGCCTGACCCAGGTGGTGTTCAATCTGATGCAGAATGCCGCCGATGCCTTGAGGGAGCGCGGGACCGGCACCGTCAGGGTAAGCGTCATCGATGACCCCGCTGCCGGGATGGTGCAGCTGCGCGTCGCCGATGACGGACCGGGGATGTCGCAGGATGTCGTCCGCCGCTGTATGGATCCCTACTTCAGCACCAAGCCCCGAGGAGTGTCCACCGGCCTGGGCCTGGCATTTGTCCACCGGCTGGTGACCGGCGCGGGGGGCCGGATCGAGATCGATACCGCGCCAGGACAGGGTACCGCGATTTCGCTGAGCCTACCCAGGGGAAGGCCGGCCGAGCGTGGGGGGGGGGGGGGACCGGCCGCCCTCGGGCACCAACTGCTAGTCCGCGGATACCACAACCAACGGTTCAGCGTACACCTCAGTCGCGCCAGCGTTCTTGAGGCTCGAGGTGACCCCCGGAACGTCCGGCTGCTCGACCACGATGATCAAGGCGGTCTCTCCCGGCCCGAACGCCTTCTGCAGCTCCTGCGCATCTGCACTCGAAATCCCGGCCCGGGTCGCGCCCGCGCCCGCTCGATCGGTGTTCGACGGGCGCTCGCCCAGCAGGGCCGCGACGCCGTCGATGGTCTGGGCTGCCCGCTGATCTCGAGCAGTGTCACCCTTCTTCCCGTGCTGCTGAACCTGAACCTTCCCGCTCCTGTCCTTGCTGGCAATCGCGTAGTAAGGCTCGGTCCACTCTACGTCGACCGGCCGTCCCGCCGTGTTGGGTGGCGGAGGCTTCTGGTCTGCTGCCGGCTCGGTGGTGGATGCCTGGCTCAGACTGGTCATGGCATCCTGGGCCGCGGTCGTGTCGGGGAAGATGACAACGAGGAGAGTCAGGGGCGCAGTGTCCTGCGCGGCGACCTCCTGCGCCGCCCCAGTGCGGGGAGTGATTACCGCGAAGATCGGGAGCATCAGGGCCCCGATCACCTGTCTGATCCTCGAGCGTTCGGTCGTGCAGTACATGCTATACCTCCTCTGAGCTGAGCCTTGCATCGAGTGGCTTCCTCGCCCCGGGATTCAGCCTGCGAGTGAACGAGGACGAACCTGCTCCAAGCTAGGGGGCAGGGCGGTGGGGGATGCCGGACAGGTCGGAAGCCGCGAGTGCGATTTACCCTACAGCGCCAGAGACAAGCCCGTCGTATCCTGTGCCCATGAGCGCCGTTACTCGGACCGCGGGCTTCGTGCCCACGACCACACTCCCAGATGGTGAGCCGGTTCCGGTTCTGGGCCAGGGAACCTGGCACATGGCGGAAGACCCCTCGCGAAGACGCTCCGAGATTGCGGCGCTCCGCGCCGGACTGGACCTGGGGCTCGCCCTGATCGACACGGCGGAGCTCTATGCCGATGGGGCGGCGGAAGAGCTGGTCGGTGAAGCCATCCGGGGCCGGCGGGAGGAGGTCTTTCTGGTCAGCAAGGTGCTACCGGAGCACGCCACCCGCACCGGTACTATGGCTGCCTGCGAGCGGAGTCTCGGGCGTCTCGGCACCGATCGGCTGGATCTGTATCTGCTGCACTGGCGGGGAGAGATCCCTTTGGAGGAGACTCTCGAAGGCTTCCACGAGCTGGTGCACCGGGGGCTGATCCGCAACTGGGGCGTGAGCAACTTCGACATTGCCGACATGCAGGAGCTGGAGCGGCTCCCCGGCGGAACTGCGGCGGCCACCGATCAGGTGCTCTACAACCTGACCCGGCGGGGAATTGAGTGGGACCTGTTGCCGTGGTGCCGCTCGCGCCGGATTCCGATCATGGCCTACTCGCCGATCGAGCAGGGACGGATGCTCCACCACCCGGTGCTGAAGCGGATGGCCCAACGCCTGAATGCCACCCCGGCACAGGTCGCGCTGGCCTGGCTGCTCCGCCAGGAGCTGCTCATCGCGATCCCCAAGGCGGCGACACCCGGGCACGTGCGGGAGAACCACGACGCGCTCGACATTCGATTCACCGAGCGGGACCTGGCCGAGCTGGATCTGGCGTTTCCCCCACCCGACGGGCCGCGGCCGCTGGAAATGTTGTGAGGACGGCTATGCATGATCCATAGCACACCGGCCCGTATCCTTCTATTGAGGAACCCATGTCCACTAACATCCTCGTGGTCTACTACAGCACCTTCGGACACGTGTTTCAGCTGGCCCGCTGTGTCGCAGAGGGCGCGAGCCGCCAGCCCGGTACCGAGGTCCGCATCAGGCGGGTGCCCGAGTTGGACGAAGCCAGGCGCGCGCTCTCCGGCATGGAGGCCTACCGCCAGTCGCAGCAGGCGCAGCAGGTGTTTCCGGAAGCCACCCACGCCGATCTCCGATGGGCCGACGGCATCGCTTGGGGAACCCCGACCCGCTTCGGCAACATGAGCGCGCAGCTCAAGCAGTTTCTCGACACCACCGGTCCGCTGTGGCAGGCAGGAGAATTGGAGGATAAGCCTACCGGAGTGTTCACCAGCACCGCCTCGGTCCAGGGCGGGCAGGAGACCACACTCCTCAACAGTATGGTACCCTTGATTCACCTCGGCATGGTGATCCTGGGAACTCCTTACGGGCAGAACCCCCAGCTGCTGACACCCGACATTATTGGAAGCTCACCCTACGGCCCAGGCACCATCGCGGGCATGGACGGGTCGCTTCAGCCGAAGCAGGCCGATCTGGATACGGCGAGGAACCTGGGGAGCCGTATCGCACGCTTCGCCACCGCGCTCAAGGCGCTCTGCGCCGAGGGGCCCCACGGGCTCCAGCCTGAGTCGAGTGGGTACCGAGCGGCGTAGAATATGGGCTCTCGGCCGAGGCGACGGCCTCCTCGGTACGCCGGCGCTCGGTGTGGGCGCAATATCGATGAATGTACTGGATCGCCATGGCGCCTTCGCCCACGGCAGAGGCTAGTCGCTTGACCGAGCCCTTCCTCACATCCCCGGCGACGAACACGCCGGCCATGCTGGTCTCCAGCCGATAGGGCTCTCGGGCCAGCGGCCACTCGGGCCACTGGCTCATGTCACACCTGACTTCCTCGCCCGAGAGGATGAAGCCGTCCTCGTCCCGGCGGAGCGACTTAGCCAGCCACTCGGTGCGCGGTGTGGCACCGATGAAGATGAAGAGTCCATCACAGCTGGTCCGCTCCGTCTTCCCCGTTTTCACATCCTTTATGGTAAGGCCCTCCAACCGGCCGCGGCCATCGGCCGCCACCACTGTAGTGTGCGGGCGAACCTCCACGTTCGGGAGCTGGCGGATGCGATCGACCAGGTACTGGGACATCGTCTGCTCCAGAGAATCCTCCAGCGCGAGGATGACGACCCGGGCGGCAAACTGGGCCAACAGCAACGTCGCCTGGCCGGCCGAGTTGCCCCCGCCGAGCACACAGATCTGCTGGCCACGGCAGGCCGATGCCTCGGCGGTGGCGGCACCGTAATAGATGCCGGCTCCAACCAGAGGAGCGCAGCCGGGCAGGTCCAGCCAGCGGAAGCTCACCCCCATCGCCAGGAGAATTGCCCGGGAATAGAGCTTGGAGCCGTCGTCGAGAGTGACCACTCGGGTGTCATTCTGTTCCGCCAGCTCGATCGCCCGCCGCATGACCAGAACCTCAACCCCGAAGCGCTCCGCCTGCGCCGTGGTGCGACTCGACAGGTCACTGCCGATGAGACCTTCGGGAAAACCGGGATAATTCTCCACGATCGCACTGTAACTGATCTGGCCGCCGGGCACCTCCTGCTCGACGACCAAGGTGCGCAGACCCTCGGACGCGGCATAGATGGAGCCGGACAGGCCCGCCGGTCCGCCTCCCACCACGACCAGATCGTAAAACCGATCATCCGGCTCGGTATCCAGGCCCAGTCGTGCCGCAAGCTCTCGCAGCTCGGGGTCAACCAGCATGGTGCCATCCGGAAATAGGATGACCACCCGCTGGCCGCCCCCGAGCTGGCTTACCTGCTTTCGGGCGTCCTCGTCCCGCTCGGTATCGAGCCAGCGGTACGGTACCCGGCTGCGCGCCAGAAAGTTCTTGATTTGGTGCACCCTGGGCGACCAGCGGTCGCCCAGGACCCGAAGCTCACCCTCGAGCAGCCGGGGATGAAGCGACTCTCCATCGCCGCTGGATGACCCCGGCCCAGCGGTCACGCGACGCTATGGGCGGGCTGGTGGGCGCGGGGAGATCTCAGGCCTCGCAGCTTGAATCCGAGCACCACCAGCAGAATCCCGAATACGAAGGCATACGCTCCAATCCAGATCACCAGAGCCAGCGCTCCCGGACCGGGGAAGAGCACCAGCAGCACCCCGAGCGCGATGGACAGGACTCCACCCAACGCCAGGAGCCATTCCCCGGTGATGACCTTCCTCAGCCGGATGGCGGCGGCGAGCTGAAGCGCCCCACCCACCAGGGCCCACGCCGCTATCACGAAGAGCAGCGCGAGTGCGGTGATGCCGGGCCAGAGTAAGGTGACGACGCCGGCTCCGATGCCGACTATTCCCTGCAACAGGAGAAGCCACCAGCGGTCGGCTCCTCGGCGGCGCACGGCACTCACGATTGACAGCACGCCGTCCGCGAAGGCGTAGGCGCCATAGAGGAGCACCAGTGCCGCCAGGGAGATGCCGGGCGAGACGAAGGTGATGATGCCAAAGAGAATGCCGGCCAGGCCCCGAAGGGCCACGGCCCACCAGTTTCGAGTCAGACTGTCGAGGTCGATCACTGGAACACGCATGAGCGCACCCTTTCCTTGCTTACGACTGGACCTGGACCTTGCGACCCGCTTCCCGCTCCGATACCGGGATCGTGATCTCGAGCACGCCGTCGCGGAAGGTGGCTGCGACCTGGTTCTCGTCGGCGCCTTCCGGCAGGGGGATGGTGCGATAAAAGGTGCCGTAGCTGATCTCGCTGCGGATAAATCCTTCCCGCTCCTCCCGGTTTTCCTGCCGCCGTTCCCCCGAGATTATCAGCCTGCCCCGGTCGACGGTGACGTTGATGTCTTCCGGCCTGAGGCCGGGCAGGTCGGCTCGCACCACGAGGTCGCCGCCCCGCTGCTCCACCTCGATGTGGGGCACCAGCATGGGAGCCGCAATCCCGAACTCCGAAGAGCCCGGCTGGCGCGCCGGCGCGGTCCGGCCTCCTCCCAGGCTCTCGAACAGCTGATTCATCTCCTCGCTCATCCGCCGCATCAGCTCCCAGGGACTCGCGGGAGAGCCGGCCAGCAGGGAAGGCCACCGGGTCAGAGACCGCCCGGTCTCACCTCGACGGGAGCCGTTTCCTTCTCGACGGGTCGTCGCATTCTCCTGGTTGGATCGCTCCGCGACCGCACTGCCGCCGGAGCGGCTCGCTTCTTGATTTCTCGCCATGTCTCTTCTCCAAAAATGGCAGGTGATTTTTCCCGCTTCGCTCTGACGCTTTCCGCCGTCCCGCTTTCGGGCCTAGACCGGCACGTATGCCAAGGGATCTACCGTGAGCCGGTTCTCCACCTCGGTGATGCCGGGAGCCTTCCGGGCCGCCCGTTCGGCGTCCTGCAATTCGGCGTAGGACCGGACCGTGCCCTTCAGGATGGCCTTGTGGCCCACGACCTCGACGGTGATCCGGTCGGCATCGAACTGCGCGCCCCGCCGCAGTGCGTCCGTAATCCGTTGCTTCACATCCGACGGAGTCGGAACCGCGGCCACGGTGATGAGATTGGACACACCCTTGATCCCGGTGATGTTCCGCACCGTACGCTCCGCTTCCTCCCTTTGGTAATACCAGTCCACCTCGCCTCGGAGCGTGATCCAGCCGTCCTCGACCACGACCTGGATCCGGTCGTGCGGCACAAGGACGTTCCATTGGAGGGCGTTGACCGCCGCTCGCGCGATCTCCGGATCGGTACGCTGAGAGCTGGATGGGAGCTTCACCTCCAGCTCGTTCACCACTGCCTTGACCCCTTTGATTTTGCTCACCACCCGCTCGGCCCGCCATTTGTCGGCAAAGCTGTCGACGAAGCCAGCCAGCGTTACCACGCCGTCACGGACCCCGACGGCGATGTCATCATTTCTCAGGTTCGGCTCGGCGTTCAACTCGGCAATGATGTCTTTTTGAATGTCATTGTCGGTCATCTTTCCTCCATCCACTGGGATGCCCAAACTGGTCCGTGGAAGCAGCAGGCGCTGCCGGGAAATCGGGAAGCGGGAGTTCCTGAATCGCCGACGGCGGGCCCGCCCTGCCGCGGCATACACTTGCTCAGCGTCACGGATCTTTGGCAGAAGGAGACTGTGTGAAATACATCCCGGCCACGAAGGTGTCGGAACGCATTGCGGACCTGATCGAACGCCACGACGGAGGGAATCGGGAGATCGCCGCGCTGCGGCTCGGCATCGAGCCCGATCAACTGGGCGGTCTGCTCAGCGGAGACTGGGCGCGCTTCACCCTGGACGCCCTGGCCAAGCTGGTCCGAGGATACTCCGTGCCGGTAGAGACGTTGCTGTGGACCGATCCTGGGGTTGCACCCGGAATCGAAAGGGGGAGAGAATGTCAGTAACCAAAGCGATTCCCCGCGAAGAGCTCCAACGGTGTTTCGCCGAGTTCACCCGGCGATTCCTCACCGACGGCTCGCCCGAAGCGGTCGACGCCGAAGTGATCGAGCCGGAGCTGGGTCACCAAGTGCCGCTGCAAGGCGCGCGGCTGCTGGGGATTACCTATGATCCCAAAGCCAATGCGCTGGAGTTCGAGCTGGACGCCGGTGATCACAGGATCTTCGATCCTCAGGAAGTCTGGGCGATAGAGGAGCAGGACGGGTTTCTCAGCGCCGTGGCCGTAGTTCACCCAAATGGGACTCGCGAGGTGGTCAGCGTACAGCGGGTGGGTCTCAGGCGGCTGCACTAGGCCTCCAGCCGGCGAGAGATGCCGCTCGGCTCACGCATTGGCTCTTCCAGTTTTTCCTGACAGCATTTTCCTGGCAGCCATCGGATATTGTGACATGGCCACAACCCAGCAGCCGCATGCCGCGGCGCCTGACGAGCTGGTCAGGGTGGCCGCGACTCTGGCCAACCGCCCCTACGCGCGCCGCGGCATGTCTATGAGCGACAAGGTCATCCGGGTAATTCTGGTAGACGACCACGCCATGGTGCGGGAGGGGTTACGCCTGCTGCTGCGCAGCGCCCCGGATATTGCGGTGGTGGGAGAAGCGGGAGACGGACTAAGCGCACTCGCTGTGGCTCGCCGGGTCACGCCCGATATCGTGGTCCTGGACCTGGACATGCCCGGAGGCGATGGCATGGGTGCTCTGAAGGAGCTGAGTAAGTTGTTTCCCGGTGTGCGGGTGCTCATCCTGACGGTGCATGCGGAGCAGGAGCGGCTGCTGGCCCTGCTGGATGCCGGCGCCCGCGGGTATCTCACCAAGGAAGCCGCCTCGCGGGACCTGGTCGAAGCGATCCGCGTGGTTGCCAGCGGCGAAGTGTATGTTCGTCCCGCCGCTGCACGGCTGCTCGCTGCGGCGGTCGCTTCGGGCGACTCCCCGGGGTCAGCCCGTGACGGCTTCCAGAGCCTGAGCGACCGGGAGCAGACGGTGCTTCGTGGCGTGGCGCAGGGTTACAGCGGCGTCGAGATAGCCCGTCAGCTCGGCATCAGCAGCAAGACCGTGGACGCTTACAAGCATCGGATCCAGGAGAAGCTCGGTCTCGAGCATCGCACCGACTACGTGCGTTTCGCACTGGAAGCTGGCATCCTCGGCTCCTAGCCCACATGATGGCTGATCGGTTGCCCCGGAACTGGCGCGACATGCGGCGCGAATGGGCCACCCTGACCGGGTACGAGCGGTTCGAGTCTCTGATTGCGATCCTGCTCCGGCTCGTGATCGGAGCGGTCATCGTGGTCGCGTTCTATCGCCTGCTGGTCAGCGTGATCGAGACCCTCGTGCTTCGCAGTCTCAACCCCCTGGACCATGCAGTCTTCCAGCAGGTGTTCGGGGAGATCATGACCCTGTTAATCGCGCTGGAGTTCAGCCATACCCTGCAATACTCTATCATACCTCACCACGGAATCATCCAGACCAGGATCGTCATCCTGATCGCCATCCTCGCTCTCGCCCGCAAGATCGTCATCCTGGACTTCTCCACCCTCTCGGCCGCAGCGATGGGTGGCCTGGCCGCGCTCACTCTGGGGCTGGGCATCGCCTATTGGTTGGTTGGCTCGCGGGATGAGGACATGCGGCAATCTGGTCATCTCAGCAAGTGATCTCCTGGCCTTTCGGCTACACCAGCCCTGGAGCATCGCGGCGCCGGTGAGATCACCTGCAGGCAGCGGCAGCGATCCCTCGTGGTAACATCCATGGTAACAAAATGGGTCAGCGACGGCCAATGCCGGCCAGGGGCATAGTGGGCTAACCCAGCGCAGTCAGCGCTGGTCGTTGCGGGCCAACACTCGGCTGCGGTCTGATAAGCGTGAGGTCGGTAGTTCAACTCTATCCAGGCCCATACGACCAAATCAAAGCCTCGTCTGGAGATCATCTCCGGACGGGGCTTCTGTTTTGCGCATCAGGGCGCCGATGAATTCCAGACTGCCACCCTAGTCCATGGTCCAATGGATCGGCCTCCTGACACTGCCTACTCTAGGCATTGCCTCGAGACCTGGCAGGAGAGACCGATGACCACATTGCAGCCGCGACCATAAGGAGAGGATTCCATGCCAGCACAGACAACTAATCTCTTCCTCCTCGAGGATCTCGAGGACGTCAGCAGAACGAGAGAGCTCGCGGAAAGCGATCTAGGTGCGCTTCTGGCCGTCGCAGAATGGATCAAGGGTTTCGTAACCAGGCCTCACGAGGAACTCGGACGCGCTGGGCCCGTCTGCCCCTTCGTCCCTGGGTCCTTAGAACGTAAGACACTGTGGCTGGTTCCTGAGCAGATCAGCGGGCGGAGCGTGCCAGATGTTGTCCAGCTCATGAGCGGTTACAAGAGTCTGTTCCTGGGCACTCACCCGGTTGACGGTGAGGACGCGAACTACAAGTCACTCGTCGTTGTTTTCACCGATTTGTCGGCGGATCGTGCCAAGGACTACTTTGACGGCATCCTACAGGGTCTTGGAGCTTCCTCCTATGCTGAAGATGGATTAGTGCTGGGAGGGTTCTACGAGAGCAACGAGGGGACTGCCATATACAACTCGAGCTTTCGCCCATTCAGATCGCCCGTTCCGTTTCTGTTGCTGAGGCATGCGGTCATCAGCGATTGGAAGTTCTTCTTGGACAATGAGGACTGGCTCAACCTTTGGGCGCGTCGTTTTGGAGAGTCCGCAGTCCAGGCTCTTGCTGCGGAACTACGCCCCTTGCCGTGGAGAGCGACCGCAGAGAGAAGCTCGCGCGTGAGATCACAAACGGTACTCACACAATAACACACATGGAAACACAGTCTGAGAGGCGTGCACACCTAACAGAACTAAGGAGGCTACCATGACAACCACGGCAACCCGTAGCCAGGACGCTGCTGCCGGCACCCGCGTCGGGCCGGTCGACTTGAAGCTCGAGGTGATCCCCCTCCCGGTCTCGGATATCGACCGCGCTAAGGCGTTCTATGAAGGTCTCGAATGGCGGCTCGACGCCGACTTCCGCCACAATGGTGACCGTGCGATCCAGCTTACGCCTCCGGGCTCCCAGTGCTCGATTCATTTCAATCCGAACGGCACGCCGGGCTCCGCCAAGGGCATGTTTCTGGTGGTTTCCGACGTCGAGGCTGCGCGCAAGGACCTGATCAGCCGAGGCGCCCAGGTGAGCGAGATCTTCCATTTTGCCGCGGGTCCCGGTCCCTTCGGCGGCCAGGTCGGCGGCCTCGCGCCTAACCGCCAGACCTACGGCTCGTACGCGGCGTTCAGCGACCCGGACGGCAACCTCTGGCTGCTCCAGGAGGTGACGACGCGGTTCCCGGGGCGGGTAGCAGGCGACACGACGTACCGGTCGGTGAACGACTTGGCGCAGGCCCTGCGGCGCGCGGAGGCCGCGCACGGCGAGCACGAGAAGCGGATGGGCGGCCAGCGGGACGAGAACTGGCCGGCCTGGTACGCGGAGTACATGGTGGCGGAGCAGGCTGGCAAGGAACTGCCGTTGTGAGTGCAGTGCGTATTCGGCTTTTTCTCCTCATCGCTGCCGCGGTGTGGTGTGTGGCGACTCCGGGTGCCATGGCGCAGTCCTCGGCCGACCCGGCGTCGCTACAGTGGACAGTGCCTCCCGTGCTGCCACCTGGCGCGCTCATCGCCGTCGTGAGGGGCGATCCCACAGCCCCCGGGGAGTTCACGCTCCTCGTGTCC
Source organism: uncultured Gemmatimonadales bacterium (assembly GCA_965652025.1). Taxonomy (GTDB): domain Bacteria; phylum Gemmatimonadota; class Gemmatimonadetes; order Gemmatimonadales; family GWC2-71-9; genus CAVVWJ01. Next base: position 13,185 of record CBFGTM010000072.1, read on the forward strand.
ATGCCGGATGGCTACCGGCTCCCGCCGCACTTCCATCCCAGCTACGAGCACGTCGAAGTGAGAGAGGGAACGCTCCTTGTCGGGGTGGGCGAGGTGCTCGACCCCAAGCAGACCCGGGCGCTGGCCGCCGGAGACTCGGGCACCGCCCCCGCGGGGACGAACCATTTTTCGATCGCACGGGGGCGGACTGTCGTGTCCGCAACGTTCGTTGGTCCCTATACCATCACTTACCTCCGCGCCGAAGACGCCCCCCGGCCACGGAATTTCCCCTTCGGCTACTGAGGGGGAAGGACAAAAATCGGCTGCCCCTTCCGGTACACCCGGCGCACCTGCGTGAGCGCTCCGATGTCTCGCTCGGGGTCTGCGTCGAGTATCACTAGATCCCCGTCGACTCCCGGCTCCAGGCTGCCAGAGGTATGCCCTGTTACACCGAAGCGCTTGGCCGGTGCGGTGGTCAACGCAGTCAGAATCTGACGAAACGATAGTCCAGCCCGCTCCATGAACCGGTATTCATCGGTCGGGTCGTAGACCGTCATATACCCCACGTCGGTCCCGAAGAGAATTTCTCCACCGAGACCGGAATAGGTCCGCAACTGCTCGATTGCGACGCCGAGGAACCGCTCTATGGTGAGCGAATCGGCTCCTCTACGCGTCAGTTCGAATTTCCAGAGCTGCAGCGTCGGGATCAGCCCCATCCCTGCGCGCTTCATCCGCCCGGCAAAGGTGGAGTCCCAGGGACCTCCATCGGGCGTCGTGTGCGCCAGAATGTCCACGTTGCCGCTGAGCGCCGCGTCGATCCCTGCATTGTTGCTGGGATGCGCCACAACCAGCTTGCCCCGACGGTGCGCCTCGGCGGTGGCCGCCCGCACGAGGTCGACCGGCATGGGCACGATGCGCGTGGGGGACGCCACCGACCCGGTGAACAGCTTGATCGCGTCGGCGCCTTCATCCAAACGGGCGGCAACCTGGGCCTTCGCATCCTTGGCCGATCGCAGCTCTGGCAGTTTGGCCGGCAGGATATAGAACGGACTGGCGGCTTCGGGGACAAAACCTGGACCGGTCGTGAGTATGGCGGGACCCGGTATTTCTCCAGTCTCGACCCGCCGGCGCAGCGCCTGGGTATTCGTCAGCCAGGAGCCGGTATCGAGCACATGCACGAAGCCGTAGCGGGTCAGCATCTCCCGCAGCTGCCGCGCGAGG
>CBFGTM010000073.1:0-13474 GCA_965652025.1 uncultured Gemmatimonadales bacterium
CTCTGGGCGAGCTGAGCTCTCTAGTGGGCGTCTCTCACGAATGCGACTTCCCTCCCGAGGTCCGAAAGATCCCCCGAGTTACTACCACCCCAGTGGACGTCGACGCTCCAAGTGTCACTATCGATGCCGAGGTCACCCGGCTACGAAGCGCAGGAAAGCCGGTCATCGGGGTGGACGCGGAACAGCTCCGCTCTCTCGCACCCGACCTCATCATCACCCAGGATCTTTGTGAAGTGTGCGCCGTCAGCGATGGGGACGTCCACCGGCTCGCGGCGGCGTTGAGCTCAACTCCCATGGTGCTCTCCCTGCGGGCCCGCAACCTGGTCGGCATCTGGAGCGACATCCGCGGCGTCGGTGCGGCGTTAGACGCTGAGGACGAGGCGGAGGAGCTGGTGCTGGGGCTGCAGGCCCGGCTCCGGCAACTTCGCTCCTGCTCCCACGGTCCTGCTCCAGGGGTGCTCTGTATCGAGTGGCTGGAGCCGCTGTATCTCGCCGGTCACTGGGTCCCCGAATTGGTTGAGTCGGCCGGTGGAAAGGACCTCGGCGCCGTCGCCGGCAGTCATTCCGCCCGACGCGAGTGGCAGGAGATCCGCTCCCTCGGAGCCGACCTCATCATCGTGATGCTCTGCGGCTTCGGAGTCGATCGCGCCCGGGCTGAGCTCGAACGGATGACGAACCCGGAGGCCCAGGACCTGATGGGCGCCCGGCCGGTCTGGATTCTGGATGGAAACGCCTACACCTCCCGTCCTGGTCCCCGGGTGGTAGATGGAGCCCTCCGGATCCACTCCGCCCTCGCCGGGGAGGCCATGTCGGGATTGCAGGAGTGGCTCCCGGCCGGAGTATGCTGACAATTGATGATGCGTTTACCCCCCAGGCCATACTTCAGGTCCACACCCTTTTCGAGGAGTACGCCGCCTCATTGGAGGTCGACCTCTGCTTTCAGGGCTTCGAGCAGGAGCTGGCTGCCCTGCCGGGAGACTATGCGCGCCCTCACGGACGGCTGCTCCTAGCTTGCTGGAACGATGAGGTTGCCGGCTGTGTGGCTCTGCGCAGAATCGATCGCAACATCTGCGAGATGAAGCGGCTGTATGTGCGGCCGGCCTACCGCTCGCACGGTGTTGGACGGGCGCTGGCTCTTCGGGTCATTGGAGAAGCTCGCCAGGCAGGCTACCGGAGGATGCGGCTCGACAGCCTGCCGTCCATGAAGAGCGCCCTACGCCTCTATCGCACCCTTGGCTTTCAGGACATCGCTCCGTACCGGGACAACCCGGTGGAGGGTACCGCCTTTCTGGAGCTGCAGCTCACGAGCGAGGATTCTTGACCCCTGAATCACTGGAATTCCTGAAGCGGCTCCTGGACACGCCGGGACCCTCCTCGTTCGAGGCCGCCCCCGCGCGGCTATGGCGGGCGGAAGCGCAGGGCTTTGCCGATGCCGTAGAGGCCGACGTGGCGGGCAACTCCTTTGCGCGGCTCGACGGCCAAGGCCCCAGGGTCATGCTGGCCGGGCACATAGATGAGATCGGAGTCATGGTCACCCACGTCGACGACGAGGGGTACCTCAGCTTCGACACTATCGGCGGATGGGACTCCCAGGTGTTCGTCGGCCAGCGGGTGGTCCTCCTGGGTAGAAACGGCCAGGTGAGCGGGGTTGTAGGCAAGAAGGCTATTCACCTCATGGAGCGGGAGGAGCGGGAGAAAGTGTCCCGGGTCGAAGATCTCTGGATCGACATCGGGGCCGCCAACCGCGCCGAAGCCGAGGCTCGGGTCCGGATCGGTGATCCGGGAGTGCTGGCCGCCGAAGTCATGGAGTTTCCCAACGGAAGGCTGGTAAGCCGCTGCATCGACAACCGGATTGGGGCTTTTGTCGTCCTGGAGGCGCTCCGGATCCTCTCTCGAGATCGCCCCGCAGCAGCTGTCACCGCCGTGGCTACGACCAGAGAGGAGATTGCCGCTACCGGTGGCGGTGCCCGTTCGTCAGCCAGCCGCCTGGAGCCTGATGTTGCCATCGTCGTCGATGTCACCCACGCCACCGATTATCCCGGTCTCGACAAGCGCAAGCATGGGGACTATCGGCTGGACGGGGGACCGGCCATCTCCCGGGGAGCCTCCGTCAGCGAGATCGTCTTCGAGCTGCTGGTCAGCGCCGCCGAGGCGGAGCAGGTCCCCTACCGGATCGAGGCAGCGTCGCGAGACACCCACACGGATGCGGAAGCCATCTTCAATGCCCATCGCGGGGTCGCCACCGGTCTTGTCTCTGTCCCCAACCGCTACATGCACAGCCCCAACGAGATGGTGGCACTTGCCGACCTGGACCGCACCGCCCGGCTCCTGGCAGGATTCGCCCGGCGGCTTGGTCCCCACAGCAGCTTCGTGCCCCAGTAACCCTCGCGCTCTATAATTCAGTACCTATGCGCATCGTTTTCGCCTCTGTCGGCGTGATCGTCTTGCTGGCCGGTCGCCTTGACGCTCAGCGCGTGGTGGAACCTCCCCGGCTTCTGGACGACATCAAGTTTCTGACCGATGAGCGGCTCCAGGGCAGGGCAACAGGGTCACCCGGGGCTGACTCCGCGGCCACCTACCTGGCCCGCCGGTTCTCGGAGGTTGGCCTGCAGCCGGCAGCAGGCGGATGGTTTCAGACCTTTACCGTGAGCCGGAATGCGCCGGCCGTCCGGCCCACGATGACCGGACCGGTGGTGGGAAAGAATGTGATCGGAATCCTGCCCGGACGCGATCCGATCCTCCGCAACCAAACCGTCCTGCTGGGCGCCCACTACGATCATCTTGGTCTCGGTGGCTTCGGTAGCCTGGATCCCGATAGCAATGGACAGGTGCATAACGGAGCGGATGACAACGCCTCGGGCGTAGCCGGTCTGATTCAGGTCGCCGCCCGGCTGGCGGCATCCCCGCCGGCCCGCACCGTCGTGTTCATTGCCTTCAGCGGCGAGGAGCTGGGACTTCTGGGCTCGGCCCACTACGTGAAGGAGCCGATCTACCCCCTCTCCAGCACCCTTGCCATGGTAAACCTGGACATGGTGGGTCGGCTGCGGAACGGCCACCTCATCGTCTACGGGGTCAGAAGCGCTAAGGAGTTCCCGGCCCTTTTGGATTCGCTGAACTGGTATGCCGGCTTCGATCTCAAGGCCCAGGGCGACGGCTATGGGCCCAGCGATCAATCCTCGTTCTACGCCGTCAAGAAGCCGGTGCTGCACATTTTCACGGACCTGCACGAGGACTATCACCGGACCACAGACGACTGGCAGAAGGTCAACGTGGACGGGCTCAAACGAGTGGCCGATTTCACCCTGGGACTGGTCACCGCCCTCGCCAACCGCCGGGCACCGCTCAATTTTCTCGAGCTTCCCTCTCCCCTGCCGGCCCAGACCTCGAATCATCCGGGCACTCCCGGCTATGGTGCGTACCTGGGCACCGTACCGGACATGACCGGCTCTCCCGGCGGCGTCCGGCTGGTTGGCGTGCGGGCCGGCAGTCCCGCGGAAAAAGCCGGGCTCCGAGGGGACGACATCATCACCCGGATCGGAACCGCAGATACGCCCGACCTGCAGGCGATGACGGACGCGCTTCGCAGTCACCGTCCGGGAGATACGGTAGACATCGTGGTTCGGCGCGGCGCCGGTACAACCAAGCTTCGAGCCACCCTGGGAATTCGGGGAGGCTGATGTGCCGGTGCTCGACGCCGCCAAGGTTGTTGCTGCCCTGCGAGGGGCCTTTGCCCGGGAGGAGAGCCGGGGAGCGCTGCTCCAGATCGCCGCGGACAAGATTCGCGCCGCCGGGCCGCCGTACACCTCGGTGTATCTCTACATGCTCCACGGAGACCAGCTGATCCTGGAGGCATTTGCGGGGAGAGAGACCGACCACACCCGCATACCGGTAGGCGTCGGCGTTTGCGGCACGGCCGTGGCCCGCGGACAGGATCAGAATGTGCCGGACGTGCGAGCAGTGGAGAACTATCTGGCCTGCAACGCATGGACCCGATCCGAGCTCGTGGTACTGATCCGGCGGGGAGTAACGATCCTGGGTCAGATCGACATCGATAGTGACCTGCCCGATCCGTTCACGGCAGAAGAGGAATTCGCTGTCAAGCGGGTGGCCGACGCGCTCGCCGTGCTGCTCTAGCGTGAAAGTCATCGCGAGGGGCCAGCGGCCGCGTGGCGATCCAGCTGCCAGCCCGCGAGCTTGCTTCGGGCGTTCAACGCCTTCGCAATGACTGTACGGCAGCAAGCGGCTAGAACCGGTACTCGCGAGGTTCGCGGCGTCAGGATTTTCGAGCGGCGGGTGGGGTCTGGACCGCCCAGCGTGATCCTGCATGGCGGACCTGGCGCCCACCACGACTATCTCCTTCCCGCATTCGATACCCTGGCGCACAGGCGGCAGCTGATCTACTACGACCAACGGGGGGGTGGGCGCTCGCCGGTTCCCCGCGACACACCGGTCGGGTGGCGGGAGCAGGTAGCCGATCTCGAGGACTTGCGGAGTCAATGGGGCCTGGAGCGACTCAGCCTGGTGGGGTACTCCTGGGGAGGACTGCTGAGTCTTCTCTATGCCACCGAGTTCCCCGACCGGGTGTCCCGCCTGGCGCTGGTTTCCCCGGCTCCAGCCTGGAGCGAGGCCCGGCAGGAATTCGAGCACCGATTTCAGGAGCGCAATCTTGCGCCCCAGCTTCAGCGGGAGCGCGCGGCGCTGCGCGAGAGCGGCCTCCGCGAGCGAAATCCCGGCGACTACGCTCAGCGAACCTTCGAGCTCTCGGTTGCGGCTTACTTCTTCGATCCGGCCCGAGCGCGGGAGTTGACTCCTTTCCGGGTTACCGGCCGGACCCAACAGGAGGTCTGGAGCAGCTTGGATGATTACGATCTCCGGCCGCGGCTGTCGGCGCTCAGGGTGCCGGCACTGGTGCTGCACGGGGAAGATGATCCGATTCCGCTCTCCAGCTCGGCCTCCCTCGCAGACTTGCTCGGGGCCGAGTTCAACCGGCTGTCTCGCTGTGGTCACGTTCCCTACATCGAAGCCTTCGAAGAGTTTAGCCGCCTGATCAATGGCTTCCTCCCGGCCGACTAGATTCCCCTCATGGTGGAACATCGTGCTACCCCCTTCGACCTGGTCTTCGAATCAGCTGCCCTGACCTCATTCCCAGCTATCCGCCAAACCCTGGCTCAGGAAAAACGCGACCCCCGGGATCGTGATGCGTTCCTCATGGTGCGAGAGACTCTGCTGTTGCTGAGAGAGCTCCGGCCTGATGAGGGGTTGGGCGAAGGGATCGACCAGCTGACCGCGCTGGTCCATCACGCCTATCTCTACTGGGACAGCGGCAGTGTCACTCTCGAGGCTTCTTCCGACCAGCTCCAGCAGCTGGTGAGCCAGTCCTCCAGCCAGCGGCCGGGAGATATCAGCCCGCGCGCGGCGTATCTCCAGCTGCCGGAGCGTCTGATCTGGGCCCCGGTGGTGCCGGGCCAAGCCCAGGAGCCTCTGGACGGATTCTTCCATTATGCCAGCTTGGAGCCGGGGCAGCTGCGAATGCTGGGCGTTTTCGGGATGTACCCCGACCGGCAGGGGTTCAGTGTGGTTGAGGTCGCCGGGTCGAGGCCCTCGCGGCTTACCCGGCCGGACGGAAGCCCGCTCTTCTCCTCCACGCTGCCGGGCGGCGCTGCGGCGGGACTTTATTCGATGGTAGGCGAGGAGGAGCTGCTGGAGCTGGGCTGGAGGGTGGCTCAGCTCGGAGCTGGAAACCGGGAGGCGGCGGTCACGCTCCCCACTCTAAGCTCCTAGCTACCGATGGAAAGCGTTAAGGATTACATGGACAAGAAGGCGATCGCCCAGGTACTGGAGCAGATCGCCGCCTTCCTCGAGCTCAAGAACGAAAATCCGTTCCGAGTCCGGGCCTTTCGTACCGCAGCCCGGGCGATCACCGGTTTTCCAGGAGACCTTCGGCAGTCACTGGATGATGGGTCCCTCGCCTCGGCCAAAGGAGTCGGGCCTGCCACGCTCCAGATCGTCAAAGAGCTGGTCCACACCGGCCGGGCGACCATGCTGGAAGAGCTGAGGGAGCAGATCCCCGGTGGCTTGGTGGAGATGTTGGAGATTTCCGGGCTGGGCGTCGCCAAGATCCGCCAGATTCACGAGATACTGGGCATCGATTCGCTTCCTGACCTGGAAGCAGCTGCACACGACGGACGCCTGGCCAAGCTCCCGCGCTTTGGCCCCCGCACCTCGGAGAACATCCTCAAGTCCATCGCCTTTCTCCGGCGGGCCAGTGCCTACCGGCTGTATCACCATGCTGCCGACGAGGCCCGAGGTCTCCAGGCGGCGCTGGAGCGTCTCCCTGGCGTAACCAGTGCTCTTGTGGCCGGCGACGTGCGCCGCCGTTGCGAGATCGTGCGGGAGCTGATCTTCGTGCTGATTGCGGAAGCGCCCCCGGCCGAACTATTCCGCCGGCTGAGCCAGTTGCAGGGGGTACATGAGTTCGCCGGCCAGGACGAGCGGCGGCTCACCCTTCGGTTCGCCGGAGGCTCCAGCGCCCAGATTGTGGCCACCACGCCGGTGAATGCGGGAGCGGTCCTGGTTCAGGCGACCGGAAACGAAGACCACCTGCGCGACCTCGCCGCCTGCGCCAAGGAAAAGGGGTTTACCCTCAATGCGGCTGCCCTCTGGCGAGGGAGTCAGTTCGTCGCCACGCCGGACGAGGAGACGTTTTATCAAGCCCTGGGGTTGAGCTTCATCCCACCCGAGCTGCGCGAGGGCAAGGGAGAAGTCAGCTCCGCGGCCAAGAACGGGCTTCCGAAGTTGGTCATGCAGGGCGACATCCGAGGATTTCTCCACTGTCACACCAGCTACTCGGACGGGTCCAACACGGTCGAGCAACTGGCGCTGGCCTGTCAGGGAGCCGGTTACGATTACCTCGGAGTGACCGATCACAGTCAGGCGGCGGCGTACGCGGGAGGACTTCAGCCCGACGATCTGGCGCGCCAGGCGGACGAAATCGACCAGGTCAACGAGCGGCTGGGCGGGTTCCGGGTGCTGAAGGGGATCGAGGCCGATATTCTCCAGGACGGAACGGTTGATTTCGAGGAGCGGGTGCTCGAGCGTCTCGACTTCGTGGTTGCCTCGGTGCACAGCCGCTTCAACATGGGCAAGCAGGAGATGACTGCCAGAATGCTGGCTGCTATGGACAATCCCTATCTCACCGTCATCGGACATCCGACCGGGCGGCTGCTGCTTTCTCGCGATCCCTATCCGGTGGACCTGGATGCGGTCATGGACAAGGCTGCAGCCACCGGGATCGCCCTGGAAATCAATGCGGATCCTCACCGGCTGGATCTGGACTGGCGGGTGGTGAGGGAGGCGCGGGATCGCGGCGTGGCAATCTCGATCGGAGCCGATGCCCACAGTGTCGCCGGCCTGGGCTACATGGAGTACGGAATTAACATGGCGCGAAAGGGTTGGCTCAGTCCCGACCAGATTCTCAATGCGCGGCCGGTCGGCGATTTCGTGGCGTATGCCCGGAGGCGAAGGTGACAGAAGCGGGCAGGCGAGGAAGCAGGGAAGCGGGGAAGCGGCTTCGGGCCAAGCCGGCTTCGGTGGGAAAGAGGCTACGTTCGAAGAAATCGCGCGGGAAAAGGCCTCCCCACTTCCCCGCTTCCCCACCGAGCGCTGAAATCCTCTCCCGGCTAAAGGAGCTCTACCCCGACGCCCGGTGCGCCCTGGATCACCGCAACGCATACGAGCTGCTCTGCGCCACGATCCTTTCGGCCCAGTGCACCGACGCCCGGGTCAATCTGGTGACACCGACGTTGTTCGCCCGGTATCCGACACCGTTCGAGCTCGCCCGAGCCAATCCTGCCGAGGTCGAGGAAATCATCAAATCCACCGGCTTCTTCCGAAACAAGACTCGAAGCCTCATCGGGATGGCGCAGGCGCTGGTGTCCGAGCACAGCGGGGAGGTGCCTCGCACCATGGAGGAGCTTCGCCGACTGCCCGGTGTGGGCCGGAAGACTGCCAACGTCATTCTCGGTAACGCCTACAACATCAATGAAGGTGTGACGGTCGATACCCATGTCACTCGCCTCAGCCGGCTGCTGGGTCTCAGCAGCGAGCGAGACGCCGAGAAAATCGAGACTGAGCTGATGAAACTCTTTCCCCGGGAAAGCTGGGGTCTGCTCTCCCACCTGCTCATTTTCCACGGCCGGAACGTCTGCATTGCTCGGCGGCCGCGCTGCTCCGACTGTGCGCTGGCGCAACTCTGTCCCTCCTCCGCTGTCCTCAACTGACTCTCCATCAGGGTATTCCCATGCGTTTCGGCTTGGTTCTGCTGGTCGTGGCCTCTGCTGCAATCCATCCGGCTTGGAGCCAGCAGAGTGACAGAGCTGCTCCGGGGCCTCAGGTCGCCCGAGCGGTGGATGGGAGAGTGGTCCGGGCTCACCTGGAGTTTCTAGCCGACGAGGCCCTCGAGGGCCGCCGGCCCGGCACCCGCGGCGGAGAGCTGGCGGCCAAGTACATCGCCGCCCAATTCCAGCGGCTCGGTCTCGAGCCCGCGGGTGACAGCGGCACCTACTTTCACCGCGTGCCCATCATCACCTTGACCCCTAGCCCGACCCTGCGAGTCGGAAGTTCGTCCGGAGCCCAGTTGTCCTATCGTACCGACTACGTGCTCTGGTCCATGCGCAACGAGCCCACCACCAGTGTGCGGGGCGAGCTGGTCTTCGTCGGCTATGGGATCGTCGCACCGGAGTACCAGTGGAATGACTATGCGGACCTCGATGTCAAGAACAAGATCGTGGTCGCACTGGTCAACGATCCGGGCTTGCGCGACTCCACCATCTTTCGGGGCCCGATCCTGACCTACTACGGTCGCTGGACCTACAAGATCGAGGAGGCGCAGCGCCAGGGGGCAGCGGGCATTCTGCTGGTCCACACCACCGAGAGCGCCACCTATCCCTGGAGCACGGTGCAGTCCAGCTGGACCGGGCCCCAGGTCCGGGTAGAGGAACCGCCCAAGTCACTGCAGGTAGCAGGCTGGCTGTCGCAGGAAGCAGCGGCCAAGCTGTTCCGCCAGAGCGGAAAGGATCTCTCCAATCTGGCCGACCAGGCGGCCCGGCGCGGCTTCAAGGCGGTCCCCCTGGGGCTCGAGCTCGACGGCACCGTCCGGAGTACAATCGAGCGGTCCCAAACCAGTAATGTGCTGGGTCGCCTGCCGGGAAACGGGCAGCTGGCAAACGAGGCCGTGCTGATTGGAGGGCATTACGACCACTTCGGCATCGCTACCCCGGTGGCGGGCGACTCCATCTACAACGGGGCGGAGGACAATGCATCCGGCACCGCTGCCGTCCTCGCCGCCGCCGAAGCCTTCGTCCGGAGCGGTGTGCGCCCGGCGCGGTCATTGGTCTTTATCGGCTTTACTGCAGAAGAATCCGGACTGCTGGGCTCGCAGGCCCTGGTCAGCCGGCCAACCATCCCGCTGAACCGTATTGCGGCGATTCTGAACCTCGACGTCGTCAATCTCTATGGCAGGACCCGGGACGTCTCCGCGGTCGGGCTGGACCAGTCCTCCCTGGCCGGCACATTCAGCAGCGCTGCCCGGGAGGAGGGGCTCGAGGTGACCACCAACGTGGATGGACTCCTGAAAGGATTCTTCTTCCGGTCTGACCACTTCCCGCTGGCCCGGGCGGGGATTCCCGGTCTTTCGATCGAGAGCGGCCAGCGGTTTGTGGGCCAGCCGGAGGAGTACGGTGAACGGATGAAGAAGGAGTACACCGAGAAGCGCTACCATCAGCCCAGCGACGAGGTCCTCCCCTCCTTCAGGTACGACGGCACCGAACAACAGCTTCGGGTCATTGTCCGTACAGCGGTGGCGGTGGCAAATGCCGCAGCTCAACCGACTTGGAATCGCGAGTCTGAGTTCCGGGCGGCCGGGGAGAAGAGGATAGCCAAGTCGGGAGGGGCCTGACGGATTGGGGGTGTGGCGACCTTCCCGTCCTCCCCCTCCCTCAGTATCTTCTCGCCGCTCTTGCCTGCCCCACTGAATCCCGGGAGCGTTTCTGGACCTGCCTTCCGAGCACCGTATCCCCCTCACCTGGCTGTTGGAAAATGCCGGGCCCTCCATCAGATATCGTACTTATGGCGAGCTCGCTCCCGAGGGATATACCACCCCTGACACCATAGAGTCGGCCCGCCAGGCCATAGCCGAGTCCAAGACGGCGCTTGCTGTCGTCAAAAAGCAAAAGGACAGTGGGGTTTGGGGCGGGAACCTGCTGGGACTGGCCACCTCTGCTGCCCAGGGGGTCAAAGACGTCGGCACCATTCCCCAATACCGGCGTCTGCTCCAGCTGGAGTGGCCTCGCTCGAGCCGCCCCTTCAAGTTGGCCGATCGGGTGCTCTTCCGGCTTCTCTCCCGGGACGAGGATCCGTCGCTCCTCTTCGAGTTTCAGAAGGCAGTCAAGTCCGATCCCGAGGCCGAGGCGTGGGCTCGCGGTATCATGCGGGAGGCGGCCTCGGCCTCCCTGGCTGAAGCCGGTTATGGCGACGATCCCCGGCTCCGGGGAGCCGGGCACAAAATTGCCAGTGCCATTTCCCAATTCCTGCGCAGTCCGCTGGCGGAAAAACCGTTCCTGAAATCGGGAAAGCAGATCGTACTTCACCCCGAGGCGCATCCGCCGAGCTGGTATTCTGTCGCCATGCTGGCGGCGATGCCGAACCTCCAGCGGGAGCGCGCCGGCTTTACCGAGCGGCTGGGTCATTACCTGGCCCAGCCGGAGCCGAAGAAAGCCTTTGTGATTCAGGTCGGCAAGAAGGTCGTGCGGCCCCAACACCTCATCCTCGGCGACCCAATCGAGGCCGATTCGAAGGGAGTGCCCAAGGACCTGCCTCTGGCCCTGCACTACATCGAGCTGCTGGCCCGCATGGGAGCACTGGAATGGGCACCAGTCGCCACCAAGGTATTGGCCCGCCTGCTTCAGGACTCCGACGAAGCGGGCGTGTGGCGACCTAAGAATCTTCGGTCCCAGCCAAAGGCGGCCAACAAGATCACCTACCATTATTACCCCCTGCATCTGGATGCAAAAACGACAGAGGGCAGAGAAGTTGATGTCACTTTCCGACTTGCTCTCATCGCCAAAGCCCTGGGCTGGAGCCTGACCTACACGTAGCGCTTGCCAGGCTGGAGGGAGTATTAGATACTACTACCCATGGCCGGCATCGACCTCACTGGTTTCGGCTTCACCCCAACTGAAAGTCTGGTCTACGAGGTACTGCTGAAGAGCGGGCCCGGAACCGGGTACGCCGTTGCTCGGGCGGCTCGGCTGGCTCGGGCCAACACTTATAGTGCATTGGAGGGTCTGGTCGCCAAAGGAGCCGCGCGAGTGGAAACCGGCCGGCCCAAGCGGTATGCGCCCGAGGCCCCTCAGGCGCTGATTGCCCGGATTTCGACTCAGCACGGACTGGCGTTGGAGCGTCTCAGCCGGGAGCTGGATCAGCTGGCGGTTGCCGACACACCGACCGTAGTGGAGGTGGAGTCAGGCAGGGCCGTACTCCAGCTGCTGACCCATGACATCACCCGCGCTACCCGCTCGGTCGACCTGGTGGCCCCGGCCGACGCCTATCCTCTGCTGGCGCCCGCCCTGAGCAGACCGGTATCGGCCGGGGCGAGGGTGTCGCTCTGGTCGATCGGGCCAGCCCAGCTCGATTTTGTCACCATTCGGGATGTCCCAAGTGAAGGCAACTGGCCCGGGATGCCGATCATCATGGTGGCAGATGACCGCAGCGCCATCATCGGCTCGCGCCAGGGGAATGAGGTCGAGGCCCACTGGAGCAGCGCTGCTCCATTTATCGCGGCGGCTCGGCTGGCACTCGAGCGCCTGACCAGAGACCTATGACTGAACCGGCCGACACGGCCCTCCTAGCCCTGCAGCGCGAATACCTGTCATCCCTGCCGCTTCGGCTCGATGAGCTGAAGTCGGATATTCTGGGACTGGGGCGAGGAGTGCCGGAGGCGGCGGGCTCACTGCGAACCAGGCTGCACCGGCTGGCCGGCTCCGGCGGCTCCTATGGTTTTGCCGACATTAGCGCCATCGCTCGTGAAGGGGAGCGCTGGCTGGCAGCCAATCCGGTGGCAACCCAGCTCAGCCACCTGAGCGGCATCGTGGATCGTCTGGCAATTGCCATCGCGGACGCCATCGGGCAGCACAGTGGTCCGGCTTCCAGTGCGGTCCCAATCGCGCCCCGGGCCCTGATCATCATGCGCCCCAGCCCACAGCGGGAGCGCATCGCACAGGAGTTGGGGAGCGCCGGATACCATGTCCGCTTTGCCACCCGGACCGACCCACCCAGCAGTGTGCCGGCAGAGCGTTTCCCTCATCTCGTCGTGATCGGCGGTGAAGCTGGAGATGGGGATCTCTCGGCCATCGCCTCTGCCTGGACCAACAGTCCGGACCGAAGGCCCGGAGCGGTGGTGCTGGTCGAGACCCTGCGTCCGGTAGATCGGCTACGGGCCATCGCCGCGGGTGTGGATGCCGTTTTTCCCGCGGAGCAGGTGGAGCAGAAGTTATCCCGGTATGCCCGCACCTTTGCCCGGATCGGCCCCCCTCCCTCCAGCGTGGTCCTGCTGGATCACGATCAGAAGCGAGCGGGGGACCTTGCCGCAGCCCTAGCCCAGACCCACGTGCGAGTCGTCTGCTGTAGTCGAGCCGAGTCCGTGGCAGACGTGTTGGCCCGCGAGTCCCCCGACCTTCTGCTGCTCGGCACCCAGCCGGTGGATTCCGATCCCTTCGCGCTGGCCCGGGTGATCCGCCAGGATCCCCGATATCAGCTGCTGCCAATCGTCTTCGTCGGGGAGGAGAACACCAAGCACCGCCTGGCCGCCCTGCGAGCCGGCGCGGATGATTTCGTGGCACTAGAGGCGGACCCGCTGTTGCTGGTGCAGACCGTGATCGCCCGTGCCGCTCGGGGCCGGCGAGTACGCGAGCTGGTGCACCGGGACGGTCTGACCGGCTTACTCAATCACGCCACCCTCATGAGTGAGCTGGAGAATGCGGTCGAGTTCAGCCAGCGCTATAGCGAGCCGTTGGCCTTCGTGCTCTTCGAGCTCGAGGGGTTTCGCCAGGTCGGCGAGCGATTGGGCCCCCGCGCGGGCGAGGAAGTCCTGCTTCATGCCGCCAATGTCTTTCGCTCCAATGTCCGGGCCAGTGACGTCATTGGGCGCTACGGCTGGGAGGCGTTCGGGATGCTGCTCCGGGGTGCCAACGCCGGCGGAGCGACGGTTCTGGCGGGGAATCTCCGCCGCGTTCTGGGCGAGCAGCCGGCCAGGACCTCGGGGGGTGAGATGTTTCCGCTGCAGGTGAACGTGGGAACCGCCGTCCTCCCCCGCGATGGTATAACTGCAGCCGAGCTGGCCCAAGCGGCGGATCGGAGCCTGCGGCGGCGGCCAAGCGGGTAAGCGGGTAAGCGGGTAAGCGGGTAAGCGGGTAAGCGG
>CBFGTM010000074.1:0-13224 GCA_965652025.1 uncultured Gemmatimonadales bacterium
CATGGCGACAGCTCGGTCGAGATCGCCTATTTCGGCCTGCTTCCCGACTACGTGGGACGAGGCTGGGGAAAGTACTTGCTCACCCGCGCAGTTCAGGCTGCCTGGACACTCGGACCCAGTAGAGTGTGGCTGCACACCTGCACCCTGGATCATCCAGCAGCCTTGCCGAACTATCTCAAGCGCGGGTTCCAACCGGTGCGTGAGGAGGTATATGAGGTAAGTGGGGAAGTGGGGAAGCGGGGAAGCGTAGAGCTGCGGGAATAGTAGCGGATCTCTTTACCGGCCTCCCGGCTTCCCTGCCTCCCCCCTTCCCACCAGCGGTTCAAACCGCGCGGTAAAGTGCCGGAGCACGGGAGCCTGCTCGGTGAATCGGTACCCGGCCACGGTTTCCCGCCGAGGCCAGACCTGCAGGATGGCTTCTACTACATAGTCGATGTGACTTTGGGTGTAGACTCGTCGGGGAATCGCCAGCCGGACTAGTTCCATCGGGCCGGGAATCTCCTCGCCGGTCTCGGGGTTCCGTTTCCCGAACATGACCGACCCGATCTCGACGGCACGAATTCCCGCCTCTCGATAGAGCTCCACCACCAGCGCCTGACCCGGCAGCTCCCGGGCGGGAACTTGGGGAAAGAACGCGGCCGCATCGATGTAGATCGCGTGCCCGCCGGGAGGCTGGACGATGGGCACCCCGGCCTTGGAAATGTGCTCGCCAAGATAGGTAGTAGAGCGGATGCGGTAGAGCAGATAGTCCTCGTCCAGCGCTTCGCGCAGACCGACCGCGATCGCATCCAGGTCCCTCCCGGCCAACCCTCCGTAGGTGGGAAATCCCTCGGTGAGAATCAGCAGGTTGCGCTCCTGCGTGGCCAGCCGCTCGTCATTGGTGGCCAGGAACCCGCCGATGTTGGCCAGGCCGTCCTTCTTGGCCGACATGGTGCAGCCGTCGGCGTAGGAGAACAGTTCCCGGGCAATTTCGATCGGCGTTTTCGACCCGTAGCCTTCCTCGCGCAGCTTGATGAAATACGCGTTTTCGGCGAACCGGCAGGCATCGATATAGAGCGGGATCCCGTGCTCCCGGCACACCGCCGAGACCGAGCGGACGTTGGCCATGGAAACCGGCTGGCCGCCGCCGGAGTTGTTGGTGACCGTGAGCATGCAGAGTGGAATCCGCTCGCGGCCCACCTCGCCAACGAGCCGCCGGAGCTGATCCACATCCATGTTCCCTTTGAAGGGATGACGAGCCGAGGGAACCCGGCCCTCGGGGATCACCAGGTCTCGAGCTTCGGCTCCGGTGTATTCGATATTGGCCCGAGTGGTATCGAAGTGAGTGTTGTTGGGCACGACGTGCCCGGGACGGCACCGCAGGGAGAAGAGGATCCGTTCGGCAGCGCGCCCCTGGTGGGTGGGCAGCACATGGCGGAAGCCGAAGATATCTCGCACGGTTTCTTCGAAGCGGTACCAGGAGCGGCTACCGGCGTAGGACTCGTCCCCCCGCATCACGGCTGCCCACTGCTCCGAGCTCATCGCCGCCGTGCCGCTGTCGGTCAGGAGGTCGATCAGCACATCTTCGGCCTTCAGCAGGAAGACGTTGAACCCGGCGTCCTTCAGTTTCTGCTCGCGCTCCGCCCGGGACGTGAGACGGATCGGCTCGACCGCCTTGATCTTGAACGGCTCGATGATGGTGCGCATCAATTTGAGATGCGGAGCTAGCCGCGCCCGAGGCGATTGCCCCGGAAGGCTTTTTGGTGATTTCGATCTCTGATACGCTCTGCGGCGATGCGGCCCTTAGCCGAGGCGACGATCGCAGCGAGAACCCGATACAGAGGCTGGATTCCCCGACGTTGCGCCGAGGCCGTGGAGAGCCGATGCTCCGGTGTAATCGCATCAACCTCCCGTTGCCGCGTTTCAGCCAGGGCCCCGACCTCGGTCAGCAGGTCGACATGTTCAAGCTCATCGGCGGCATGAAAGGCAGCGGCAAGCAGATGGTAGCCCAGCTCGTAGCGCCCAGCCTGGAACGCATCGCCATGCATTTGCAGGAGATTACGATAGAGTTCGTCGGCGGATGTTGATTGGGGCAACGCTCCCTCCTGCGGAGATAATGGGCGCTTTTGCCTATTTCTGCAATCGGAATCCCTGGCTCCCCGGGCTCACTGGCTTGTAGCCTGGCTCACAGCAGAGTAGCAGCAGGCCCGACATGATTCCGCTCCCATGATTAGGGGCAACGCGGTCCTCCCAAGGTTCCGCAGCGGTAGGGCACTGGTGTTCGGCGCGCTGCTGACGGTGGCCGGATGTCGTACCCCGGAGCGTCCGACATCAAAACCGGCCGAGCGTACCACCACCCTGGCTTCTGGCGCGCCCTCGAGGGTTGCGGGGGATACCAGTGCAGACGACGGGCAATGGATCATGCCGGGCCGGAACTACGCTTCCACCCGCTACAGCTCACTGAGCCAGATCAGCGTCGAGAATGTGAAGCAGCTACAGCTGGCCTGGACTTTCTCCACCGGCGTTACCCGGGGGCACGAGGCGGCCCCGCTGGTGGTGGGCAGCACTATGTATGTTGTGACCCCGTTCCCCAACCTGCTGTATGCGCTCGATCTGACCCAACCCGGCGCCCCGCTCAAGTGGACCTACAAACCGGACCCGTCATTGGCATCGCAGGGTGTGGCCTGCTGCGACTTGGTAAACCGGGGCGCCGCGTACTCTGACGGCAAGGTTTACTACAACACGCTCGATGCCCACACGGTGGCGGTGGACGCGAAAACCGGCAAAGAGGTGTGGAAGACCAAGGTCGGGGAAATCACCAAGGGCGAGACTGTGACGATGGCACCGCTGGTGGTCAAAGGCAAAGTCCTGGTAGGGAACAGCGGTGGCGAGTTCGGCGTCCGGGGCTGGCTCACGGCGTTGGATGCGAAGAGCGGCAAGCTGGCATGGCGCGCGTATCATACCGGCCCCGATGCGGACGTGCTGATCGGTTCCCGATTCAAACCGTTCTATTCCCAGGACAAGGGGAAGGATCTCGGCGTCACGACCTGGCCTGGTGACGCATGGAAGATTGGGGGTGGAGGCTCGTGGGGCTGGATCTCGTACGACCCCGAGCTCGGCCTGATCTATTACGGCACCTCCAACCCCGGCCCCTGGAACCCTGACGTGCGACCCGGGGACAATAAGTGGACCGCGGGCATCTTTGCTCGCGACCCCGCGAACGGCGAGGCAGTCTGGGCCTACCAGTGGAGCCCCCATGATTTGTTCGATCACGACGGCATCAACGAGCAGATCCTGCTCGACCTTCCCATCAAAGGTCAAACTCGTAAGGTGCTGATCCGCCCCGAGCGCAACGGCTACATCTACGTGCTCGATCGCGCCACCGGTGAGGTACTCTCGGCCGATCCCTATGGCTACATCACCACCAGCAAAGGAGTAGATCTTCAGACCGGACGTCTGATCGAGATCGCGGAGAAAACGCCCGTCACCGGCAAAGTGGTCCGCGGGATCTGTCCGGCCGCGCCGGGGATGAAGGACTGGCAACCCTCCTCGTATTCTCCGCGCACCGGATGGCTGTACATCCCGCATCAGAACCTGTGCCAGGATGTAGAAACCGGAGAGGCTAACTACATCGAGGGCACGCCGTACGTCGCAGCCACGGTGAAGATGTACGCCGGCCCGGGCGGCAATCGCGGGGTGGTGACAGCATGGGATCCGGTGGCACGAAAGGCAACCTGGGAGGTCAAGGAAAAGTTTCCCGTGTGGAGCGGCACCGTGGTCACTGCGGGCGACGTGGTGTTCTACGGCACCATGGAGGGTTGGTTCAAGGCGCTCGACGCCCGCACCGGGAAGCCGCTCTGGCAGTTCAAGACCGGCTCCGGGATCATTGGACAGCCGGTGGTTTACCGCGGCCCGGATGGGAAGGAGTACGTGGCGGTACTCTCCGGAGTGGGTGGATGGGCCGGCGCGGTCGTGGCCGGTGGACTCGATGTGCGGGACTCCAGCGCGGCCCTCGGTTTCGTGAACGCGATGAAGGATCTGCCCCAGGCAACGACGAAGGGCGGGATGCTGTATGTGTTCGCGCTTCCGTGACAGTGTCTTCCTGAGCGGCGTCCTCGCGCTTTCCCTGGTGGCTTGTCAGCGTGAGGAACGGAACTTCCAGGGTCTACCCTCCGGCTCGGCCGTCACCAACCCCAAGGTGCGCGAGGTGGAGCTGATCCCCGGTGGAAACGTCCCGGCCGATTCCATGCCCGGCCCGTACGAGGAAAACGCCTACGCCGTCTCCCAGGGAAAGACGCTCTACAACCAGTACAACTGTTCCGGCTGCCATTTCCAGGGGGGCGGCGGCATCGGCCCGCCGTTGATGGACGCGGACTGGATCTACGGAAGCAGGCCGGCAAACATCTACGAGACCATCGCCGAAGGGCGTCCCAACGGGATGCCGTCGTTCGGACGCAAGATCGTTCCCGACCAGATCTGGCAGATCACCGCCTACGTCCGCTCGATGAGTGGATTGCTGCGGAAGGATGTCGCACCCGGACGGACCGATGACATGCAGGTGCGTCCCCAGGAGCAGTCCACCCAGAAAGCGAAGCCGGTCCAATCGGCCATACCGAAATCGGCAGAGCTACCCTGATGCCTCCGCTGTGTGCCCACGCCTTCGTTCAGCAGTCTCACAGTGCGCTGAACCCGGCGAGTCCTCAGGCGCGCCTGGTAGATCGGCTGGGCGACTCGATGTTCATCACCGCGGCGGTGGTCTTCGGGTTGGTGGTGCTGGCCCTGCTGTGGGGTGCGTTTCGGCGCCGCGGGCCGGACGAGGGCCCAGGGGAAGAGGCCCGGCGCGAGCGGCCCATGAGGACCACGGTGCTGGTGGCCACCGGGGTGACTACCGCCATTCTCTTTGTCTTCCTGGTCTACGATGTGTCCGTCGGTCGCACTATCACAACCAAACCGGGGAAGGGAGCCGTCCAGATCCGGGTGACCGGGCACCAATGGTGGTGGGAGGTTCAGTACCGGGATTCGTTGCCGAAGAACTGGGTAACGACAGCGAATGAGATTCACGTCCCCGTGGGCCGGCCGGTCGTGTTCGAGCTCAAGTCCACCGATGTGATCCACAGCTTCTGGCCCATTAACCTGAGCCCCAAGAAAGACCAGATACCCGGCGACGAGAACAGCCTCTGGTTTCAGGCCGACAGCGCAGGAGTCTACCGGGGTCAATGCGCCGAGTTTTGCGGTCATCAGCACGCGAAGATGGCGTTCCTGGTGATCGCCGAACCACCCGCTGAGTTCGCCGGCTGGCTGGCTCGGCAGCGGGACACCGCCCTGACCCCGGCCGATTCGCTAGCCCGCAGGGGCAAGGAGGTATTTCTCGCCTCGCCCTGCGTCATGTGCCACGCCATCTCGGGCACACCGGCCGGAAGCCGCATCGGTCCGGACCTCACCCACCTCGCGACTCGCCGCACTTTAGCGGCCGGCACTCTGGCCAACACCCGGGAAAATCTGACCGGGTGGATCGTCAATCCCCAGGTGATCAAGCCGGGCGCGAGGATGCCGCCCACTCAACTCAGCGGTCCCGACCTGCTGGCACTGGTGGCCTACCTGGAGACGCTCAAATGAGCGCGGCGCCTCGGCCGGAGGCCGACCGGCCGGCCGATCCCGAATCGGTTCGCCACCAGCTGGACGAGACCTGGCGCCAGGAGTCTGGCCTGTGGGGCTGGCTCACCAGCGTGGATCACAAGTCGATCGGCAAGCGCTACATCGTGACCGCAATGGTGTTCTTCGTTCTGGGCGGCCTGGAAGCTGGGGTGATGCGGGCCCAATTGGCCCGCCCGGAGAACTCGATTGTGGGCCCGGATGCCTACAACCAGTTCTTCACTATGCACGGCATGACCATGATGTTCCTCTTTGCCGTGCCGGTCGTGACGGCGTTGGGGCTTTATCTCGTGCCGCTCATGATCGGTGCCCGCAACGTCGCCTTCCCCCGGCTCAACGCCTACGGGTACTGGGTGTATCTGGCCGGAGGCCTCTTCCTCTATATCAGCTTTTTCCTCAACACCGGGCCGGATACCGGCTGGTTCAGCTACGTGCCGCTGGCGGGACCGGAGTTCTCTCCGGGCAAGCGGGTGGATGTGTACGCCCAGTCGATCACTTTCACCGAGATCGCGGCACTGGTCGCCGCGGTCGAGCTGATCGTCACCATCTTCAAGAACCGGGCGCCGGGAATGACGCTGAACCGCATGCCTCTGTTCGTGTGGGCCATGCTGGTACAGGCCTTCATGGTGCTCTTCGCCATGCCTTGGGTGGCCACCGCGACCCAGCTGCTGGCGATGGACCGGTTAGTCGCCACTCACTTCTTCAATCCGGCTGAGGGGGGCGACGCGCTGCTCTGGCAGCACCTGTTCTGGTTCTTTGGCCATCCCGAGGTGTACATCATCCTCACCCCCGCTCTCGGGTTCGTCTCGATGATCGTGGCCACTTTCACCCGGCGGCCCGTGTTCGGCTATCCCGCCATGGTCCTCTCGCTGCTGAGCATCGGTTTCCTCAGCTTCGGCCTCTGGGTGCACCATATGTTCGCTACCGGAGTGCCCCAGCTGGGGCAAAGCTTCTTTACCGCGGCCAGCATGATGATCACTGTGCCGAGCGGGATTCAGATCTTCTGCTGGATCGCGACTATCTGGGCGGGACGGCCACGCTTCAGCGTACCCTTCCTGTTCGTGCTTGGTTTCGTGGTGCTGTTCGTGATCGGCGGTGTCACCGGGGTGATGGTCGCCTCGGTCTCGTTCGACCAGCAGGTGCACGACACCTATTTCGTGGTGGCTCACTTCCACTACGTGCTGATCGGGGGATCGGTATTCCCCCTGCTCGGCGCCTTCTACTACTGGTTCCCCAAGATCACCGGTCGCATGCTGGACGAGCGGCTGGGGCGCTGGAATTTCTGGCTCCTCTTCATTGGGGTGAACCTGACCTTCTTTCCGATGCACCAGCTCGGATTGGATGGGATGCCGCGGCGGGTTTACACCTATCTCGCGGGCACCGGGTGGGGCCGGCTCAATTTCCTGGCCACCGTCGGTGCTGTGCTCGTGGTGCTGGGCGTGCTGCTCTTCGTGATCAATGTCGCGCGGAGTCTCAGACGGGGAGCCCTGGCCGGTGACGACCCATGGGCTGCCGACACGCTGGAGTGGGCGACGACCTCGCCGCCCCCGCCGTACAACTTCACCTACATCCCGGTGGTGGAGAGCCGGTCGCCCCTGTGGGAGCGGCCGGGCGAGCTGGCGGCCGTGAGCGGGCTCCGGACCGACGTGCGCGACGTGCTGGTGACGACGCTGCTCGATGCCCGGCCCGACAGTCTGCATCGGCATCCGCCACCAAGCCCCTGGCCGCTCCTCGCAGCAGTGGCTACGACCATCCTGTTCGTCACGCTGATCTTCACGCCCTGGGGAGCCGTGATCGGAACCCCGCTGCTGCTCCTCGCGCTCCTCGGCTGGGGCTGGCCTCACGGCCGGGATCATCGGGAGCAGCGGATGGTGGAGCAGACCGGATGAGACCCACCCGCATCGTGGCCGACGTGGCCGCGCTCCCCCGCACTGTGTTCGGCCACCGCAGCCTGATGTGGTGGGGCACCCTGGGCTTCATCGTGATCGAGGGCAGCACCCTCTTCATCTGCATGGCCAGCTATTTCTATCTCCGGCGCAACTTCTCCACCTGGCCTCCCGAGCACGTGTTCCGGCCGGCGCTGGTTGTTCCCACCATTCAGGCCGCGCTCATGCTGCTGAGCAATATCCCGATGCGCTGGGCGGACCGCGCATCCACCCGGATGGACGTCCGCGGCGTTCGAACGGGATTCCTGATCTGCTCGGTGCTGGCGGTCATCATGACCCTGCTGCGCTGGTTCGAGTTCCAGTCGCTCAATGTCCGCTGGGACAGCAACGCCTACGGCTCGATCGCGTGGGCCACGCTGACCGCGCACGGCTCGCTGCTGCTGCTGGAGACCGCGGAGACCATCGCGTTCACGGTGCTGCTGTACAAGGGACCGCTCGAGGAGCGGGATCTGGCCGGGGCCAGTGACAATGCCCTCTATTGGTACTTCATCACCGGCGTCTGGATTCCGCTCTACGTGGTGGTGTTCCTGTCTCCCTATTTCATGTAGCGGGCGACTCTTCCATGACCGTAGACCCACGCACCGACGTACCCGATGCCCGGCACCTTTGGGCGCTGTGGATCGGACTGCTGCTCGCACCGGTCGCGTTCCTGATCAACCTCGAGGTAGCCTACGCCCTGGTGCCCCCGGCCTGCTCCGCCCACAACCTGTTGCCGGTCCACCTGACCCATCTGGCCTGCCTGCTGCTGGCGCTGGTCGGTCTTCTGACCGCCTGGCGCTCCTGGAACTCCGTCGGCACGAACTGGCCCGGCGATGCGGGTGACCCGGTAGCCCGGAGCCGGTTCATGGCTGGGACCGGACTCCTGGTAAGCGCGATGTTCCTGCTGGTGATCGTGGCGCAGTGGATTCCGAGCTTTGTGCTCGACCCATGTCAGTGAAGGAGTGACGGTGCATGCGGTAAGCGGGTGGTCGTTCGAGCCGGCGGTCATTATAGGCCTGGCCCTGAGTGCCGGGCTGTACTTCGGTGGGTTGCTCCGTTTGTGGCGGAGCGCCGGCCGAGATCGCGGCATCCGCGGCTGGGAAGCGGCGGCCTTCGGCGCGGGCTGGATGGTACTCGCCATTGCCCTGATCTCACCGCTGCACCACTGGGGCGAAACCCTCTTCTCCGCCCACATGGTGCAGCACGAGCTGCTGATGGCCGTAGTCGCCCCGCTGCTGGTTGTGGGCCGACCCCTGGTACCGTTGGTATGGGCGCTCCCGATCCGCTGGCGGCGCCTGGCCGGCGAGTGGGCGGCACTTCCCCCAGCCCGAAAGACCTGGCGGGTCCTGACCCTGCCGCTCGTCGCATGGATCCTCCACGCTGTGGCGATCTGGGTCTGGCACGCTCCACCCCTCTTCCAGGCCACTCTGCATAGCAACTCGATTCACACCCTGCAGCACCTGAGCTTCCTGGGAACCGGCCTGCTCTTCTGGTGGACGGTGTTGCGAGGCAGTCAGGGCCGGTTGGCCCGGCCCAGCGCGATCCTGTACCTCTTCACCACTGCCCTCCATACCACCATCCTCGGCGCCTTGCTCACCTTCTCATCTCGCGTCTGGTATCCCCTGAACGCCTCGGGCGCCGCCGCCTGGGGACTCACTCCGCTGGAGGACCAGCAGTTGGCCGGCCTGATCATGTGGGTCCCGGCGGGACTGGTCTACCTGATCGCGGCCCTGGCGATCACGGCGAGCTGGCTCGGGAAACCCGGCGTGGTGCCCAACGCGCGCGACATTTCGAGTTACCTCACACGCTGAAGTGAGGACCACTCCCATGAGACGGCTCGGAGGCCCCCAGCTGCTGATTGCGACCGCGCTGGGGCTCACTGCCGCCTGTCACGGCTCTCCGGAACAGGAGCGGGAGAAGATCCGGCAGGAGCTCGCCTCATGGGAGGCAACGGCGCAGCTCACCCGGGAGCTTGCCGAACGAGGCGCGCTCCCTTCGGTCTACGTGCGCCAGGTAGCCAAGGCAGTGGAGGAGGGCAAGAGCCAGGCGCAGCAGCGGGCAGCGAAGAGCCAGTGAGCAAGCTGCTCAAGATCGCGCTGGGCATCTTCACCAGCATCGGAGGCTTCCTCGAAGTCGGCGCGATCGCCACCACCGCCCAGGCCGGCTCTGCTTTCGGGTTCACTCTGATCTGGTCGGTAGTGGTGGGCACGATCTGCGTGATCTTCCTGGTGGAGATGTCGGGCCGGCTCGCCGCTGTCAGCCATCACACCATCAAAGACGCTTTGAGGGAGCGGTTCGGCCCCCGTATCTACATGGTGACCCTGGTGAGCGACGTGGCGATCAACCTGCTGGTCCTCGCGGCAGAGATCGGCGGCATGAGCCTGGCCCTGCAGCTGGTCACCGGGATCCACTTCCGCTGGTGGGTTATTCCGACCGGGTTTCTCACCTGGCTCCTCCTCTGGAAAGGCTCCTTCGGGCTGATCGAGAACGGCGTCTCCCTGCTGGGCATGGTGGCGATCGCCTTCCTGGTCGCCGCCTGGAAGCTGGATCCGCCACTCCAGGAAGTAGTCGCCGGTGCCGTCCCCCAGCTCCCTGCCATGCGGCCCGCCCACTACTGGTTCACCGCGGTCAGTATCCTGGGCGCTGCCATCAGCCCCTATCTCTTCTACTTCTACTCCGCGGGCGCCATCGAGGACCACTGGGACGAAGACCATGTGGGGGTGAATCGGGCGGTGGCAACTGTCGGGATGAGCTTCGGCGGTCTGCTCGCCATCGCTGTGCTGGTGGTAGCCGCGATGGTATTTCATCCTCTCGGGATTGAGCCGCAGCGCTACGAGCAGCTGGCCCTGCTCCTGGCCCACCCGCTGGGTCGCGCCGGGTTTTACCTGTTTGCTGGAACCCTGTTTATCAGCTGTCTCGGTGCGGCACTCGAGCTCTCGCTCGCGACTGCCTACTGCTTTGCCCAGGGTCTGGGCTGGAACTGGGGGGAGAACGTACGTCCCCGCGATGCCGCGCGGTTTACCGGGAGCTACACCATCATGATCGTGATCGCGTCCTTGTTGATGGTCACGGGCATCGATCCCTTGCAATTGACGCTCTTCTCCATGGCGCTGACCTCACTCACACTTCCCATTGTCACCTTTCCGTTTCTGATCCTGATGAACGACCGGGACTATATGGGTGAGTACGGTAATCACTGGATCGGCAACCTCGCCGTCATCGCCATTAGCCTCCTGGCGTCGATCATAGCCCTGGTGGCCATTCCGCTGCAGCTGATGGGAGGGTAGATGGAAATCAGGCGCCAGATCCTGGATCAACAGCTGGTGGATAAGTCCGGCCTCGATGTGGGGAAGGTTGATGGCATCATCCTGGAGCTGCGGGAGGGCGCGCCTCCGCGCATCGCTGCGCTTTTGACCGGAGGACATCTGTTTGCCTGGCGCCTCCACCCCCGAATGGCACGCTGGGCCCTCCGGCTCACCCGAGGTTGGGGACCCCAGAAACCAGAGCCATTTCGGATTCCCTGGTCCAAGGTCATGAAGATCGGAGTGGACGTGAAGGTGGACATCGAGGCGGCCGATGTCATGCCGTGGGAGCACTGGGTGCGGGAGCGCGTCATCGGCCGGATACCGGGAGCGGGATCATGACCGGCAGTGAGGTACAGCTGGAGCAGCTGTTGGGCCGCGTGGTTCGAACCGCGGCCGGCCGGCCTGTCGGGCGGATCGAGGAGGTCCGGGTGCGCCCCGACGGCGATGATTATGTGGTGGATGAGTTCGTCATCGGAGAACTGGGCCTCCTGGCCAAACTCTCGGCCATCGTTGCCCAGCTGCCGACTCTCAAGGCTCTCGGCCTTCCCGGACGCTACCGCACCAGAGCCATTCCCTGGAGCTGGCTCGACCTGAGCGACATCGAGCGGCCGCGCTTTCGGAGCGCTGTACCGGATGAGGAGCGCTACTGAACTTGAGGCAGGTGGCGCCGAAGAAGCATGGGAAGCCATCTTCTCCTGTATGACATCCAAGACCACCGCCCGGCTCCAACTGGCGGCTGCGGCGCTGCTGTTCTCCACTGGTGGGGCAGCGATCAAAGCCGCCCAATTCGATGGTTGGGAGATCGCCAGCTTTCGCTCTGGGGTGGCGGCCCTTGCTCTCTGGTTGATGACCGCAGCCGCCGGCCGCGGTGCCGCCCTCCGGGTATCGAAGGCCACTCTCGGGCCCACGATCCTAGTCGCAGTGGCCTACGCGGCCTGCCTCACGCTGTTTGTCCTGGCCAACCGACTCACGACGGCGGCCAACACCATCTTTCTCCAGTCCACGGCGCCACTCTATCTGCTGGTACTTTCACCCTGGCTGCTGAAGGAGCCGGTCCGACGCCAAGACCTGAAGTTCATGCTCGCGGTGGGCGCCGGTCTGGCGCTGTTCTTTGTAGGAGTTGATCAACCGGCGGCCACGGCGCCGGATCCGCAACGAGGCAACCTCCTGGCCCTGGGAAGCGGCTTGGGTTGGGCCCTGGCGGTAGGGGGCCTCCGTTGGCTCAGCTCGGACCCGAAGCGAGGCTCACCGGCTCTCGCGGTCGTGCTGGGTAACCTCATCGCGTTCCTCGCGGCACTCCCCATGGCGCTGCCCGTAGGATCCCACTCCCTCTCCGACTGGGCCATCATCCTCTACCTCGGTGTGTTCCAGATCGCGCTGGCATACGTCTTCGTGACCAGCGCCATCCGGCACATCCCCGCGCTGGAGGCTTCCGTTATCCTTTTGCTCGAGCCGGTGCTCAACCCGGTGTGGGCCTGGGTAGTACAGCGGGAAACTCCGGGTGCCTGGGCCCTGATCGGGGGAGCCATCATACTGGGAGCTACCACGTACAAGAGTTGGTCCGAAAGCCGGGTCGCGGCGCCGGTGACCTGATATGCGCCGACCTCCGGTGGGACTCATCGAGACGATCCGCCTGCGCGACGGCGCGGCCCCCCTGTGGTATCTGCACATCCGGCGTCTGGCGGTAAGCTGCAAGGCGTTGGGCGTCCCTCTGCCGGGCGAGCTGGTACCGCCGGAAGGCGGCCCCGACCGGGTCCACCGGCTCCAGGTCGGCATGCGCGGGGTGCAGGTGGACGAGCGGCTGGTGGACCCGCCCGACCCGGTCAAGCTCATCATCTCCCGGGTGGCTCACCATCCCTATCCTCACAAGACGACCGACCGGGCCCAGTTCGACCGGGCGCTGGACACTGCCCGCGGGGCTGAGGCGGACGATGCCTTGCTGCTTACCCCCGGCGGCTTCGTGGCTGAGACGGCGATCTATGCCATTCTCTGGTGGGAGGATGGCCGGCTCTGCGGACCCGCGTTCGACCTGGGTGTGCTGCCGGGGGTGGGAAGAGCCCGGCTTACGGAACTGGTCGGCCAGATCGAGGAGCGGCATGCCACCTGGAGCGACATCCGGCAGCGGGCCCCCTTTCTGGTGAACTCGGTCCGCGGAGTGGTGAAAGTCTTGTCGGTTCAGGGCGAGCCGGTGCGACAGCAGACCGAAACGGACGCACTCGCTGCACGCTTTTGGCCTTGACCCATCTCTCTTACCGGCGATATTTCCCGGCTCGGGACGAACATTTTTTAGCTAGTTGTCCCGGCTCGTGGTGGTTGTAGCTCAATCGGTTAGAGCGCCGGACTGTGGCTCCGGAGGTTGCGGG
>CBFGTM010000075.1:0-13048 GCA_965652025.1 uncultured Gemmatimonadales bacterium
GACCAGCTACATCGAGGAGCAGTGGCGCAATTATGCCCGGAGCAAGGGGCTTGCTGCCGGTGAGGGCGCCGGATTGCTCGAGCTCATTGTCTCCGGTGCTACCTTATAGTACGGCCTTCAGGAGCTATCCACGAAGCTCATCTCTCGGCTCACCATTCTTCTCGTGCTGCTGCCCCATCCGATGCTGGGGCAGGCACCGGACTCGCTTGCTATCACCACCCGGGAACTCGCCGCCCGGCTCCGCTTCTTCTCCTCCGACTTATTCGAGGGACGATATCCCGGGACCCGTGGCGAAGCGCTGACCACCGGATACCTGGTGAGCGAGCTCCAGTCCTTTGGTCTGCGGCCCGGCGCCGCTCCCACCGCCAACGGCACCGCGGGCTGGCTACAGCCGGTACAGCTCCTGCTTCAGCGCCCCGACTCCGGATCACCGGCCGAGGCCCGGCTCACCGGGCGAATTTCCGGTCAGCTCGCGCCAGGGAAGGAGGTGACCTTCGCCAACACCGGACGCAGTCCCGACGTCAGTACCGCAGGGGAGCTCGTGTTCGTCGGGTATGGGATTCATGCGCCCATGTATCGCTGGAACGATTTTGCCGGTATCGATCTCCGCGGCAAGATCGCGATCATGATCTTCGGCGAGCCTACTGTCGAGAGGGACACCTTGCGCTTCAATGGGGTTCGAGCCTCGCGCTTCTCCTGGCTCACCGACAAGGTCGCAGAAATGGATCGCCGAGGCGCGGTGGGTGTTCTCCTGATCAGGCCCGACGGCTCGTTCCAGAGTCCGTTTCGCGTCAGCCGCTACCTGGCAGGTGACGTGCGGGACGACGGGATCCGCTTCTTCGGAGGCCTGACCGACTCCGCACTGGCTCGGCTGCTACCGCCGAAGGCGGGCTCGCTCGAAACGCTGCTGAAAAGCGCTGACCAGCCGGGCTTTCGGCCGCTGCCGCTGGGCGCAAACCTCGCGGTCCGGTTCCGTACTGAACCGACTCTGGTCACGTCACACAACGTGATCGCAACGGTTCCGGGTACCGACTCCAGTCTCGCCTCCCAGCACGTGGTGCTCAGCGCCCACTGGGACGCCTACGGCATCGGCAAGCCGGTGAAGGGCGACTCGATCTACAACGGAGCGTTGGACGATGGTTCGGGAGTGACCGCGATGCTCGCGTTGGCGCGGGTATTTGCCGCGCACCCGCAGCGGCGATCGCTGACCTTCCTCTTTACCACTGCCGAAGAGTGGGGATTGCTCGGGGCCCACGCGTTCGTCTGCGCTGGGCCGGTTCCAATGGAGCGGGTAGCGGCGAACCTGAACCTGGACGACGGACTCGAGCTACTGGGGCCCAAGCGCGATGCGGCCCCGCTCGGCATCGAGCTCAGTACTCTGGGTAAGACCATCCAGCAGGTCGCTGTGAAATCCGGACTGCGGGTGTCACCCGATCCCTATCCCGAGGAAGGCTACTTCCTCAGGGCCGACAACTACCCATTCGCCCGCGCTGGCGTACCGGCACTCTACATGGCGCTGGGTACCGACGCGCTTGGCTCATCCCGTAAGTACGTCGATGCCAAAGTGAAGGAGTATCTGGAGCGGGACTACCACCAGCCGAGCGATGAGTACCAAACTGTAGCCTTGAACTTGGAGGGCTCCCGGCAATACGCCGAGTTCGTCCGCGACGTTACCATCGCAGTCGCCAGCGAGGAACGAGCGCCGTCATGGCTGCCAGGTGGGGAGTTCGCGCGACCCAAGAAACAGGTGGCAACCACCCGTTGCGCCCGGTAGCGGGGAGTGGCGAATCTCGGCGGCGGTCTCCCGACGGGTCTCGCTCGCTCCTCGCGCGTTGGGCTCGATCAGGCTGCGGTCACGGATCGAAGGGCTGAGTCGCATGCACGGTTTTCGTCCCCATACCATTGGCGTCGATGACGCCCCCTTCGAGAAGCGACAGAGCGGGCCGGTTCCCCTCTTCGCCGTCGCCATGGAGGGTGCCGATCTCATCGAGTCGATCGCCCTGGGCGAGTTTCCGGTGGACGGCGACGGCGCAACCGAATACCTCGCCACCTGGATCGCCAGCCTCCGCGCCCGACCCATGCTTCAGGCTCTGATCCTGGGCGGCATTACGATCGCCGGCCTCGGCATCATCGATGTGACCGCACTCGCCGAGCGACTGGGACTCGCGGTGCTGGTGGTGACCCGACGCAACCCGGCCCGCTCCGAACTGGCCGATGCTCTGAGGGCCGCGAAGCTCCCCGAGCGGCTCGGTCTGCTCGACCGGATCCCCTCCGCATATGGGGTGGGCGACGGACTCTATCTCGCTCATGCCGGTGTATCGAGAGTCGAAGCCGAACGGCTGCTGCTCGCGACCTTAGGGAAGTCACGACTGCCGGAGCCGCTCCGAGTGGCCCACCTGATCGGGCAGGCGCTAGTTCTGCGGGAATCCCGGGGGAGGGTGTGATCCTTACGGCTTCGCGCCGTTTCCCGTGACAAACGCCTTCGCCGTAGCCAACTCCCGCCGATCTCCATCCGCCTTGGCCATCAGCTGGAGGAACTTCCGGTAATCTGCTGCCGCGGCCTCACGGTCGCCGGCCAGCTCGGCGGCCCGCGCCATGCCGAAGATGCTCCGGGCCCGGTTTCGCTCCCGCGCCAGCGTCGCCTTATAGGCGGCGCGAGCCTCCCCGTAACGGCCGGCCAGCAGGAGCATGTCGCCCTCCAGCTCCTGTGCCGGAAGCAGCTCGGCCGGTGTCACCGGATGCTTGTCGGTGACCTCCTCGGAATCGGCCGCCGCCTGCGCCAGCGCCAACGCACCGGTCGTGTCTCCTGAGGCCAGGCGGAGCCAGGCCTCTGCCGCGTCGCGCTTGATGCGCACCACGCGAGACCAGTAGGGCTCCCCTTTCTGCTCCAGTGCGGTCGCGATGGAATCGAGTGCGCTGATCTCGGGGCCCGCCGCCTCCGGGCGATTCCCCCGCGCGCTGCCGAGGGCGCGGGTGAACCGGACCAGCGCCGTCGCGATCGGGGCCAGCGAGTCCGGCGGGGTTGGAAAATCCGCCGCCTCGGACCAGTCGCCCCGCTCCAGCGGAATTCTCGCGGCCATCGCGGTCCGGTTGTACGACGCGACCAGTGCCCGTGAGGTGGTCGTAACCTTCCTGCCCTCCACAACCGCCGCCCGCGCCGCCGAATCCTGGCCTCGCTGGAGATAGCCGTACACCGCGTAGTCCAGCGCGTGCAATTCCTCCGGCGCCCCCGGAATCCCTCTCGCCCTGGCGTAGCTCTCGCCGGCCTGATACGACTTCCAGTTCGAGGCGATGGTCTCGTTCCAGAGGCCGAGACGGACGAAGATGTGCGACGGCATGTGCTGCGCGTGCGGCGCCGCGGGGGCGATCGAGGCGTAGCGCCGGGCCGCGCTGAGACCGAGGTGCGCGAGCGGCGGGGTATCGGTGGCGTGGATGACGTAGTGAGCGAGGCCGGGGTGATTGGGATAGCGGGCAAACAGCGGCTCCAGCAGGGCGATCGCCCGCCGCTGCTGGGCGAAGGTGGTATCGGTCTTGGGCGCCGTGGCCAGCTGGCTCAGCGCGTAGTAGATCGAGACCTCGACGTCCTTAGGGAACTGGCGATAGAGCCGCGCCATGGTATCGGCATAGGCCTGGAGCCGGGCCGCGTTGGGCGTGGAGTCGGCGTCGCGGTACAGCGCCGCGGCCGCACCTAGGAATCCTCGCTCGCGTGCCGTCTTCACCGGCAAAGCCGAGGCCCGCTCGGCGGCTTCGGCGCCCTTCTGCAGCCCGGTGCCGCCCACCGGTCCGCCGGCAAACGGATTGCCCCAGGCGTTGAGCGCGATTCCCCAGTACGCCATGGTACAGGTGGAGTCGGCCTTCAGCACCTCGCCGAAGGCGCGGTCGCCCTCCTCCCACCAAAAGGAGTGGAGCACTGCCATGGCGTGCTCGAATCGCTGCTGAGCCGCGGGGGTGCAGGAGACCGGGAAGACCACTCGGCCCAATTTGCCGAGCTGGTGATGATGATCGTGGTCCTGGGACAGGAGCGATCGGGGAATGGCGAGAGCTACCACGAGAGGGATGAATGTCGCAACTCGGCCGACGCTAATCATATCAGCACCTCCTGATCCGGTTCCTCACCTGTCCCTGTCTGATGACGTCTTTGACCGCCTGACCGCCTGACCGCCCTACCGTCTCACCGCCTGTCGGTCGAGCGTATCCCCCACTGGCTCATACTTCGACCACCAGAACTCCGGCAGCTGCTTCTGTCTGGGCCAGCGCTCGGTGAGATCGTCGCCCTGATACAAGCGACCGTTCTTCATCACCATCGCGATCGACTCGGTGTTCTTGATGTTGTCCAGCGGATTCTTGTCCAGCACGATGAGATCCGCCAGCTTGCCCGGCTCCAGCGAGCCGAGATCCTTGCCGAACCCGATCGCCTCGGCGCCGTTGATCGTACCGATGCGGAGCGCCTCGAGCGAGGTCAGCCCGCCCGATGCTAACGCCCAAAGCTCCCAATGGGTTCCCAGCCCGTCCATCTGGCTATGGCCGCCGAGCCCGACTTTGCCCCCGGCCCGGAGGATCTTGGCCGCGCCCTGAGCGATTCGAGAGAACACGTGCTGGTTGTCCCGCACCCATGGCCGCCGCTCGGCCCGGCTGTCGATCTCCTCGTGGGGCATGAACCGCTTGACCTTGGAGTTCTCATGGATGTCGTACCGCTGGTAGAAGTAGTTCTCTCCCCAGGGTCCGCCATAAGCTACCAGCGTCGTCGGGGTGTAGGTGATCCCCGAGCGCGCCGCCAGCTCCACCGCATCGCGCGCCAGCGGAATGATGGGGTAGCTGTGCTCGTGACCGGGATAGCCGTCCAGCATGGCGGTGAGATTCATCTTGAAGTCGAGCCCGCCCTCGATGGTGGGCATCAGCTTCAGCTCCTTCGCCGCCATGATCACCCACTGCCGCTGCTTCCGGTTGCCCACCATGTACTGCTTGATGGTGTTGGTGTGGTAGTACTCGCTGTAGCGGCGGAGGGCCTCGCGGGCCTCGTCCAGACTCTGGAAGTTCTCATCCCAGAACACGCCGGGTCCGGTGGAGTAGATCCGGGGACCGAGGAGCTCACCGGTCTCGACCTGGTCGGCGTAGGTGAGGATGTCGGTGGTACTGGTCTGCGGATCGCGGGTGGTCGTGACGCCGTATGCCAAATTGATCAGGTACTTCCAGACCTGGGTCTCGTGAATCCCCCAGGTGGGCCACATGTGGGAGTGAACGTCGATCAGGCCGGGGATGATCGTTTTCCCCGAGACATCGATAACTGTCCCGCCGCCCGCGCTGCCCTGCGGCCCCACTGATACAATCCGGTTGTCCTTCACCACCAGGTCGCCCCGCTCGATCACCTGGTCGCCCTTCATGGTGACAATGCGCGCGCCCCGCAGCACTACCGTCCCTCGAGGCACGTCGCGCGGCGCCTTAATGGTGATGTCGAGCCGCTCACCCTCGTAGCCCGGCAGCTTGGCTATAGAGTCGGCTCGGGACTTGGCCGCGGTGTCCGCCTTGCCTGCCGCCTCCATCTTCTGCAGGGAATCAGCCCGGGCGGAGTCGGACGAGGTCTTGAGCCGGTCGAGCGAATCGCCCACCACAGGGTCGTAGCGGAAGTAGGTGCGGCCGATGGACCACTCGATGTACTTCCCGTCGGCCGACCAGTTGATGAAGTCACCCCCCACCCGGGTAAGCCGTTTGGCCGGGAAGGAAACTTCCTCCTTCGGCGTGGTGATGCTCACCTCGGGCACCTGCGCGCCCACTTTGGGCAGGCCCAGCAGATAGACCCGGTTCTGGACCTGGGCCACCGCCCGCTTGCCGTCGGGGCTCACCCGGATCTCGTCGGCGGTCTCGGGCTCGGCGCGTTCCGTGGGAGGCTTAAAGCCGGTCACCTTGAGATGCCTCCGCCGATCGGTGCCGTCCCAGCGCATCGAGACCAGTCCGTCGTTGGGATCGGTGACGTAGATGCGGGAGGTGTCCTGGCTGAGGTGCGGCCGCCCGCCGGGCGAAATGAAGGCGATCCGGGTGAGCTGTCCGCCGTTGGCCGGGAGCCAGGCGAGGTCGTACCCGGTGGGATCCTTTTCCCGAACTCGCAGGTCGAGCGGCTCGCGCACTACCACGATGCGCCGGCCATCGGGCGACCAGGTGGGCAGATCGAAGAAGCCCCGCGCCGCGATCAGTCGCTCCGGCTTGCCGCCGTCGGACTTCACCTTCATGACCGTGCCGCCGCTGTCGCCCCAACTCACGTAGGCAATCCATTTCCCGTCGGGCGACCAGGCCGGCACCTGCTCGTGCACATTGTCCCGTGTCAGTCGCTTCGGCGTCCCCTTGGGCCAGTCCATCACGTAGAGGCGATCGAGCGCGCTGAAGGCGACGCGCTTCCCATCGGGCGACGAGACCGGATTGCGGACCTGACGTACCATGACGTCGCCGGTGTCCACCGGATAGGAGAACTTGACCAGCGGCCCGGCCTCCTGCTCCACCAGAACCTTGAAGGGGATCGGCGTTGCCCTGCCGTCCGGCACCTCGACCCGCCAGATCTTGCCGGCATACGACGTGATCAGCGCCCTGCTGTCAGCCGTGAAGGCGGACCCGGGCATGACGTCGCGGGTGTAGCGCGACTCCTGGTCGTCCCGCTGCACCGGGTAGCGGAGCCAGCGCTCGCTGCCACTGGAGAGGTCGCGCAGGCGGAGACCGGTCTCGCCGTCGTAGCGGGTGGCATACACCAGCCACTTGCCGTCGCGCGACAGAACCGGCCGCATCGAGCTGCCGTAGATGTCGCTCTGGACCACGATCTTGCCGGTCTCCCGGTCGAAGGTCGCCAGTTGCCAGAGGGGGAAGGTGAGATTGTAGCCGAAGCCGCCCCGGTGCCTGGCGTACCAGATGTAACGTGAATCGGAGCCGAAGGCGGCGCCGAGGGCATCGATGCCGGGCCGGCCACCGACGCGTCCCACCGAGTTCTGGCCGCTGTCGGCCTTGGTGAGACTGACGCCGCTGCCACCGTCCTTGTGATACATCCAGAGCTGATAGAGCGACTCGAGTGGGTCTTCCTGGCGGGAGACTACGACGTAGTCGCCGTCGGGGGTCCACACCGGCGAGGCGTAGAGACTGCTCTTTCCCCGGGTGACCTGCTGGAGCTTGCCGCCGTCTTTGTCGGAGGTCCATACGTTCTCCGCGCCGTCGCGGTCGCTCAGGAAGACGATGCGGTTGCCGTCGGGTGAGTAGCGCGGCTGGGTGTCGAAGGGGAGTCCACTGGTGATCCGGCGAGCCTGGCCGCCGGTTCCCGGCATGGTGTAGAGGTCGCCTAGCAGCTCGAACACGATGGTGTTGCCGTCGGGCGAGACGTCCAGCGAGATCCAGGTCCCCTCGTCGGTGTCAAAGCGGAAGGTGCGCTCCGGCTTGAGCGGGAGACTATCGCTCTTGTACTTCGTGGTCGTGTCGACCACCACGACCTTGGTCGAATCCTGGGCGACCAGGGGGCTGGCGGCGAAGCCGGTCGAGGCTAGAGCACCAAGAAGGAGCTGGACGCGGAAAGTGCGCATGGGGATCTCGTGCAGAAATTGCGGATTGGGCGACGCGAACTGCGAGAAGGTACCGTCCCAATAAGTGGTTGACTAGGAGTCGCAAATCGCTTGACACTCCAGGTACCGGCCGGTACCCTAGCGTCTCAACTCTGGGCCGCCGGCTGAACGTTTCTCCACGATATGATAAAGCTCACCCTCATATGGGCCGCCACATTCTTCAGGAGGATGATATGCCAGGCCAGGCAACCGTAACATCGCCTCAAGCGCTGATTGACGCCGCCAAGGCTTCGATTATCGCCTATAACGAGAAGAGGTGGGCCGATATGCCCGCCCTGGTCACGCCCGACTTCTTCTATGATGAGGTTCCCACTGGCCGCAAGGCTGAGGGCCTGGATGCCGTACTCCCGCTCTGGCAAGGATGGGCCGAGGCGTTCCCCGATTCCAGGGCGACGTTCCACAGCGCCATGGCGAGCGGATCGAGCGTGGCGCTGGAGATCACCTGGATCGGCACCCACACCGGCCCGCTGCAGTCACCGAGCGGACCCATCCCGCCGACAGGAAAGGCCATAGCAGTGCGGGCATGCATGGTGATCGAGCTGGAAGGCGAGCGGGTGAAGCGGGAGCGCCATTACTTCGACATGGCGACCCTGTTTCAGCAGCTGGGTATCACCACTGGGAGATGACTGCTTAGCGCCCGACCACTCCGCAGGCGATCCGGTCGCCCGAGTTGCCGGAGGGGTCGGTCTTGTAGTCGTCCGCCTTGGCATGCACTACCACCGAGGCGCCGTCGTTGTCCAGCAAGGGGTTCGCGTCCTTAAGCGTCCCTCCCGGCGAGACTGCCTCCAGCTGGACCGATCCGTCCGGGCCTGCCGTGACGTTGGGAAAATCGCCCAGATGAGGGCCATTGGGATTCTCCGTGCCGTGTTCCCGGCCAGTTGGATTCCAATGGCTGCCGGCCGACTCGAACTTGGGCGCCTCGCACTTGCCGACGGTGTGCAGGTGGATCGCGTGAGTATTCCTCGGCAATCCAGTGAGCCGCCCGCTCAGGGCGATGCGCCCGCCCGCGTCACGCAGGGTGAGGGTGCCGAGTTCCTTGCCGGATGCGTCGCGCAGGGAAGCGGTAGCGGTTGACTGACTGTCCGGAGGACTGCCAGCGCCGGTCGTGTCTGCGATGCCTCCCGATGGACGGTCCCCTTTGCATCCCAGCAAGGCAGTTGTTGTGGCGAGAAGAGTTGCTGCGATGTACTGCTTCATGCGGTTCCCGATGAATGATTGTCAGGGTCGCTACGTGGATCAGAACATGAATCCGGTGCCCAGGTAGACGGAGGTCTGATCGCCGTGCGCTATCGCCGCGGTGACCGTGTTGGCCGGAGCGAGAAAGGCGAGCGAAACACCGCCGCCGAAGGCCGAGTGCCAGGAGTCGGAGGATTCCCCTTCTTGCCACACCCGTCCCACGTCGGCCAGTCCAAAGATCCCCAACTGGACCGGAGCCAGCAGGACAAGGCGCGTGAGTGGGACCCGCAGCTCGGCGTTGCCGTAGGCCGAAGCATGACCGAGGAAGCGATGGGAGGAGAGGCCGCGCAACGTAGAGGAGCCGCCCACGAACGCTGACTGCTGGTAGGGGAAGGCTCCCCATACCCGCATGCCGGCAACTCGCAGGGCCAGCGTCGGTCGCAGCGAGATCCGGGGAGTCAGGTAAGTGGCAGCCTCGGCGTGCAGGGTACCGAAAGTCGAGTCCACGTCCCAGACTGCCGGATAGAGCGTTCCCTCGACCGTCAGGTGTGCGCCGCGGGTGGCCGCCGCCGCTGCATCTCGGGAATCGAAGTCTAATCCGAGCCGGCCACCCAGCTCTCCGAACTTTCCGGATCCGTAGGGGCGGACGTCACTGATGAGACCCCCTCGGCTGAAGTCGGTGCTGGTGTATTTGACCACCGGGCCCAGCAGCGCGCTGACGTACCGGTTCAGCGACCAGCCCACTGCGGCTAAGGCCTCATACTCGCTCCCGAACACCTTGTAGAACGACTTCGATTCCACCTGCTGGGTCTCGTTGCCCAACCCGTAGAAGTGGTGCACGTTCGCGCCCGTGCCCTGGGCCCGGAACAGCCAGTGGATTGGCGAGTTCTCCCGTCGTAGATCGAGCGCGATCCCAGCAGCAAACTCCGCGGCTCCGGTGCCATATCCGCCGAGCAGATCCAGCCGGGTCGCGTAGGGATTCTTGCGAAATCCGTAGGTGAACAGCGTGGTACCCGCTCCGAGCAGAGCACCCCGGTCGGGGTCGTAGCGGAGATAGGGACTGAACCACCACCAGTGACCCCAATACCGGGGAGCCGGCGGGGTCCTGCTGGTAGAATCGGGTTCCCGGTAGGTTTTCCGGTCCACGGAGAGCGGACCAGAGCCTTTCACGATCGCTGCGACCGGCTCGGGGGCATAAAGAACTGTCCGGCCGCCCCGCGCGGCATTCGCGACCACCTTGGTCCCCGAATCGCCTAGCAGGCGAAGCTGGGGCCCGTCGTCGCTGCCGTCGATACTGACGGTGTCCTGCCCGCCACTCAGGAAGAGCCGCACCTCCTTGGTCTCTCCCGATTGGAACCGGCGCTGGAAGTAGGGACGCTCGGTGTTCTCCGCTCGAATCGCCAAGTTGAGAGATCCCTGAGGGCCACGCTCGGCCGTCACGACATCGCCGCGCTCAGTCGCGTACACCTCGGCGTCGAGCGCGAGCATCCGATAGAACCGCCGAGCCGCCTCAGGCAACTGGTCTCGACGCTCTCGAAGCGCTCGCGCTAGGTCGGCTCCGGCTGCCGCGTAGAACTCTTCCGGCAGGCCCCGAACCGCCGAATCGATTACGGCATCCGTCAGTCGAGCGGTGAGAATCCGAGCCAGGGAGTCCCAGGTAGTCCGGGGCACGTCGCCCAACAACCGGCGATCCAGCGGGCTGGCCCGCCAATGGAGTCCAATCAGGTCGGGGTATTCCCCGGAGAAGTGCACCAACTTGGGGAAGCGGTGGCGGATCGCATCAACTACCACTCCCCCATAGCTGACGAAGGCCCAGTCGCGGTCGATTCCCAGTGGCTGCCAATCCACCCCGCCGGGGCCCTCCCGCTTCAGCCAGAGCCACTGGCTAGCACCCCTGTCGCTGTCGCCGATGTACATATCCATCAGCCGTACCAGGAGGAACTCCCGAGTGTCCGGCCGCTGACCGGGATCGGGCAGGACCCGCTGCAGCATCTCGTCGGTGCGAATGACCTCGCTGGCCCCGTGGTAGGGAGCGAGCGGCCGCTCCTCCAGCATGCCGAGGGTTCCGGCAAAGGTTCCCCGGAATGGGCCGAGCGCGGGGTCGTCCGGCATGACGAAGAGCCGGGGCTCCACAACCATGGCCCCGGCGGAGCGTAGCAGAGGTGCCGCCAGCAGCGCCGCGGCGGGGAACAGTGTGCTCACCTCATCCTGCCAGATCCGGCCCACGATGCTTGCTTGCAGATCCGGCGGGAGAATGGCGTCTCCGTTCTTGTCGACCGAGCGAAAGAAGAACTCCCGCCCATCGCCTGCCACCAGCCGGAGGGAGGACGTCTGCCTGCCACCGCCTTGCTCGGTAGCTCGAAGCCCACCGTAATCGCGCTGGAGATCGAGGACCGGGACGTCGATCGGGGTGGTCCACAGCCGGCGGTAGTTGCTGCCCCAGAGCGT
Organism: uncultured Gemmatimonadales bacterium; assembly: GCA_965652025.1. GTDB lineage: Bacteria > Gemmatimonadota > Gemmatimonadetes > Gemmatimonadales > GWC2-71-9 > CAVVWJ01. The sequence continues at coordinate 11,214 of CBFGTM010000075.1, forward strand.
CCGGTGCATGCCGCCCGCCTGGTAGCGCGTGCCCGCGGCTATGGAAACGGTACTTCCCGGCCTCGGAGCCTGAGGAGCCGCACCCGACTCAGGTCGCGACTGGGCTGCGAGCGGCAAGACCCCGCCCAGCGCCAGCAGGAGCAGAAGAGGAAAACGCATGGGGTTGATTCAATCTTGGGACGGACTCCGCTCCAGTCTAGAGGCCCGCCGCCGGGGCGGTCGGGGTCCCGACGCCGCCTCCTTGCGCCTTGCGGGCCGAGAACGTATCGCTCAGGGATACCCTTCATATTCCGGAGACTTCCATGCCGACGATCCGCCCGGATCCCACATTCTACCCCTCGGCCCGCCATGCGGCCGAGGCGCCCCCCGAAGAGCTCGCCTATCTGGCCATGCTGAGCCCGAATGGCTCTCGCCCCGACGCCATCGGTGTGGTGGACGTGCAGCCCGGCTCGAAATCCTATGGGCGACTGGTAGGCCAATTCGACATGCCCAACCGGGGTGACGAGCTGCACCACTTCGGCTGGAACGCCTGCAGCGCGAGCCTCTGCCCCTGGGCCCCTCATCCGCACGTCGAGCGTCGCTACCTCATCGTGCCCGGCATCAACTCGTCCCGGATCCACATCCTCGACACCAAAGCCAATCCTCGGCAACCCGAGCTGGTGAAGGTGATCGAGCCCGAGACTCTGGCAAAGAAGACCAACTACGCCTCGCCCCATACCGTGCATTGCGGCCCCGATGGGATCTACCTCTCCGCGCTGGGCGCGCCCGATGGCGACGGGCCTGGCGGCATCTTCGTCCTCGACCACGACAGCTTCGAGCCCAAAGGGATCTGGGAGAAAGACCGCGGCCCCCAGCGCCTGGGCTATGACTTCGCCTGGCACCTGGGCCACGATACGACGATCACCAGCGAGTGGGGCACGCCCAGCATGGTCCGCGAGGGAGTCGTTCCCGAGCTGCTGCTCGGTGGCAAATACGGCAACTCGCTCCACGTGTGGGACCTGAGGAAGGGAACCCACCAGCAGAGGATTCATCTGGGCGACCAGTACCAGATGACGCTCGAGCTTCGACCGGCCCGCGATCCGCGGAAGGCATATGGGTTCGTTGGAGTGGTCATCTCACTCGAAGACCTATCGGCGTCGGTCTGGCTCTGGTATCGGGAAGGCGGAGGGGCAGACGGTCGGAGAGGGGGAGGGAACGGGGAGATGAACCGAGGTGGAAACGGAAGAAGCAAGAGTGGAGGTAAAGACGCTGAAACCGACGTGTACTCCTCCGCCACTTCGGCCTCCTCTACCGGCACGGGTGAGTGGAAGGTGAAGAAGGTGATTGAGATTCCGGCCGAGCCGGCGGATGCGGCCGACCTGCCGCCGCTGCTGCAGGGCTTCAAGGCAGTGCCGCCGCTGATCACCGACCTCAACCTCTCGCTGGACGACCGGCAGCTGTACGTGAGCTGCTGGGGCACCGGAGAGCTCCGGCAGTACGACGTGAGCGATCCGTTCAATCCCCGGCTCACCGCCACCACCCGGATCGGCGGCATCGTGCGCCGGGCCGCGCACCCCGCCAACTCGGGCAAGCGTCTCAACGGCGGTCCCCAGATGGTGGAGCTGAGCCGCGACGGACGGCGGGTGTATCTCACCAATGGGCTCTACTCGCCCTGGGACGAGCAGTTCTATCCCGCGGGGTTGGAGAGCTGGTTGGTGAAGTTCGACACCCGGCCCGAGGGAGGCATGGAGTTGGACTCGAAGTTCTTCCTCGAGATGGAGCGCGGAGTGCGTTGCCATCAGGTACGGCTGCAGGGCGGCGACGCGTCGTCGGACAGCTTCTGCTTCTCGTGAGCA
>CBFGTM010000076.1:0-11719 GCA_965652025.1 uncultured Gemmatimonadales bacterium
TAGAGCGCCACGTTGACATCGTGGAGGTCACAAGTTCGAGTCTTGTACCGCCCATGAGCGCCCTTAGCTCAATTGGATAGAGCATTTGACTACGGATCAAAAGGCTGGGGGTTCGAGTCCCTCAGGGCGCATGGACAGGTAAGCGGTAAGCGGTAGGCGGGTGGGCAGCTGAGATTGCGACCCGTCGTGATCTTCCCGAGTTGCCCGCTCACTGCTCCCCGCTCACCGCTCACCGTTGTAGAACGGGGCGTAGCGCAGCCCGGTTAGCGCGCCTGCTTCGGGAGCAGGAGGTCCCCGGTTCAAATCCGGGCGCCCCGATTTTTATCCTGGTACACCGTCTCGGCACTTGGGTGTCGGGGCGGTTTTTTCCTGGCCCGGCATAGACTAGAGTATGAGAGAAACGACTATCCAGCGGATGAGCCATGACCCGGAAGGCCTCAATACCGGTGTCTGGCCGATCCCGCCTGAGGATTTTCTCACCCCAGTCGACCGTTTCTTTACTCGAAGTCACGCGGGTATCCCCCACATCGACCCAGCGAGTTGGCGGCTTCAGGTGGACGGCCTGGTCAACCAACCGAGAAGTTTCTCGCTGGATGAGCTGGTTGACAGCCTCCCCCGGCGGATGTCGACCGCCACCCTGGTCTGCGCTGGTCTTCGCCGCAACGAGTTTCTCGCCCTGGGCCCCATGCCCGGCGAATTGCCCTGGGGCCCGGAGCCCGCAAGTACCGGAGCCTGGGCCGGGATCGGTCTGCGAGATCTGCTGCAGGCCGTCGGAATTGCCGAGGGGGCGGGCCACGTGGAGTTTACCGGACTGGATCAGGTCGAACGACAGGGTCAGCGGTTTGGCTTCGGAGGCTCAATTCCTGTCGCTAAGGCGATGGAGCACGGAGTCCTGCTCGCCACCCACCTGCACGGGGCCAGTCTACCCCCGGTGCACGGATTTCCTCTCCGAGCCATGGTCCCCGGATGGATCGGTGCGCGGAGCGTAAAGTGGCTCGGCAGGATAACACTGAGGCGGGACCCCTCTCCCAACTATTTCCAGAGCCAGGCGTACCGCATCCAGCGGGAGGTCAGCTCGCTCGATCAGCGCGACGTGTCAGCTGGAACTGCTTTGACTGAGGTCCCAGTCAATGCCATCATCCTCCAACCGAGTCCCGGACAGCTGCTGAAGGCCGGCCGAATAATGGCTCGAGGCTGGGCCATGGGCTCAGGTGGCCAGCCCGTCACCCGGGTAGAGTTCTCCTGCAACGACGGCGCGGACTGGGTATCGGCACAGATTGCAGCGCCCGGGCAAGCTGGAGCCTGGTCGCTCTGGAGCGCTGCCGTGGACTTGGCGCCTGGACCTCACACGCTGGTGGTTCGGGCGACCGACAGCACCGGTGCCACCCAGCCTGCGGCCCTGGAAAGCGCCTGGAACGTGAAAGGCTACACCAACAACGCCTGGCATCGAGTGGCTGTAACGGCAGAGTGAGCCCGGCTACCTGGCCAACCCTGCGAGTCTACAGCTGAAGGCAGTTGGCGACCCCGCCACACAGGTGCGCTCCGCATTCCAAGTTCCAGTGACGCTGTGGGGTGTGCCATTGAGAATTATCTCCGCCACAGCCAGCCAACATTCCCAGGACCGGAAGCAGATTCATCGGCTTGCGCATAAGGCCCACAGGGCAAATTGGATACGCCTGCACCCGATAAATGTTATGACGAATCAGTCACCGCATGTTGCATTTGTGTGTCCCTCGCCCGGGATGCCGCCATCTCAAAAGTCGGGCGGGCCTTAGGCCTCGGGCGGCATCCTCTCCGCTTCCCCGCCGGGTCGGGGGTCGATAGGTTTGTAGACCCGCAGGGCGCATCGCCCCTGCTTTTACCTCGCTAGCATCGACATCCAGCCGTCGTATCGCCGGTCGTAGCCCGGCCGCGGGGAGAACTTTTTGGCCGATCAATCAGCCGAGAGTAGACCGCTCCAGCCACCGGTGCGCCCGCCCTGGGTGCTGCCGGCTATGATGGCCGTGATTAGCGTACTAGCTCTCCTGGCGGCTTCATCCTGGGCCGAGTGGTCACACCTCTTCTACTTGGTGCCCTACACCTTTGCCGGCAACTCGCTGGCGCCGTTGCCCTATGATGGAGCGCTGATCTATCTGGGCGGCCGGCATCCTCTGTGGCTGATCGTTCTGACCGCCGCCGCTGCAACCGTGCTGGTCGAAGCCTGGAACATGGAGCTGCTTTCCCGGCTACTGACTCGTGAGGGAACCAGAGGTTTCCGCGACCATCAGGCCACCCAGTGGTCCCTGCGCTGGTACCGGAAGGCTCCCTTCTGGTCCCTGGTCGCGACCTGCATACTGCCCATCGTTCCGCACTATCCCATGCGCTTCCTTGCCGTGCTCGCCGGATATCCTCTCTGGAAGTATCAGGTTTCGGTGGTGCTTGGCCGAGGCGCTCGCTACGCGCTGCTGTGTAGCCTCGGCGTAGCCTTGCCTATCCCTGGCCGCTGGATCGTACTCTTGAGTATTGTCCTACTCATTCTCGGGATACGGGAAGGGCGGCGAATGAATCGAATTGGGCCGGAACGCGTCGGTCCGTGCCGGGCGGTGGCGACCGAGGAAGCATGAATCGCTGTTTCCTTCTGCTGGTCGATGGTCTCCGCCCCGATGTGGCGGATGCCCGCCTGTCAGCCGGTGAACTTCCCCACCTGAGGGCCATGCTGGCCTCCGGTGGCAGGTCGATCGCGATCACCGGGTTCCCTTCGACGACGAGCGTGTCCTACCTGCCGTTTCTTACCGGCTGCACACCGGGCCACTGCGACATTCCGTCAATCCGATGGCTCGACCGCTCCTCTTACACCGGACGCTGGTGGCGCGACCGAGCGGCCCTACGGAGCTACTGTGGTTATCAGTCGGCGATGCTGGACCGGGACATCCGGCCCGAAGTGCGGACCATCTTCGAGCTGATCCCCGAGAGTATTGGCATCTTTACCCCGGTCGCTCGGGGCCTGACTCGGGAGCGGGACCCCTCCCGTTTGGAGCGGCAGATCTGGGGCACCGTGGCTCACATGGCGATGTGGCATCAGCCGTCGGACGAAGCCGTCTCCCGCCATCTCCTTCGAGCTGCGGAGGGAGACTGGAAGTTCGTGTTCGCCCAGTTCCCGGCGGTCGACGGGTATACCCATCAGTCGGGCCACAACTCGGGGAAGGTGCACCGGGCCCTGAGGCGGGTGGACGCCACCGTAGGCGAGCTCCGGCGGCGGTTGCAGCAACGGGGAGAGCTGACTAGAAGCCTCATTCTCCTGGTAAGCGACCATGGCGCCACGCCAGTCCACACCCATCTGGACCTGGCGGAGTGGTTCCGGGCGCGCGGGGTCCGCACCCTGGCCCACCCGGTACTCTGGGAGCGGAATCCCCAAGCCGCGGTGATGGTGGCCGGCAACGGCTCGGCCATGGTGTATGCCGAGCCTACAGCGCCCCGGCCGCACCGTTGGCCGATCGAGCGCTTGAGGGGTCCAGAAGGCTTCGACGGCGGACGTGATCTCGTAGCCGCTCTGTTACGGGAGCCGGCGGTCGCTCTGCTGGCAGCAGAGTCCCAGGCCGGAGGAATCTGGGTCGGCAGCGCCCACGGCTCCGCCCTGCTCTGCCCCAAAGGCGATCAGATCGCGTACCAGCCGACGTTCGGCGACCCCCTGCGTCTCGGCAGTGCCTGGTGCGGATCTGCGCGGGATTGGTTGGAAAGGACTTGGAACAGTTCCTATCCCGACGCGCCTTTCCAGCTCCTGGATCAGTTTCGGACCCACCGGTCCGGCGATCTGCTGGTCATCGCTAACGAGGGCTACGATTTCCGGGATCGCTTCGAGATACCCGAACACCGGGAGGGACACGGCAGTCTGATCCGGGCGCACATGCAGACGCCGATCTGGTCCAGCGTACCGGCGGCCGCGCCGCCGCTCCGCACCGCTGACCTGTTTCCTTCCATGCTTCACTGGCTCGGGGCTCCGATACCCGACCACCTGGACGGCGAGCTGGTTTGGAGACCACAGCAGCGCGATCCTATTCCGGCCTTTCCTCGCGAGGTTGCGCTGGTCGACTAGCCCGTGCATCGTGAGATAGCTGCGCCTACTGGGCGCGCCAGATACCTGATTGCTGGAGCCCCCCATTGTCCAAGTTCGGACGCGAGTCACCTGAACACGATTCCTATCTCGAAGCGGCCCGGCTGGCCGCTGTCGTGCAGTCATCGGATGACGCCATTGTCAGCAAGCGGCTGGACGGCGTGGTTCTCACCTGGAACCCGGCCGCGGAGCGCATCTTCGGTTACTCGACAGAAGAAATGGTGGGCAGCTCCATTTTTAGGCTCATCCCCCCTGAGCTTCATGAGGAGGAGTGGATGGTGCTCCGACGCCTCTCGCGGGGCGAACCGGTAGCCCACTTCGAGACGACAAGGATCCGAAAGGACGGGACCCGGTTTCCGGTAGACCTGACCATCTCCCCGATTCGGGATGCTTCGGGCACGGTGGTGGGGGCCTCTTCCATCAAGCGGGACATCAGCCAACGCAGGGCGGCCGAGGAGACCTCGTCGCGGCTCGCCGCCATTGTACGCTCCTCGCACGACGCCATCATCAGCAAGAAGCTGGACGGCACAGTCCTCGACTGGAACGCCGCAGCCGAGCGGATGTACGGCATCTCGGCCCGCGAAATGGTCGGCGGGTCGATCTATCGGATCGTTCCCGATGAGCTAGAGCATGAGGAACGGGCAATTCTCGAGCGGGTCTCCCGAGGAGAACAGGTTGCCCACTACGAAACCAGGCGACGCCGGAGTGACGGCAGCCTGCTCGACCTAGCGCTCACCCTGTCGCCCATTCGAGATAGCACTGGAGCCGTGGTCGGGGCTTCGTCCATTCAGCGTGACATCACCGAGAGCAAGCGAGCCGAGGAGGCCCTGCGCCAGGCATCGAAGATGGAAGCGATCGGCGCGCTGGCCGGCGGGCTGGCCCACGACTTCAATAACCAGTTGTACGCAGTGAGCGGCTTTGCCCACTTCATCGCCCGGGATCCCGGACTCAGCCCGTCCTCCCGGGCCGACCTAATCGAGCTGCAGAAGACCGCTGAGCGGATGGCCAGCCTTACCCGGCAGCTGCTCGCCTTTGCCCGGCAGCAGGTGCTGAGCCCGGAGACCCTGGATCTCAATGCGGCGGTCCAGGATACCCGGCCCATGCTGCAGCGGCTAATTGGAAGCAGCACACCGATCGAGCTCGTGCTCGGGACGGGACCCAAATGGGTCCGGGTGGACCGGGCCCAGTTGGTGCAGGTAGTGCTCAATCTGGTCATCAACGCCCGTGATGCCATGACGGAGGGCGGCCGCATCCTGCTGCGGACCGAGACCCAGGAGGTCAGTCCCCATCACGTCTTCGACAAGGGTCAATCACCGGTCGAGCCGGGGGCCTACGCGATGCTGGCGGTAACCGACACGGGCCAGGGTATTCCGCCCGACCAGCTGCCCCACATCTTCGAGCCGTTTTACACCACCAAGGCGGTCGGGCTGGGCACTGGGCTGGGGCTGGCCACCGTCGAGGGGGTAGTGTCTCAGAGCGGAGGACACATTCAGGTGGACAGCACGGTAGGCGAGGGCACCACCATCAAGATTCTGCTCCCCCTCAGCGGCGAACCCGCGCCAGCCAGCCCAACGGGGGTGCCGGAGCAGAGTCGAGGCCGATCCCGGGGTCGAATTCTGGTGGTGGACGACGAGGACGTGGTCCGGGTGGTCGTATCCCGGACTCTCCAGGCTGAAGGATACGAGGTGTTTGGGGCGAGGAACGGGAAGGAGGCCCTGCGTATGCTGGACGAGATCGGCGGAGGGATCGACCTGGTGATCACCGACCTCGTCATGCCTGAGGTGGGTGGAGCGAAGCTGGTGGAGAACATGGCCCTGCGGTACGACGATGTTCCCGTTATCTGGATATCGGGGCATTCCCTCGAAGGTGATACCCCCCGAGACCAGCAGGGACGGCCGCAGCCATTCCTGGTGAAGCCGGTTGCACCCGACGCGCTTCTGGATGCGGTCGCGCGAATGCTTTCCGGGGCGGCCAACGGAACACCCTAGTCGTCTCAGGGACTGTGATCCTACCGGGGGAGCACTAAGCCGATTTAGGGCGGCTCAGCTGGATTTGCACCGAACCCACTTACCGCGACCTGGCGATCTTGCCACTCCCGTACCGCGTCAGACGCCCGCCTAACGCCGAGGTTCAGCGAGCCGGGTGCGGATGTCCGCCAGGATAGGCTGCAGCTCGGCGTCGGCCCGGCGCCAGAGCGCGAGTACGCGGGTTCGCGCCTCCGCCGCCTTCGGGTGATCGCCCCGGGCGTCGTACAACTCCCCGAGTCGCTTGAAGACGAATCCGAGTTCGCTCGCGTCGACCTCGTATCGAAAGAACCAGGGTGTGGCGAGATAGCGCTCATAGGCAGCGATGGCAGCGGCCGGGTTGCCCCGGGCCTCGTATGCCCGCGCGAGATCAGGAAGCGGACAGATGGCGCAGACGTGCTCGTCCGCAGCATCGCGCAGCGCGGCCTCAGCCTCTGAGACCCGTCTTTCCGCCAGCGCGATCACCCCCGCGGTCCAGGCGCGTTCGGCTCGGTGCGGAAGGTCGAGGACGCTGTCGTTGACCAGGGCCTCCGCCAGCAGCCGGCGTGCACGCGGCACGTCTCCCGCCTCGGCAAAGAGGCGGGCCAGCTCGTAGTAGGGGCGGTCGCCGGGCAGCGTGCTGTCGAGCGGGTGTTGGGCCAGGGTGGAGTCCACGATCGCCATAGCGGCGACTGGTGCCCTCCGGTATCGGAGTCGCAGGTAGCCGAGCTGCCGGGCTCCGAAAAGACGGCGTCCCCACGACTCGCTGAGCGCCGAGAGCTTGAGCTGGGTACGCCAGTAGCGCTCCGCCTCGCCGAGTCGACCCTGGGTCATCACGATCCCGGCTATTTGTTCGAACGGGTCCACCAGCGCGAGCGTGTCGTGTTGCTGCGCAGCGATGTTGGCCTCCGCGCGGCGCTCTGCTCCCTCCCAGTCCTGCTGCGCCGCGGCGTCCTGGACCTCGGTCGTGAGCAGCACCGGATTGTCCGGAAAGCGCCGGCCGATCAGATCAAGGGTTCGTCGCGAGTCCCGGAATCGTCCCCCGAGAAGCTGCACGCTGTGCACGCCATAGTAGAGCTGCGCAATGGTCGAATCGAGACTGACGGCGCGGGCCCACAGGGTCTCAGCCGGGACGAGACGATGGGCGTCACGGTATGCCAGGCCGAGATTGTTGAGCGCTGGGACATCTCCCGGATAGCGCTCGAGGTACCGGGTGTACGCCTCGATCGCCGCATCCCACTCTTCCCGGCCGTACGCCCGGGTGGCCACCAGGAACTGCCGGTCGCGATAGGGCAGGCGGTCGAGGTGCGCCAGCGCGCGCCTGAAAGCTTCCACGGCGCGCCCCGGTTCTCCAATGGCGTCGTAGGTATACGCCATCACGAGGTGCGCGCTGGAGAAGTTGCTGTCGAGCGCAATCGCCTCGCGAAGTAGCGGGAGCGCCTGGGTCCGCTCACTCGAGTACCCGAGCCGATTCGCCTCGGTGTACTTGCGGAGCGCCGGCAGCGAGGCGGTCACCTCTTGCGCCAGCGGCGGCAGCGCCCGGAGCTCGCGCAGCGACTCGCCCAACCGGTAACGCAGCGTCTCGCTCGCACGGTCTACCGCGCCGATGAGACCGGTCGAGTCGGCCGCCGTCTCGCGCACCGCGGCCAGCACCTCGCCCGATTCAGCCCCGATCAGCTCCACGTTCAGAGCCCAGCGACCCGTGATGTTGGAAATGCGCCCCACCACGAACGCCTTCACACCTTCGCGCAGCGCCACCTCGCGCGCCAGCGAATCGTTCACCGCCAGATCCGCGGAGCGCTCCATTCGCTCGAGCGCACCGCGCACCTGCCGGGGCGTCATCACCCGCACGTGGGGCGACTGGGCGAAGTCCACCCGAAACGCTTCGGTGATGGCGACCGCGAGCGCGGTGTCGCCTTCGGTCTCGGTGAAGTCGGCGATGAGCAGCCGGTCGCGGGGCGCGATAGCGCCGGCCTCGAGCAGCGACGGCTGGTCCCTGCGCTCGGCATTGACCCGGAGCGAGACAAGAGCGGCCCCGACGAGGAGCGCCCCGGCGAACGCGGCGGCGGGAATCCACCGGCGGCTCGGTCGCGTCAGTTCCGCCGTGATGCCGGTTGCTGGCTCACCGAGCGGTGCTGGCTCGCCATCGGGTGACGACAGGGTTGGCGTGAGTGGTGTGCCGATAGCAGCCGAGGACCGCGCCGCGCGGAGCTTGGCTGCGAGAGCTGCCGTCTCCGGCGACGGCTCCGCCTCGAACTCGCGGCGGAGTCGCGCCGCAAGCTCGTCGTAGGTGCGGAGCGCGCCGGCCCGGTCACCCAGCCGGTCCTGGAGCATCATGACGCGCCGCCACCCTGCTTCCTGGTCGGGCTCGAGCTCGCAGGCACGCCGAGCCAGCTCCAAGGCCGCGTCGGCCTGACTCGCCGACTCCGCAGCCTGGGCCGCAGCCCAGGCGGCCGCGGCTGCCTGGCGGCAGAGCCGAGAGCGGGTCCGATCTACCCACTCCTCCAGCTCGGCCGAAACTTCGGGAACGTGGAACCCGGCCAGGAAGTCGCCCTGATATAAGGAAAGAGCCTGGGCGGACTCTCCGGCTCCGACCAGGCGCTCGAACTCCACGGCGTCGCAGCGGAACCGCTCGAAGCCCACCGAAAGCTCTTCCCCCGCGCCGACCACCACGTCTTCGCCTAGAACTCGCCGCAGGTAATGCAGCGCCTGCCGGAGTGCCCTCCGCGCTTCCTCGTCTCCCAGCTCCGGCCAGAACAGAGCAAGCAGCAGATCACGGCGAACTGGTCCCCGTCCCGACGTGAGGGCGAGGTATGCCAGCAGCGCCAGGCGCTTGGGCTGGGCGGTTGAGGGAGCCGGATCTTCGCCGGGCCGATCGCCGACGAGACGAACGCGGCCGAGGGTCTGGAGCTGGATCACGGGTGGCGGCTGTAAGTGTGGGTGCGTCTTACGGTACCGCACGATGAACGGCGGCGCAACTCACCGGTGCAGCCACTCCGTTACCGCGCAGTAACGCCTGCCGCCGCAGCGCGGCGACGCCAGTCTCTCAGGTTCGGCGACACTCGTGAGAGAGGCGGCCGATCCGTGATCCGGCATCAACTCAACCTGCTCCTATTCCTGATCGGCGCGTGCCACCAGCCAAGGGACCGGGAACCAATCAGCGAAGTTGCCGCCGCTGAACTGCCTTCAGTTGAGCCGGGGTGCGAGTACGACTCAGTGCGGCCGGCCACCGGAGCACCGGCCGAGGGGCTTTGGGTATACCAGGACCCGGTGAGCCATCATCGCGTGGCAGCGATGGTCGGTCCCGCCAAGACCCCGGCGGGAAGTGCGCAGGTGACTCGGCGGGTGGAAACACTCGAAGAACGACCAGGTATCGACACCTTCCGTCACACATCCGACACAGCAGCCGTGCAGTTGGAACTGATTCCGCCCGGCGGGCGCCCGGCCGCCGTCTATCCGGTAGGCTCGCTCGTGCTGCTGGCCTCCTACGAGCCATGCAGCCCTGCCCTCCGCGAGCCGCTCATCCGCTACCTGCGCCGCGATCCCCAGGGCCGAGTGGCGACGGACGTGCTGCTCCGCCGCGAGGCTACCCCGTGAATTTACCGCTTCCCTCTCCCCATCTCCCGGAGGTCACCATGTCCCGCCATCAAAGGTCACGAGCAACTCTGCTCTTCCTCCTCTTTCTGGCCGCGCTCCCGAGCTGCCAGGATGACGACAACTCGCCGGTCGGTCCGCGGCCGCAGTTTGCCCAGGGCGACAACGGCCTCTGGACGGTCAACTCCCTCCTCGATCCCGGCAACGGCACTTGCGACGACGCCGAATGCACCCTCCGCGAGGCGATAGCCGCCGCGGCACCTGGTGACAACATCCAGTTTGCAACCGCAGGTGACATCAAACTCACCACTGGTGAGCTGTTCCAGGGGAAGCACCTGACCATTGATGGAGGCGGCCGCATCGCAGTTGACGCGCAGGGCACTAGCCGCGTCATCACAGTGATCAGCAACAGCGGCTCCACCAGGCTGGCCGGACTCACGTTCAAGAACGGCAAGTCAACCACCGACGCCGGAGGAGTCGGTGCTGTGGCAGGTGCCATCACGCTCGACGGCGTCACGATCTCAGGGAACAATGCGGATGGCAGCGGCGGCGGTCTCTTTCTGCGGGGCGCGAACGTCACCGTCCGGAACAGCTCGATTGCAGGCAATAGTGCGGGAACAGGTGGAGGAGGGATCGCGGTCAAACCGTTTTTTCCCGGCGATGACCCACAGCTCACCCTGATCAACAGTACGGTTGACAACAACGGCTCGACGACCAAAGGCGGCGGGATCTATAACGAGGGCACCATCGACGTGACCGCTAGCGCAATCGTCGCCAACAGAGCGAGCACAAGCATCGGCAATGGTGGGGGTGGCATCTACAACGACGATAACGCCACCGCCACTGTGGTCCGGAGCACGCTCTCCGGCAACAGCGGAAGTACCGTCCTCCACAATTCGGGCAGGCTGGATCTCCGGAGTAGCACAGTCGTAGAGAATCCCGCCTCGGATGAAACACTATTTAGTTCTTCCGGGGCGGTCACCACCGTCGGCAATTCCATTCTTGCTGGCCCTGATCGTGGGTCCACTTGTCAGGGACCTGTGGCCTCGCTGGGTCACAACCTAACCCAGTTTTGCACGTTCGTCTTACCGGTTGTGGGGGACGGCACATTTCTAGCGGTTGCGCTATTCACGCAAATCCTCGAGCAGAACCTCAAAGACAATGGCGGGCCCACGGCGACGCACGCGCTCGTTCCTCGCGGCCGCGCCGCCGACGCCGGCTACTGCCCGGGCGAGACCGAGGACCAGCGCGGGTTTACCCGGCCGGTAGACGATCCGGCCATGCCCAACGCGCTCGATGCCTGCGACATCGGTGCCTACGAGCTGCAGGGCCCGGTCGCCGTCGTCGCCGACCTGATGATCAGCCAGGGCGTCAACAAGACCAGCGTCAAGCAGGGCGAGCTGCTCACCTACTCCATCCGGGTCCAGAACCTCGGCCCCGAGACCGCGCCCAACGTCGTGGTCACCGACCTGCTCCCCAGCGGGGCGACCTTCGTCGAGGCGAAGCAGAACAAGGGCACCCACACAGCTCCCCCGAAGGGTCAGACCGGCACGGTGACCTGGTCCGTGGGAGACCTGGTCGACCAGGCCAATGAAGTCGCCACGATCACGGTCACCGTGCTGGTCAAGGGGAAGACATCCATCACCAACAAGGCCTCCGTGACCGGTGATGTCGCTGATCCGAACGAGGCGAACAACTCGTCTGCGATCAGGGTCAGCGTCGCAGCCGGAAGCAGCAAAGCCAGTCCGAGGAGGTAGGGCTGTCATCCGGCCCGATACACGAAGCGCCCGGGATCGCTCCCGGGCGCCTTTGTTGAGCCGATAGTGTAAGCGGATGTCGCAGTCGCGGGCGGGTGGACGGGAACGGATACCCTGATTCGCTGCTACCAGCAGCCCGACGAAGCGACTATGTTAGCGGTAGAATCAGGTACACCTTACAGTCGTGGTAAAGTAAGTAGTGGGACAAAGCAGTTCGGGTCCGTAGCTCAGTTGGATAGAGCGCTTGCCTCCGGAGCAAGAGGTCGCGCGTTCGA
>CBFGTM010000077.1:0-11675 GCA_965652025.1 uncultured Gemmatimonadales bacterium
CCCTCGCAATGACTCCCTATTTCCTACTTCTCCCTCATCTGACCATCCGACCGTCTGACCGTCTGACCGTCTGACCGCCCGACCGTCTGACCGACCGCCTGACCGCCCCCCTTGCTTCGATTCCTAAATGAGAGAGTGTGATACGAGGCCTCTTCCAGCTCCAGTTGGGCCTCATCGAGCTGCTGCTGGAGCTTGGTATCCGTCTTTCGTTGCCGCCACGCGTCGTAACTCTGACGCGCCGCGGCAGCTTTCTCCCGCAGCTCCTGCTGCGCGTCTCCCAATCCGATGCGGAGGTTGGCTCCGCTCTCCGCATCCCGGGCGGCGGACTCCCGAAGCGCTGCTTCTGCCTCGTCGAGCTGGGCGACGAACCTTCTCTCGCGAGCATCGTCCCAGGTGGTCACCTTGCTGTGCCGCTCGGCCACGTCCCGCCGGAGGTCGGTCCAGTTGGCATCCACCCGCCGCTTGAACTGGTCCCAGCCGCCCTTCAGCTCGGTCTTGGCGGTGGCCAATTGCTGGCGGATTTTGTCCTGTCGAGCCCGAAGGCCCGAGACTTCATTCATCTCGGCCTGGGCGTTCTTGGCCCGGGCCGAGGCCTCCATTTCGTCGAGCCGCGCATCGGCGGCGCGCATCTGCGCCTCGATCCGGCCGACGTAAGCTTCCTGCTGGTTCATGGTCTTCTCCCTAGTAGATCGAGTGTTTGACCCGGCCGCGATTCACGCGCGGGCCGAGCGAACCGCGTTCAACACGTCCTGCTTGGCCGAGCTCAGCCGGAATGCGCCGATGAGCAGCACGATTCCGCCCACGATGGCGAAGCCGGAGATCAGCCCCATGATGGCGGCCAGGGTGACGGGTGGATACATGATGGCAAGCACGCCGACGATGATCGACAGCACGCCGAAGAAGACGGTCCAGCCCCACGAGATACCGATGCGCCGTTCAACGATGCCGGCGTACACCGCGAGGCCCCCGGTCAGGAGCAGCCACCAGGCGGCCCAGACCACCGCGAACGAGAGCGAGAGCGCGGGGTAGTAGTAGAGGGCGGCGATTCCGAACGCCACACCGATGAGGCCGCTCAGGAGCAGCAGCCACCACTGCTGGAACACCGAGCGGAGATCGAAGGCGTGCACGATCTGCACGATGCCATTGAAGAGCGCCCACAATGCAATCACCAGGGCGAAGGAGGCGATGGAGTCCATCGGCCGCCAGAGGATGAAGATGCCGAGGGCCAGGGCCAGAAGCCCCCGCAGTACCAGGGCCCACCAGGTTCGGCGGTAGGCGGATTCGAGCATGTCGCTAGCCATGATAGTTCTCCTGCCGCGTCCGCGGCCGGTTGAGATGTGAGGTGCTACCCGTGCGCTGAATGCGAACCGTGGCCTCGGCGGTTCTCCGGATGCTCCTCCCCGTCAGGAGCACCGCGACCACGGCAGCGGCGCCGACGAGAAGGAGCGAGGTCATGACATCTATCAGAGAGTGGCTCATGAGCGCAGCGTCTCCTGCAGCCGCGCTGCATCGGCCGGCTTCAGGGTGGTGCGAATAACGGTGCCCCCGTAGTGGGCGAAGTGCTGGGCGACCTGTTCCGGATCGCTGCTGTTGAGCAGCGCGAAGACCGCGGAGTCGCCCGGCTGGATCATTCCGCCGACCTGATTCACGAAGTCCTCCGAGACCCCGTAGGTATCCTTCCACTCGCTGGCCTCGTCGAAGCCCGCCACCGCCCCGATCGTTCCGATGGTCGCGGCGTTGGCTCCGATCGCGGCCGCTGCCACGGCCGTGCTGGTTCCCGCGGTGAACGGTGCCATGAAGAGCGCCCCCAGGATCAGGCCGAGCGCCCCTCCCAGGCCGGCACCTTCCTTACTGGTGATATTGACGCTCTGCTCTATCCGCAGCTTCCCGTTCTCCCGTCGGTATGCGGCGACTCCGTCCTTGAGATCGACGGCCCAGGTCTCGTCCAGCTCCTGCAGCTGATCCAGCACCTCGGCCGCCCGATGTTTGCCGTGGAATCCCACGACGATCAGTTCGCTCATGACTTCCCTCCTGGGTGCCGTTTTGCCTTAGGGAATTGCCCGACCACCTCGTTGATCGTTCCCCGTATGGCCCGGGCGTAGTCCTCCGGATTGTCCGGGATCTCGGCGATGCCGGTGCCGCGCCACACCAGGGAGTCAGAGCGGGGATTCACCACGTCCACGATGATGGTCCCGGCTGGATACTCGAAGGTCCGAGTTTCGACCTGGTGGCCGTCGGCGTGATAGTTCGTGGCATAGGCTCGGGTGTCGACGACCCGGCCGGTTCCCGCGTAGTACGCCACCTGGAAATCCGGCTCGCCTTGGGCAGTGTGGTAACCGCGGTGGCTGAAGGCCGACACCAGATCCTCGGACATCGCGCGCCCGACCAGTGAGGTCGCGAGCATGGGATCCATGTCCATCACTGCCCCGCCAGCCCGATCACGGTCGTTGGTTCCAGCCATGGCAACCTGATCGACTCGCGGCGCCGGGGCACTGACGGTGAACGTCTGGAACCGACTCAGCGCCGCGGAATCCACGGTGACTGTGGCCACCCGAGCGGAGCTGGAGCAGCCCCCCAACAGCAGCACCGCTCCGGCGACGACTCCCCGGTACCACCCAGTTTCAATCGCAGACTTTCTCATCATTCCTCCTGGCTGACTTATGACGTTGGTGCGGCTCCCGCTTGGGCCTCCGAGAACCGCGGGGACCCGATGAAGCTGTCAGCCTCGGGCGATGGGGTCGTGAACGGAGTTGTTGAACGGGATTGCCGCGACAGGAACGTGCAAGACGAGGAGGGAGAGGGGTCGTAGGTTGGCCGGATGATCGAACCTGACTGTCACACCAGTGGAGGTATTATGAGTCCGAGGAGTTCGACTGCCTGGCTGCTCGCCACCCTGGCGACTGCGGCCGCCTGTTCTTCCGTGTCCCAGGACCGGGAGGTCGCCATCGGGGCGGAGAATGCCGCGGAGGTGGAGTCGGAGGTGCCCCTGATCCACGACTCGGTGATCGAAGGGTTCGTCGCGGCGCTGGGGAAGTCGATGGCCTCGCGGACCAGCCGGGCCGATTTGGACTGGCACTTCAAGGTGGTCAACTCGCCCGAGGTCAACGCGTTCGCCCTACCGGGCGGGTTTGTGTACGTCAACCGCGGCGCAATCGAGCAGGCCGACCGGCTGGACGAGCTGGCCGGGATCATGGGTCATGAGATCGGGCACGTCGTCCGGCGTCACGGGGTGCAGCAGATGCAACAGCGGAAGCGGGGCGAAGTTGGGCTCCTGGTCCTCTGTACCCTCACTCGCGCGTGCAGCACCATCGGAGGGCGGATCGCGGTTGACGTGGGTGCCAATGCGATGTCGGCCCACTACAGCCAGCTGGACGAGGCCCAGGCCGACTCGGAGGGGGTGCTCAACACCGTGCATGCCGGCATCGACCCCGAGGGGCTGCCGGCCTTCTTCCAGGCGTTGCTGGAGAAGCAGAAGGTGCAGCCAAGCGAGGTGGAAGCGTTCTTCTCGACTCACCCCACCGATCAGTCGAGAGTCGCGGCGACGCGGCGCCAGATCGCTCAGCTCGACCCGCCGCCCGGCCCCGACCTGATCAAGGACTCTCCCGAGTTTCATGCAATTCAGGCTCGGGTGCGGTCGATTCCGGCTGCACCGCAAGTCACGAGTCGCTAGAAAAATCGGCACGATTCAGCAAGACGCCCTCCAGGTCTCGGGCGTACCATTGGAGGGAGAGATTCTCGGAATACCCCTCGCCAAAGGAGGTTCGATCATGCACCCCTCTACACCGACCAAACCGAGCATCGTCTTCGCCCACGGATTGTGGGCTGATGGCTCGTGTTTCAGCAAGCTGATCCCCACGCTGCAGGCGGAGGGACATGAGGTGCTGTCCACCCAGAACTGCCTCGACACTCTCGAGGGCGACGTTGCCGCGGTCAAGCGCGCGCTGGGACGCGTCAGCAGCCCGGCCATTCTCGTCGGCCACTCGTACGCCGGCACCGTCATCACCGCCGCCGGCGCCGACGACCGTGTGGCCGGGCTGGTCTACATCGCCGCACTTGCCCCGGACGCCAACGAGACCTCGCAGAGCCTGCAAGCCAAGTTCCCCACGACCGACATCTTCGAGCACATCGAAATCGCCGACGGGCGCATCTGGCTCAAGCCCGACGGCCTCGAGTGCTTCGCGGGAGACCTGTCCGAGCCGGACCAGAAAGCTCGTCTGGGCGACCCAGGGCGTGCCGGCCGCGGACCTGTTCGACCAGAAGGTGGAAGGCACCGCCTGGCGGTCGAAGCCGAGCTGGTACATCGTGGCCACTAAGGACCGCACGGTTCACCCGGATCTGCAACGCTTCGTGGCGAACCGGATGGGGGCAACCACCCGCGTTGTCGACAGCAGCCACGTCCCGATGCTTTCCCACCCCGACGTAGTCATCGATGTGGTCCGTGCTGCCGCAATAGCCATTCAAGGCTCATTCGCTCTAGCGTGAGGCCCAGAGGGTGGACGGCCCAGACCGCAACGCTCCGGATCTGTGGGCAGCTCGACCAGGAGCGACACAAGCCGCTAGTCGCCAGCGACTAGCGGCTTGCGACTAGCGGCCAGCCACTACTTCTTCCCAATCGTATCCTGAATCTTCGCGGCCTTCTCCGGCGCGAGAGTGGTCTTCAGGATGGTCCCGCCGTAGCCCTGGAAGTGCTTGGCGACCTCCTCGGGATCGTTGGTACGGATGACCGCGAACACCGCCGAGTTGCCCGGCTCGATCATCCCCCCAATCTGCTGGACGAACTCGTCGGAGACCCCGAATTCCTCTTTGAAGCTGGCCGCGTCATCGGCGCCGGCCAGGGCTCCGAGACTGCCGACGCCCACCGCACCAGTGCCCACGGCTGCCACCGCGGCAGCGGTGCTGACACCCGCGGTGAACGGAGCCGCCAGGATGCCGCCGAGCAGCGCACCCAACACGCCGCCCCAAGCAGCCCCTTCCTTGGTTGTTGGATTGACGCTCTGGTCGATGCGCAGCCGGCCGTCATCGGTGCGGTACGCCGCCACCGCGTCGGCCAGGTCGAGTGTCCAGTCGTCATCCAGGACCTGCAGCTGGGATAGTACCTCCGAGGCCCGGTGCCGTCCCCGGAACCCCACCACGATCAGGTTATCCATCGTTCTCTCTCCTCGATCTTCGAGTCGTACCGCAGCGGTACAGGCTCACGGAGGTGTGTGCCGATCGCCGCAGCAGCAGCGTGATCAATCTGTCTGCCGAAGGAGCCTGAGTATTGAACAGGAGTATTGAAGGAAGTTGCGATCCCCTACGCCACGTTCTGACCAACCGTGCCGTCCAGCGGGGGTGCAGCCGCGGGACGCACACTCCGGGCGAATTCCAGTGGGGTGAGACCGTACGCCGCCTTGAACCTCCGGCTCAGATGACTCTGGTCGGCGAAGCCCGCGTCGAAGGCCACCCGCGACAGGGACAGGCCCATGGCCAGGAGCCGGGCCGCCCGGGCAATGCGGAGCTGCAGGTGGTAGGCATGCGGGGGCAATCCGACCATCCGGTGAAACTCCCGCACCAGATAGCTCTTACTGACCTGGGCGATCCCGGCCAAATCCTCCAGCGTGTGCAGCTCGGCGACCTGCAATTGGAGGCGCTCCTGGGAGCGCCGGATCGCCCAGTCCATCCGCTTGGCAGGAAGGGGCCGCTCGTCTGCGGCCTGATGCTGGAGCAGCGTTGCGAGGAGCGACTGAAGCCGGTCCGCGACCGAGCTCGAGTCTGCCGGTTGTTGCAGCTCGGACCACAGCCCTGAGAAAGCATGTGCCAGAGCCGGGTCAAACAGTTGAGTGCGACTGAGGCGCGGAACCCGGCCACGCATCTCTTGCAAGAGATCGGCGGGCAGGAGGAGCAGTCGAGCCCGACAGGGCATTCCGCTCGAGACTGCACCGTGGAGCTCCTGGGGGTTGCTCAGCCAGATGTCGCCGGGTCCGGTGGCAACGGGGCGACCCACCGCTAGCATGCTGTAGGAGGTGACAGGAAGGACCAGCAGCAAGGCCTCATGGGTATGCAACGGAATGCGGCTCCCTTCGTACTCTCCGGTGAGGAGATCGGGAAACCGATCGGGACGTTGGAAGTGCATCCGATGGGTTCCACTTCTACTCGACCGAACCAGATCGATCAGCTCTTGTCCCACCCGTCCTCCGATCTCTGGATTCTCAGCCAGCCAAACCACGAAGCGCCTTGCCTTTCCTCCGGCTTCGGCAGCACCGGCTCCACCTGACCATCATCGCGGTCGGGTCCTGAGTCTCTTTCCTGCGTTTCTCCTCTCATCCGGCGCAGGATTTGAAGCTGAGCCAGCAGGATGGCCTGCTCGACCGACTTCGCTGCGGGTAATCCGCGGAATTCCATGGCCAGTCTCCTACCTCAAAGGGTTGTTGGCTGTCGACGGGACCACCCTAATGGCCTGATCCGCCGGAGTCGTTACGCCTGGGTCGCGGGCCGGTTCCGAAACCGTTCCGAGTTCGCCGGGGTGAAACCGAGTACCAGCTCCGTCCTCCAAAAGGCGACGCCAACCTACGGGTGGCCCACAGGTTGGGAAATGCATTGGCGGTCATTTGTCGGTCATTTGTCGGTCATTTGAAGCGGGGAGCCACGGTCCTGAGGTCTGCGGGGCGCGAGGAACCGCGCGCTGGGCGGTAGGCTACGAAGTTGGGGATGCGCCTCCCTTCTTCAGACGGGCATACTCGGTCCGGGCCGCCCGGTAGACGGGAATCTCCGGATCGGCATCCTGCCACAGGGTCAGGAATTTTTCATACGATCCGAGCGCCGCGGCGGTGTCGCCCGCCATCTGCTGGGCCCGGGCCAGCTGCAGCCGGGCCAGGGCTCCGGTGACCGTTCGTCCTACCAGACCGGGGTGATCCAGCAGCCTCTGGAACTCCGCGGCCGCCCGCTTGCCGTCGTGCAGCTGCAGGTAGCTCAGGCCGCGCACGTAGCTGGGATAGACGGGGGGCTCGTTGGGCCAGGCTTCTGGAAGAGCAAAGTCGTACGGCACCGCCGGGCGGAGAGCTTCTATCGCGCCTGCCGGGTCGTCCTCCTCCAGGCTGATCGCGCCATAAATGGTAGGGAGGTAGAACTTCTGAACCACCGTGTTCCGGGGGAACCGGCGGGCGAACGAGTCCGCGTAGGCCCGGGCGGCGGTCACAGAACCCCCTCGCGCCAGCGCCAGCATGAGGATCAGCTTGGCGTCGTTATCGGACGCCCCGTTGATCAGGGAGTCCGCGGCCTGGCGGGCCCGAGCCGCGTTGCCGACCTCGGCCTCCCGCAGAACGCTCCGCGCGATCATGCTGGGCAACAGCCCGCCATCGGGGCCCAACGCCACCGCCCGCTGGAGCAGCGCCCGGGCGCGATGGAACCGGCCATGGTACGCCTCGAACTCGGATTCTCCCATGAAGATCGGAGCCGTCCCCGCCCCGGGCTTGCCCTCGGCCCAGCGGAACTGGGCATGCATCGCGGCCGTGTCACCCTCCAGAAAGCTCACCCGCCCACGTTCGTAGCGCAGCTCGATGCTGTCCATTCCGAGGGCACTCGCCTGGTCCAACGCCGCCTCGGCTTCTTGAACTCGTCCCACCAGGATGCTCAGTTCGGCCTCCCAGGAGTAACTCTGCACGCTCGGCAGGAGGCGCACTGCTTCTCGAATTTCGGCCAGCGCGCGGTCCGGCTGCCCCAGCAGTTTGAGACAGATGGCGAAGTCGATGTGGGCGGGGTACTCCCGAGGGAAAGTTTGGGCCCACTGCTGGGCGACGGCGCAGGCCTTCTCCTGGTCACCGACCACGAGATTGTGGTACCCAAATTCCGCGCGGAGTCGGTTGGGCTGGATCAAGCGGTCACGGAGCTCATACGACTTCGTGCCGGCCTTCATTGAGCTCGGGAGATCGACTGGCTGGAGGACCGCCGCGAGTGCACCGTAGGCCAGGGCAAAGTTTGAATCCAGCTCGATGGCGCGCCGGTATTTGGCGGCCGCCTCCTGGCGGTTCAGCGAGAAGTGGTGCTGGTAGCCCAGGATCACCTGCTGCAGGGCCTCGGGAGAGGAGCTGGTGGCGAGCTCGAGCGGCTGATTGAATCGGGCGATCGATGTCTCGGGCTCACCCAGCATCTCGCGGAGCCGCGCCGCGGCGACGCCCAGCGTGTGAACGATCTCGTTCCGGCCGCCCGCCTCCTCCGCCGCCCTCGCGACCTGTCTTTTCGATTGGCAGTCCAGCGCACTCAGCTCGATCCGGTATCGATTCCCCGCATTCGCGACGGTACCCCCGACGACCATCCTGCTGTTGGTCTGACCGCACACTCGCAGGGCGATGTCCGGGGTCAGCTTGGTCGTGGGTGGAAGGTTGAGGAGACGGAGAGTTCCGACCACCTTCTGGGCTGCCAGGACGCTGAGGTAGGGCGTTTGGCCCAGACTGACCGGCAGCGCCGCATTCAGGCCGGCGCCGAGGACAGTGTCCTCGGTTTCGTTGCCGAGATCGGCCAGCACGATCGTGTCGGTGTCCGACAACGTCACCGACCGATGCAGCCTGGAGTAGAGCCCGAGCCCCGCCGCCAGCACGGCGATCGCGGCAGCCGCAGCCCACGCCCGCGAACGGCGCCGGGTCGGCCGCCGCTCCGTGAGGAGGCCGCGGAGGTCATCGCGCAGCTCGGCGGCGGACTGATAGCGCCGAGCCCGGTCCTTCTCCAGCGCCTTGGCAAGCACCCGGTCCAGGCCCTTTGTAACCGCCGGATTGTGTGCTCGCGCCGGCTCGGGGGTCAGCGTGAGGATCGCCTCGTGGATCGCTGCCTCGCTGTCGCCCTCAAAGGCGCGCCGCCCGGCGGCCATCTGGTACAAAACCAGCCCCAGGGAAAAGAGATCGGTCCGGGTGTCCAGCCGCTCTCTCCGGACCTGCTCGGGTGACATGTAACTGGGTGTGCCGACCCCGGTGACGCTCCGAAAGGAATGGGCGCTCAACACCGCCGGGTGGGTGCCAGGCATGTCCTCTGTCTCCGCCAGCTTGGCGATGCCGAAGTCCAGGATCTTCACCGGGCCCTGTCTGGTCAGGAAGAGGTTCGGCGGCTTGATGTCGCGATGGATGATCCCCCGCTCGTGGGCGGCCTGAAGACCGTTGCAGACCTGGACCCCCACATCCACCAGTTCCGCCAGTGGGACCGGACCGGGTCGCGCCGTCAGCCGCTCGAGCAGGGTCTCCCCCTCGAGCAGCTCCATCGCGATGAAGGGCTGACCGTCGTGCTCTTCGATCTCGTAGATGGTGCAGATGTTCGGGTGATTCAGTGCTGAGGCGGTCTGGGCTTCGCGCTGCAGCAAGTGCAGCGCCGCCGGGTCCTCGGCCAGCTCCTCCGGGAGGAACTTGAGCGCCACCCGCCGGCCGAGCTTGAGATCTTCGGCCTGGTACACCATACCCATGCCCCCACCGCCGATCGCCGAGATGACGCGGTAGTGCGAGACCTTCTTCCCGATCAGTCCGGCCGATGCGGGGCCCGTCGCCGGTCCTGGAGCATCCGCCGCCGGTTGTCCCGGCTCCAGCCGCTCGGCGGCGACCAGGAGTCGATAGCCGCGTCGGGCCAGGGTTTCGATGTACTGGGGGTTGTCGGCGGAGTCGCCGAGGGCTCGACGGAGGGTACCGATAGCCACGTTGATGCTGTGGTCGAACTCGACGATCGTGTCGTTGGGCCAGAGCTTCTTCCTGATCTCCTCCCGGGTGGCGATGCGCCCCTCGTGCTCGATCAAGAGCCGCAGGACCCTGAGCGGTTGTTCGCGCAGAACGACACGCTCGCCTCGGCCCTCGGCTCCGGCTGGCCACAACTCGCCTGAGACGATATCGACGACGAAGTCGCCCAGTCTTACGCGACTCACCGCTGCCTCCTTCGGCCGGCAGGCGTCAAGCGTGAGATATACGGACCAACTCACCGTCGCGGAAGCACACAGCCGGGGACGGCCGGCACCACACTAATAGCGTGCTCACCCCGAGACGTTATGTTGGAGTCGTTCGGTGGAGGTGTCGCCGTGAAGCTGTTCCCTCCCTTCAGTCTCGATGTAGTCAACGAGTGCCTCTGGCGCTCCGGCGAAGCTGGGGCGGATGAGCGCATCCAGTTGACGCCAAAGAGCTTCGAAGTCCTGCGCTACCTGGTGGAGCACCCCGGCCGAGTGGTCACCCACCGCGAACTGCTCGATTCGGTCTGGCCGGGTACCTTCATCGAACCTCAGGCCGTCAAGAAGCAGATCTTCGACCTCCGCCGGGCGCTCGATGACCCACCGCGGACCCCTCGCTTCATCGAGACACTGCCGCGGCGCGGGTATCGCTTCATCGCGCCGGTGGGGGAGGGTACGGTACGCACCCCGACCCTCCCGCCGGCGTCACCGGGCAGCGACTTGGTTGGACGGGATCGCGAGCTGGCCGAGTTAGACCAGTGCTTACTGAA
Organism: uncultured Gemmatimonadales bacterium; assembly: GCA_965652025.1. Taxonomy (GTDB): domain Bacteria; phylum Gemmatimonadota; class Gemmatimonadetes; order Gemmatimonadales; family GWC2-71-9; genus CAVVWJ01. Next base: position 10,438 of record CBFGTM010000077.1, read on the forward strand.
AGCAGTTGCCGGCCAGCGCCAGGTCGTCTTTCTGACTGGCGAGCCGGGGATCGGAAAGACCGCGCTGAGCGACGAGTTTCAGCGGCAAGCATTGGCCCGCGATCCGTCGATCCGCATTGCTCGGGGGCAGTGCGTAGAGGGGTTCGGAAGTAAGGAGCCGTTTGCTCCCGTCCTCGAGGCGCTGGGCCATTTGTGCCGCGGTGACGGCGGCGCGGCGGTGCTGAAGATCCTGGCCGAGCGAGCCCCGACCTGGCTGGTGCATTTCACCGCGCTACTGAATGAGGAGTATCACGAGCGGCTCCAGCGCGAGGTGTTGGGAGCGACTCGCGAGCGCTCGCTCCGCGAGTTGATCGACGCCCTGGAAACGGTCGCCGCCGCCACGCCGATCGTGCTCGTACTCGAAGACATTCATTGGGTGGACTACTCCACCCTGGATGTCATCTCCGGCCTGGGCCGGCGGCGAAGCACAGCGAAGCTCATGCTGATCGCGACGTACCGGCCCGCAGACGTAGCCCTGTCCCAGCATCCCCTGCCGATGCTCAAGGCCGACCTCGTGGCCCGGGGCTGTGGCCGGGAGATCGCGATGCATCCGCTGAGTGAGCCGGAGATCGCCCGGTATCTGAGCGCCGACTCAGCCGGACTCCAGGCGTCCAACCTTGCCGCCCTGATCCACCGGCACTCCGACGGCAATCCGCTCTTCATGATCGCCGTGCTCGAGTACATGAACGCTCGCGGCCTCATCCAACGAAGCAACGGCAGCTGGCAGCTGCTTCGCCCTCCGGCAACCGCCGACCTGAAGGTTCCGGAGAGTCTGCGCCAGATGATCGAGAGCCAGGTCCAGTCCCTCGGCACCGAAGACCAGCGGGTGTTGGAAGTGGCCAGCATTGCCGGGATCACCTTTACCCCGTTCATCAGCGCAGCCACCGCGAATCTCGACCCAGCACAATTCGACCAGCGCTGCGACGCACTGGCCCGGCGCAACCATCTGGTGCGAGGGGCCGACACGCAGGCGCTGCCCGACGGTACCCTGGCCCAGCGTTATGAATTCCTGCATGCCCTCTATCGGGAGGTCCTCTATGAGCGTCAGGCGCCGGCCCATCGTGCGGCGCTCCACCGCCGCCTGGCCGACCGGCTGGAGGCCCTGTTTGGCAACCAGCTAAGCGATCTGGCGCAGGAGCTGGCCCACCACTTCGAAGCGGGGGGCGACTGGCCCGGGGCGGTCATATACCTGCGGCTTG
>CBFGTM010000078.1:0-10577 GCA_965652025.1 uncultured Gemmatimonadales bacterium
GGTCGAGCGCGCGCACCCGCAGCTGGCCTTCGGTGTGCGGCTCGTCGAGCTCGCCAAACCAAACCGCCACGTCGCCGCCAACCACGACCGGGCGCCCGCCCGTCTCGACGACGACGACCTGCATGCCGGGTGTATGGCCCGGCGCCGGGACGAGCCGGAGCCCGGGAAGCAGCTCGAGCTCGCCGTCGACCGGCACGTACCGCACGCCGGGCGCCTCGACCCACTCGCGAATGGTGTAGTCGTCCTCGCTGCGCGCGTCGTCGAGCTCCCGACGCTGGACGTAGATCGGCCTGCCGGCGAAGAGGTGGTTGCCGCCGCAGTGGTCGAAGTGCAGGTGGGTGTTGACCACGATGTCGATGCCGGCGAGGTCGAAGTTCTGCTGGCTCAGTGGACTGAGGCGGGGATCCATGTCGGCCACCGCCGGGTGCAGCTCCGTCATGCCGGTGTCGACCAGCACCCGCGCATCGGGATGGTCGATGACGTGCACGTAGACCGGCATCCGCTCGCCCTCGGCGAGCAGGTCGGCAACCTGGACTGGCGTGATGGTGATCGAGGTGGGAGCGTTCATTGTTTCCCTCACAGTGTTTCGGGGAGGTTGAAGGCTTTGCACACCGCTGGGGGGAACGCGACCACTTCGACGATGAGCCCGTCCTGAATGGCGAGAACGTCCAACGCCAGGAAGTGGAACTGGGTTTCGCCTGGCGCGCGAACGTAGCACGCAACCGCCGGCATCCGGTTGGCCCGCGTAATCCGGCAACGCATCGTGCCGAAGGAGGGGGAGCCAAAGCCGCCATCCTTCCACCCCTGCACCACGACGTCACGGCCAGCCCAGACCCCGGGCTCCGGCGGCATGGCGAAGCGCACATCCTCCCGACACAAGGCGGCAAGGCCCGCCACGTCCCCCCGCTCGCCGGCTTCCACGTAGCGCTGCACGAGCACCCGCTCCTGCTCCGAGGGGTCGGCCCCCGGCTTCCACTCGGGCCGTCGGGAGGGACCATGCCGCTTCAGCGTTTCTCGGGCCCGCCGCAAGGCGCCGTTCACCGAAGGGACGGTGGTATCCAGCAGCACCGCCACCTCACGAGCAGACCAGTCGAGCACGTCGCAGAGGATGAGCGCAGCCCGCTGGCTGGGAGAGAGTGCCTGGAGCGCGACCAGATACGCGAGTTCGATCGTCTCCTTGGTGACGATCTGTGCTTCGGGGTCCTTGTCACTCGACGCCACCTCCTCCAGGAGGCGGTCAGGGTACGGCTGAAGCCAGGGGAGGTCCATCGTGGGGCCGGTGGCGGTGTCGTGCTGCGGGTGGCGTCGCTTGCTCCGTTCGAGAAAATCGATACACCCGTTGGTGGCGATGCGATACAGCCAGGCACGGAAGGTGGAACGACCCTCGAAACTCTCCCGGCGGGTCCACGCCCGGAGCAGTGCTTCTTGGACCAGGTCCTGCGCGTCGTCCAGGGAGCCGAGCATTCGGTAGCAGTGGACCTGCAACTCGGAGCGGTACCGCTCCGTGAGCGAGGCAAAGGCCCTCTGGTCACCGGCGCGTGCAGCCGCGACCAGCTGGCTATCCTCCAAGTTGGGTTTCTTCGCGACGCCCATGACCTCTCCTTGGTGCCTGGTGTCCGTTGGGGCTCGTAAGTATGACGGTTATGCCTGCCGGAACTAACCGTCAACAGCCCTGGTGGGTCACACGGCCACCGCTCCTGCCCACAGTCGCTCGGCTCGCTTGACTCCGGCTTGACCGAGCGGTGCCAATCTCTGATGGAACCGCGGCATTCCGGTCGCGAACCGGCCAGTCCGACAACGCCGGATCCTGAGGAGATAGACCCATGACCTGCAAGCGCCTACGCTCGATGCCCCTGACCGTAGGCCTCCTGGTCATGGTGGCGTGTCGCGACGAGGCCACCTCGCCCGTGAGCCCGGAAGCATCCAGCACCACCACTCCGGCACTCGCCGCCGCCAGCGCGGCGCTCAGCTTTCGTCAGGTGAGCACCAGCTCCAGCCACAGCTGCGGCGTCACCACCAGTGATGTCGCCTACTGCTGGGGAAGCAACGATATCGGCGAGCTGGGAACCGGCAGTACCACCGGGCCAGAGACCTGCGGGCTGATCAACCCGTGCAGCACTCGACCGGTTGCCGTGACCGGTGGACTCAACTTCCGCCAGGTGAGCGCCGGCTTCCGTCACAGCTGTGGGGTGACCACCAACAACCTGGCCTACTGCTGGGGAAACGGAGAGGGCCCCGAGGGCAACTTCAGCGCCCGGCCGGTCGCAGTCCCAGGCACACGCCGTTTCCTTCAGGTTACCGCAGGCACCTCGCACGGCTGTGGCGTCACTCCCCTGAGCAAGGCTGTCTGCTGGGGCCGGTTTGGCGGAGGGGTGCTGGGCGACGGCACCTTCTCGGGCCGATTGACCCCGGTCGCGGTGGCCAGCGGGCTGCTCTTCGCTGAAGTGCGGGCAGGCGGCTCTCACACCTGCGGGCGCACTACAGACAACCGGGCCTACTGCTGGGGGGAAAACCGCGAGGGCCAGCTCGGCGACGGAACCAAGACCTGGCGCACGAAGCCGGTTCCGGTGCTGGGCGGCATCAGCTTCCGCAACGTGAGCGCCGGTTTATTCCATAGCTGCGGGGTGAGCACTGGTAGCAAGGCATACTGCTGGGGCAGAAACGATGGCCAGCTTGGTATCGGCTCGGATGTCGCCCGCCGGCTGAGGCCGACCGCCGTGGCCGGCAGTCTACCGTGGCTCACGGCGGATGCCGGAGCTAGCCTCAGCTGCGGTTTGACTACAGCGAATCAAGCCTATTGCTGGGGCGGGATCCCGACACCAGTTCCCGGCGGACTCCACTTCGTCCAGCTCGAGACCGCGGGGATTTCCTCGGGTCAAGACGATACGGAACACACCTGTGCGCTGACGTCCACCGGGAAGGCCTACTGCTGGGGCTTCAATAGGTTCGGTGAGCTGGGCGATGGCACCACAACCGACCGGCCATCACCCACCGCGGTGCGCGGGCCGGCTTAAGCCGTAACCGGCGTCGCCGGTTCGATCCCGGTCCGCTCCTCTCGCGAAGTTTGTTGTTGTGCTACCCCGTCACGAGCTGAGCCTCACCAGGGCCGAGTCCTTCCCCGGGGTCGACTTCTTATCGTTCTTGTACCAGCCGTAGGCGTTGCCCGGCGGGACCGGCTTTCCGACCTCACCTGAGTCGGTGAGCTGAACCGTCGCCCCCGAGCGCACCCGGAGGCCCACCCCGTCGGGTGCCAGCAGCGCGGGCTCCGTCTGATAGGTGATAATAAGCTCCACCCGGCCGGAATCGCTGTTGATGGCCAACTGCTCGATCGAGGCGACCCCGTGCCCGACGGGGTTCTTCTCCAAGTAAGTCCTGACGTAGTCCTCGACTGAGCCCCCGGTGATGAACTCCTGCGAGCCGGCCAGGACGGCGGCATCGGCGGCGCGCTGCATCTCAGCCCGGAGGGCATAGATACGGCCGAGATCAAGGCTGAGAGCGAAAAAGCCCAAGGCCGGAAGGAGGAGCACGGCCATGAGCGAGAGGGTACTGCCACGCCTCCGGCGGAGCCTTTCGTGTACCGACACCTCTAACTCCTTTGGGCGGCGGTTGCCTCAGGGGGAAGGGGTTTTCAGCTGTTTTGCCGGTGCTTCAGGGGGAAGGAGAACTTGCAAGGTTGGTGGGGGGGTCTAACAGAACAAGATAGGCCCACAATTGTCAACAGCCGGTCCACAAACCATCCACTCGGGATGCGAGAAGCCCAGCAGGAGATGCAGTGGAGATCGATCTGCGTGTCGCGCATGCTCGGAAGACAGGTCCTGACACGTCAGCAGTTCTGCTCGAACAAGCATCTTGCGAGCATTTGATCATTTCATCCTGCCAATTTGCGACAGCTATAGCGCCCGTCAGTGACCGGCGGGCGCTGTAGCGGCTGCGACCGTCGGACCCACCCTCAGGGGGTGCCGTGCAGGATCCGGCCGCCGTTTCCTACCACGAACAGGTCGCTCGAGGAGCTGCCCCAGAGGTCGGCCAAGCCGCCGTGCTCGTCCAACCTGGTCCAGCTCTGGCCGTCGTAGTGCAGGACGCCATCGCCCACCGCATACACGTCGGTCGCCGAGGTTCCCCAGAGGCCGGTGAGCAATTGGGTCGGTGGAATTTCCATCTTCACGAAGCCCGAGCCATCAGAGTGATAGACCACCGCTCCGGACCCCGCCACCGGGCCCTCTTCGAATCCCACCACGAACACATCGGTAGGCGAGCTGGCCCAGACTGCACCCAGACTCAGGCTGGCGTCGAGATCCTCCCGCTGGATATGCTGCCGGGTCCAGCTGGTTCCGTCGAACCGATACACCAGCCCATAGGCTGGAATGTCATCCATGGGCTCGTCGCCCGTGCCCACGGCGATGACGTTGGTGGAGGAAGTACCATAGACATCCGCTAACGTCCCGCCGGCGCGGTCGGGGAGCTGCATGACCGTCCAGGCCGAGCCATCGTACCGGGCTACCATGCCCCGGAGATCGAACTCCGTGCTGTTTGCGGAGTAGTGTCCCACCGCGAACAGATCCTGGTCCGACGCGCCCCAGACTGCCCTGAGTTGGGAGTTGACCTCGGGGTCATCGGGCTCGGGATTCGGAGCCGGCATTGGGGTCCAGCCGGTCCCATCATACCGGTACGCAGCCGCCTTGCCCGCCGGTGCCTGACCGACCGCCACAAAGCTGGTGGCGCTCGCACCCCAGACCGAGGCAAGACTCGCGTCCGTGATCGTGGTCTGAGTGGACCAGGCGCTGCCGTCATAGTGCAGGATGGTGGACCCGCCGACCGCCATGACGTCGGTCGCGGAGCTTCCCCACACGTCCCGCAGATCGGTCTGCGTCCCGCTGGCCATCTCGCTCCACCTAAGAGCAGAGCTCCCGCAGGTCACCGCGAAGGCGATGCTCGCCGCCTGGCCGGCGGTGACAGAGACCGGACGAGGATTCGCATCCGCGACCGCGCAGTTCGCGGCCATGCCTCCCAGCTCGACCCGATGCTCCCCAGGGGCGACCGGATCGAAGCCGTGGCTCGCCGCTATTGCAACGACGACGGGAGCTCCGCCGTCCAGCGCGAGCGTATATCCATCGGGATCAGCTGGAGCGCCCGTGGTGGTCACCGCGACCTGGATGGAGCCATTACTGCCGCCGCCGCCGCCCCCGCCACCGCCGCCGGTGCAGGTGATCTCGAACCGCACTTGCGCGGTTGCGCCGGCACCCACCGTTGCCGACCGGGGGTTCGCGCCCTGAAGGGCACAGTTGGCGGCCAGCCCCGAGAGCCCGACGGAGTGCGATCCGGCCGCCACATTGGCCAGACTCACGTTCCCGTTCACTGCGATGGGCTGCGCAGCTCCTCCGTCCACGGCGATGCTGTAGCCATCAGGATCGGTGCCGCCTCCGGTGGTCACGGTAGTTATCCGAAGGGTACCGCTGCTCGTCGGTGGCGCGGTGCACACCACGGCGAAGGAGGCCGCACCCGGCTGGCCGGGCGTGACGGTGGCGGACTGCGGGTTGTCACCCTGCACCTGGCAGTTGGCCGCGATGCCGCCGAGACCGACCGCGTGCGCGCCGGCGGCCAGCCCGGACACGGTAAGGCTGCCGTTGGCCGGAAGGGTGCCGCGCTCCGATCCGTCGACGGTCAGCACGTAGCCGTCGGCATCGGGGGATGAGCCGGTAGTCGAGGCGGTTACCTGAAGGCCTCCCGAGCTCGGGCCGCAGGTCACGGTGAACGTCACCGTCGCGGTCTCCCCCTGCTGGACCGTGATCGGGCGGGGATTCTCTCCCTCCAGCACACAATTCGCCGCCATGCCTCCGAGCTGAACCGTGTGCTCCCCCGGTTCTATGTCGGTGACCTGGGTGCTGCTCGACGCCGCCACGGTCTGGGGTGCTCCCCCATCTATTTGTACGCTGTAGCCGTCAGGGTCGATCTCACTGCCAGAGGTGGCGGTGACGATCTGGAGGGTGGCCGTATCGGGCACGGTCAGACTGTCGCTGTCACAGCCGACGATGGAGGCCGCGGCCAGCAGGCAGGGCCAGGCATAGCGATTCAGGGGGAACTTCGTCATTGCACCTCAGGTCCAGGTTCTCGAGTCAACCACGGCCGGAGACTCGGCCAGGAGCCTCAAGGTAGAGTCAAGTCTCTATTCCGAAGGGACTTGGTGTGGTGATCCTGAACACAAACTTCGAACTTGGGGCGGGATTGCTTCGGACCGGGCGGTCCTCGCAATGACTACCGGATTGCTTCGGACCAGAGGTCCTCGCAATGACTGGATTGCTTCGGACTGGGTGGGCCTCGCGATGACTAGCTGGTGCGCAGGCCGTCACTGAACATGGATGGTGCGATAGCGCGCGTTGAGGAGCTCGTACACGGCGTAGGCGATCAACCCCAGCGCGATGATCAGGAAGGGCCAGCGGCCCGCGCCGGCAACGGCCCGGAGCGCCTCCCGCAAGCCGCCGGCCTGACGCACGTCGTGGCCCACGGCGGCGCGCAGCAGGAAGAACCCGACCAGACAGAACACCACTCCCCTCGCTGCGATCCCAAAGCGGCTGATTCCCACCACCCAGTTCCTCGGCGGGTTCGGCAGCTCGCCCAGCTGCAGATGCCGTTTCATCTTCGGAGTGACCGCGCGGTAGAACTGATAGATCCCGTATCCGGCTATCCCTGCTGCCGCCAGCAGGACCAGCACTTCACCGCCCGGCAGCTCGAACGCCTTTCGGGTCCACTCGCGGATATGGCCGGAGGACCCTGCGCGCCGGTGCAGCGCCAGCCGGATCGCGGTCACGCCCAGGGCGCCGTGAAACAGCCCTCGAATCGCGAAGCCGAGACGGACAGCGATTGCCTTGAATCCGGTGCCGCGCCTCTCTGGATCCACCACCGCTTCGACCAGCCGCCAGAGAGCATAGCCGAGCAGCCCGGCCGCAATGACCAGCAGCACGATCCACCCCACGGATCCGCCCTGGTTCACGGTACGCATGGCGCCCTGGGTGTCGGTCACTCTTCCGCCGCGGCCCAGCGCCGCCTGCGCGGCCAGGTATCCCACCGTCATATAAAGGAGAGCCTTGGCCGCGTAGCCGATCCGGGCCAGCCGCTCGACCCAAGGGGCTACTTCCGCAGTGGCGGTCGCGGTCATCGCCTGGTCTTCCGCCTGCGCTTGCCGGTGACCGTTTTGACCGTGTGCTTGAGCGTGCGCCCGGCCGAAGCCGCCATCTCCTTGGCCTTGCGCCGTACCCGCGGATTGGTGGCGGCCTCTTGCAGCGCCGCCTCGGCCAGTGTCGTGGCCGCCAGCGCGAGCCCGGCGCCAATCAGCTTACGGGTCTTCTTCGCCATCGTCTCTCCACGAAGGGGACCGGAAAATCTCCGCTGACCGCGGCCTCCGGGGAGGTGAGCATTGTCACAGCCGGACAGACTCCGTTTCCAGCCGGCGATCGTCGTTTCAGTTCGACCGTCGCCGTTTCCAGATCAACCGTCTTCGTTTCGAGATAGAGAGTGGTTGTTTCCGATTCGAAAGTCTCCGTCTCCGGCCTGCAGGTCCCGTATGGGGCAGGCGGTTTCCGTTTTGGAATCGGCAGGAGGCGTTTTGGAACTTTGAATTGCGTCTTTCGACCGGCAGGTCTCGTGTTTCTGCGGTGACAGCCGTTTCCCGGTTGGCCGAACCCGTTTCCGGTTCGACAGAGGCCGTTCCCGCCCCACCGGAGCCGTCTTCAGTTCGACAGCCGCCGTTTTCGGACTGGCGGAAGCGTTGCCGGGCGACAGAAGCCGTTTCCAGATCGTCGCTCTTCGTTCGCCGGCTGGCAGATCCGTATCCCGGGCGCAGGATCCGTTTTCGGGTCGGAAGGAGCCGCTCCCAGAAAATGAGACCGGCACCCTCGCCAGAGAGACGAGGATGCCGGTCTAGGGACAGAATTCCCGGGCGCCGGAAGCGTCAGAACCAGCCCGCCCCACGCGCCGGGTTATGTCGTGAGAACCGCCCCGAAGCGGCTGAAATCATCCAGAATCTTGCCGGTCCCGCGAACCACCGAGGTCAGCGGGTCCTCGTCCATCCGGACCGGCAGGCCGGTCTCCACCATCAGCCGCTGATCCAGGCCCCGGATCTGGGAGCTGCCGCCGGTCAGCATGATGCCGTGCTCCAGCACGTCGCTGGCCAGCTCGGGCGGGGTCATCTCCAGCGCACGCCGCACCGCGTTGACGATGTGGGAGACCGGCTCCTGAATGGCGTCCCGCACGCCCCGGGAATCGATTCGAACCGTCTTGGGAAGCCCGGACACCAGGTCCCGTCCCTTGACTTCCATCTCGCCTTCGCGCTCCAGCGGCACCGCAGAGCCCAGTGCGATCTTGATCCGCTCGGCCGTGGGCTCGCCGATGAGCAGGTTGTAGGTCTTCCGCATGAACTGAACGATGGCCTGGTCCAGCTCGTCGCCGCCGGTGCGAATCGATGCGTCGCAGACGATCCCCAAGAGCGCGATGACGGCAACATTGGTGGTGCCGCCGCCGATATCGATCACCATGTTGCCGGTAGGAGTCTCCACCGGCAGTCCCACCCCGATGGCCGCTGCCATGGGCTCCGAGACCATGAACAGCTTCTTGACCCCGGCGGACTGGGCCGAGTCCCGGACCGCGCGCCGCTCGACCTCGGTGATGCCGGAGGGGACGCAGACGACGACCGTCGGCTTGACCCGGAGAATGGTCCGGTCGATGACCATCCGGAGGAAGTGCCGCAGCATCTTCTCGGCGATGTGAAAGTCCGCGATGACCCCGTCCTTCATGGGGCGCACCGCGAGGACCCCCTCCGGCGTCCGGCCCAGCATCCGCTTGGCTTCCAGCCCGATGCCGAGCACGTTGCCGGTGGCCTGATCGATGGCGGCGACCGAGGGCTCGTTGAGCACCACGCCCTCGCCCTTCACGAAGACCAGCGTGTTGGCAGTCCCCAGGTCCACCGCGAGCTCGCTCGCGGGGCGCCAGGTCTTCCGCTTGACCAGCTGCCCGTTCCGGGCTCTGGCGTCAGTCAGGTACGCTTTGGCCGAGGCCACCGCCGGATTGAAATCGATCGCTACGCCCACGTGGAGGGTCCCCCTAAGTCGGTGCCTGAGCCGCAAATGGCCCTTGCATATGTCCGTGACGGTTGCGTTTCACCCCAGGGGTTCGACGGGAGCCGCCCGGTGCCTTCACCACCAAATTTTCGGTTTTATCAGAGAGAGACTTCACATCCGGCGAGCGCGGCTGCTTTCGCTCGGGCCCTGGAGCCGTGCAAGATACGATCCACGTTCAGGCCATGATCGCCAGGGCCCCCAGGAGCGGACGACCGAGTCGCTGATCCCCTTCGATCTTGATGCGCCGCCCCGCGTCCTCGGCTGAGAGCCCCTTGGAGAAGAGCTTCCAGGCGGTGTCCTGACCGAGACTTATCCGGGCGGACGCGGCCTTCTCGGGTCCGGTGGCGAGGGTCCAGCGCAGGCGCTCTCGGGTCAGGGTCCAGGCTCCGCCGGCCGGCCCGTTGATCTCGATCGAAATGGTCGTGCCGGGCCCAGCGGGGACTTCCCGGTAGGTGAAGGGAAGGGCCCGGACAAAGATGTCGAGCGCCGGGTGAAGCCACTTCTTTTCCGTCAGGCCCGGGGCTCCCACCGCCTCGCGGATCTGCTCCTGGTGCAGCCAGCGCTCGGTGTACTCTCGGCCGATGTCGAACCAGTTGGGGGAGGTCTCCTCGCCGGCCCAGGCCACGCCGAACTTCGCCGGTCCCTGGGGATCGAGCGACTCGAAGTAGGCGTGGAGCTGGGGCCCTGCCAGGTCCATGAGATCCATCAAGACCGGGGGACTGAGCCGCCGCGCGGCCGCGATCCACTCCGCGTTCAGCTGATTGAGGTACCCGACCAGGTCGGCGTGGCTGCTGATGGGGCGATCGGGTGCCGCAGAGAGGCCATCCCGGGCGAAGGAGAGCCGCCGAAGACAGGTATCGAGCAGATGGGCCACGATGTCCTTCACCGACCAGAGAGCACACGCGGTCGGCAGTCGCCAGTCGTCAGGCTGCAGACTCCGAAGCAGACTCATCAGCTCGGCGTGCAGGCCGGGGAAGAGGTTCACCAGATACACTGGTCCCACGGATGTCCGCATAGTCGTCGGCACTTCCTTAGCTGAAGCGTCAGATTGGCGACTGGCGCGAGGCTCCTCCCGGGCGCTCGGCGCACTCGACGGTCGGAGCCCGGGAGATTGTAACCACGCGAGACTCCGAGCCCGCTCCCGGTCTCCTCCCCTCGTGCGCACGCGCCCTGCGGAGCCTGACCGCCAGTCGCAGCAAGATATCCAATCAGATGCTATACGCCGCTTACCTCGAGTACGGCACCCGGCGCTGGTGACTGCTCCTGAGGGATGCGTCGGCACGAGGGGAGGAGACCGGGCATCAGTCCCGTGAGTTTTGCAGAGTAATCGGGAGTCCCGGGCTCCGACCAACGAGTGCTGCAGCGTCCGGAAGGAGCAGTCATCAGCGCCGGTCAAACACCCAGCGCCCCGAACGAGGCGCATCCGCGCCGGACCTCCCAGGCATGGGCTTCGTTGACCGCTCCCGT
>CBFGTM010000079.1:0-10369 GCA_965652025.1 uncultured Gemmatimonadales bacterium
GACCTGCTGGGAGCGGGAGCGGTATCTGGAGCGGGGGTGAGCGGGTAAGCTGGTAAGCGGGTAAGCGGGTAAGCGGGTAAGCGGGTAAGCGGGTAAGCGGGTAAGCAGAGAATAATCAGGCGGTCATTGCGAGGCCACGAAGTGGCCGAAGCAATCTCGGCCATCCTGAAACGAAAAGGCATTCCATGCGACTAGACGGTAAGGTCTGCTTCGTAACCGGCGGGGCCAGTGGGATGGGCCGAGTGGCGGCGGCGATGTTCTGCGCCGAAGGCGCCAAGGTAGCGGTGGCCGACCTGAACGCAGAGGCGTGCGAGAAATCGGCCGCGGCCGCCCGCAAAGAAGCCGCCGGCTCGGGCGACGCTGTCGCCGTGCCCTGCGACGTCACCAAGGATAGCGACGTCAAGAATGCCATCGCCGACACGGTGAAGCGCTATGGCGGGCTCCACGTCTTGTACAACAATGCCGGCATCATGATGGCGGAGGACGGCTCGGTCGTCGACACTGAGGAATGGGTGTGGGACCGGACCCTCGCGGTCAATCTCAAGGGTATCTATCTCTGCTGCCGGCACGGCATTCCGGAAATCATTCGGAGCGGCGGGGGCTCGGTAATCAACATCGCCTCCTTCGTTGCCCTGTTGGGCTGCAGCGTTCCTCAGGACGCTTACACCGCCAGCAAAGGTGCGGTCATCGCGCTCACCAAGTCGTTGGCAGTGCAGTTCGCGCCGCGCAAGGTTCGCAGCAACGCCATCTGCCCCGGCCCGATCGAGACCCCGCTCCTCACCGAGTGGCTGCTCAAGGACCCGGAGGCCAAGCGCGTGCGCCTGGCCCGGAACCCCACGGGCCGCTTCGGCCAGCCGGAGGACATCATCAATGCCGGCATCTTTCTGGCATCGGACGAGTCGGCCTGGACCAACGGCGCGGTGCTCGTGGTCGATGGCGGGATCAGCAGCAACTATTTCTAGGCGGTAGTCGCTAGTCACGAGTCGTTAGTCACTAGTTCTTAGTGTTGAATCCTTCTAGCGATGAACTATCACTACAAGCTGATGACTGGCGACTAGTGACTAGTGCCTAGCGACTATGACTAACTACTAATGACTACACCTCTCCGCATCGGCGTCGCCTCCTGTTTCTTCCATGCCGATCCCACTCGCCCGATTTTCAAGGGGAAGACGCTTCTTTACCTGGAGGAGTCGTTGGCCCATTGGCTGATGGCCGGTGGCGCGGTGCCTCAGCTGCTGCCCACACCCTCCGGCGCCATCGGGGGCGAGGACCTGCTGGCTGGCGTGGACGCCTTGGTGCTCCAGGGAGGAACCGACGTAGCTCCGGCAAGCTACGGGGAGGCGCCACTCCAGCCCGAGTGGGCAGGCGATCGGGTGCGGGACCGATATGAGACCGAGCTGGTCCGCGCGGCGATGACCCTCGATCGGCCGGTACTGGGCGTCTGCCGCGGGCTCCAGATGCTGAACGTGATCTTCGGCGGCTCCCTGCTGCAGGATATCGCCACCCAGTGTCCCGGATTCCTCACCCACCGCGAATTCGAGCGCTACGACCGGCTCCAGCACGACATCGCCATCGAGCCAGACTCCTGGCTGGCACAGCGGCACCTGGAAAACCATCGCTGCCGGGTGAACAGCGTGCATCACCAGGCGATCAAGACCCTAGGTCGCGGTCTCCAGGTTGAGGCTCGATCGGCGCCCGATGGGCTGATCGAAGCTGTCCGGTATGAGCCGGAAGGGTCCGAGCAGCACGGTCCTTGGCTCTACGCGGTTCAGTGGCATCCCGAGTTCCAGGATCCGGGCGACCGGTCGCTGCTCCCTACCGCACCGCTGCGCGAGATGTTCCTCGAGGCTACAGCGGAGCGCCGCCACCGGCGTTCGGCCGGCGGACGGAGCGTTGCGTGATGAAGGTGATCAATCCGGCCACTGAGGAGGTGCTGGCGGAGCTGGAAGAGGACAACGCCTCCACGCTCGAGCGGAAGACGGCCGCCGCTCGGGGGGCGCAGCCGAGCTGGGCCCGGACTCCGCTGGCGGAGCGTCTTGCCATTGTCCGCCGGTTCGGCGAGCTGCTCCAGAGCAGGCGCGACGACTTGGCGAGAACGCTCACCAGCGAGGTGGGCAAGCCGATCCGGCAGTCCGCCAACGAGCTGAAGGCGATGGCGGGCCGGATCGAGTTCTTCCTGGAGCACACGGACGCCGCCATCGCCGAGGAGGTGGTTCTTGGCCCTTCCGGCTCTCCGCCCCTGGAGGAGCGGATTCGCTACGAGCCGGTGGGCCTCGTCGCCAATATCTCGGCCTGGAATTACCCGTACTTCGTCGGCTCCAACGTCTATCTCCCCGCGCTCCTGACCGGCAATGCGGTCCTGTACAAGCCGTCCGAGTTCGCCACGCTCTCGGGGCTGGCGGTGAGCGAGCTACTGCATCAGGCGGGCGTGCCGCGCGAGGTGTTTCAGCCGGTGGTGGGTGCCGGCGACACCGGCCGCGCCCTGCTGCAGCAGGAAGTGGACGCGGTGTGCTTCACCGGCTCCTACGCCACCGGAAAAAGGATTGCAGAGGCGGCTGCATCCCGGCTCCTTCGGGTCCAGCTCGAGTTGGGAGGAAAGGACCCAGCCTATGTGAGTGACGACGTGGATGTTGCCGCCGCCGCCGGGGCACTGGTGGAGGGGGCATTCTACAATGCGGGGCAGAGCTGTTGCGCGGTGGAGCGGATCTACGTCCACCAGCGGATCGCCGGCCCATTTGTTCATGCGTTCGTCGAGGGCGTCCGGGCCTTGGTCGTGGGCGATCCTCAGGACCAGCGCACCGACATCGGGCCCCTGGCTCGACAGGCCCAACTTGACGTCCTCCAAGCCCAGGTGGCCGATGCGGTGGCCAAGGGCGCGCGGCTCGAGCTGGGCGGCAGGCGGTGCAGCGGCCGGGGCTACTACTTCGAGCCGACGGTGCTCACCGGCACCGATCACCGGATGGCGCTGATGCGGGAGGAGAGCTTCGGACCGATCATCGGCATCCAGGCGGTGGCCGATGACGCCGAGGCCACTGCGCTGATGAACGACACCGAGTACGGCCTCACCGCCGCGGTCTACACCCCGGACCGCTCGCGGGCGGAGCGGATCCTGGCCGAGGTGAACGCGGGGAGTGCCTACTGGAACTGCTGCGATCGAGTGAGCCCCCGGCTTCCCTGGTCGGGCCGGAAGCACTCGGGGCTGGGGACCACGCTCTCGGTGGCGGGAATCAGGGCCTTCGTGCAGCCGAAGGCCTGGCACCTGAGGTGTGGCTGACTGTCATTTGTGACAGTAGGCTGGACCATGAATGCGGTGGCACTCTTCAGGCACCGTGTTCGATTGGCGGTGGTTCCACTACCTGCAGCGAGCGGCCGGACTCGGCTCGCTCCTGCTGGACGGCTGTCTCAGCGCCGGGCACCACGAGCTCGGGGTCACGGTGCCGGGCACCTATTCCAGTCATCGGCCCTGCGGCGGAGACCAATGGGACGAGGTGCTCCTGACACTCCTGCCGAGCCACGTCTTCTCACTGCAGCAAGTCGACCGAGACCGGGCGTGCGGACACCAGGTGACTCTCGTCTTCGTGGGCCGCTGGCGGGTATCCGATGACGGGCGCCAGCTCTGGCTGGACGCTGGGCCGGCCTGGCTGCGCCAGATAGACATCGTGGACCGAAAGAGGTTCAGGTTTCCGGACCAGCCGAGGACTGAGTCTCCGTCACCCACTCAGATGCTGGCACACCGAACTCGGCTAGTACCTTTCCGCGAACCGTTTCAGCTCACGGGCCTCACCATCATGGTCAACCAGCCTGAGTGAGCTTACCTACGACTGGAGAAAAGGAGGCATGATGCGCGCAGCCTTCCGGAAAGCCGGCTCCGTTGCGGTCCTGGCCGGGCTCGGGGCCGGTTTCGCGTCGTGTGCCCGGAATCCTGCTACCGGCAAGAGCGAGATAGCCCTGGTGTCGGAGTCGCAGGAGATCCAGATGGGAAAGCAGTACGAACAGCAGATCGTCCAAACAATGGGAGTATACGACAATCAGCAGGTGCAGGACTATGTCAGCAAACTCGGCCTGGCAATCGCCGCGAAATCGGAGCGCCCCAACTTGCCCTGGGCTTTCCACGTAATGGATGATCCGACCGTGAATGCCTTTGCCCTTCCCGGTGGGTTCATCTTCGTCACCCGCGGCATCCTGACCCACATGAACAACGAAGCGGAGCTGGTCGGGGTCCTGGGCCACGAGATCGGCCACGTGACGGCCCGGCACTCAGTGCAGCAGATGACCCGGGAGCAGCTGGCCCAGATCGGCCTCGGAGTGGGAAGCATCCTCTCGTCCGACATCGCCCGGTACGCCGGGCTCGCCAGTCAGGGGCTGGGCGTGCTGTTCCTGAAATACGGCAGGGACGCCGAGAGCCAATCCGACCAGCTCGGCTTCAAGTACATGGTGAGGGATGGCTACGATCCCCGGTCCATGGCCTCGATGTTTGAGACCCTGGAGCGGGTCAGCAAGCTCGAGGGCGCGGGCGACATCCCCGAATGGCAATCCACTCACCCGAACCCCGGCAACCGGGTCCAGGCCACTCTCCAGCGTCTGGACACACTCTCGGTACCGAAAGAGCAGCTCAAAAAAGGGCGGGAGGAATACCTGCCGATTATCGCCGGGATGACCTACGGCGAGGACCCCAGGCAAGGCTACATCGAGGGGAACACGTTCTATCATCCCGGACTCAAGTTTCAGCTGGAGCTTCCGGCCGGCTGGAAGGCGAAGAATTCTCCCGAGGCGCTCGTCGCCATCAGCCCGGAGCAGGATGCGATGCTACAGCTCACCGCGCCCGGGAAGGGCTCGCCGGACGAGGCCGCCAAACAGTTCCTGGGCCAGGAGGGGATCAAGGGCGGTCAGCCATCGAGTGCGCCAATCAATGGCCTGCCGGCCGTCTCCAGCTACTTCGAGACCCAAACTGAACAAGGCCCCATTCAGGGTCTGGTCACCTTTGTCAAATACGGGGAGTTGACCTATCAGCTGCTCGGGTACACTCCCGGCGGCAAACTGCAGGCCCGTGACGAGACCTTCAAGCGCACCATGAACAGCTTTTCCGAGCTGACTGATAAAGCGCGGCTCGACGTGGAGCCATACAAAGTGGAATTGGTGAAACTGGACCGGGACATGTCGATGGAGGAATTCAACCAGAAATATCCGTCCACCATACCAGTGGAGCGTCTGGCGGTGGTAAACGGGCTCGACGCCCCGCCGGATCGGATCCCGGCCGGCACGACGGTCAAGCGCGTCGTCGGTGGAAAGGGAGCGCCGCCGCCGCGGCAAGCGGCTCCAGCAGATTCGGCGGCCGGCTAGCGAGTAGGGTGGTCCTCCACCCCGGCAAAGCTCGCGCCGGAGATCTGATCAAAGGTGCGAATGATCGGATGCGGGCCGGAAGAGTCCGGCAAAATCGGCCCGCGGACGCACAGGGCGGTCTGCATACCCGCCGTCCGGGCGGCATCGAGCTCGGCCGCAATGTCAGACAGAAACAGCACATCTGCCGGTGAGCGCTGGAGCACCCGGGCGATGCTGCCATAACTCTCCGGCGCGGTCTTGGGCCCGGTGGTGGTATCGAAATAGTCACGGATGTAGCGAGTCAGGTCGCCGCCGGCCGTGCTCTGGAACAGGGACCGCTGCGCCTGGATGCTGCCCGAGGAGAAAATGGCGACGTCGATTCCCTGCCGCCTCCAGCGCTCCAGAGCGGGCGGAACATCGGGATAGACCTCGCCCCGCAGCTCGCCTACCCGATATCCCTCGTCCCAGATCTTGCCTTGCAGAGACTTGAGTCCGGTGGATTTCCGATCCCGATCCATCAGCCAGTGCACGTAGGCGGTGACGGCGATGGGATCGTCGTTCCAGGGTGGAGGAGCCGGATCAGCCGCTTCGGCCGAGTGCTCGGCCTTCAGCCGCGCGATATCGGCGCGAACCCCAGAGTCACTCCGATTGCGCCGGAGAAATTCACTCACCCGGGCACGGGCATATCCGAACAGCGTCTGGTGGACGAATTCGACGGGTGTAGTGGTGCCCTCGATGTCCAGCAGGACGGCGCCGACCTGGCTCAGGTCGACGCTGTCCGGAGCGGAATGTAGGTGGGTCCGAGGCAGAGCGGCTGGTATCCTCGGTCGGTACCGCTGTTGGTGTAGTGCGGCGTCCAGCCCGACTTGTCCTGGAAGAGCCGGATTGCCCTGATATCCCGGTCGCCGCACAGGTCGAACCAGTGCCAGGTACCTCGAGGTACCCGGATCAGGTCTCCCGACTCCACTTCAATGGCGATGACGGCCCCGCCCTCTTTGGGATGGATGTGGAACAGTCCACGGCCCCGAACTATGAAGCGGACCTCGTCCTCGTCGTGCCAGTGTTCGGTCCTGAACTTGTCCAGCATGGCCTCGAGATTGGGCGTCTGGGCCGTCACGTCGATCACGTCCGCGGTGACATAGCCGCCCTGTGCCTTGAGCTGCTCTATTTCCGGAGCGTATGCGGCGAGCACTTCGTCGGCGGTTGCCTCGGCCGGCACCCGCTCGGCGTTGGGCCAGCGCTCGTAATCGATGCCCAGCTTCG
Organism: uncultured Gemmatimonadales bacterium; assembly: GCA_965652025.1. Classification (GTDB taxonomy): domain Bacteria; phylum Gemmatimonadota; class Gemmatimonadetes; order Gemmatimonadales; family GWC2-71-9; genus CAVVWJ01. Next base: position 6,583 of record CBFGTM010000079.1, read on the forward strand.
CCAGGTAGCTCGTCACTTCGTCCCGATCGGTCAGCGTGCGCTGTTCGTCGGGTATCCTCACACTTGCCATGTCGTCCCTCGCTTTCGTCCCAGCACTTCGAACAGAAACTCAAAAACTTCCAGGTGTCGCTTGGCCTGCGCGAGATCCCGCCCCCAGGTATAGAGCCCGTGGCGGCGGATCAGAAACCCATGCGCCTTTGGGTGCTCGGCCAGAAGTGCTTCGACCCTCGGTGCCGCGGCGGCCCAGTCCTGGGTATTGGCGATTATAGGCAGCGGCTCCCGGTGCTCGTGAGTAGCCACTCCCTCCAGACCTTTCAGCATTTCATAGCCTTCAATCGCCAGACCACCCACCGGGGCGGTATCCGAGAGAATCGTGCCCCAAATCGAATGGGTATGCAAGACCGCCCCGGCTTCCCGGGCGCGGGCGATGGCGACATGAAGGCTGACTTCCGCCGAGGGCCGGCCGGGGCCCGATAGGGTATTGCCCAACTCGTCGATCTCCAGCACCTGGTCCGGGGAGAGTGCGCCCTTGTCCACCCCGCTGCTGGTTATGGCGAGACGCAAGGGCGCGCGGCTGACCACCGCGCTGAAGTTCCCGCTGGTGCCCAGGACCCAGCCCCGGGCGTGACACTGGCGTCCGATCTCGGCCAGCTGGCCGGCCAGCTCGACGAAGGTCATGGGATCAAGGATACAGCGTCCCGATAGAGCCTGTCAGTTGTGCCAGTTGCCACCGATGCCGGGCCATGGGAGCATGAGACACCCTCATGACCAACAGATTGGCGAGTCTTTTCCTCCTCCTCGGAGCCGGGGCGGCCGAGGCGCAAAAGACCGATTCGGTCTGGATCCGGAATGGAGACCGGATCACCGGAGAGGTGAAATCCCTTTCTCGGGGATTGCTCAAGTACTCCACCAACGATCTGGGCACCATCTACATCGAATGGGACAAAGTCGACCGGATCAGCACCTCTACCATCGTGGAAGTCCGCCTGGCCACCGGCCGCAAGTTCTACGGGCCCCTGAGGTTGGCTCCCAGCGGCCGGCTGGTGCTGGGGGAGGTCACCCTTCAGTTGTCCGAGATCGTGGGGATGACGCCGATAGAGGGGAAATTCCTGGCCCGTCTCAACGGATATTTCGATCTGGGATTCTCCTTCCAGAAGGCGCACAACGCTGTGCAGCTCTCGACCGGAGCCCGGGTTCAGTATCGGGGGCCGAGTGCCGCGACCACACTGGACCTTACCGCATTCATCGAGGACCGGGACGACGCCAGCAAGAACTCTCGCCTCTCCACCTCACTCACCGAGCGGCTGTTCCTCAGCAATCGGTGGAGCACCGGGTTTGTCGTGGGGTATGATCGGAACGATGAGCTCGATCTGTCCGGGCGGGCGCGGCTGGTCGGCTTCGGAACTCGAATGCTGGCGCAGTCCAATCACATCGAGTTCCTGGGCAGCGGAGGCATAGTGCTGACACGAGAGCGATACTTCTCAACCGATTCGACCACAACTGGCTTCGAGGGGCTGCTGGGCGCCGCCTTCCACGCCTTCCGCTACGACCAGCCCAAGCTCGATGTCTCGTTGATCAGCCAGGCATACCCCAGCTTCTCTGTCGCGGGCCGGGTGAGAGTGCAGAGTGATCTACGGGTGTCGTACGAAATACTGAAGGACTTCATGGTGACCACTAGCCTGTTCGACTCCTACGACAGCAAGCCGCCGGTGGAGGATGTTCCCAAGAACGACTTCGGGACCACGCTCGCGATCACCTGGACCTACTGACTTCCGATCAGCTCAGTGATGGTGTTCTGCGGAGTGTTGGTGCCCCGATCCGTTCATCGAAGCCGTGGGGCCACCATGTTCCCGGACATCGTGCAGGTAGACGGAATCAGCGCGGGCGACGGTAGGCCAGGCCTTGCCGTCGTCGGGCAGCACGATTCCGCCAATGGCGCCCATGCCTCCGTCTTCCAGCACCTTCCCGGTCGGATTGTTGTACTCGGCGGTGATGCGATACCGGTGATCGGGCTCCAGCCGGACGCCGAACGGGAGGAAGTAGTGAATGGGCATGCCGACGAGCTCGCCCTTGTCGTCGACTTTAGGCCGGGCCTCCCAGATCACCTTTCCGGTTGAGACGTCTTCGAGCCGGAGCCCGGTGCCGTACTGGTGAAGATGGCTTCCCGCCGCGAGCAGCCGGGCAGCGACGGCTGGTCGGCCTTCCCAGCTCTTGGTTGAGCGGCCCGGGGGCAAGTCGAAGGCGTGCTGCCCCGCCGGCGGCATCACGTCCAGATATACCGGACGGATCGGGATGGGCCGGAGCCAGGAGGTGGAGGGGGTAAACCCGAGCCGGACCCGTACCTTCACGCCGTGGTGCGCTTTGGACGTGGGATTGTGCAGCATGGCGGTCACCAGGAGACTGTCACCGCGATGCAGTGGGTAGCCGAGGAACCAGGGAAGACTGTACGGCTTGGTCTCGGAGCCGGCCGCGCCGATGCGTAGCCTGATCTGGCTGAAGAGCTCTCGCTGCTCCGGCGCGATCAGATTCAGATGGTGCAGCGCTCCGGGGACCCGCTCGCCTCGCCCGTCCACCACGTCGAATGCCATGCTGCGAAGCCAGCCCTCGACCGGCACCGCGAGCCTGAGCGGCCGTGGCTGTTCCAGTGCGCCGTGGTCGGCAGCCGCGGGGAGATCCAAGGGTCCCAACTCGATGGTGTACTCCTCGGTGGGGCCGACGGCGCCCGCTCCGAGGAAGCCGGCCAGGCAGGCGGCCAGCACCAGCCAGCGCCAGCGCCGGCGCGGAAGACTGGCTCGGCTCACCATCCCTGCGCTCGCTCCCAGGCCCGCACCCGCGCCCGGCCGGCGTCAAACAGCCGCACGTAGTTTCCCTTTCGCACTTTCTCGCTGGCCTCCGGGCTGAGTAGGCTCCACAGCGGACGATACATCTCGAACACCGCGTAATATTGGGTCGTGTCGCGCGGCGCCACCACGTCCGAGCCGAACAGAAAACGGTCGGAATATCGCTCGATCAGGGCGGCTGCGCGGCGCGTGGTCTCTGGGGTCGCCAGAAGATACTTGGCAACCTCGTCCCAGCTTATATCGAAGTAAACGTGGCGCAAGGCCGGGTCGGAGAGAATCCCTTCCACAATCACCCCCTGGTTGGGGTTCCGTTCCGTCGCCGGCGCGGAGGCGGATGCCTGCACCGGACGCACGATCCGTCCCAGCCCCATGTGAGCCCAGATGATGGTGGTCTTGGGATGCCGCCGCAGCAGTGCCTTCATCTGGCTGAGGAAGACCGGCTCCGTGCCCGCCTTGGCGAAGGGCATGTCCATGTCGTTGTGGATCAGGACGACCAGTCCCACCTCTCCCGCCAGATCGAGAATCCGGTCGAGGGCCGGATCGGTGAGGCTGGCCACCTCGCCCGCGACCTTGGAGGACACGAACTCCTTGTGAATGGTGAACTCGCCGATCCCGGTAAACACGCCGGGAAAGGTCTTGAGCACCCGGCGGATATGGTCCGCGCCGTACATGTCGGCCGGATTAAAGCCGGTGATCATGGGGTCGAATCGCGCCTGCTCCTCCGGCTTGAGTGACCGGTACGCCATCGCGATGAAGGCGTCGGTAAAGGAGTAGTAGTAGAGCGGCGCGTCGCTCTGGAGATAGTACGTCGGCGCGTAATCTCCGGAGTTCTCGTGCGACCAGGTCTGCTGCAAGGGAATGCCGAACAACGTTGACCGAACCGCCCGCTTGCCCATGATCCGCAGGAAGTCGCGCACGTCGGTGCCTTCCTGGATGTAGTTGGTCAG
>CBFGTM010000080.1:0-10345 GCA_965652025.1 uncultured Gemmatimonadales bacterium
CACCGGATCCATCGCCGGTGTCGCCATCGTCATCGCCTGGCTCGGCGTGTGGCTCGTCCGCCGGGACGACGGCGTGGGGCTACTGCTCACCTCGGTGGCGACGCTGCTCACCCTGGTCACCTTTCGCCACATGACCGAGCTGGCGGAGGCGCAGAAGACCTCGCTCCGCACCGCGCTGGCCCGGGCCGACCGGCGAACCCGCGAGTTGGAGCGGCTGCGGCACGTGGCCAGCACCATGCTCGCCGGGGCCGAGCTCGACCAGCTGGTCAAAGAGGTGGCTCAGAGCGCGGGCGATCTGCTCGAGGCGGAGGGCGGAGCGGTGACGCTGGTGGTGGAGGAGGGGCGCTTTCTCAAGCTGAAGGCGGCGACCGGTCCCCTGGAACATGGGGTCGGCATGCTGATCCCCATGGAGGGCTCACTAGTGGGCTGGGTAGTGAGCCAGGATGCCGCGCTGGTCTCGGACGACATGGACGCCGATCCCCGGAGCTACCACCCCAAGATTGTTGCGGTCCCGCTCAAGACCTGCGCCATCGTCCCGCTCCGCTCCGCCGGATTCGCCGTCGGCACGGTGAGTGTCTACAACCGCAGGGACGGCCAGCCGTTCAGCGAGCATGACCTGCAGCTGCTCCAGATCCTGGGCGACCAGGTCGTGGTCGGGCTCGATCGCGCCTCGGTGCTGGCCGAGAGCAGGCGGAACGAGGTCGCGCTCCGGGCCAAGAATCAGGAGCTGCAGCGGGCCACCCAGCTCAAGAGCGAGTTCCTCACCAACATGTCGCACGAGCTGCGCACGCCGCTCAACGCAATCATCGGCTTCTCCGACCTGGTTCTGCAAGGCGGGGCGGGGGACGTTTCGGCCCAGCAGCGGGAGTTTATGGAGGCCGTACTCCGCAACGGAAAGCATCTGCTCACCCTCATCAACAGCGTGCTCGACCTCTCCAAGGTCGAGGCCGGGCGGATGTCGCTGTCGCTCGAGGTAACCGATGTCCGCGAGGCGATCACCGGTGCCGTCGCCGATACGGCGAGCCTCCGCACCGCCAAGCAGCAGGAATGCGAGCTCAAGCTGGACGCGGCCTCGCTCAGCATCGTGGCCGATGGAGACCGGGTCCGGCAGATCCTGTTCAACCTGCTGTCCAACGCCTCGAAGTTCACCCCCGACGGCGGGAAGATCTCCCTCGCCGCGGTGCGGACCCGGGCACCGCTCCGGCAGCCCGCCGAGCGCGCCGGCGACAGAGCCCGGCTGGCGCCTCAAGATGTGGTGTGGATCTCAGTGGTCGACGAGGGGGTCGGCATCAAGCGGGAGGACATGCCTAAGCTGTTCCAGGAGTTCAGCCAGGTAGACAGCTCATCCAGCCGCCGGGCCCAGGGCACCGGCCTCGGCCTCGCGCTCTGTAAGAAGTTCGTGGAGATGCACGGCGGCACCATCGGCGCCGATTCGGTCTTCGGCAAGGGGACCGCGTTCTGGTTCCTGCTCCCGGCCGATGGGCCAGTGCGGCGGAATGGCAGCGGGTAAGCGGGTAAGCGGGTAAGCGGGTAAGCGGGTAAGCGGGTAAGCGGGTAAGCCGCACGGTAACACGGCAGTCATTGCGAGGGGCGGAGCCCCGAAGCAATCTGGCCGGTGTCGCAGCGGGATTGCTTCGGTCGCTCTGCTCCCTCGCAATGACTGTAGGGATTGCTTCGGTCGCTCTGCTCCCTGGCAATGACTGTAGGGATTGCTTCGGTCGCTCTGCTCCCTCGCAATGACTTCTCCGCCCCTCCGCCCGCCTGCCCGACCGACCGCCTGTCAGCTATGTTCCATCCATGACCCGCCTCCGCTGGATCCAGGCCCGAGCCATCCTGCTCCTGGCGGTCTTCCTTTCCGCCGGCTCCAGCCTGCCGAGCCTGGATGCGCTGGTCTACCACAGCGGAGCGGGCGCGGTCCCCCGGTCGCAAGCCCACGTCGAGCCCGCCGGTGGCTGTCTCAACCACGCCGAGCACTGTACCCTGGGACGCACCGCGCCCGGCTCCGGCGCCGTGGGCACCGCGGCAAACCCGGCGCAGGTCGCATCGGTTTACACCCCCAGTCCTCAGCCGCTGGTCACCCAGGCCAGCAGTAGTACCCCCCGACTCACTCTAGCCCAACCCCGAGCCCCACCGACCCTCCGGTCCGTCTGAGTCCCCGCGCCCGCTAGGGGTGCGATCATCTCACGATCGGAGGACCTCATGCACACCCGTGCTCGCACGGCCGCGTTGCTGGCCGCCTGCTGGCTCGGCACCGCGTCGCAGGTGGAGGGACAGGTTCCCTCCCAACAGGACTCGCTGCAGCGAGCAGCGGCGGCCCTGTCGGCGCGACTCGATTCGCTGGAAGCGGGGCTCTGTCCCGCGGACACTGCGCTGCAACTGCCCGGGCCAACCGGACGTCGCTCGACCGACAGCCTCGCCGCCCAGCTGCGGGAGCTCGACCGCCGGGTGAGGCTGCTGCGCGACTCGCGCTGCGCCAAGGGCCCCGCGCCCGAGAAGGCGGACACCTCCGACGATCTGGCGGCGATCCGGGCCGCGGCCGCGGAAGCGGCTGGACAACCGGCTGCACAAGCCGGCGACACCGGAGCAGCCGCCGTTCCGGCCGACACAACCCGTCCGGCGGGGGGCCCTCGGGGAGCCAACCTGCTCAATCCCGAGATCAGCGCCACCGGCGACGTTCGGCTGATTGCGCGCGAAGGCCAGCAGGAGAACAACTTCGACGCCCGGGAGTTCGAGTTCGCCTTTCAATCTGCCCTCGATCCGTACTCCAGCACCAAGATCTTCATGACCTTCGAGGACGAGGAGGTGGGGATCGAGGAGGGATATCTCTACTGGACCGGACTGCCGGGCGGGCTCCGGCTGGACCTGGGCAAGTTCCGCCAGCAGGTGGGCGACTTGAACCGGTGGCACCTGCACGCCCTGCCGGAGAGCGAATATCCGCTGGTCTATCAGCGGTTCTTCTCCGAGGAGGGACTCGCCGGCATCGGCCTCTCGCTTTACACCGCGCTGCCGTTCTCCATCCTGGGCGCCACTCACGAGATCTGGCTCCAGGGCACCACGGCCGAGAGCGATCCGCTCTTTGCCGGCGGCCATCAACCCACCCTGCTCGGCCGGCTGCAGAACTTCCGCCAATTGAGCCGCAGCACTTATGCCCAGCTCGGCATTACCGGTCTGGGGGGCGACAACGACGATGCCGAGCTCCAGAGCCGGCTCCTGGGACTCGACTTCCGGCTGACATATAGGCCACCCGAAGCGGGGACCCGGCGGGACATCACCTTCCGGGCCGAGGGCTATCGGCTGCACGCCGATGAGCTGGGGACCACGACCAACCGGTATGGAACGTTTCTGGACCTGTCGGCGCGCACCAGCCGACGCTGGGTATTCGGCGCGCGCTACGATTGGGTGGAGGCGCCGAGAGGACCGGAGAACACAGAGTGGCGGATCACGCCCAACATCACCTGGTGGCAGAGTGAGTTCGTCTATCTCCGGCTGGAAGGCGAGCACCGGAATACCGACCTGGAGGGCAGCAGCAACATGCTCACGTTCCAGGCGGTGTGGGCCATGGGGCCGCACAAGCATGAGACGTATTGACAGCGGGGAAGCGGGGAAGCGGGGAGGCGATGACATCAACAGACCCAACTGAAGGAAGTTCACTCATGATGTTTACATCTATGCTTCTGCTTGCGGGCGCTCTGGGCCACGCGGCTTCCCCGCTTCCCCACTTCCCCGCTTCCTCGCTCGCAATCGCGCCCGTAAAAGTCGTGACGAGTCTCACGACCTACGGCGCCATCGCGCGAGAAATCGTGGGCGACCGGGGAACGGTCACCTCCATCGCCCAGGGCGACGAGGACCCGCACTTCGTGCAGCCCAAGCCCAGCTTCGTCTCGGTGCTGCGGAACGCCGACCTCTTCGTGACCACCGGAATGGATCTCGAGCTCTGGGTGCCGGCGCTGCTGGACCGGGCCGGCAACCGGAAGATCGACGAGGGTGGGCCGGGCTACGTGGCGGCGTATCGCGGTATCGACTTGATGGAGGTGCCCACCAACCTGAGCCGGGCCCAGGGCGACATCCACGTGGACGGCAATCCCCACATCCACACCGATCCGGTCAACGGGATCATCATCGCCCGCAACATCCTGGCGGGACTGCAGCGGGCGTCGCCCGAGAACGCTGCGTTCTTCGCCGACAAGGAGAAGGACTTCGAGAAGCGGGTGCTGGACGCCACCGTCGGTGCCGAGCTGGTGACCATTCTCACCCCGGCCTCAGCCTTCGATCTGCTGCGCAGCAACAAGCTGGACGACTTCCTGAGTCGCCAGAAGTACCAGGGCAAGCCCCTGAGCGGGCGGCTGGGCGGCTGGCTGCAGCAGGCCGAGCCGTTTCGGGGCAAGGAGATGGCCTGCTATCACAAGGAGTGGGCCTACTTCAGCCGGCGCTTCCAGGTCAGCTGCGTCACCTACATCGAGGCCAAGCCGGGCATTCCTCCGACGCCGGGCCACGTGCAGGAAGTCATCCAGCTGATGAAGGAGCAGAAGATCCCCGTGCTCTTCGCCTCCAATTACTTCGATCGCAAGCAGATCCAGCAGGTCGCCGAGCGAACCGGTGCCCGCGCCGTGATCGTGCCGGAGAACACCCAGGGGGCGCCCGGAGTGGACACCTATTTCGACCTGATGAACACCTGGATCAAGAGTCTGGCGGACGGATTCCGCAGCGTCGCTCTCACCACCGGAGCCAAATGATGGACCTGAGCCTCTTTCTGCCGCCGCTGGTGGCCTGCCTGGTGATCGTTGCGATCCACTCCTATCTGGGCCTCCACGTGATCGCCCGCGAGGTGATCTTCGTGGATCTCTCGCTGGCTCAGATGGCGGCGCTGGGCTCTTCGGTGGCGATTCTCGCCGGCAGCCAGCCCGACTCCTCGACCGCTTTCATGTATGCGCTCGGCTTTACCACCCTGGGCGCGGCAGTGTTCGCCCTCACCCGCACCTCCGAACGCGGTGCGGTGCCGCAGGAGGCGATCATCGGGATTGTCTACGTCATGGCCTCCGCCGCGGCCATCCTGGTTGCCGACCGCACCCCTCGCGGTGGCGAGGCGATCAAGGACATCCTGGTGGGAAGTTTGCTCTGGGTGGACTGGCCCACGATTCTCCGGCTGGCCGGGGTCTACGCCGTGGTGGGCCTGTTCCATTGGGTCCTCCGGAAACGTTTTCTAGCGATTTCCTTCAGTCCCGAGACCGCGCTGGCCCACGGCTGGCGCATCCGCTGGTGGGATTTCCTGTTCTATCTCTCGTTCGGGATCGTGATCACCTTCTCGGTGCCGATCGCCGGCGTGCTGCTGGTCTTCTCTTTCCTGGTAGTGCCGGCGGCGGTCGCCTTTCAGTTCACCCGGCGGCAGGGAACTCTGGCCGTGATCTCCTGGATCGCGGGCGCCCTCGCCTCCGCCGGCGGACTGTGGATCTCGTTCCACTACGACCTGCCGACCGGACCGGTAATCGTCTGCATGTTCGGGGTGGTGCTGCTGGGAGCGTACTTGCTCAAGCGCCTGGTCGGGTCGCGCGTGCCTGCGGTAGTGGTGGATCGGGTAACAGCGTGAGCGGTAAGCGGGTAAGCGGGTAAGCGGGTAAGCGGCAGGGTAACACGGCAGTCATTGCGAGGGGCAGAGGGTAACAACGGCAGTCATTGCGAGGGGCAGAGCCCCGAAGCAATCTGGCCGGTGTCGCAGCGGGATTGCTTCGGTCGCTCCGCTCCCTCGCAATGACTGTACGGTCGCTGTGCTCCCTCGCAATGACTGTAAGGCTTGCTTCGGTCGCTCTGCTCCCTCGCAATGACTGTACTTTCTCCGCCTCTCCGACCCTCCGGCCGCCTAGCGCTTTTCTGTCTGTCTCCACCGTGAAATCGTCGGCTGCGGCAGCATCGAGGTCCGGCGAAGCAGCTCCAGGTGCGCGGCCACGATGTCGGCCAGATGCTGGGCCGGCAGGACATGATGCTCGTCCAGGGCGTTGGGCAGCTTGGCGCTGAACATGAGCGCCCCGTGGACCCGGCCGGCCACCCTGAGCGGCACGATCAGCCGGCTCTCACTGCCGTTCTGGGCCAAGGCGCAGGGCAGCTCGCCGCGCAGCGTCCGGGCCAGCGCCCCCACTACCGACACCAGCGGCAGATTCGAGAGCGTGCGCTTCTCGCCGGGCTCCAGCATTACGACTCTGTCGTTCTGAGTCATGCGGAGCACGAAGGTCAGCTTCTCGAATGGAAGGATTGTCCTGGCCTCCGCCGCCAGGAGTTGAGTGGCCACTGCCGGATCCGAGGTCGTGGCCAGCAGTCCCGCGATCCGAAACAACTGCTCGGCATGGGGACTGTTCTCGGCGGCACGCACCACCGGCGCCGGGGGCTCCTCGGCTCGAGTGAAGCCGCCGATCTGCGCCGTCACCAATCCCGCCAGTACGCCGAGCAGCTCGGCGTCGTCGCTGCCGTAGAGATCGGGCCCCACGCTTCCCACCAGGAGAAACGCAGCCATGTTGGTGCTCAGGCTGAGCCGTACGCCGATCAAGGACCGGAGGTCCGCGCCCGACGGCTCATTCGCCGTGAGCAGTCCCCGCGGCCATCTCGGGTCATCATAGGTGTCGGCCACCAGCAGGTGGCTCTGTCCGTCCAAGAAGGCCGCGACGTTGAGATGCTCCGCACTGATTTCCAGCGACGGATCGCGCCACAGGGCTCCACCCGGATGCTCGCCCAGCCGGAAGTACTTGCTTCCGGATGGATTGGAGACCAGCAGCTCCAGGTGATCGTGGGGCAGCAGAGGCGCGAGGCCACGTGAGATTGTCTCTACGAATCGCTGCGGAGTCGCCGAGTCGCGGTGGGCACGGGACACGGTCTCGAGCAGCCCAGCGATCCGCTCCTGCTGCCGGGAGAGCGAGCCCTCACTCGGTTTCCACTGCCGCGCAAGCCTGCCGAGCATGGGACCGACCTTCTGGGCGACGCATTGGAGGACGACGCGCTCCACCGCGCCGTAGCGGCCCGCTTGCAGGTCAGCCACCAGCATGAGCCCGACGTCGCGTTTGCCGAAGCCGATCGGCACGGCGCTGGCCGATTGGTAACCCGCCTTCTGTACCACGGCCTCGATCGCGGTCAGTTGATCCGGTTTGAGATGAGGTGAGGGAGTGGGAATCTGGAGCGAATCCGCAGCGAGCTCGGCCGGGCCCAGCAGGACCGCGCCGCCCTGCGCCGGGTAGAGCCAGAGGCCCAGCAGGTCATGCGGCACTTCGATGGCCAGCGTGTTCGAGAGCGCCTCATGCCAGGTCGCCAGCGCCACCGGATCGGACTGGCCGACCTCGACTGAGAGAATGGGAACCAGCGGCTCGCTTCCTGGGGAAGAGAGCAGGTCTTCGGCCGGTTGCTCGCGCGGCTGGTCCATAAGGGCCCGATACGAGGCACGTCGTATGCCCTCCGGGCCATGCCACCAAGTCAAACCGGAGTACCAACTTGCACCGCGGGCCGTCGCTCTTCCGGCTGGAGCCCGTTGCGGCCCGTCGCGTCCTGCCCGCTCTCTTGCAGGTCGCTGCTCGTATGCTCAAGCCCGAGACGGGCTTGACATACCCCTACCCCCTACTGATGTTTAGGGTGTTGCTTTCTCCTCTCGGTGTTCCATGACGACCGCCATTCATGAGACCTGCACCATCCCGGTAACCGGGATGACGTGTGCCGGCTGCAGCAGCACGGTGCAGCGGGCGCTGGAGCACACCCCCGGGGTCAGCTCAGCAAACGTCAATCTCATGACCGGCTCCGCCACCGTGGACTACGATCCGGAGACGACCAGTCCCGAGCGGCTGGTTGCGGCCATCCGGGAGACCGGATACGGGGCCGAGCTGCCGAGTCCGGTCACCGCAGACGACGCCGCACTGGAGGCGCAGGAAACCGAACGCACCGAGGAGATCCGGCAACTCCAGCAGAAGGTCGTCCTCAGTCTGGTCGCGGGCGTGATGGTGATGCTGTTCAGCATGCATACCATGCCCTGGATCGATCGGATCTCCCCCGACACCCGGCGCTATCTGATGCTGGGGATCACGCTGCCGGTGGTCGGCTGGGCCGGCCGGCACTTCTACACTCGGGCCTGGACCGCATTGAAGCACGGCGGTGCCAACATGAACACGCTCATCGCGCTCGGCACCGGGGCCGCGCTGGTGTTCAGTGTCGCCATGACAGTAGCGGACGACTGGTTCCTCGCCCGCGGCGTGGTCCCGGAGGTGTATTACGAGGCGGTGGTCTGGATCATCGCCCTGGTTCTGCTGGGCAACTTGCTGGAGGCGAAGGCAAAGGCCCGGACCTGGAGAGCGCTGCGCCGGCTGATCGACCTCCGGCCACCCAGCGCGCTGGTGCTCCGTGGCGGAGTGGAGGAACGGATCCCACTCGCGGCAGTGCGGGTGGGCGACGAAGTGGTGGTCCGGCCAGGTGAGACCATTCCGGTGGACGGCGTGGTCCTCCACGGGACCGCCCAGGTGGACGAGTCGATGCTGACCGGCGAGCCAATGCCGGTTTCCAAGCGGACCGGCGACACCGTCGTCGGCGCGACGCTCAATCGCGCGGGGGCGTTTCACTATCGCGTCACCGGCATCGGGGAGGCCACCGTCCTCTCCCAGATCATTCGCCTGGTGCGCGACGCGCAGGGCTCCAAGCCACCGATTCAGCGGCTGGCCGACCGGATCTCGTCGGTCTTCGTCCCGGCAGTGATTGCGCTGGCGGCGCTCACCTTCATCGCCTGGCTGATCTGGGGACCGGCTCCGGCCTACCTGCACGCGCTGGTGACGGCGGTGACGGTGCTGATCATCGCCTGTCCCTGCGCGATGGGGCTGGCGGTTCCCACGGCGGTGATGGTTGCGACTGGCCGCGGCGCCGAGCTGGGGGTGTTGATCCGGGGTGGCGAGGCGTTGGAGCGGACCGGAGACATCGACGTGGTGGTGCTCGACAAGACGGGCACCATCACCGAGGGGCGGCCGGCGGTCGAGGCGATCCATCTGGACCCCGGGGCATCGCTCGATGAACCGAGGGTGCTGCAGCTGGCGGCCTCGGTAGAGCGCTCGAGCGAGCACCCGCTGGGCGATGCCATTGTGCGCGAGGCGGAGCGGCGTGCGATTCCGCTGCTTCCGGTCGCTCATTTCGAGAGCCACACCGGCGAAGGGGTCACCGGCGTGGTCGCCGGGCAGCAGGTTGTCATTGGGAAGCCGGCATTTCTCCGGGCCGAGGGCGTAGTTAGTGGCGATGGAACCGATCTCGCGCGGTCGGGTCCCTCGGAGCACACCCGGGTCGAGGTCGCAGTGGACGGACGTAGGGTGGCGACCATCAGCATCTCCGATCCGATCAAGAGCACCAGTCCCGACGCGGCTCGCGGCCTCAAGCGGCTGGGCCTCGAGCTGGTGATGCTGAGCGGCGACGACCGGCGCACCGCGGATGCGGTGGCCCGGCGAGTCGGCGTGGACCGGGTGATCGCCGACGTGACCCCGGCGGTGAAGCTGGAGGAGATCCGGCGGATTCAGGAGCAGGGGAAGTCGGTCGCCATGGTGGGTGATGGGCTCAACGACGCTCCGGCGCTGGCGCAGGCCGACATCGGGATCGCGATGGGGAACGGCACCAACGTGGCTGTCGAGGCCGCCACCATCACCTTGATGCGGGGCGATCTGCGCGGCGTGGTGGATGGGATCGGGCTCTCGCGCCGTACCAAGCGCATCATCCGGCAGAACCTGTTCTGGGCCTTCATCTACAACGTGGTCGGCATCCCGATCGCGGCCGGCGTGCTGTATCCCGGGTTCGGCCTTCTGCTGAGCCCGACCATTGCCGCAGCGGCCATGGCGGCCAGCTCGGTCAGCGTAGTGACGAACAGCCTGAGGTTGCGGAACTATAAGAGCGTGAGCGGTGAGCGGTGAGAGATAAGCGTTTTTGAGACTAGGAGACTGGTATGGTCGAGGTAAAGGCGGCGTGCGCCTGCGGGGCGCGGGGCGAGGGACAAGAGGGCGGAACGGTAGATCCTGAGATCAAGCACTCGATCGGAACCCGGCTGCGCCGGATCGAGGGTCAGGTGCGCGGGCTCCAGAAGATGATCGAGGAGGAGCGCTACTGTGCCGACGTGCTGATGCAGCTGTCGTCGGTTCAGGAGGCACTACGAGGAGTGGGCCGCACCCTGCTGCACAATCATCTCAAGCACTGCGTCACCGAGGTGATCAAGAACGAGGACCCGGAGCACACGGAGGCGGTGTACAACGAGGTGATGGAGCTGATGTATCGGAACGCCAGGTAGGACGGTGACCAGTCATTGCGAGGCACGTAGTGCCGAAGCAATCTCGAGGCACGTAGTGCCGAAGCAATCTCG
>CBFGTM010000081.1:0-10233 GCA_965652025.1 uncultured Gemmatimonadales bacterium
GCGCGCCAGTTCGACGTCACCCTCTATGCCCGAAAGCCGGGAAGCTCAGTCAATCTGGAGATCGGGCGCAGGCTGCAGCGGCTGACCCTGCCGGTCACCATCGTGGAGCGGCGGGACCAAACCGACCGCTTCCGCGACTTGGTGACCCCGGACCGGAATCTCATCGCCCGGCTCGGGGTTCTGGCGCTGGATCTGACGCCCGAGCTGGCCCGACTGATTCCGGATCTGCGCGACGACAACGGCGTGGTAGTGGCCGGCGTGGCGGGCGATGCCGGTGGAGGCGCCGGACCGATCCCCGGTGACGTGATCTACGGCGTAAACGGCGAGCGGATCCGGACCCTTGCCGATCTCCGCGCGGCCATCAGCCAGATCGCCGCCGATTCCACCGCGGTCCTCCAGATAGGTCGGCAAGGGCAGCTCCGGTTCCTGACGGTCACCCTCGAGTGAGCTGGGACGCGATCGTCGTTGGTGCCGGCCATAACGGGCTCACCTGTGCGGCCTACCTGGCCCGCGCCGGCCGTCGGGTGCTGGTACTGGAGAGCCGGCACCGAATCGGCGGCGCCTGCACCCTGGAAGAGACATGGCCCGGGTATCGGGTCTCGCCCTGCGCCTATGTCTGTGGCCTGCTTCACCCGCTGGTGATCGAAGAGCTGGAACTGGTCCGGCGCGGCCTCGAGTGGCATCCGGCCCTGCCCGGCCTCTTCGTTCCCTTCGAGGATGGAAGCAGCGTGCAGCTCTGGGGAGATGATGAACGGCTGGAGGCGGAGATTAGCCGGTTCGCGCCGGCGGATCTCCGCGGGTGGCAGGCCATGTCGGCCCTGAAGGCGAGGGTGCGCGATGCGCTCCGGCCTCCCGGCCCCGGAGACCTGTGGATCGGACCCGCACCCAGCCGGGAGCAGATCGAATCTCGGTTGTGCCATGACCGTGACGCTATCGGGCTTCTCTTCGAGTGGTCCATGGTCGAACTGGTCGAGCGCTACCTCAGCGATGAGCGGCTGCAGCTGGCGCTTCTGGGGCAGGGAGTGATCGGCACCAATGCCAGCCCGCACGAGCCGGGAACTGCCTCGATCCACTTTCACCATGCCTCCGGACGTATGGGCGGAATGCCTGGCATGTGGGGCTATGTAAAAGGGGGCATGGGGCGGGTGTCGTTTCTCCTGGCCGATGTGGCGCGAGAGGCAGGTGTCGAGGTGGCCATCGAGGCCCCGGTCAGCCGGATTCTGCCCGGCGAGGGAGTGGAGCTGGAGAGTGGTGAGCGGCTACCCGCTCCAGTCGTCATATCCAATGCGGACCCGCGCACCACGCTTCGCCTTCTGGGCGACTCGGCGGACCCCGAATGGCGTGTCCGAGTGGAGCGGATCCCGATGACCGGCTGCACCGTCAAGATCACGGTGGCGCTTCGGGAGCTGCCCAACTTCCGAGCTCGGCCGGGAATCCTGGAACCGCATCATTTCGGGCAGGTGAACACGCCGCTCAGCAAGGCGGAATGGCGCTCGCACTATCAGACCGCCCAGGCCGGAGAGCTGTCCCCCAGGCTCTGGACCGAGCTGTACTTCCAGAGTTCACACGACCCCAGCGTGGTCCCCGATGGCCGGCATATCATGAGCATTTTTGCCCAACCGGTACCCTACCGGTTCACGACCGGAAGCTGGGACACCCGGCGTGACGAGGTTGCCCGGGTGGCGCTGGAGTCGATTGGCCGGTTCTGCAGCAACCTGCCTCACGTGGTGTTGCAGCTCGAGGTCATGGGTCCTCCGGACATCGAACGGCGGACCGGTCTCACCGGAGGACACATCTTCCAGGGCGAATGCCTGCCGGAGTACATGTGGGACCGCAGGCTCCCGCCTACCACGCCGATGGAGGGCGTTTTTCTCTGCGGGGCGGGGACCTATCCAGGCGGAAGCGTGATCGGGATCAACGGTCGCAACGCCGCCGTGGAGGCGCTGAGGCGCCTAGGTGATGCCCCTCACAGAAAATGAGGCCTACCAAGTACTTAGGTACAGTCAGGCCTCCATCCAGCACTATATTTCGGGTCCACGTGGCAGTCACTGGCCGAGTCTGCGAAGCACCGCGGGTAAGGACTTCATAACCTGAACGGAGAGCAATTGCGCTGCTGCCGACCGGACTTCAAATTGGTGCATCCCTCCCGGACGGGATGTCTCCCGGCGGTCCAATGACCACGCCCATCACTTGCCTGCAGTGCAACGGCCAGCTCGGCCCAGGTGACCGCTTCTGCGCCCAGTGCGGAGCGGAGCTCCTCTGGTGTGCCAGCTGCGGCGAGTTTCTCCTCCAGGCTGAGGAGTCCTGTCCCAAGTGCGGTACTCCTGCGATCCCGCGCCCCGATTCCTACGAGGGTGACAATCTGGGCGAGGAAAGCTCGCCCTGGGCCGAGGTGGTCAGCCGGCTCCGGCGCGCCACGCTGGGCGAATTCGAGATTGGGCACGAACTGGGGCGGGGGGGAATGGCGGCGGTGTTCCTGGCCCATGAGCTGTCGCTCCACCGCGATGTGGCCATCAAGGTGATGTCGCCCGGGCTGCTGATGGGCGACGGGATGATCGATCGGTTCCGGCGCGAGGCCATCACTATCGCCCACCTCAATCATCCCAACATCGTGTCGGTGTACTCGGTGCGAGCCGCGGAGGGTCTTCATTTCTTCGTCATGCGCGCCATCCAGGGTCGCTCGCTGGAGCAGGTGATCAAGGATGCCGGCCGGCTCCCCATCCCCATCGTGCGCTCGATCCTGCACCAGGTCGGCTCCGCGCTGGCCTACGCCCACCGGTTCAAGGTGGTCCATCGCGACATCAAGCCGGCCAACATTCTTCTGGACGAAGAGGGGAACGCGGTCGTCACCGACTTCGGCATCGCCAAGGCGGCGGAAGGGCCGAGTAACACTCACACCGGAATCATGGTGGGTACTCCGGCGTACATGAGCCCGGAGCAGTGTGCCGGCGGCGAGGTCTCGGGCGCGTCGGATCAATACTCACTCGGCGCCGTGGCCTACGAGATGATCACCGGCACGGCTCCGTTCACCGGATCCACCTACTCCGTTATCCAGGCCCACGTGGAGCAGCCTCCACGTCCACTCCGCGAACACTCCGAGCACTGTCCACCCGAGCTGGAAGCCGCGGTGCTTCGTATGCTGGCCAAGAATCCAGCGGAGCGCTGGCCCGGAATGCAGCAGGCGCTGTCCGCGCTGGGGGCTGCGCCGCTGCCGGAAGATGATCCGCTGCGGGCCGAATTGAGTCGGTTGGCCACCGCCGGTGCTCGCAGCAGCTTCGCCAGCTATGGATCCGGCCGTAACGGAGGCAAGACGTCGGCCGTCCTCCAGGTCACTCCGCCGGGGATGATGCGGGCCATCACCATTCTGCCTCCACCTCCAGGGCTCGAGGTCGGCGACAGTTTTCTGCTGGTAGCGCGAGTGCACGACGGAAACGCCGCCCGGCTCCCGACCGGCCCGGTAGAATGGAGCAGCGATTCTCCCGGCGTGCTCCGGGTCAACCCGACCAAGGCCGTGGCCACGGCGATCACTCCGGGCACCGCGCTCATCCGGGCCGTCTGCGACGGCAACGAGGGCCGCCTCCGGGTGACCGTACTGGCTCCCCGTGCCGACGCAATCGTGGTGAAGTCTCTGGAACGCCCCATCATGGTCAGCGATGAAGTGCGGCTGGAAGCTACTCCGCGAGACAAGCGGGGACGGGTCGTCACCCGGCCGGTGACCTGGCACTCGGACGATGATTCCGTGGCAACGGTTAGCATCGATGGAGTGCTGGTCGCCCGGTCGGCCGGTTCCACCCGGATCACCGCCGAGCTGGATGAGGCCCGGGCCAACGTCTCGATCACCGTGCTGCCCCCGCGAGTGGCCGCGGTGCACATTTCGGCGGCGCCGGATTCCATCGTGGCGGGCGATTCCTTCGCTCTTACGGCCACTCCACTGGACCGGTGGGCTGGACCGCTCACCGAACGCAGCGTGGCCTGGAGCGTCAGTGACGTAAACGTGGCCATGGTAACTGCCGGCGGCTGGGTCATCACTCGGAACCCGGGCCTGGTGGTGCTCACTGCGGTCTGCGAGGGCGTCAGCGCATCGGTCAGCGTCAATGTGGTGGAACGCATCCCGACGCCGCTGCCGAGCACGCCGCGCGCGGCGGCCACAACTAGCGCTCCTCGTTCCGATCCAGAGCCCTGGGAGATGCCGCCGGAGCCGCATATCCCCGAGCCTCGCCACTCCCGCTCCCGTCCCGGGTGGCTGGTGGCGTTAGGAGGTGCCTTCCTGATCGGCGGTGGTCTCTGGTTGGTGGGTGGGCGTCGCGAGGAGCCGGTTGCTCCCGCCGAGATCGCGGTAGCGCCTGCGGATTCGACCTCGGCTGGCTATTCACCCTCCGGAGCGACGCCTCCCGGAGCCGCCGAGGAAGCCCCTAGCCGGTTCTCCGTAGCCATCACCCAGCGCCCACCGCGGCCTCTGGCGGTGGGCGGCTCCAGCAAAGTCATAGCGGAGGTCCGTGATCCCTCTGGCAAGGTAAACGACCAGGAACGGGTGGCCTGGAGCTCTACCAATCCCGGAGTGGTCTCGGTCGACTCCACTACCGGTGAGCTTCGCGCCGTGGCGCCGGGGCGGGCTCAGATTATCGCAGCTGCGGGTGCAGGCCGGGACACGGCGAGAGTCCTGGTGCGCGCAGCCGGCCGGGAGGCACCGGTCTCGAGCCAGCCGGCTTCGCTCTCGATCGCTCCGATCGAACAGCTCAGGGTGGGTGATACGGCCACGCTGCAGCTCACCGCGCTGGACCAGCGAGGCCGCGCGGTCCGGCCCAGTCGGGTGAGCTGGAGCTCCAGCGATCCACAGGTGGCTGAAGTCAATGCCCGGACCGGAAGAGTGCGGGCCCACGCCGCAGGGCCCACGCTGATCATTGCCCGGAGCGGAGAGGAGTCCGCCATCGCGTCGATCTCCGTCTTAGCCCCGGCGGTCGCGTCGGTCGGGGTTGTCGGTGCCCGGGCGCTTAAGGTGGGCGATACGCTGGAGCTGCGGGCGGAAGCGCGTGACGCACGTGGTGGTCCGCTGGAGCAGCGAGAGGCGACCTGGGGCAGCAGCGATTCGAGCATCGTGACTGTGGATGCGGCGGGCGTAGCGGTCGCGACCGCTGCGGGATCGGCCAATATCACTGCCACAGCTGAGGGAAAGACCGGAACGGTTCGCATCACGGTCCTCCCCCAGCCGCGCACCAGCCGCACCGAGACCGTCGCGGCCCAGGCTCCGGCCGGGCAAGAGGAGGTTTCGGCGGAGCCATCGGCAGCCGATCCGGCGGCCACGCGGCAGGGGCGGATCGACCAGGTCCTTGCCGGAGTTGATCGGTGCTACGTGGCGATACGGGACAAGGATATGGGGCGGGTCTCGGCCCTGTACCATCCCGAGACCAAAGACGATCAGGAGAAGTTGAGTAAGCTGGGACGGATCTTGCAAACCAGAGAGTGGAACGCTCAGGTCGGCGAGCGTGAGGATGGGGCTCAACGGTTGGACACCGACTCGGCCAGCATGGAGTTTGGTTTCCGGCTCAGCTGGAAGGACGCATTCGGCGGCCACCTGAGCAGCCGCCCGGTGTTCCGGGCCGAATTTACCGAGAGCGGCGGCAACCTAGACCTGGCCAGCTGCCGGATCGTGAACTCGCCGAAGCTCTGAGGATCAGCCGCCCAGGCCGACTGCCAGTCCCAGTCGAACCACAATGTTGGTTCCCGAAGCCGAATCGAAGTTCTGATTGACCGGCGTGCCGTTGCTGCTCATGCCAGTCAGCGTCCCGCTGTCCCTCCGGTTGTATCCGACGGTTGCACCCGCATCGAGATTGAGCCGGGGCCCCAGCCGGTAGAGCAGCCCGCCGCCGGCGTTGAGTTGGATGAAGTTGGATGAGAGGTCGAGATCACCACCGGAAAACCCCGCCCTTAGCAGCGAAAACCTGGCCGACACATAGGGCGCGACCGTGTAGCTCCCGGTGTGAATCCGGTAGCGGGGCTCGATGAACCCGCCGTACAGCTTGATGTCCGCCGGGTCGGGGTCAGCGGGTAGCGGCCCCCGGCCGTGCTGAGTGTATTGGAATCCGGCGCCGACCGAGAGCGCGCCCGGCGTATAGCGGATCTGTGCCTCTCCTCCAAATCCATTCTCCAAGTTAGAGAACACATCTCCGTCTACCCCGTTGTACAAGCCGGACACTTGAAGCGAGATCGCCTGAGCCGACTGGCCTGAAAGGTCCCCAGCCAACAGCGTAGTGGCAGCGAGCTGGAGCAGGATGGGGCGGGGGAAGTTCATCTGCCCTGGCGCAGCCGAACCGGTAGTGGCCCGGGTCTCGACTGGGCCGCCGAGACGCCGGTGAGCGGCTCCCCCTGAGACGCTGCTGCAGTCACCCGATAGTGGAAGTCTACGAAATCGGCAGGTTGGGTAATCGACGCCCGGGTGCACCCGCCCTCAGTCGGCTCCGCAGTCGGCTGGGTCACCGACGAGTACCCGTTGGCATCGGTGTTGACCGTAGGCCCAAGGGTACCGTCGCAGGTGCCCCACTGCACTGGCACGTCGGCAATACCGTTGCCGAAGCGATCTACCACTCGGGCCACGAGAGGCTGCGGGAGGTCTGATCCAGCAGGTGCCTCTTGGTTGTCGCCCGAAGCGATGACCACATCGGCGGGTGCATCCGGTGTCGCCAGAATACTGTCCCGGAACTCGCGGCCATCCGGCAGTCGCAACACGAGGTACTGATAGCCGACCGTGGTCCCCAGAGTCCAGTCTCCTACCTGAACGGCTCCATTGACATCGCTGAACGGCGTAAGCGGCGCGGCAGTTCCTCCGGACGGTACCAATAGCGTGAAGTCCGCATCGGCCACCGGCCGGGTGGCGGCATCGCGCAGGATCCAGGTGATCACCGGACCGGCGACGGTCGTCCCTACCGTCGCGGACACCGGGTGACTCGGCGCGGCAGATACCGTCTCCACGCTCATCAGGGTCACTTGAGCGGAGGCGCTCGCCAAACCGGTGGCAGAGAAGGTGAGATCCTTCGGACCAGGAATGCCGGTGATCGTGAGAGCGGTGAACACGGCCCTCCCGTTCTCGTCGGTTGTGGCGGACTCACCGGTGAGGCTGGTATTCGCGGCCGTCAATGACGCCACCACCACGATGCCAGCCGTCCGGATCGGATTCCCGCTCTGGTCCTGGACCTGGACCACCGGCTGGATCACCAGCGGTGCCCTGCTTCGCGCCAGAGTCGACGGCTGAGTGGTCAGTGCCAATTGGGCCGGGGCCCCCACGGTGATCGCAAACGGGCTCGAATTGACTCCGGTGAGGCCGGGCGCGCTGAAGGCCAGCGTGTAGCTGCCGACTTGGCCCGTCAGGGTCAACCCGCTGAATGTCGCTCGACCCGATCCATCCGTAGTAGCGGTGGCATTGGTCAGGGAGCCGCTCGGGCCGGACGAGATCGTTGCCGTCACGGTCACCCCGGCCTGAGGCGTCGGGTTGCCGTTCTGGTCCTCGAGCTGGATCACCGGCTGGGTCGCGAAGGCGGTACCACTCGGCGTGGGCGAGGAGGGCTGCACCGCAATCGTGAGTCGGCCTGCGCTGCCAGGCCGAGCCACAGCCGAGAACCGGACCGGTTCGATAGTGGAAGATTCAATTCGGGCCGTCAGGGTGTAGGAGACATTTGCTGTGCTGCCCAGCGTCCAGCTCACCTGGGCTACGCCCTGCTCGTTGGTCACCGCAGTCTCCGGAGAAACCGACGCATTGCGATTGGGAGTAAAGCTGACGGCAACGCCTGGGGATGGGTTGCCAGCCTGGTCCTTGACCAACACCGCTGGCCCGGGAGACACCGGCGAGTTCACCGTCCCCTCGAAGCTGGTGGGTCCTGAGGCCTCCATAGATGCCGCATTGCCGGCGAGGAGCTGGATCGGGCCGGAAGTGACCTCCAATGCCGGCGTGGCAACAGCGAATCGCAGCGTTTGGGGTCCCTGAGGACCGATGAGCGCGAGGTTGGTAAAGGTGGCCAGTCCACTCAGGGCGTCGGAAGTGGCAGTCGTGCCGCCACTCACGGTGGCGCCGCCCGAGCTCACCGAGGCAGTTACCTCGACACCGGACAGGGGCTGACCATCGGCATATACCTCGATGACCGGCTGCTGCTCCAGGGGAACGCCGTTCAGCGCTGTCTCGGCCAGCGTTGTGCGGAGCACCAGGCTGTCCGGTAGCAGCGGGACTGCCGTGGCAGAGAGCTGCACGGGCGAGTTGGTCAGGGGTGCGCCGTCGTCGTTGCTGGCGGTGGCCTGGAGCTGTTGGGCTCCCAG
Organism: uncultured Gemmatimonadales bacterium; assembly: GCA_965652025.1. Taxonomy (GTDB): domain Bacteria; phylum Gemmatimonadota; class Gemmatimonadetes; order Gemmatimonadales; family GWC2-71-9; genus CAVVWJ01. The sequence continues at coordinate 8,302 of CBFGTM010000081.1, forward strand.
CTCGTTTCCTAGCGTCCAGCGAACCTGCGCCACTCCATTGACGTCGGACTCTGCAGTCGCACTCGAAAGCTGTCCTCCGCCGCTGCTCACCCCGAAGTTGACCGTGACTCCCGGAACCAGCTTGCCGTCACTGTCCTTCACCACGACACCGATCGGTTGTTCCAGCTCTCTTCCTGGAGCGCCTTCCTGGCCGTTACCCGGTCCGGCTTCCATGGTGCTGGGCTCCAGACTGGTGGGAGGACTGAAGCAGAACGGCCCGGTGCACAGGTCGTCGCCGCCGCCACAGGCAAACAATGTGGCTGCAGCCGCAGTTAGCCCAGCCGACAGCCAGGCAGGTCTCACCCGCATCGCGCGGTTTTGCACCGGAATTCGCACCATATAGATATGTCTAGTATCCCTGCCCTGAGACGCGTGTCAAGCTTGTGACATACATCACCTTGCGAAACTACACCTTAGTCGATCTAGCGGGCGCCAAAACTGCCCTGCCCGGTCAAGTGAGCGTCAAGTAGACCGGGGAACGCCCCGGCACTCGGAGAGCACCGGGGCGTCGAAATCAGAGCGATGCACTGCTCAGGTGGCCGAGAGGACCACCTTCTCGCAGTTGTCTTCCTTGTTCAGGAATATGTCGTAACCCTCGGGCGCCTGGTCCAGCGGCAGCCTGTGGGTGATGACAAACCTGGGATCGATTTCCCCCTTCTGAATCCGTTCCAGCAAAGGCCGCATGTACCGGTGCACGTGGCACTGGCCCGATCGAATGGTGAGTGATCGGTTCATGATGGCTCCCATGGGGAACTTATCGATCATGCCTCCGTATACACCGATCACCGAGATGGTGCCGCCGTTGCGGCAGGCCATAATCGCCTCCCGCAGGGCAATTGGTCGATCGGCCTCCAGCATGAGTGCCTGCTTGGCTCGATCATAGGCATACACGGCGGTGTGGCCGTGGGCCTCCATGCCAACGGCATCGATGCACTTGTCCGGTCCCCGGCCGCCGGTCAGCTCCTTCAGCCGTTCCAGGACGCTCTCCGCTTCATAGTTGATGACTTCCCAGGCCCCCGCCTTGTCCTTGGCCATCTGGAGCCGATAAGGGAAGCGATCGATCGCAATCACTCGTTCGGCGCCCAGCAGATATGCACTGACGATCGCGAACTGTCCGACTGGCCCCGCGCCCCACACTGCGATGACATCGCCCGGGGCGATGTCGCACATCTCGGCGCCCATGTACCCGGTGGGAAGGATGTCCGACAGGAACAGGACTTGCTCATCGCTGAGGCCTTCAGGGACCTTGAGAGGACCCACATCGGCGAAGGGCACCCGCACGTATTCCGCCTGGCCACCCGCGAAGCCGCCGGTCAAGTGAGCGTAGCCGAACGCGCCCGAGGCCGCATGCCCCATCAACTTGTCCTGGACCCAGGCGTTCGGATTGGAGTTCTCACAGAGTGAGAACATCTCCGACTGGCAGGCCCAGCAATTGCCACAGGAGATAGTGAACGGCACCACGACCCGGTCGCCAACTTTGAGGTTGCTTACTTCGCGCCCGAGCTCGACCACCTCTCCCATGAACTCGTGACCCAGGATGTCACCCTTTTCCATCGTAGGAATAAAGCCGTTGTACAGGTGCAGGTCCGATCCACAGATGGCAGTGGAGGTAACTTTGAGGATCGCGTCCCGGGAGTTCAGTATTTTGGGATCGGGTACCTCTTTGACCTCCACCCGCTTCTTGCCCATCCAGCAGTTGGCTTTCATGATCTACCTCCCATCCCGATGCCGAGCGCCTCGCGGTTGCCTAGCAGGTTGACTTTGCTGATGTCCTCGGGGGGCTGCGCCGGGTGGGGACCCCGATGAATGCTTGCGTCGGAATGCACGATCTCGCCGATCTCCATGACCTGCTTGAACCGGCGGAGGTCGCCCTTGACCTGTTGTTCCGGCTCC
>CBFGTM010000082.1:0-10177 GCA_965652025.1 uncultured Gemmatimonadales bacterium
AGTGCATCGACTTTCGAAGCGAGCCGCGGGCGTGCTCCTGGTCCGCTTCCGGCCAAAAGAGGGCCAGGAGGGCATCGCGCCGGTGGAACCCCCGTGGGGTGTCGGCAGCCAGGAAGCCCATCAAGGCGACTCGTTTGGGCTGAGCCAGGAGGGCCGCTGCCTCATGCCCGGGCTCCACTCGCGCGGAGACCCTGCCAAGCAATCGGAGCTCGACGGTGGAGAGAGCGGCAAGAGAAGGAAAGCCGCGGTTGCCCATGCGGCTCGCCTCGCATTCAAGAGGGGTAATCCAACGTAACCCTCGGTTAGAGAGGCGGCAACCGCGGATTCCGCCCGATTTCACGCTGGGATCACGTCGGGGGAACGCCGGCGAAGTAGGCTGACTCTCGTTCCCCAGTTACACGTCAAACCCAGAGATATGCTGCAGGAGGTACCCAATGTCACGTCACAAGCTCATCGGTTCTATTGTCGCCCTCATCGTTGGAGGTGGGTTTCTCGCTTGCTCAGAGGATGCACCCGTCGCGCCCGGCGCTCACGGCAGCCACGACGGGACAGCAGATGTCGGTACGCTTGCCCTCCCCGAGTTCTATACGTTCCGCGCAACGCTGGATCCGTACCAGATCCACCAGCTGCCCGACTTCATGATTCACTCCACGGCCAGTAAACAAATCGTGATGCAGAGGAGCGTATTCCCGGCCACAACTCTTTGGCACACGCACCCGGGACCCAGTTTCGTCGGGGTCATTGAAGGGGAGGTCAGGATCGAGCGGTTTAACGAGAAGACTGGTTGCACGCTGAGTCCCCTGTTCGTCCCCGGAGATGCTTATATCGAGATCGCCAATGAGGTTCACCGGCTGGTCCTGGTGAGCTCTACACCCGCCGTGCTGGTGGTCACGCGGTTCAACATCCCGACGCCTGTCGGGGGGGTTGAGCAACCATTCACCATTACGGCAGCGGATCAAACTCCCTGCGACTGATCAACATTCACGATTCTGGCAGCGGATCGCGGTGCTAGTGTCGACCTGAGTGAGTGGAGGGTAGCAAAGATGCTGAGACTTCTGGCTCTGGCGGTGATGCTCTCGGGGTGCGCCATCCTGCAATCCCGCGGCGCTCCCTCCACCATTCCAATCTCGGTCCGCAGCCACAACCGAAGCGAGGTGGACGTGTACCTCCTCTGCGGGGATCGGGACGCGGAATGGCTCGGAGTCGTGGGACAAAAGGAAACGCAGGTATTCGAGATCGCCGCGGAGCGAGCCCGCTGCGTCTCCGGACTCAACTTCTTTCTGCTGTCGCGCAGTGGTAACCGGGGTTACTGGGTAGGGCCGGTGCACCCGGCAGCCGCCGGCGGCATAGCACTGACTATCGAGAAGTACGCCCGATTGTCAGCGGCCAGTTTGAGCTACTGAGGAGCTCGCGATCGGGCCCGAGACCAGGGCCGCCGCCCGCCGTCGCGCGAGCATGACCCGCGGCTGGAGCGCCGGATTGGCGTCCTGCCACAGTTCGGCGAAGCGAAGATAGTAGCGGGCAGCGAATGCGCGGTTACCCCGGCGCTGGTGCAGCTCGGCCAGCCGGAACAGCGCGTCGGGAAGCTCGAAAGCATCGAGCTGAATCCGATCCAGGGAGGGAACCGCGAGAAATCGCTGGTACACCGCGATGGCCGAGTCGGGGAAGCCGGCCTGATCGTATATCCGAGCCAGTTCCGGGTGCTCGTTGAGCCGAACCAGCGAGGCATCGAACGACACGTAGACGAAGGGATATCCCCCGGCCGACCGCTCGATCGTCCCGAGTGCTTGCCGTGGCCTTCCCTCGGCCAGGTGGATGGCTGCCCAGGTACGCTCGAGCCCGGCGCGATGCTTGGCATGATACCGCGCAGGCACTTCCCTTCCGTACCGGGCCACAACCTGCCGAGCCCGATTCGGCCGACCGGTTTCGGCATAGAAGCGGGCGATGGGGAAATAGGGTCGGTCGAGCGGGTCCATGGCATCGAGTGGATCCATCTGGAGGAATCGCTCTACCTCAGTCAGCGCGTCTTGGTGTTCGCCTCGCCGGAGTCGGAGCCGGCCCATGGCTACGGCGAGTTCGGCGGCTTCGCCAAAGTGCTGGCCTTCCAGCATCTGGTCCCGGATGGCGCGAAGCCGAGCTCCGGCCTCCTCCACCCGGCCCCGAATCGCGGCAGTGTATGCCAGTAGCCGCTGGGCTTGGTCGGACTGAGCTGCAGCGACAGAGGTGGTGGCCAGGCTGTCCGCGGTCACATAATCGCCGGCGGCCGCGGTTATCTGCGCCTCGAGCTGAGCGAAGCCGGCGTACTCCGGGAAGCGGGCTCGAGCGTCTCGTAGCACCGCCTTCGCCTCTTCGGTCTTGCCGCGACGATACAGCACGGCGATCAGAATGGACTGATTGATAGGTGTAGGGTAGAGCTGGTGGGCTTCCCAGAGCACCCGTTCAGCCTCCCCAAAGTCCCCCGCGTCGGCCAGCAGACCGCCCAGGCTGGCATACAGGATGAACTCCCGGTTTGGCTTGGCCGCTTCCACCTGATTCCGCAGGGCCTCGATCTGCCGGGGCAGATCTCCCATGACGCCGTAATACTCCGCGGTCACGGCGTACCGCTCGGGTGGGGGGAGAAGGTCCCGGAATTGAAACGCCTTCACGTAGGCTTTGACCGCACGGCTGTAGTGCACCCCCGCGTTGCCGAGCGCGTAGCCCAGGCCGACGTAGGCCTGAGCGAAACCGGAATCGAGCCGGATCGCCTGGTCAAACAGGTCCGCGGCCTGGAGGAAATCACCCCGCTTCATGGCCCGCGACGCCTGGGTCTGTCGCCGGAGCGCCTCCAGGGAAGCGGTGGTGGTCCGGGAGAGCGAGTCCCCGGCTGCCAGCGGAGGGAGCGAGTTGCCCAAGCGCTTCCGTACCGCCTCCGCCAACCGGTCGATGGCGCGGAGCAGCCCGCCGGAATCAGCTGCGGTCTCCCGCCATCCTTCGACTACGTCGCCACTGGCTGCCTCCACCAGCGCCGCCGCTACCACATAGCTCCTGCCGGTCTTTCGCACTTCACCGCTGATTACCGCCCGAATCCGCTCGCGGAGCGCTACCTCGCGGGCCAGCTCCCAGCTGAGTCGACTGTCCGGAGGCCGGCGCATGCGGCGCAGCGCGGCGGCGACGGTCGGCGCCCCGGCGACACGCAGGGCTGGCGGACGGGCCAGCTCGAACCGAAGCGCCTGGGCCGCTGCGTCGCCCATGAGTGAGTCGGCGGTGAAGTTGTCGAAGTCGGCAACGAGGACCCGCTCGGCCCCGCCGGCTCCGAAGGCGGATTCCGCGAGCGACGGCTCGTTGCGTGCACCTTGCCACGGCTGGGTTCCGACCAGCGCCAGCAGGATGGCACCCCCAGTGAACAGCGCGCGTCGATGCCGGGCCAGCCAACGGGGAGAGCGCGCCACGGTGGCCGGTTCAAGCGCCGCCTCGATGTCGGCAACCTGCCCGGCCGCGCCGTTCTGGTGAGAAGATCCGTTTCCGAGCAGCCGCCCGATGCCAGTCGGTGTACGGAATCGATACTCCGATCCGCGAGTCAGGGCATTGGAGTCGGGCTCAGCCCGGATCCTCGCCACCAATGCCCGGGTCTCGGACGATGGCTCCAACTCGTACTCCGCCTCCAGCTTCCCGGCGAAGGCCGCGTAGGCGCGCACTGCGGCGGCCCGGTCGCCCACCCGCTCCAGCAAGAGCAACAGGCGACGAACCGCTGTTTCGTCGGTAGGCGAGAAGGCGACTGCACGGCGCGCCGCTTCGACTGCGCCGGCTGCATCTCCTTCCCGCTCTCGCGACGCTGCCAGGGCCCATCCCGCCTCTCCCGCCCGCAGCCTCAGCCGCTCGCGCTCTCGATCGAGCCAATGCTCGAACTCCGAGGCGGCAGAAATGTGGAAACCGGAGAGTAGCTCGCCCCGATAGAGGAGCAGCGCATCCGCCGGTCGCCCCTCGTCTAGTGCCGCCTCGAAAGCCCAGACGTCGCAGCCGACCTGCTCTGGCGCGAGGGCCAGCTCTTCATCGCCGCGGGAGAGAATCGTCTCGGATCCGAGAGCTCGGCGCAGGAAATAGACCGACTGCCGGAGGGCGTGGCGGGCCTGCTCGACATCGTACTCGGGCCAGAAGAGGGCAAGCAGGGTGTCACGCCGATGGAAGCCACGGGGGGTGGCGAGGGCGAGATAGCACAGAAGGGCAGCGCGGCGGGGCTGCGCGAGAACGGAGCCGACGGCTCTGCTGTCGACCGAGGTCAGCTCCAGGGCGCCCAGGGTACGCAACTCGATCATTCCAAGATCCGGCAGGCGGGGCGTCACCCGGCGGTGACGGGAAGAGGACTGCGAGGTGACGCGCGTCGCGGAGACTGTCCTAACCTAAGCCGCCACCGCGCCCTGGCAAGCAGGAGCTCCGGGGGGGCCGACGGTTTCCGTCACACATCGATTTCTCGAGACACGCTGCTTGAGGGAGGTTACTATGTCACGCCGAAACCTTGAGGGTCTGATGATCGCAGCCCTGGCCGCCGGTGCATTTTTCGCGTGTTCAGAGGAGGCACCGGTGGCGCCCGGCGCTCACGGCAGCCACGACGGGACCGCCGATGTCGGTACGCTGGCCCTGCCCGAGTTCTACACCTTCCAAGCAACGCTCGATCCGTACAAGGTCCACCAGCTGCCCGACTTTAAGGTTCATTCCACGGCCGTTAGGGACATCGTGATGCAGCGGAGCGTATTCCCGGCCACGTCGGTATGGCACACCCACCCCGGACCCAGCTTTGTGGGCCTCATTTCAGGGCAGGTCAGGATCGAGCGGTTTAACGAGAAGACCGGTTGCACGCTGAGTCCCCTGTTCGTCGCCGGAGATGCCTACATCGAGATCGCCAATGAGGTTCACCGGCTGGTCCTGGTGAGCTCTGAGCCAGCGGTGGTCGTTGTCACGCGGTTCAACATCCCGGTGGGACAGCCGTTCACCATCCCGGCAGCCGATCAAACTCCCTGCGACTGATCAACCATTCACGATTCCGGCGCCGATCGCGCTGCTAGCGCAAAGCCCCGCTAGCGACCGGAAGAACGCCGGCGGGAAAGGCCCGGGGGCATATTCCCCGGGCCTTCAGTTTTGCCGCAAGGACGAACCAGAGGAGCCGTCCGCCTCGCCGGAGTCGTGAAGCGAGAGGATACGGGGGCGCTGGCGCACTCGGTTTGCGGCCCGCACGATAGCTTATATAGGAAAGCGAGGAGCATCGTCAGGAAGGGGTGGCTCTATGGCGCAACTCATCTACAAGCCCGGTCAGCGCAGGCACCTATTCGCGGTACGGCAGCTCGCCCCCGATCCCAACGACGAGGACTGCTACGTCGCGGCGGAGCTGGTGGCCGTTTACGGCTCGACCGATGCCACGGACGTGAGTCGCCGGGCGCGCCACGATGGCCTGGCGTCCCCTCCCTATGCCGTGATTCACGTGACCGGGTACATGCTGGCCCTGGCTCACCAGGGCCAGGGAGGTTTTCGCGTGTTGGTCATCGGGTCGGATGACGTGCTCCACGAGCACTATATCGTGTCGGTGGTGGACATGGTTCGGGAAGGCTGGCGGGTTCGCAAAACGCGGTAATTCCACCTGAAAGTAGGGCAACATACGAGCCTTGACACCCATGATAAGTTATTGCGTTTCAACGATCTGGACGTACAAACAGTGCCTCACCGCACCGCCGATCGAGATGGGCCCCACCGCAAGGAGAACCAATCAATCCCCCGGAACTCAGCCGAGCGACGCCGTGGCTGGATCGGGTGGGCCCAATGAGCCGGCTGGCCGAGGAGTTGGCCCTGGCGCTGGGCTGTCCGGTCAAGGTGAGCTACCTGCACGATACCCGCGAGGTGGTCGCCGTCGCCCAACCGGAGCCGGGCCGCCAGGTTCGGGTGACGTTGCCCGTGTCACTGCTCGCGCTCCGGCAGATGGAGAACCCCTTCTTCGCCGTGAAGTACAATCTCTTCAAGCGGCTTCGCTACCGGATGGACCAGGATCCCGCCGCCAATCCCCTCGACATCCTTGACGACGGCAGCTGACCCGGCCGACGCTTTGCCGGGCTCAGTCATCCTAATACTGAAGGGGGGTCGGCTTGATCCTGTGATCCTGACGTCTTAGGCGAGAAGGTGACTCTATGAATAAGCCGTACGTCGTCGCGCTAACGCTGGCCGCCAGTCTCTCCGGGTGCGGAGGCTATTCGGCACCCACCGCGCCGACTGGTAGCGGTTAGATGTCGAACCCTCCTCCGCCGGGATCGATGACGGTAACCATCCAGGACTTCAGCTTCAGTCCTGCGACCCTGACCATCAAGGCGGGCACCACGGTCCACTGGAAGAACAACGGTCCTTCAGCGCACACCACCACGAGTGATGCTGGTACCTGGGACAGCGGGATGCTGTCCGGGCCAGGCAGCGGCGGAGTTTACGGCGGCAATAGCTCGTCGGGCGGGACCTTCGACTTCACCTTTAGTCAAGCAGGCACCTATTCCTATCACTGCAGCCTGCATCCTCCGACTCTCTACCCCAACTTCACCGGAAGCATAACGGTCACGCCGTAGCCGATCGCGGCCACGGTCCACCCGCCGCTCGCCTCGAGTTCCTGGCACGGTGTGCCCGATTTCTGGAGCGGTCGCTTCAGCGGCGCCCGGCCGTGTGAGGAAGCTGCGCCGGCCGGGATAGCCCGCCGCGCTTGTCTCCGGGCGGCCAGAGCCAGGCCGCGCCACGGACACCGCTGGAGTCGCCGTGGACGTTGGGGAGGACTTTCGTGAGGACGGTGTCGGAGAAGACGTAACGGGGAAGTCGGGCGACTGTGGCCGGGACCAGATCGGGCAGATTGGACATGCCGCCGCCGAGAACGATCGCATCGGGATCAAGCACGTTGATGACAATGGCGAGGGCGCGGGCAAGGCGGTCCTCGTAACGGCGCAGCGACTCGGTGGCGTGCTGGTCACGGGCGGCTGCGGCTAGGACGATGTCCCGGCTCGGACGCTGCGTACCCGTGAGTCGCGCATAGTCGAGCTCGAAGCCGGGCCCCGACAAGAAGGTCTCGATGCAGCCGCTCTTTCCGCAGTAGCAGGGGGGTACTGAGGCTTGCTCCTCTTGGGTCATCCAGGGAAGAGGGTTGTGGCCCCACTCGCCCGCGATCTGGTTGGGGCCGTCGTGGATCCGCTGCCGAATGGCGATGCCGCCGCCCACACCGGTGCCGAGGATGACACCGAACACCGTGTCGAAGCCGCGGCCGGCACCGTCCATCGCCTCGGAGAGAGCGAAGCAGTTGGCGTCGTTGGCGACGTGGATAGGACGGGCGAGGCGGTCTTCGAGGTCCGCCTGGAGCGGGCGGCCGATGAGCCAAGTGGAGTTGGCGTTTTTGACCAGGCCGGTGGCGCGGGTGACGACGCCGGGAATGCCGACGCCGACGGTGCCGCGCCGGCCGGTCTCGGATTCCAGCTCGGTGACCAGGCGCGTGATGGCGTCGACGGTTGCGCCGTAATCGCGCGGGGTGGGGATCCGGCGACGGGCGGCGATGATACTCTCGGAGGCCAGGGCGATGGCTTCGATCTTGGTGCCGCCCAAATCAATGCCGATCTGCATCGAATCCCCTGTCGCTGCGCGGCTTGCATACTAACACCTCGGCGAGCTCCTCGGTCACAGCCATTCTATTGATCGAGGAAAGGAACACCGTGCACCTTGGTATTCAGTCGGTTCCCCAGGGGTTGTCGATCACAAAGCGCCAGGAGCCGTCTGCCTGACGGCGGAGAACGTCCGCATTCTTGGCCGCGAGCTTCACCGGTGCACCGTCGGGCCCGGTTCCGGTGAAGGACCAATCGCCGACGACGAGGGCCAGATCACCTACCTGGAGCACCCGGTTCACCGCGAGATCCAGCTTGCCGTTCAGGGCGACGAAACCGTCCAGCGCGTTGCAGATGTCTCCCAATCCGTGGGCGAGGTTCCCGGGCCGAGTCGCGAAAGCCGCATTGGGCTCATAGAGACTCAAGAGCAGGTCGTAGTTCGCGGTGTTGATCCCCTCGACCACAGCCGCGAGGACCAGCTGCGGCGTTTCGGTGGAGACCGATACTGCTGTCGACATACATTATCCTCGCGTTAGGGTCTGAATTGGCCTTCCCTTTTCACCGTGCTTCACTCTTGCTCTTCACTTTTCACGCTTTCGCCGAACCCGCTCACCCCGGAAACACCAATCCCTGCTCCTGGCACAGCCGCGCGATGCTCTCCGGCTGGAAGTAGTGGCCGTAGCGGGCACCGAGCTCGGGAAGGTTCGGTAGCTCGGCGACGCTCACCGCCTGGGCTGCGATCATCTGCTCGCCCAGCTCATTGAAGAAGTGCTCGAAGCCGGCGGGCGAGATGATCTCCAGCAGCCGGCAGGTCGTGTCGCCGGCGTTCCAGAAGGTGTGCCACTGGTGCCGCGGCTTGAACACGAGGTCGCCCGGCTCGGCGTACACCACGTCCTCGCCCAAGAGCGCGCCCATCCGGCCCTCGAGCACGTAACTGTACTCGTCCTCCCGGGTGTGGATGTGCAGCGGGGCGACCAGGGTGCGGGCCGGGATCGGGTGCTCGACCAGGGAGAAGGTGCCGCCGGTCTCCGCGCCCCAGACCATGAAGCGGACGCCGACTGAGTGGAAATCCACGAACTTCCCATCCCGCGGGCCGATGATCCGTGGCCCGGTGGACCCGTCGAACTGGGTCGTGGGGATCTGGAAGGTCCGGTGCGGCTGGGTGAGTTCCGGGACCTGCAACGTAGCCATGAACTTATCTCCTGGTCGGGTAAAGGGGCCGTCAGCGTAGCAGTCATTGCGAGGCCATGTAGTGGCCGAAGCAATCCCGCCATATTGTCCAGTAAACACCATTGTTTACTGAACTGCGGCTACGATATATGTCGCGGGGATTCTTGTCAAGAGTTCAGTAAACAGCTATGTTCACTGACATGGCAACCAGGAAACGACAGCCCCGGAAGTACCAGCAGAAGCGCCGAGCCGAGCAACAGGCCGAGACCCGGCAGCGGATCGTGGAGGCGATGGTAGCCCTCCACCGCGAGGTGGGGCCGGCGCGGACCACGATCAGTGCTATCGCGGAGCGGGCCGGGGTGGAGCGGCTGACGGTGTACCGGCATTTCCCGGATGAGCGGTCGATGTTCGAAGCCTGCACCACGCACTACGCGATCCAGGTGCCGGGTCCCGATCCCGCGGCGTGGGCCGGCATCGAGGAACCGGCCGACCGGCTCCGCGCCGCGCTACTCGCCTTCTACGGTTATTACCGGCGGGCGGAGGACGTCCTGACGCATGCCGTGCGCGACGTTCAGCAGCTACCCGCGCTTGCCGCAGTCCTCAGTCCTTGGGGGGAATTCGTCAGCGGGGTTCGGGAGGATCTGGTCGAGCGGTGGGAGGTTTCCGTACCGATGCAACCGCGCCTGGTCGCGGCGATCAGTCACGCGCTGCGCTTCGACACCTGGCACTCGCTGGCCCGAGGTGAGGGGCTGAACGACGGCGGGGCTGCAAACCTGATGGTCGACCTCGCTCGGGCGGCGGCCTACAGTCCAGCTAACTGATCTTCGGCAGCAACCGGTACGGTTGGTTCAGCTGCTCCACTGGTCAGCTCGAAGGTCAAATGCTAACGTCAGCCGATCGGTGATGGCTGACGTTTCTTTACTCCCCCTTGAGGAATGAGTCTATGAGCGATTGGATCCACGGTCTCCCCGTGGGGTTGATGGCTGTTGTGGTCTTCGCGGCCACCTACGGAACAGCGTCACTGCTCTACGTCATCGTGATTAGCCTGGCTCGCGGCGACCGAGTGCGCGACTTCAAGGGAGTGTCGGCGGGACTGTTGTCGCCCCTTGGGGTCATCTTCGGCCTTCTGGTCGCCTTTCTCGCCGCCCAGATCTGGGGCGACCTGGACCGGGCCAACGCCGCGGTCAACCGTGAGGCCAGCGCGCTCCGAGCGGTCGTCCTCCTGTCGTCGAGCTTTCCGGGAGCGCCGGGTGAGCAGCTTCGCCAGCTGATCCGGCAGCAAATCCACGACGCAGCGACGGTCGAATGGCCGGCGATGGCCCGACAGGAGGCTTCGCTCACGACGATCTCCAAGCCGATGGCGCAGGCCCTGCAGACCACGTTGACGCTGAACCCACAAGGAGCAGGTCAAGTGGCGGCGCAAC
>CBFGTM010000083.1:0-10126 GCA_965652025.1 uncultured Gemmatimonadales bacterium
ACTTGTAGATGGTGAAGGGCTGGCCACCGAGGTTGCGCTCCCGCCGGTGGTTCTGGGTGGGATCGAAGGGCGTCCGCCGGTCGAGCCCGATCCGAGTCTGGGTATAGAGCACCGGCCCCGGTGACGTGAGCCACACCAACAGGGCGATCACCAGCATGATCGGGAACAGGAGAACGAGACCGAGCAGGGCGACTACGACGTTCACCATCCGTCGCAGCAGCTCGCCTCGGAGATGGGCCTCCGCAGGCTGGGCCGGGCCGAAGACGGTCGACCTGCGCTCCGAGCTCCACAGACGCTGGATGGTGGGGATCCCCCCGCCAGCACCGGCTCGTTCCACCAGAGACTCCATCCAGCGCATCATCCGACCATCCCAACGTCTTGGGCAGCGTGAGAGCAAGGGACCGCCTGCCGAGGCCCGGTCCCGAAGCACGATTTATGCCGACCAAGTCAAGTAATCGTCAAGTCTTACGCTGGGAGGGCAAGGCCTTGCTCGGCAAGGGACTAAGACCGGGCGGGAGGGCCGAATTCGGGCCCGTTTCGGGCCCGATTCGTGTAGTGATTCGTCAACACGACCGTACGGGGTGCTACAGGCCGATACAGGCGGAGAACCCTTTCTCTAGGCGCGGAGCGCCCACCATCGAACCAGCAGTGTGGTGCCGACGGCAAGGAGCAGGTGTACCGCCCCGGGCTGGGGACCCAGGGGAAAGGCGAGGACGGCCCAGGCAATGAGGCAAAGGAGTGCCAGCAGCAGGTTTGGCCACATATCGACGCACGCTCCTCGGTTGACGCTCTAAAGTCAGGTTTCTATCTTAATGCCGGGTGAGCGGTAGCGGGGAGCCACGTTATTGAGCCAACAGGTCCGATGATGGGCCCGAATGCCGTGGCCGATGTCACGCCCCCAGGGGGAAGGCAGACGTCAAGGTGAGGGTGCCAAGCTTTCTCATTGGGCTTCAATAATCCTCTCCGTTGCCGTTTCACTCGGCGCCGATCTTCACGGGTCGGCGTTTTTTTTGGGAGTCGCGAGTCACTAGGCGCTAGTCATTAGTCGCTAGTCATTAGTCCTAGTCACTAGTCGCTAGTCACTAGTCACTAATACGAGTTAAGCGTCGCTAGGAGGGGGTCCATGGATCTAGTAGTATTCATTTCATGTGTGACCGCGTCTTGCCGGCTCCCGAAGTCTAGTGACTAGTGACTAGCGACTAGCGACTACGACTACCATGCCCCGCTGCGCTGTCACTCGTCGCGTGCACTTCAACGCCGCCCACCGGCTCTTCAATCCTCGCTTCTCCGAGGAATGGAATCGGCAGATCTTCGGCGAGTGCAGCAATCCCAATTTCCATGGTCACAACTACGAGCTGGAGCTCACGGTCGAGGGCGAGATCGATCCCGACACCGGGTACGTGATGGATCTCAACAAGCTCCGGGATCTGGCCCAGGAACGGCTACTCCGTCATCTGGACCACAAGAACCTCAATCTGGACGTGCCCTGGTTCCGGGATCTGATTCCCACATCCGAGAACATCGCCCTGGTGTGCTGGCGCGAACTCAGAGCCGGTCTGCCCGCTGAGCTGGCGCTCAAGCTTCGACTCTGGGAGACGCCGAGGAACTATGTCGACTACCAGGGTACCTGAGTACCGCGGCGCGTCCGGGTCCCGTACGGCGGCGCGCTCGAGCCGGCCGTCCTTTCAGATCACCATCGACACCGAGGGTGACAATCTCTGGGCCACGCCGCGGGAGATCACCACCCGAAACGCCGAGTTCCTTCCCCGGTTTCAGGCGCTCTCCGAGAAGTACGGACTCAAGCCGACCTACCTGACCAACTATGAAATGGTGCAGTCCCCCGTATTTCAGGAGTTTGCCCACGACGTGCTCAAGCGGGGAACGGCCGAGATCGGGATGCACCTGCATGCCTGGAACTCTCCGCCCATCCGGCCGCTTACCGACGACGACTACCGGTATCAGCCCTATCTGATCGAATACCCCGAGAAGGTCATCCGGGAGAAGGTGGACTTCCTCACCCGACTCCTGGAGGAAACCTTCGGCGTGCCGATGGTCAGCCATCGCGCCGGTCGCCGGGGTATGGATGAGGTCTACGCCCGGGTGCTCGCCGAACGAGGCTACCGGGTGGACTGCTCGGTGAGTCCCCATGTGTCATGGCGTCCGATGAAAGGCGATCCCCGGCGCGAGGGAGGGCCCGACTTCTCCGACTTTCCGGAAACGGCGTACCGGGTGGACCTGAGCGACATCGGCCGGCCGGGCAACTCCTCCCTGGTGGAAGTGCCTACTACCGTCATGGAGACCGAGCGGCGCACCCTCCGCAGGATCGGCCAGCTCCTGCCTTCGGGGACCCTCCCGGCGCGGGCTTGGAATCGCCTGTTTCCGCCCCGGCTCTGGCTCAAGCCCAACGGCCGGAATCTCTCCGACATGCTGGCCATTCTTGAGCGGGCGACCCGAGAGCAGCGCCGCTATGTTCAGTTCGCCCTGCATTCGTCCGAGCTCATGCCCGGGGGCAGCCCGGGATTCCGGACCACCGAGTCCATCGACGCGCTCTACCAGGACCTCGAGCGCCTCTTCTCCCGGGCCGCGACCGGATTTGTCGGGGCCACGCTCGGTGAGTTCGAGCAGACCTTCAGCAAGGAAGGCTCATGAATCCGCCCAAGGAAGCCGTGGCCCGGCCGGGCCGCACCCGGGTTCCCCAGCCGCAACAGCAGGAAGCCGAGCCGCAGCCCTTTGCCGACAAGGTGCGCGACATTCTGGTCGCACTGGGCGAGGATCCCGACCGGGAAGGCCTGCTCAAGACCCCGGAGCGGGTGGAGAAGTCGCTCCAGTTCCTGACCCAGGGCTATGACATGACGGTCGAAGAGGTGATCGGCGACGCGGTCTTCGATGAGTCGCACCAGAGCATGATCATGGTGCGCGACATCGAGCTCTACTCGCTCTGCGAGCACCACATGCTCCCGTTCTTTGGCCGGGCCCACGTCGCGTACATCCCCAACGGCAAGATCCTGGGCCTCTCCAAGGTCGCCCGGATCGTGGACGTCTTCGCCCGCCGGCTGCAGGTGCAGGAGCGGCTTACCGACATGATCGCCGACGCCATCATGGACGTCCTCAAGCCCACCGGCGTCGGGGTGGTGATCACCGCGGCTCACTTCTGCATGATGATGCGCGGGGTAGAGAAACAGAACTCACGTGCGGTCACCAGCGCCCTGCGCGGCATCTTTCGGGACGACTCCAAGACCCGGGACGAGTTCCTCCGGCTGGCACACGGCGGACGCCTACCGGAGTGACCCCATTCGCGGGACGGGTGGCGCTCGTCACCGGTGCCTCCCGGGGCATCGGTGCGGCGGTGGCGGAGCTGCTGGCGGTGGATGGGGCAGGGGCGCGGGTGATCCGCGTGGCCCGCTCGCTTCAGCCCGGTACTCGCGGCAATGTTCGGGACATCCGCTGCGACCTCACCGACTGGGATCAGGTGCAGCAGCTCTCGGATGAGGTGCTCCGGGAGTTCGGTCCGCCTGACCTGGTGGTGAGCAACGCCGGTGCGTTCCTGCTCCGGCCGCTCGAGAGTACGGGTGCCAACGAGCTGGACCAGCAGCTGGCGGTGAACCTCCGGGCTCCCTTCGCGGTGGCGAAGAATTTCCTGCCCGCCATGGCGGGAGCCGGACGAGGCAGCTTCATCACGGTGGGCAGCGTGGCCGATCACCGAGGCTTCCCCCACAATGCGGCCTACGGCGCGAGCAAGTACGGGCTGCGTGGGCTGCACGAGACCCTGGTGGAGGAGTACCGAGGCACCGGGGTGCGGCTTTCACTGGTGTCACCCGGGCCGACCGACACCTCGGTGTGGGATCCCTTCGACCCCGACCGCCGCGAGGGCTTCATCCCCCGGGCCGGCATGCTCCGCCCGCGCGATGTGGCCGAAGCCATCCTCTTCGTCGCTACTCGGCCAGCGCACGTGCACATCGACTGGCTTCGTATGGGGCCGACCGGGACCACAGCGGTTGCCGACCAGCGCGCCACGTGAGAAATCTCTCAATTTTTGGAGCTAGCTTGATGCGGCTCATATCCGTAGCGGTCGCCTTCGCGTTGTACGCCGTTCCCGCGCTCGCTCAGGGCCCGGAAAAGATGCCGCCGCTCCCCGACAGCACCGGTTGGGGCGTGCACGTGCTCGCCGTTGGCCGCGACGCCCAGGGCACCGTCTGGGTCGGCACCTACGGCAAGGGCGTCTATCGTCTGCCCTACGGAGCCGACGCGTGGCAGGTCATGCGGCACGACACCACCAGCGGCTCCAAGTCGATCTCCTGGGACTTCGTGCACGCTTTTGCCTTCGGCTCCCGGGGCGAGATCTGGTATGGCACGGTGGGCAACGGATGGGGCGTCTCGACCGACGGCGGCAACAGCTGGAAGAACTGGACCTTCAACGAGCTGGGTCCGGAATGGCAGTACGTCGCGCCCTCGGGAATCGCGGTCCGGGGGGACACCGTGATGATCGGCACCGCCGACGGCGTACTGATCACCACCAACAACGGGGGCAAGTGGACCGCGCTGGGCGATGCCGTCGGTCCTCCCGCGAAGGGTCCGGCCGACACGCTCATCCCCATCCTGCCCAGCGAATACGTGCGCCGGATCGCGGCAGCTTCCCGCGGCTGGACCGTCGCCACCCTGCGAGGGAATCTGCGGCTCACCCGCACCGCCACCTCCTGGCAGAACCAGCCGGTCGGCGCCGCGGCCTTTTCCCCGGCCAATGCGCTCCTGATTGGACGCCAGCTCATCAAGGGCACGCCCTGCGGACTCAAGCCCTCGGCCGATACGCTGCCCTGCCTCCGGCAGGTGAGCAAGGACACGATCATGCCGGTGAACCCGCGCACCATCTGGTTCCGCCGCCCCATCGCGCCCACCGACAACAGCTTCATCGACCAGACCTACCGCTACGGCTCGACCATGGGCGGCAACTTCCAGCAGCACCAGGGGGTCGAGTTCAACAATCCGGATGGCACCCCGGTCTATGCCATCGCCAAGGGCAAGGTGGTCTACGCGGGTCCGGCGGAGCAGGGGGCCCTCACCGTCACCATCCGGCACGACACCACGGTTTCTGCCGGCGGCAAGCGCTACCGGCTCTACTCCTCCTACTATCACAACTCGGCGCTTCGGGCCAAGGTGGGGCAGCGAGTCACCCGCGGGGCCCTGATCGCGCGGGTGGGCCACACCGGCCGGGCCACCAACGACCATCTCCATCTCGAGCTCTCCGCCTCGCCGACCGATTCGCTCGGTGCCGTCATCGATTCGCTCCAGCGATTCCCGCCTTACACCACCAATCCGGAGCTCTGGATCGAGCCGCTTCCCAAAACCGGCATCATCGCGGGCCAGGTGCTGGACAGCGAGGGGAAGCCGGTGCAGCAGGCCCGGGTGTACGGCATCATCAAGCACGATCCGGCCGAGACTCCGTTTTCCTTCGCCGAGACCTATGGCGACAAGGCTCACCCCCATCCGCTCTACAACGAGAACTTCGCCGTGAGCGACGTCCCCGAGGGGACCTATGTGGTCGGGACGGAAGTCGAAGGGAAGAAGCTTTATAGAACGGTGGCGGTAGAGGCGGGGAAGCTGAGTTGGGTGGTGTTCAAACCGTGATAAAAGTGAAAGGTGAAAAGTGAAGAGTGAAGAGTGAAGAAGAGTTCACTTTTCACTTTTCACCCTTCACTCTTCACTTTTCACTTCATCATGTTCATAGAACTCACAGATCATTTGAGATGTCCCGCCGACCACGAGGAGAGCTATCTCGTCCTGCTGCCCGACCGGATGGAGGGCCGTTCGGTACGGAGCGGTCAGCTGGGCTGCCCGGTCTGCGGACGCACCTATCAGGTGGTGGATGGCGTGTTCCAGGCCGGCGAGCCGCCGGTGCAGTCGGGGAGCCGGGCGGCGACCCTCGACGCCGACGGTCTCCATGCGCTCACCGGATTGGGCGGCCCGGGTGGCTACCTGGCCCTGGTGGGCCGGGTGGCTGGGCTCTGGCGTGAGGTCGCCGAGCTGAATCCAGGTGTGGCATTGGTCGCCATCAATCCAGAGCCCGAGGTTCCCGACGCTCCCGAGCTCAGCGTGATCCGCTCGGCCAGGATTCCCCTCAAGGCGCGTTCGATGCGCAGCGTGGTTCTGGGAAGGGGCTACGCCGAGGATCCCTTCTGGATCGAGGAAGCGGCACGGGTGGTATTACCCGGCTTGCGAGTGGTTGGCGAGGGTGACGTTCCCGCGGGCGACACGATTGACTTGATGGCGAGCGCGGGCGGTATCTGGGTGGGGACGGCGGGTAGGAAAAGTGTGAGCGGTAAGAGGTGAGCGGTGAGCGGTAAGCAGTAAGTGCTTTGGACATACCGCTCACTGCTCGTCATTGCGAGGTGCAGGGCTCCGAAGCAATCTCGATGCAATGTTGGAGCAGACAATAGGGAGGCTGAATGGGTCTCGAGGTTGTAGGCGGCGTAGTGCTGGGGCTACTCGCAGCAGTGTACCTGATAGTGAGGTTCAGTAAGAGGAACCGCTGATTTTGCGGTGCCCGCTTACCGCTCACCTCTCACCGCTTCCTACCGCTCACCGCTCACTGTTCGACGTATAACGCCTCGATCGCCGGCCGGTGACGCTGCTCGACCACCCGTCGCTTGACCTTGAGCGTCGGCGTCAGCTCGCCCGACTCCACCGTAAAATCGCGGGGCAGCAGCAGCAGCTTCTTGGGCACCTCGAAGCTGGCCAGGTCGCGCAGCGTGGTACGGACCTCGCGGTCCATCTTGCTCTGCACCTCGGACCGCGCCAGCAGCTCTTCCGTCGTCGCCGCGGAGATTCCCTGGCTCTGGGCCCACGCCCCCAGCGTGTCCAGATTGGGCACCACCAGCATGATGGGGAACCGCCGCCGGTCGCCCAGCATCACCGCGTTGCTGACGAACTTGCTGGTCTTCACCAGACCCTCGATCGGCTGGGGCGCGATGTTCTTGCCGCCCGCGGTCACGATCAGGTCCTTCTTTCGGTCGGTGATCTTGAGGAACCCATCGGCGTCCAGCATGCCGATGTCGCCGGTGTGGAACCAGCCGTCCGGGTCCATCGCCTCCGCCGTCGCCTCCGGCTTCCGGTAGTAGCCGATCATCACGTTGGGTCCCCGGGTCAGGATCTCACCGTCGGGTGCGATCTTCACCTCGACCCCCGGGATCGGCCGTCCCACCGTCCCTAGCCGCAGGTGCTCGAAGGTGTTCACCGCCATCACCGGTGAGGTTTCGGTCAGCCCGTAGCCTTCCAGGATCGGTACCCCCGCCGCATGAAAGAAGCGGGCGATGTCCGCCGAGAGCGGCGCGCCCCCGGAGATGAAGAAGCGGATCCGTCCCCCGGTGCGGGCCCGCAGCTTGGCAAACACGAGGTGGTCCGCCACCCAGCGCTGGGCCGCGAGCCCCGCCGGCACCGGCAGCCCGTTCAGCCGCAGGTCCACCCAGCGCTCACCCACTTCCTTGCCCCAGTGGAACAGCCGCTGCCGGAGCGCCGAACTGCTGCGCACCTTCTCCAGCACCCGGGCGTAGATCTTCTCATAGAGCCGCGGAACCGATGCCATCAGGGTCGGCCGCCACCGCTCCATGTCCGATGCCACGGTGTCCACACTCTCGGCGTAGTTGATGATCACCCCGGCGTGGAACATCGAGTAGTGGCCGAACATCCGCTCGAAGATGTGGCACAGCGGCAGGAAGGAGAGGCACTCGTCGCCCTCCAGGAAAGTGAACAGCCGGCAGCAGGTGGTGACGTTGGAGGTGATGTTGCCGTGGGTGAGCATGACGCCCTTGGCATCACCGGTGGTGCCCGAGGTGTAGATCAGCGTCGCCACGTCGTCTTCCCGCGCCTCCAGCGCCCGCTGCTTCCAGTCCGGGTGGCGAGACCGCGCTGCCCGCCCTCTGGCGAGCACCTGCTCCAGCGTCAGCACGCCGGCCTGGGCGATGCTCTCATCGAAGCTGATGACGTGTTTGAGTCCCGCCACCCGAGGGCGGATGCTGTTCACCTTCTCCAGCTGGGTCCGGGTGGAGACGAAGATGGCGGTCGCACCCGAATCGCAGAGCGTGTACTCCACCTGCTTGGCCGGGAGGGAGGGATAGATCGGCACGTCGGTACAGCGGGCGGCGAGACAGGCGTAGTCGGCCATGGCCCACTCGGGCCGGTTCTCCGACAGGATGGCGACCCGGTCGCCGGCCGCGATCCCCAGCTCCAGCATTCCCAGGCTCAGGTCCTGGACCCGGTCGGCCAGCTGCTGATAGCTCAGCGCATACCATTCCCCATTCCGCTTGGCTCGCACCGCCACGGGACGGTGGCCGAAGCGCTCCAGCGCCCCGAAGTACAGTTCGGTGAGGGTTCGCGCCATCGGCGCTGCCGGGTTACTGGAAGGTGACGGTGAAGCGCTGACCCGAACCGGGGACGGGCGCTCCCCCAGCTCGTACGGCGCTGACTTCGACAACGGCGGTAACGGGTTGAGCAAGGTTGACTCGGGTGAGGGTCACGGTGGAGACAGCACCATCCGTGCCAGTGTTGACCGTAGCAGTTAGCCCGCCGCCGGGCAGCGTGACCGTGGCATCCAGCGGCGATATCAGGGTGTACACCACAGGATGGTTGGCGACCGGTCCGGGGGGTGAGAGGCTTTGCACCTGGGAGACGAGCGGAGGGGAGGCCGCGACACCCGGCGCCACGGTCAGGATGGAGTCAGTCACGACCAGCGTGTCGGCTCCGGCGAGGACCGTGAATTCCACCATCGCCGAGGAGAGGCTTCCGGTGAACGCCTGCACCCGGCCGGGCCCCGGGGATACTCCGGTGACCACCCCGGTCGCCTGATCCACTGTGAGCGTGGGGTCGGGTGCCCGCCACTCGATCGGGGCGGCAACCTCGTTTCCGTTCTTGTCCAGTGCCCGCGCCGTGAGCTGCAGGGTCTGGCCCACCTGGAGGCTGAGGACTTCGGGGGTGCGAATCTCCAGCCCGACCACGCCTCCGCCCCCCTCGGTCAGGTCGCTGCAGCCCAACACCAGCACGACGGATGTGAGGAAAGCCCAACGGCTCACAGCGTCTCCGACTTCGGGCCATTGCTCGCGATCTTCTGGAGCTCGGCTTCGGCGTACTTGATCCACCGCTCCGCGTCGGGTCCTTTGGCAGGCCGCGCCAGGAAGGCGCGCAGGTGCTTGGCGGCCTCCTGAACATCGCCGCGCTTCTTCAGCAGGAACGCCACGCCGTAGTGTGCTCCACCCAGGCTGTCATCCAGCTCCAGGGCCCGCTTGTAGTGGCGGATGGCTTCCTCTTCCTGGCCGGTCTTGGTAAACGCGATGGCCATATTGAGGAGGATGCGGGAGTCGGAGGGATTGTCCCGAAAGGCCAGCCGGTAGCTGGTGAGCGCCGCCTCGAAGTCGCCCTGGCGCTCCAGAGCCAGACCCTCGTTCAGGTAGTCCAATCGCTGAGGGGCCACGGTTTCCCGGGATCCCTTACCGAACATGCGTTTCCAAATGCTCATGCCGAGGCGGGGTCTCCGAGCAAGTCGAGCGGGCGCAAGATGTTGGGGAGTTAAGATAGGGTTAAAGGAGTCTAGGGTCTAGGGCCGAGAGTTTGGACCTGTGGGCTCCGCCCTAGACGTTTCACTTCTGAAGTACGACCTTAGCACATGACCATTCCTCGCCGTCCTCAACCAGCCAGCTCCCGCGGCACCCTCGAGGTCGACTGGCCCTTCTTCGGGGAGCTCTGCCGCGCGCTCGCGCTGCGGGTCGCCCGGGAATATCAGCCCGAGATCGTGCTCGGCATTGCCAAGGCGGGGGTGATCCCGGGAGTGGTCGTCG
This sequence comes from uncultured Gemmatimonadales bacterium, assembly GCA_965652025.1. Classification (GTDB taxonomy): domain Bacteria; phylum Gemmatimonadota; class Gemmatimonadetes; order Gemmatimonadales; family GWC2-71-9; genus CAVVWJ01. Next base: position 9,822 of record CBFGTM010000083.1, read on the forward strand.
CCTCGATCCTGCAGTGCGAGTTCGCCTCCATGGCCGTCACCCGCAATGACCCCGAGGCCCAGCCGGTCATGGTATCCGGCCCGCCCGCGACCATCCGCGGACGCCGGATCCTCCTGGTGGACGAGACCTGCGACACCGGGAGCACCATGAAGCTCGCGCTCAGTGAGGTGCGGGCCAAGAAGCCGGCCCAGGTGCTCACCGCGGTCTCCTTCAAGACCGGCGAGTACGCCCCCGACTTCTACGCCTTCGAGACCGAGAACTTCATCATCCTGCCGTGGGACCGGGAGATCATCCAGGGTGGCGAG
>CBFGTM010000084.1:0-10018 GCA_965652025.1 uncultured Gemmatimonadales bacterium
ATCATCACGTCGCTGAGCACCAGGTCGGGTAGCGAGTTCCGGGCAGCTTCAAGCGCCAGCTCTCCGTTGGTGACCGCCTGGACTTCGTAGGAGGGTCCGAGCAGCCGCTCGACATACTCGCGCATATCGGCGTTATCATCGGCCCACAGGATCCGCGGCCGGCCGAGCCGGCTGGCCTGATGCTGCGGCTCCAGGGGGGAGATCAATGCCGGCCCATCGATGCCCCTGCTGGGCGCCGACCCCGGTAGCCAACGGAGCGCTTCCTCGACGAAGCTTCTGGTGCTCGCGGCTATCGATGCTCGATGCCGTCGCGGCGCAATACGGTCAGCGGGCAGGTGGGCCTTCCCCAGGGGAATCGAGACGGTGAAGTGGCTGCCCGTCCCCGGCGCGCTGGTCACCCGGACCACGCCACCGTGCAGCTTCACCAGCTCCGAGACCAGCGAAAGGCCGATACCCGAGCCTTCGCGGGAGCGGCCCTCTGCTCCGGGCACCTGATAAAACCGCTCGAACAGGTGGGGCAACGCGGTTGCGGGAATTCCCGTGCCGGTGTCCACCACAGACAACTGTGCCCTTCCACCCCCGAGCCTGAGCGAAACGGTGATACTGCCCTCGAGGGTGAACTTGAACGCATTGGAGAGGAGGTTGAGGACGATCTTTTCCCACATATCCCGATCGACGTAGGCGATGTCGGAGGACGCCGGATCGGGGCGACAGAGAATCGTGAGGCGAATGCCCGCCTGTTCACACGCCGCTCGAAAGTTGCTGGCCAGGTCGGCGGTGAGACTGCCGAGATCGACGGGCTCGTAGGAGGCCTGGACCCGGCCGGCCTCGATCCGCGAGAATTCCAGCAGTGTGTTCACCAGCTTGAGCAGGCGGAGACTGTTGCGATGGGCAATCTCCAGGCGCTGCCGCTGCGCCTCCGGAAGGCTTCCTCCGTCATCAGCGAGGCAATCTTCCAACGGTCCCAACAAGAGCGTGAGCGGGGTGCGGAACTCATGGCTGACATTGCTGAAGAATGCGGTCTTGGCGCGGTCCAGCTCGGCCAGTCCCTCCGCCCGGCGTCGCTCGCTCTGATAGGCCAGCGATTTATCGAGTGCGGCGCCGACCTGGCCGGCGATCAGATCGAAGAAGGTCCGGTACTCGTCGTCCAGGACCCGGCGCTGGCCGACGCCCAGGACCAGCACTCCGGCGGGATGGTCGCGCCCCGCGGCCGGAACCGGCAGTATCATCGACTCTCGGATCGGCTCCGGCCACAGGGTGCCGGAGAGCTGCGCTCCCACCGCATCGAGGCTCACCCGACGAGCCTGTTGATCGGCGACGACCTCCGCCAGCGGCCATCCCGATGCTGCGGTCTTGTCCAGGCCGATCCGACGGGGAAGATGCGATTCTGCACCAGGGACGCCGCCGGCACTCAGGGTCAGGTGCTTACCCCGTTCGTCGACCAGGTAGATGGCCGCGAACGACACATCCTGTGAGTTCTGCCGCAACACCGCCGCCGCCTCCCGGCAGACGGTGGTCACCGACCGGGCCTCTCCAGTCCGGACTCCCAGCTTCCGAAGGGTCTCGAGTCGTCTGGCTGCCACCACTTTCTCGGTCGTCTCAAAGCACGGGCAGAAGACTCCGTCCACCCCTCGACCATCCGCAGCAATGATGGGTGAGTAAGTGAAAGTGAAGTAGACTTCCTCCAGCGGCAGCCTGCGCGCAAAGAAGAAGAGATGGTCCTCCAGCCAGGTCGCCTCTCCAGTGGCCAGGACGGTGTCGAGCCTGGGCCCAATGTCGTGCCAGATCTCACCCCAGCACTCCTGTCCCGGGCGGCCGAGCACCCGCGGATGCTTGGCCGGCCCCAGGAACGGGATGTAGGCGTCGTTGTAAAGGACCCCTAGCTGGGGTCCCAGCCAGAGCACGATGGGAAAACGGGAGGTAAGACAGAGGCTGACTGCGGTGCGGAGGTTTTCCGGCCACTGCTCGGGAGGACGGACCACGGTGCTGGTCCAGTCGAGCTGCCGCATCCGGCGCGCCATCTCGCTGTCGCCGGGAAAAAGGTTGCCTCGACTGGCCTGAAGCAGAGCCACGATATGCCGGTCCGATGCCGCTGGAGAGCGGCCTGGCGGCGTACTAGGAGCCCAGGATCCCAACCTCGATCGCAAACCGCACGTACTCGGTTCGGTGCTCGATTCCGAGCTTCATCTGGATGCGATGCTTGTAGGCATCCACCGTCTTGGTGCTGATGCGTAGCTGCCGCGCAATCTCGGCGCCGCTGTAGCCCTGGGCGATGGCGCGGAGCACAGTCTGTTCCCGATCGCTCAAGCTCTGGAACTGGTCGCGGGCCGACTTGACGGCCGGACCTGGCGCCACCGCGGCCGCCAGGAGCCGCGCCGCGGCGGGGCGCACGTACACGTCTCCCGCCGCCACGACCCTGATGGCCTCCACCAGATCCCGCGAGGCCGCCTCCTTGGTGAGATAGCCCCGGGCGCCCGCGTCCAGGACGCCGAGCAATCGTTCCTGCTCGGCGTGCACCGTGAGGATCAGCACCCGGGACTGAGGCAAGGACTTGCCCAGCTCACGCAGGGCCGCGGTACCATCGCCGCCCGGCATGTCGAGGTCGAGCACGATGATATCGGGCACCACCTGGCGGGCCAGTGCAAGGCCCGCCACCCCATCGCCGGCTTCGCCCACGACTGCGATATCGGGTGCAGTGCGAAGCAGCAGCCGCAAACCCTCACGCACCATGCCATGGTCGTCCACCAGGATGACCCGGATGGTTCGATCAGCGATCGAAACGCCTCGGCGGGCATAGGGACGGGCAGCCAGAGTCGCTCCCAACCGGACCAACTCCTCGGTCCCGGCCAGCCGCAGCGGCGCTCCTTCGTGCCTGCCTGCCCCCGTGGAAATCACATCAAAGCCTTTGTGATGAGCGACACCTACCCTGGTAGGATGGGCCCTGACGGTTCACAAGGCAATGCCTTGGACCGGGAGGGGGAACACTCCAGGCCCAATGTGCGCGCGGTCCAGCCGACCGCTGTCGGGAAAATGGGAAGGCAGGTGCCCGGCCGAGAGATCCCTCGCTCAGGATGACAAGCGTCGAATCCCCACCCGCTTGATGCTCACGATCTCACGGCTCCCATCCTGGTGGATCACCGCAACCGAATTGAGGAATCCGTCCTGTTCCTCCAGGGTCCACACGTCGAAGAGATCGGAGATCCGATGATCACCCACGTCGAGCTCGAGCTCCAGTGCCTGGCTTCGGGGATCGTAGGTGATGCCCAGCAATCGTGCCCCCTCAATCGCTATCTGGCTGCCCGAGTCGGGCTCCAGCACTTCCACGTCGGCCGCCCTCGGCGATGCGTCCATCAGGAACCGCCTGGTGAATTCGGCAAAGTAGAGCTCGAGATGGTCGGGCGAAATCGCCTTGGTAACAGCCATGGGGCATCCTCGGTTCAGGGGAGGCAAACAGCTCATCAATGCAGACGGCGAAACCGTCGTTGGAATTGCCTGCTGCCAGAGTATGCCCGGACGCCATCCCCCTCGCCGTCGGCGAAGCAAGAACCCGAGACTCCCGGTTGCCTGACAGCGTTGCCGGTTGCCGCCAGCCACTTTGACCCCGGCGACCAGAGTCGCTTCATCTCCGGCTGCTCGAGGGTGAGCTTCGGATCCTGGGCAGTCAGTGGTCGCCCCATGTCCACTTACTGGCTCATCCGCGAGCGGGATGAGCGCTCCAGCCGATCACCAGTGGAGTCTCGAGGCTTCGCACCACCCACGCCGCTCTGAGCCGCGCCGGTTCGGTGTGTCGGATAATGCCGGGCCAGACACTCGGGGCAGTAGGTGTGGCTGATCCCTCCGGTCTCCTGCCGCAGAACGTGGCTGGGGCATGGCGGTAGCGAGATCCAGAGGCCCTCGCGGCTCCTCATTCGGCCGCAGAACGCGCAGACCACGACGAATTCGCCTTCCGCGAATATTTTCTTGCTCTCGGCGGTCGGTGGACGGGTTTGAGCTGATGCCATAATGATGAGTCGCATGTGCGTTGGCTTGCGGGGCCCGTTGCAAGCAGCAGGCTGGTGAACGACGCAAATATTCACCGCTCGAGGTGCGACCGCTGTCGGATCAAGCGCCCGATGCACATACCGATTGCCCGGCAAAGTGCCAGAAGGCGGGGCCGATGGACTCTCATGTTACCTGGACGTACAAAGACGAGGGGCACCCGTGTCGGCTTACCGGTTGTCTGACAGCGCGTGCTCCCGGGGCGGTCCACTTTGATAAGCCGGCGCGTGCCATTTACCCAGGAGCGAGCCATGACTGGCCGACCAGATAACAACGCAAGGCAAACCAGCGCCTCTTCGGCCCCACTCCCGGCGGGAACACCAGCACCCGACTTCTCCCTGGCCAGCGGTCCCGACACCGGGCTTCGGCTCAGTGACCTCCGGGGCCATCCCGTGATTCTCGTTTTCTACCCGGCCGACTGGAGTCCAGTCTGCGGTGATGAGCTCGCCCTCTTCAACGAACTCCTGCCCGAATTTGAGAGGCACGAGGCGAAGTTAGTGGGAATCTCGGTGGATGGGATCTGGTGTCACCGTGCTTACGCCGATGCCCGGCGCCTTCGCTTTCCCTTGCTGTCCGATTTCGAGCCCAAAGGCGCTGTCTCCAGGACCTACAATGCGTACCGTGCCGGAGACGGCTTTTCGGAGCGCGCGGTCTTCGTTCTCGATCGCGACGGCATCATTCGCTGGAGCTCTCTCTCGCCGGTCGACGTCAACCCCGGCGCCGATGGAGTTCTCGCGGCGCTCGAGGCACTTCCGTCACCGGCTACCCACATCGGAGCACCTTCATGAGCACACAACTCATCCCGCCGCTCGGCGACCGGGATCACGCCCTGGGACCGGCTGATGCCCCTGTGACGCTGGTTGAATACGGCGACTACGAGTGTCCCTACTGCGGCATGGCCTACCCGATCGTCGCCTCGATCCTGCAGCGGATGGGGGACTCGATTCGATTCGCCTTTCGGCACTTTCCCCTCGCTCAAGTGCATCCTCATGCCGAGCACGCGGCCGAGATGGCAGAGGCGGCGGGCTCACGCGGAAAGTTCTGGCCCATGCATGACATGCTGTATCAGAACCAGGACGCGCTGGAGGACGAGGATCTCATCAGTTACGCCGCCCAGTTGGATATTGATCCCGAGTGGGCGGCTCAGATCCTGGCCACGCACAGGTTTGCCGAAAAGGTCCGAGAGGACTTCATGAGCGGCGTGCGGAGCGGCGTCAACGGCACTCCGACGTTCTTCATTAATGGGGTGCGTCATGACGGCCCGTGGGATGAGCCGACGCTGTTGGAAGCCTTGCAGAGCGCGGCGTCGGTGGCGGCCAAGAGGTAGGCAGGGCTACAGGGACTTTTCAAAGATGTCGAGTCCGCGCTCGGCGGTTTGACGAGTGATGGTGAGGGCGGGAAGCAGCATGAGCACGTCTTCCTCGGCCGAGACGAGCAGGCCGTTTCTGCGGCAGGTGTCGCCGACCTTGGAGGCGTAGGTCTCGTCTTCGACTTCGATGCCGATGGCGAAGCCTTTGCCGCGGATGGTGGCTTTGCCTTTGAAGCGCATCTGAGAGAGCCGGGTGAGGAAGTACTGGCCGAGTTGGGTGGCGTTGTGGAGAAGCTTCTTCCGGTGGCGCGTCAGATAGCGGAGGTTGGCGAGGGCAACAGCGACGGCGCGGGGATGCCAGCCATAGGTGGAATAGAGGCCGAAGTCCTCTTTGATGGCGCCTGCTATCCTGGACGTGGTCATCACGGCGCCCAGGCCGCCGTAGCCGCCGGTGATGGCCTTGGACATGCACAGGACATCGGGCTCGAGACCGAAATGCTCGCAGGCGAAGAGCTTTCCGGTCCGGCCAAACCCGGTGGCGACTTCGTCCGCGATGAACAAAGTGCCGTAGCGGGTGCAGAGCTTCCGGACGCCACGGATGAACTCGTCCTCGGGGACGAGGGCGCCGAGGTTGCAGATGATCGGCTCCATGATGAAGCCAGCCACGTCGCGCTTCTTCAGCAGCGTCTCGACTTTGCCAAGTGCCTTGTGATCCAAGGGCGGCTCGATCTTGTGGCATCTGGGTAGGAGGTTTTTGAACGTTTCGCGGTTGTGCGATGCGCCGATGCTCATGGCGGCGATGGAGTTGCCATGATAGCTGTCTTCGACGGACACGAACGAGCCGCGGCCGGTGTAGGCCATGGCGATTTGGAGCGCCCCTTCGACCGATTCGGTGCCGCCGGTCGTGCGGTAGGAGACGGCGAGCTTACCGGGGGTGATGCGGGCGAGCATTTCGGCGAGCTGGACCCAGGGGCGGTAGAGGTAGCTGGGATGAACGTATTCGGGGCCATCGAACTTCCGCGCCGCCGAGCGGATCTCGGGGTTCCCCCAGCCCAGGTTGCCGACGCACCAGCCCATCATGAAATCGATGTACTTGCGGCCGCGGGCGTCGGTGAGATGGCTGTCGGTGGAGCTGCCGACGATGACGTCTTCGGGCTCGCCTTGGCGGCCGAAGTACTTCTTGTCGAGTTGGCGGAGGTCCATGCGGGCTCCTACTCGTTCGATGTCTCAGCCTCGTCCGGCACCTCGCCGGGCTTGTAGCGCGGCTTGGGCTGGGGCAGCAGGAAGAAGGCGACGCACAGCAGCGCGATGGCCACTCCGACTGGCGGCGCCGCAATCGCAAGCGGAATTGCGCCGATCTGGATCAGCGTCGCGATACCGTAGCGGCGCGTCATCTGCTGGAGGAAGTCGGGCGCGAGCCGTTCGCCCATCAGTCGGCGGCCGGGCAGTGCGTAGAACCATTTCGCCATCCAGGTGCAGGCGATCAGGGCCAGACCGGCAACCAGGGTCACTGACGCGACCGGCTCGAAGCCGCTGCCGAGATGGAAGCACCAGACGCGGATGGGATACGGAACGACGACGATGGCCAGCAGGAACAGGAGGTTGATCGCACCGAGCCAGTGGTCACTCTTGGCGTAGATGCGGCCCGAATAATGGTGCTGCAGCCAGTAGGCGCCGATTACGACATAGCAGAGGACCAGCGCGAGATGTTCGCGCCACTGCTCGGCCATAGCCCTCGCCAGGTTGCTGTAGCCATGGGGGCCATCCGGAGATCCGGGAACCTTGATCTCGACGATCAGCAGCGTCACGGCGATTGCGAAGACCGCGTCGCTGAACCCCTCGAAGCGATCGAGCCCGCGCTCGGCGCCATGCGTTCTCGCGTGGGTGCGTTGGTCAGCCCTTTTGCCGGACATCAACTGAGGTTGGGCGCCCATATCGAGCCGATTCGGTAAAGAGGACCAGAGTAGCCTGACGGGCGGCGCATCAGCTACGGTTAGTGCTCCAATACCCAACTCGATGGACCAATGAATCGCGGTGATGCGCCACACACATTCTTGGAGGAAGTACCATGCTCGCCAATCAGACACTCAAGGGTCGCCGCATTGCGGTCCTTGCCGCGGATGGCTTCGAAAAAGTTGAGCTCACGATCCCGGTGAAGGCCCTGAAACTCGCCGGCGCGTCGGTGGACATCGTCTCGCTCCGCCGTGGGCGGATTCGCGGGGTCAACCTCCACGAGCCCGCGTCCCGCGTGCGGGTGGACAAGACCCTGGCCGAAGCCAATCCCGCGGACTATGACGGGCTTCTCGTGCCCGGTGGCTTCATCAACCCCGATCTGCTGCGCCAATCCGCGGAGGCGCGGCAGTTCGTGCGCGCGTTCGATGAGGCCGGGAAGCCGATCGCCACGCTGTGCCACGGGCCCTGGGTGCTCGCCTCCGCGGGACTGACATCCGGACGCACGATGACCTCGTGGCCGGGCATCCGGGATGACCTGGTCAACGCGGGCGCGACCTGGCTCGACCAGGAAGTGGTGCACGACGATAACTGGATCTCGAGCCGCGGGCCCCAGGACATGGTCCCATTCGTGAAGGCGATGACGAGGCTGTTCGCCGGCGAGCCCCTGCCGGACAAGGCGCCGCCCTTCGCGCGCTCGGACCCGCAGCGGCGCGAGCCGCCGGAGGTCGTGGTCGAGGCGATGAAGTGGCTGCCCCGGCCATCCATCCGCACCGCGGTCGGGCTGCTTGCCGCGCTGGGCGCCGGCCTTTGGGCGACGGGACGGCGGCGCGCCTTCGCCTGATTTGCTGCAAGGGGCGCCCCCTCAGCTGCAAACCGATTCCCGGCTGCTGCGTAGGTAGTCACCCGCGGAAGCAGGATCCCGATGATGGTCCCGATCGCGAATCGATCCACAAACGCTGTCGGAGGCCTGCTGCGACCGCACCGGGAGCATGCCGGACCGCCCGCGCTGAGATGACCTGATCAGTGTCCCGGCGTTTCCGCCAACCGGACCTGGGCGGTGAATCGCTTCGACGCGCGCAGCACGGTGAGGGTCACCTCGGCGCCCGGCGACCGCGCCCGCAGCGCGCGGCGGAGATCGCCGCCGTGGGCGACCGGCACGTCGTCCACCCGGGTGATGATGTCGCCCCGCCGGAGCCCTGCTCCGGCCGCCGGGCTCTCCGGCGTCACTGAGGCCACGATCACTCCCTGCTGCACCGGGAGTCCGAACGTGCTCGCGATCTCGGGCTCGAGATCGCGATACTCGATGCCGAGGAACGCGCGGCGCACGTGCCCGGTGGTGAGTACCTGCTGCGCCACGTCGCTCGCCAGGTTGATCGGAATGGCGAACCCCAGACCTTCCGAGCCCGGCGCCCGGATGACGGCGGTATTGATCCCGATCACCCGTCCCCGCGAATCCAGCAGGGGACCACCGGAGTTTCCCGGGCTGATGGCCGCATCAGTCTGGATGAGCTGATCCAGGCCGAAGCCCGGCGGCGCGCGGTTCAGCGCGGAGACTACGCCGCTCGTGACCGTACGGTCGAGTCCGAGGGGATTCCCGATCGCCACGGCCAGCTGACCCACTTCCAGCAAGTCCGAGTCACCGAGCCGCGCCGCGGGCAGGTCGCGCTCCGACAGCCGCACCACGGCCACGTCGACGGTCGGGTCTTGGCCGAGCACTTCGCCCTCTAGTGTGCGGCCGTCGGCCAGGCCGACCCGAACCCGCTTGAAGGAGCCTACCACGTGGGCGTTCGTAAGGAGGATGCCGTCGCTCCGGATCATCACGCCGGAACCCGAGCCATCCGGCCGAAGCACGCTCACCACCGCGGGCGAGACCTGACGGGCGACTCCGATGATGCTCCGCTCCTCGTCGGTGAGGCCGGCCGGCAACGCCCGAGCGGATGATCCCTGCGTCGGGACCGCACCTCGGGTGTCCCGCTCCATCGCAGGCGCGTCGAGCGGGGGCGCATCGTCGGCCTGGCCCAGGCGATAGCCGATCATCCCGGACAGCAACGCGGCCACCAGCCACACAGCGTTCACGGCTCTCATGGGGGCTTCCTCCCGGCTGCGCCTTGGGACCGTCGAGATCCCGTGCACCCCTGTGGACACCGAGGATAGCCGTTACGTTCATGGTTCGCCGTCGGGAGATCCCTACCCCCCGATTCCCATCCGTCCGGCACCCTGCGAATGGCCGGAAGCCACGTTACAGGTCGGCGATCCGCCGACTCGATGGGCAGGCGGGTGCTTCAGGAGATCGTGGTGGAGGTCGACGTGGGCACCATCACGGTGCGCACGGAGCCCGCCCGGACCGAGGAGGAGGAAGGACGCACCTACGACACCGACAACGTGCGGGTCATACTGGAGCAGGGCATGCTGCGGATCCGGGCTCCGAAGGCGGCGGCCGGTCGCCGGCTCCGCGCTAACTGCAGCCTCGTCCGACAGCTGCACGCCTGGCCGCCGGCACCCTGGACCGGGCTCCGAGCACTACGTCCCGCGGCCGCCGGTGCCGATCCTACGGCTCGGCGACGGCTCGAAGCCTGAGGACGAACAGACAACGCAACGGACAACATGGGGGTGAAGATCACAAAAATGAGCACCCCGCGAGCGCCGAAATGCCCGCGGGGCGATGAGATAGCAAGATGGGCCTGGGTAGAGTTGAACTACCGACCTCACGCTTATCAG
>CBFGTM010000085.1:0-9766 GCA_965652025.1 uncultured Gemmatimonadales bacterium
GGGACCTTCTCGTCCGCCGGCCCTGCGACAACGGCTTCGGCGTGTGGCCCGGCTATCCGTTCCACCATGAACGGCGGCGTTGTCGCTTCGACTTTCCTGGCTTCGGCCCGGACCCGATTCTTGACGCCGAACATCGTTTCCAGCGCGTCGTGCCAGAACGGCGCACCCAGGCTCACCAACAGAGTCGACAGGAGGATGCCGACCCACCAGTTGGGATCCTTCGGCCGGCGGGGACCGGTGATGCCGGCGACAAACGCGGTATCAGCCGCGGCGCGCAGGGCACGGCTATGCAGCGAGTCCAGCGCCGAGGAGAGCGCGACGCACGCGCTATCCGTGGATGACGCACCAACGGGGGAAGGCTTCAGGCATCTGTCTCCCAGGTCTTGCACCTGCTCCTGAAGTCCAGTCAGCCCTTCGGTGGCTGCGCTCACCCGTTGGCGAAACGCGTCGTTGCTCTGTGCCTGCCTGAAGATCTTGAGCGCGTCCGCATTGAGCGCGAGCACGACCGCGGCAGCGGAGGCCAGCGAAACGCCTCTCATCCGACGCCGGTAGCGGTCAGCGACGGGCTCCATGGCGAGCGGGAACCAGGCGCTCGCCCGCTCCGCAACCAGCTCTAACACTGCTCGACCGGTATCGGGGTTCGCCGTGCGGAGATCCGGTACCTCGCGCGGGTCGACATGCAGGATAAGGTCGGAGAGCTGCGATGCGGTGAGTGTGTCCAGGCGGACTGCCGTGGGACGGACTCCGTTCTGGCCCAGCCCCTGGAGCCGCCGCATGACGCTCTTGAGCAGATCGTCGCCGGACTGATTGAGGCCAGTAGATCGAACGGCCTCATGCACCAGCCCCTTGAGCCCGCGTAGAGCCGCCTGGCCCTTCAGAGCGAGCATCGACTTGACCAGCTCCTGCAGGCTTTGCGCCGCTAGCGCCAACACCAGCATAACACCGACGAAGGTGAGCAGAGTCTCGAGCAGCGAGAGCATAGTTCCCTGCCTGGTCTAGGTCGCGGCCCGGTGAGTGTCTGGTCGGCCGCAGAGCATATAGATCGACTCCAGTTCCCTCGCCGTGGTGTCGTACAGCCCGGCCCGGGCCAGCCCCGTTCGGCTGAAGGGACAGGTAACTCCCGGCCTGAACCAGCACTCATCGGGCCCAACCCGGAGAGGCAGGTAGGGATCAGGACGGGATGCCACCTCTGCTTCGGGAAGCCGGCTCTCGTCGATTCCCCAGGCAGATTTCCAGCGCTTCGCCCGGTCATCCGGAATCGGACGGGCCAGCTCCATCAGAGTCGAGGCGCATCCGTGAGCAATGCTCTGAGCCTGACGCCGGCGGCGGAAGTTGAGCATGGGATGAAAGGCGAAGGTGTTGCAGAGCCATTCCGGCTTGATCGCAACCACCTCGAGGTCGAGCGGGTTCCACGGAGGCTTGGGCCTCGAGTTCTGGCCCACCGCCTGGCGGATCGATCGCTGGATCTTGGCGTACAGATCGATCTTCTTGTTGTAACCCAGCTGGCGCGCACGATGCCACAGCCCCGGCCAGTTGAATCTCAGTGCATGCTGTTCTGACTCGTCAAGGATGGCGAGTTGGGGCTCGAGTGAGGCGCAAAGCAGGAGATGAGGCACCGAGCCATCGAACGGCCGGGCACTCACCACATCAGCCATCGCCGCTCGATTCAGAAACTGGGCGACGGCATCCAGAGGAAGATTGTCGGTGACGCCGCCGTCGATGTACTGGTCTGCGGTCTCGGCGGCGGGCATGATCTCCCAGGACCACCGAGGCCGGAAGACACCGGGGAAGGCGCTACTCGCCAGAAGGGCGTCCATCAAGACCGGCTTTTGATCATGGGACCGGTCACACGATGGATCTCCCAGGATCTCGAGCCGACCACGGGTCAGATTGGTGGCAGTGGCCAGGAAGTAGATGCCGTCCTCGGTGAAGACGTCGAAGGGAACCGCCCCCGGCCGCTCGATGTCATAGCCAGGCAGCCCCTCGAGGACATGCTCGGCAATCAGGAGACTCAGCGGCTCGGCCCCCAGCACCTGGTTGCCGACCCCCATGCGGGCCAGCCATTCCTGGAGATAATCGGCCAGCAACCCAAGCGACTTGGAGAACTTCCGCCGCCGCACCGCCTCGACCAGATCCTTGAGCTCGAAGGGGCTGATGTAGAACAGGCGCTCGAGGCCGGCGGCCACTGCCCGCAACTCCCGATCAAATTCCGCAGGAACCGGCTTGTCGAAGGCCCGAAAAACCCGATCGGCCTGGTTGAGTGAGAAGCGGGTCGACGCGGCCCGGACGGTGAAGCCGCGCACGAAGTCGGCAAAGCGGTCGGTGAGAATCAGGCGATCGAGGGCCAGATAGGTCGCTGCCAGGCGCGCGATGCGGGCAACGCGCTCACTCTCGTGAGGCTCCCGGAACACCCGGGCAATCATCGCGGCAGTGATCGAACCGACCGACGCTCCAGCGATGACGTCGGGGCGGAGTCCTACCAGATTCAAGGCGTTGAGAACCCCCATCTGGTAGACCCCGCGGAACACCCCGCCACTGAACAAGAAGCTCACCGTGGGGCGCTCGGTTCCGGGCAATCCGCCGCGGGGGTGGGGCCAGCTGCGGCCCCAGGTCTGCCGAGCCAGTTGCCAGCTCTGTCTGGCCTCCTGCTTCGATGGATCTGCCGAGGAAGTTCCGGGATCCTCCACCGCCTGCCGAGCCGCCGGGCTCAACACGGTGTGCTCGTCGGTCTGGCGATCGCGGGGATACCAGTCGGCCGGGGTCGTCTTCCGCTCCAGCACCACCAGGCGACGTTCAAACGTGACCCCGTCATCCCGGTACAGCGCGCAATGGCGGCATACTTCGACCAATCCCGGCGTTCGCGGCTCACCCGGTATAAGGGAAGGCGCACTCCCGGGAAAGGTGCGAGTCTCGGGAGGGTTCTTGGCCCGGTTGTGATCCGCAATCACCTTTCCACACCAGATGGTACGCTTCTCATCCCGCCCGACTTTGACCTCATCTCCTGCCGCCGTCCGCGCCGATGCTCGAATCTGATGGGCCAGCATCGTCTGCAGCGCGGCTCTGCAGCCGTCGGCCACGGTTTCCGCAATCACCTCTCGCCGCGCCTGGGCATTCGGCGCCTCGAAGTACCGCTTCGCCGTATGGAGATTTTCGTCCGGCTCGATCGGGTATGCCCAGGCCCGGAGAAAGGTGTCGTCGCCGCTCTTGGCCTGGACGTTGCCAGGAGGCAGGACCCGACTGAGCACGTTCACCAGTTTCTGATCCAGATGGGCGTCTCTCAAGCGCTGAATCTGCATAGCTCGGCCAATCACCTTCACCAGCTCGGTGCGCTCGGCGGTCTCGGCGTTGCGGTCTCCCTTCTGTGACGGCGTCGGTGGGGGGTCCAGCTCTCCTCGGCTGAGCGGCAGCGAGGCGACGCTGTAGACATGGATTGCGGTCGCCTCAGGATGCACACGGAAACGCAAGTAGTTCATGAGTGCTTCGGTGGTCTGATTGGCGACGTTGGCGGCGTCGATGTACAGCCGGCCCCTCGAGCGTACTGGAGGAAAGAGCGGTGCCGCCGCTGTGGCGGCCATCAGGCCGTCCACGGTAGAGACCCCGCCAATGATCACGCTCAGCTCGCCGGTAGAGACGTCGGCGACCGAGAGTGCGACGCGGATGGGAGGGGATCCCTTGGCGTAGTCATCCAGATACTTCTTGGTATCGGCATCGGGCTTCGGATAGGGTGAGTCGCTCCGGGCGAGTGCGCCGTCCACGGCTGCATCCATGGGGACGGGCCCGTAGTATCCGGGATCGAAGACCCGCACGAAGAACTGACGCAGGGGATGAGGGTGCAGCAGGCTGTCAGCCAGGCCGTAGCGGGCCAGGAGATTGAGGAGAAAGCGACGGCGACGAATGTACAGAGTGATGACAAGCATGGTGCCCAGGAGAGCGGCCCCCATCGCCACGTAGCGCGGTTCCACGTGCCTCGCGCCCCAACCGGTCCAAGGCAGCGCTGTTCCGACCCATCGTGGGATCTGCCCCAGCACATACGCCACCGGAATGCTCAGAGCCAGCAGGACGATCGTCCACCAGGCCAGGAGCAGGATGAACGACGCCATGGTTCCCATCGCTTGCCCCACCGTGGGCAGGAAGCGTCCTCCGAACTTCAGCTTGACCACGAGGCCGTAGATCACGGCCAGGGCAAATACTGTGATCAGCACGGCGCTCAGAGCGCCAATCAGGTCGGCATTGATGGAGGAGCTCATTGATGGGTCCTTCGCCCATTGCCAGAGCGATTCACCCAGCCTGACCAGCAGGCTGTGAGGGGGCCCGATGTCGACCCCCATGTCCCGGAAGCCACGCAGGATCAGTCGGACGACCAATACAACCGCACCCACCACAACTCCGGAACACATCACCCAGAACGCGGTGAGCAGCAGGAGCGATAACCCGTTCACCAGTAGCTCTCGGGTGCGGGCCCACAGGCCGGATCGAAATATCAGTTGAGCGGCAGTGACACCCCGCTCACGCCGGATGGATGCCGTCCAAGGACGCCAAGCGATCGTAGTCCGGCCAATTGGCCAGACGAGGGGTGCGAGGCGGTGCAGCACCGCCCCGATCAGCATCCAGAGGCGGAACGACTCCATTGTCGTAACCGCCCACCATATCTTGGGCAGTGATTCCCGGGCCGCGATTACCCCGAGGACCCGGCGAATGGCTCGAGTGATGGTTCCGATCGAGGCCCGCAGCAGCAGCAGCTCGTTATAGAAGTTGATCAGTCCGGCGCGGGAGCCGAGACTGTCATCTCGCCAGCGCCGCTCCAGTTCGGCCTGGACCGGGAGCCGGAGGGTCTTGACCGGCTTCTGTGCGTCGATCTGATAGGCGTCCGGCAGCATGGCGTCGATCAGGTCGTGGGGGCAGTTCTGGAAATCCTCCAGAATCTGCCGGAATCGGGCCACCCTCGGCTCCAGCGGCTCGAGCGCAGCACCGTCCATGCCTGCAGCGGATTGACCGGGTGGCCCGGCCTGCAGGATCTCGGCGAGCGCGACCGCGTTGACCGCTCCCGCCGAGACCCCGAGCACCACGTCGGGCGCCTCGGCCCGCATGACCAGCAGCGCGTGGGTCACACCCAGCTGCATCGCGGTATCGACGCCGCCGCTGGAGAAGGTGAGCACGCGAATGGGCTGGTGCTTCCGTCCGATGAGCGTCTCGCTTTCGGCGGGTCCCTGGTCGACCGTGGACGCTTTGACCTCACCGGCAGCGCCGCTGTCGGACTGTGGGCGGCTGGCGATATCAGGAGCTGCTGTCATTGGAGAGTCAGGGAAAAGCCGAGCGACCCCATGCTGGTCGACTCGTATTCGGGAGGAACCCGGCCGGTCACATACTTGATCAGTAGTGCCGTCTCGCTGGTTACCGGGTAGTTCAGCCATACCTGCAGGAATGCGTTGAATGTCCGATCCGCCGCCTTGACCGGCTCCGGCACATCGAACAGGTAGTGACCGAACCAGGTGGCCCGCAGCACCAAGGCATTGAAGACCTGGGTGTTCCACGCGAACTCCCATCGGGCCCGCCAGAAGGGCGAAGCGGCGCCAAGCACCAGGGCAACGTCACTCTGGGGGTCGACGTAGTCGACTCCGGCATAGCCGCGGACCTCCTGGGGACGGAAACCGGAAGAGTCGCGGGTCACGGCAGGTATAACATCGAGCGCCTCGGCCAGACGAGGCACTTCACCACTCACCCCCAGGCCGAACACGTTCTGACCCCTCGTCAGATCCTGGGTGGATTCATAGCGATAGTGCAGGTCGTAGGAGTAGAACCTGCGCTGCTTGCCGAGCCGGCGGATCAGCTCGTTGTAATCCGCCCAATCAGCTGCGGTATACTCTGAGCAACGCGGGTCGGGTTCCGTGCTATCGCTGGGCTCCCTGGCTGCGGGATCGCATTCGGCGAGCTGGAGATAGCGGGTCTGCTGCCAGGCGGGCAGCGGCGTGAGCCCGCTGCGGTAATACCGGCCTCGCACCGCGACCTCGCCAAACATCTCGTTCACGTCCCCCGTGCCGGCGCCCAATGCTTGAAACCCGCCGGCGCGGAGACCCAGCCCATAGTGATGGCCCTGGGGATTGGGCCCGGACCGCTCCCGGTCGTACCGCACGTCGAAGTCGACGCCGAAGGCGCCGTTCTCCTCGGTCGCCTTGCGGATATCGACGTCATAGGTGACGCCGGAGGCAGAGCCGACGATCTGCGCGGCGGCCGCAGCCCGCAGGGTGATCACCAAACCGCAGAGACAGCGGCATATCCGCATACGGCCGATCACGTCTGGTGCCCGCAACACCACTGGGCCAACTCGCGCAGCGTCAGCGTACCATCCCGGAGTTGGTCGATTGGCGACTCGATCTCCCCACCCAGCACGAAAAAGAGATTCTGAAGGTCCAGGGCGATGCGGCGCTTCTGGAGGTCCTGGTCGCTGGGGAGGGGTGGATCGTCGATCTGCATCCGGCGAATCGTGAGGTCGCGCCAGTTCTGCGTGGTGGTCCCGCGCGGGAGCCAGCCTTCGACCAGGAAGTACCGGTAGACGAGACTGCGGCATTGGGTTGGCGTGAACGTCGCCATGGATTGCTCTCCTCGTCCCCGAGCACACCGCGTAGCGATCTTGGGCTACACCAGCTTGGCCCACACGGCCGGCAGTCCGCCGGCATAGAGGGAGCGGCAGTCCCGCAGCGTGAGCTGGCCGCGCATCTCGAAATGCGGCAGATCCTTGATCGATTTCCAGTTTCCCCCCCAGAGGAGGCCCAGGCCGGTTCCTATCTCGCCGGCGAGGCGCCATCCCCGATGGCGCGAGTCCCAGGTGACTCGACCTGACTCGAGGACCACGATATCGAACGCCATGCCGAAGTTGTGAAAGCTCTCCCCACCACGGGCGTAAGTCCGGATCACGCCAGGCGCGGTACGGCCCTGGGCATACAGCGCATCCTGCTCGCCCCAGGTTCGTAGAGCCTGAGAAATACGGATGGTCACTCTCGCCCTGCGGCAACCCTCGATCAGAGTGCGCGCCTTTCCGGCGAGGACGGGAGCGATTTTGAGCAGTGGATCGTCTGGTGCTGGCGCCACAGCGGGGCCGGGAGCCGGGGCCGGAGAGGCCGCGGGCTCGGGGCTCCCGTTGGGCAATACCAGCCGCTGGCCCACCGTGAGGCGGCTCGGGGCACCGATCCGGTTAGCCTGGGCGATCAGCGGCCAGCGATTGCCGTCGTGATAGATCAGGGAGGCAATGCGCCAGAGCGAGTCACCCCGCCTGACGGTATAGGTCTGCATACCACCACCTGCGCGGCGCGGCTCTCGGCACTAGCGGCCGGCAGTACCGGGCCACATCGTAACTGGTAAGGATGAGTTGATCGGTACGGCTAGGTTAGGAACGGCCCTCCCAAAACACCATAGCTATATGTGCGCTTACCCCCAGCCAGTCATGGGAGACTCTGCGTGCGAGGCAGTGCGCAGACTGCTTCTGGCCGCGCTGCCGTTGCGCTCGGCGGAGTCTGGCCGCGTGGTCGAGGCGCTCGCCCGCTCGGGTGGATTGGTCCATGATGCCCACCGCTTTGCCGAGGCCGTTGGCATGGGGAGCCGTTACCGGGTGGCCCGGCTGCTTCGGAGAGAAGGGCTCCCGCAGTTGGAGGAGCTGGCGGCATGGGTTCGCGTCCTGCGATGGCTGAGCCTCTGGGAGTCCGGCTCGGGGTCGCTATCGCGTATGGCCCTGGATGCCGGGCTGGAGACCTCGGTATGCTGTCGGACGATCCGCCGTCTCACCGGTGCCACCTGGACCGAGACGCGTGAGCGAGGTTCCGACTGGGCTCTCCTCCTCCTGGTCGAGCGGTGCCGGTCCCTGGCAGCCGCCGCCATCAGAGCTTCATCTCGTCCCGACCGAGGCGTTATCCGCAGCGCCTAGCATGGAACAGTCCCAGCGGCGTCCTCGAGATCGGGAAGAAGACACTCTCGCTCGATGCCAAGTTCTACCACTCCAGGATCGTGGTATAGGACTTAACTGGTGACTCGGCCTCCCATCTGCGTTGGGGTTCTAGCCCACAATTCACCCTTCTAATCGGCGGCGTCCACCCCGAGGACGTCGAACGGGCTGCAGTTCGGCACCATACACAGCCTGCACGCTGAAGCGTGGGGTGGGGAGCTGGTGGGCGCAAAGCCTTCGACGCCCTATTTGCTATCTCACAGCCCGAATTGAGGTTGCCGGAAGAGAGCCGGACGATTCGAGGTCCGATTACGGCTACTCCGATTCCAGGTCCGAAACCGGCCAGCGTGAGTAGTGTGCCGCACGCTACGGTGTGGAGCAGGAGCGCCCCTCACGGCGCGACTGACTTTCTTCCACGCCGAGGAATCCATGAGAAAGATCTCCTGCGCGATACTGATCGCCGCCGGGTATGGCTGCAGCCACGAAGCCGAGGTCACCCAGCCGCGCCAGGAACGAGCTAGCGTCGTCGCCAGCGAAGTACGCTACCAAGTATTCAAGCTGCCCTCCCTCGGCGGGACCCAAAGCCGAGGCATGGCCATCAATCAGCAAGGCTGGGTGTCGGGCTGGTCCAACCAGGCCGACGGAACCCGCCGCGCGGTCATTTGGAAGAACAACATCATCACCAACCTGGGGACCCTGGGCGGGCCCAGCAGCGCGGTGCCGTGGATCGGACTGAATGACGCCGGCACCGTCTCCGGTATCTCCCATACCAGCCTGGAAGATCCGCTGGACGAGGACTGGGCCTGCGAGCTGGTCGGCTTTCTGCCCCAGACAACCGACCTGATCTGCCGCGGCTTTGTCTGGGAGGGTAGTGGCCCGATGCGCGAGCTGCCGACGCTGGGCGGAAACCATGGCTTTGCCACCGGCATCAACAACGCCGGCCACATCGTGGGCTGGGCGGAGACAGCGGTGGAGGACCCGACCTGCTCCGAGAGCTCGGCCCAGAAGCTCCAGTTCCGCGCGGTCCTCTGGGACCCGAAGGACGGCAGCAACGGGAAGATCAAGGCGCGCGAGCTGGTTCCCTTCCCCGGCGACTCGACCTCGGCCGCCACCGCGATCAACGACAACGGGCAGGCAGTCGGCATCTCGGGCGACTGCGACCAGGCAGTGGGACGCTACAGCGCCAAGCATGGGGTGCTCTGGGATAAGAACGGCAAGGTGATCGAGGTCCCCAACCTGGGCGGGACCAGCTGGCACACCCCCATGGACATCAACGCCCAGGGTGATGTCGTCGGGTTCTCCAACCCGGACGAGCCCGGCGACGAAGTCGGGGATTTCATCGCCCGGGCCTTCTACTGGCCCTTTGGCGGGTCCGTCGCCACCGACCTTAAGACGTTGGAGGGCGACGCCTTCAGTGAAGCCTTCGCCATCAACGCGAAGCGGCAAGTCGTCGGGATCTCCTTCGGCGGTGCGGCGGGAGCCCGGGCCTTCATCTGGGAGGGTGAGGATCTCATCGACCTCAACGACCTGGTGGACATCGCACCCGACGTCCTGCTCTCGGCCCAGGACATCAACGACGCCGGCCAGATCACCGGCCGGGTGCTCGATGCCGCCACGGGTCAGGTCCTGGCCTTCATCGCTAATCCGATTAGCGACACGCCTTGAGCCACCGGTATGTCGATATCGAATCGTCGAATTCGACGTATAGGTAGAGGGGAGTCATTGCGAGGGGGCACAGCCCCCGAAGCAATCCCGGTAAGTACCCGGGGAACACTCGGATTGCTTCGGTCGCTTCGGACCCTCGCCATGAGTAGTGTGAGGATTGTGCAGGAG
>CBFGTM010000086.1:0-9539 GCA_965652025.1 uncultured Gemmatimonadales bacterium
GCACAAGACAACCATCGTTTTTGTGAACACTCGTCGCCTGGCCGAGCGGGTATCGCGCCACCTGGCCGAGCGGCTGGGCGAGGAGGCCGTCACCGCTCATCATGGCAGCCTCTCGAAGGAGACGCGCCTGGATGCGGAGGAGCGTCTCAAGGCGGGGAAGCTTCAGGCCCTCGTAGCCACCGCTTCCCTGGAGCTGGGAATAGACATCGGGCACGTCGATCTGGTCTGCCAGCTGGGAACCCCCCGCCGAATCTCGACCTTCCTGCAGCGGGTGGGCCGCTCCGGGCACACCGTGCAGGGCACGCCGAAGGGGCGGCTGTTTCCCCTCACCCGCGACGAGCTGGTCGAGTGCACCGCCATCATTCGCTCGGTGCATCGGGGGGAGCTGGACCGGATCATCATCCGGGGGAAGCCGCTCGACGTCCTGGCCCAGCATGTCGTCGCCGAAACCGCTGCCGAGGACTGGAGTGAAGACGAATTGTTCCAGCTCTGCCGGCGGGCCTACCAGTACCGCCACTTGGAGCGGGCCGAATTCGACCAGGTGATTCAAATGCTGGCCCAGGGCTTTGCCACCCGACGGGGTCGCCGCGGGGCCCTGATTCACCACGATGCGGTGAACGGGCGAATCCGGGGCCGGCGCGGCGCCCGCATGCTCGCCATCACCTCGGGCGGAGCCATTCCGGACAACGCGGACTATCGGGTGATCCTGGAGCCGGAGAACACCTTCGTCGGCACCGTCAACGAGGACTTTGCGGTCGAGAGCTTGCAGGGAGACATCTTCCAGCTGGGCAACACGTCGTGGCGAATCCTGCGGGTGCAGCAGGGCACCGTGCGGGTGGAAGATGCGCACGGACAGCCGCCCAGCATTCCGTTCTGGCTGGGCGAGTCGCCGGCTCGGAGCGACGAGCTGTCCGCCGCGGTGGCTGAGCTGCGACAGGAAGTCGAGAACCGGCTGGAGAATCGCGATCAGGCCCTGACCTGGGTGACTTCAGTTTTGCAATGTCATCCTGAGCGGAGCGAAGGATCGGCCGGCGTGGCCGCTCATCAGCTCGTCGAGTATCTCGCCGAGTCCAGGCGTCTCCTCGGGAACCTGCCGACTCAGCGGACTATCGTCGCCGAGCGGTTCTTCGACGAGGCTGGGGGAATGCAGCTGGTCATCCACGCTCCCTTCGGCAGCCGGGTGAATCGCGCCTGGGGTCTGGCGCTTCGGAAGCGATTCTGTCGCCAATTCAACTTCGAGCTGCAGGCCGCCGCCACCGAGGACGCGGTCCTGCTTTCGCTCGGACCTCAGCACTCGTTCCCGCTGGAGAGCGTGTTCCGCTTCCTCCACCCCGAGACCGTCGAGGAGATCCTGGTACAGGCACTGCTCGACGCGCCCATGTTCGGCACCCACTGGCGGTGGAATGCCAATATCGCGCTCGCCATTCCGCGCAGTCGGGGCGGGCGGAAGATGCCGCCCCAGATCCAGCGGATGCAGGCTGAGGATCTCCTGGCTGCCGCGTTCCCTGACGCAGCCGCCTGTCTGGAGAACATTCCGGGAGATCGGGAGATTCCCGATCACCCGCTGGTTCGGCAGACTATCGATGACTGTGTGCACGATGTCATGGATCTCGAGCGGTTGACTGAAGTCCTTCGCCAGATCGGTTCAGGCGAGCTGCGGCTGGTCGCCCGGGATCTGCCGGAGCCCTCGCCACTGGCGCATGAGATCCTGAATGCCCGACCCTATGCATTCCTTGACGACGCCCCGCTGGAAGAGCGGAGAACCCAGGCGGTTTACACTCGCCGAGCCTTCGAACCTTCGTCGGCCGACGATCTTGGAGCCCTGGATCCGGCAGCGATCGAGCGGGTTCGGGACGAGGCCTGGCCCGAGATCCAAAGCGCCGATGAGCTGCACGACACTCTGCTTACCGCCGGTTTTCTGACTGAACTGGAAGGAATCTCCGGCCGGGATGGCCGATCCTGGACCGGCCACTTCCGCGAGCTGGTGCAGGCAGGCCGGGCCGACCGGCTCGAGCTGCAGCCCGCTCAGGCGGTGTGGTATGCCACTGAACGGGCGCCGGAGGTCAAGGCCGTGGTCGGTACCGATACGTCGGTCAGCCGCGATGATGCCGTCCGGGAGCTTCTGCGAGGACGCCTGGGGATCTCCGGACCGGTCACCGCCTCCCAACTGGCTACTTCCCTGAACGTCACCGAAGCCGAGGCCGACATTGCCCTCGCGGCCCTGGAAGGCGAAGGTGTCATCCTGCGGGGTCGCTTCACTCCTGGCGCCGCGGCTCTGGAATGGTGCGAGCGCCGGTTGCTCGCCCGGATCCACCGCTACACTCTCAACCGACTGCGCGCCGAAATCGAGCCGGTGAGTGCCGCCGACTTCATGCGATTTCTATTTGCATGGCAACGAGTGGCACCTGACCAGCACGTCGCTGGACTCGAGGGGCTGGCCGCTCTGATTGGGCAGCTCGATGGTCTCGAGTTGCCCGCATCGGCCTGGGAAGCGGATGTGCTCTCCAGTCGGTGCGAAGAGTACGATCCTGCCCTGCTGGATACTCTATGCATGACCGGACGGGTAGCCTGGGGCAGGATCTCCGCCGGGCAGCGCGGCGGCCCCTCCAACGGTCGGACCGCTGGTCCAATCAAGAGCTCGCCGATTGCTTTGTTCCTGCGGGAACACGCTGACGAGTGGGTGTCGGGTCACCAAGAGGAGCCCGAGCTGTCCACCTATGCCCAGCGAGTGAACGAGGTGCTGCAGCGACGAGGAGCATCGTTCTTTCACGAGCTCGTCGCGGTGAGCGGTCTCCTCCCCACCCAGGTGGAGCAGGCGCTCGCCGAGCTGGCCGGGAGCGGGTTGGTGACGTCGGACAGCTTCGCCGGCCTGCGTGCTCTCATCACGCCGTCCAACAAGCGGAAGCCGTTCGCATCGCGCCGCACCCGTCACCGCAAGGCTGCGGTTGGCATCGAAAGCGCCGGACGATGGTCTCTCCTCCACCGGAGTGACCGAACGGGTGAAGGTACTTCCCCCGAGCTCTTCGCTGTGATGTTGCTGCGTCGCTACGGCGTCGTATTCAAGCGGCTGCTGGCCCGGGAAACCGGAGCGCCGCCCTGGCGGGACCTACTGTTGGTCTTTCGCCGCCTCGAGGCACGGGGGGAGATCCGGGGAGGTCGCTTCGTCAGCGGGATGTCAGGAGAACAGTTCGCCTTGCCGGAGGCTGTCGGTCAGCTCCGCTCCATCCGGCGGCTCAATGGCAACGGCCAGCTGATCGGAATCAGTGGAGCCGACCCGCTCAACCTGACCGGGATCATCACGCCGGGGGAACGGGTGCCAGGCCTCACCTCGAATCGCGTTCTCTATCGGGATGGAGTTCCAATTCTCGCCCGGGAGGCTGGACAGGTGAAGAGTCTGCTGGCCGGAGTCGAGGCTACCGCCGAACTGGTGCACGCGCTGGTACGCAAACAGAGCACCGCGGCTCTCAGGAGTTACCTGGGCCAGACCGGGGCTCCGGCCGAAACCGTACCGCTCAATCGCACACCCGGACGACAGAGAAAGCGAGAGGTCGCCGGCGATGCGATTCACCTTTCCTAGTCAATTCGCTGATCTCGCCCTGCTCTTCATGCGGCTGCTGGTGGGCTGGGTCTTCGTGTGGAGCGGCTGGAGCCATGCCCGCGATCCGGTCACCCGGGGGAAGAGCATCGGCATTAGCCCGGGCATCACCCGCCTCCTTGGATTTGCCGAGCTGGCCGGTGGCCTGGGCGTCGCGCTCGGTATTCTCCCCCAGATCGCTGCCCTCGTCCTCATCCTCGTCATGCTGGGCGCCATCCAGAAGAAGATCTTGGTCTGGCATACCGGGTTCTGGGGCAAGTCGAACGACGGCTGGCACTATGACCTGCTCTTCGTTGTGATGTGCCTGGTGATTGCCACCACCGGCGGCGGCCGCTACGTCCTGTTTCCATGAGCCAGAACGGCAAACGCTACCTCCCAACCCGAGGAGAGATGATGCGCTCACTCGTGCTTGCGGCACTCCTGGTCGTACTTGGCCTCGGCTGCCGAAGGCAGCAGTCCAACGAAACCGGTGGCATGAGCGATACGACTCCGTCGCTTTCGACCGCAGCGCCGGTTCCGGAAGCCGACGATACTGCTCCGCTCGCCACTGAGCTCGGCTTCGACCGCCGTGCCGACTTCGCGCAATCGATCCGCCAGCAACTCACCAGCTTGGATCAACAGATCAGCGAGCTGGCCGCGCAGGCCAAGTCTCGGGGCGGCGCCGTGAGCGATCGTGCACTGGCCAACGTGAGGGCCGCCCGAAAGGCGGTGGACCGGAGTCTCCAGCAGGTGGATGCGGCCACTGCAGCCAACTGGGACCAGGTCAAGCAGCGGGTGAACGGCGCCGTCGATAATCTGAGCGAAGCCATCGAGGCGGCACAGCCGAAGTGAGCTAGAGATGCTCGCGTTGGGTGAGCGTTACCGGGTCGAGCGCGAGCTGGGCCGGGGCGGCATGGCAACCGTGTACCTGGCCTATGACAGTCGTCAGGACCGGCCGGTCGCTCTCAAGCTCATTCACCCCGATCTCGCCGCGATGCTCGGACCGGAGCGCTTCCTCCGGGAGATCAAGCTCACCGCCAAGCTCCGCCATCCGCATATCCTGCCGCTCTTCGACTCCGGTGAGGCGGAAGGTCAGCTCTGGTACACCATGCCCTACATCGAGGGCGAAACCCTGCGCCAGCGGCTGGGGCGGCAGCGGTACCTCCATCTAGACGAAGCGCTGCGCATCACCCACGACATCCTCTCGGCCCTGGAGTACGCCCATCAGCACGGGGTCGTCCACCGTGACATCAAGCCGGAAAACATTCTGCTGGAGGGTGATGAGGCGATCCTGGCCGATTTCGGCATCGCTCACGCTCTCACCGCTGGCGGCAGTGAGCGGCTGACCCGGACTGGCGTCGCCGTAGGGACCATGATGTACATGAGTCCGGAGCAGGCGGGAGGCCAGGGGGAAGTGGATCGCCGGAGCGACATCTACTCAATGGGCTGTGTGCTGTACGAGATGGTGGTAGGTGAGCCGCCGTTCACCGGCTCACCTCAATCGGTATTGGCCCAGCATCTCACTGCCACGCCGGGGGTGATCCGGGCGCCGGAAGGACCGGTTCCCACCCCGATTGTACGAGCCGTCGCCAAGTCTCTCGCGAAAGAGCCGGCCGAGCGATTTCCAACCGCCGCGACTTTTGCACGGGCGCTCGAGCCGGCAGCCGAGCCGTCGAGTCCGATCTCCGGGGCTCGCCGCATCGTCCTGGCCGGGGGAGTTGCGCTGGCGGTGCTGGCACTCGCCTTCTACGCCGGACACCGCGCCTCTAATACGCCGGCCGGGCCGGGCGGCTCGATTGCTACCGGGCTCAATCGCAAGTTGTCGCAGATCACGTTCGGAGAGGGGCTGGAGGAATGGCCGGCCTGGTCGCCGGACGGACGCCGATTGGCCTACGTCGCTGAAGTGGACGGATTCCGCCAGCTGATGGTTCGAACTGTTGCCAACAGCAACGAGCGACGGCTTTCCCGCGAGCCCACCGATCACATTCAACCAGCCTGGTCGCCCCGGGGCCGGCTCGCCTTTGTTCGGGCCTCCTTGCCCAGGAGCACGCTCGAGCCCAACGACCTCAACGGATGGTTTCCCGAGGGCGGGAACATCTGGAGCATCGACCCGGAGACCGGCGCCGAGAGCCGGCTGGTGGACGACGCTTTCAACCCGGCCTATTCACCGGACGGACGTCAACTCGCTTTCGATGCTCGCTGGGGCGGTGCCCGCCGGATCTGGATCGCCGACGCCAGTGGACGCAACTCCCGCCAGCTCACCTCGGACTCCAGCGAGGCGGTGGTCCACACCACCCCTCGCTGGTCACCCGACGGGTCCCGGATCGCCTTTCGCCGGATCGATGGCATTAAGTCTGACATTGTCATCATCGAACCCGGCACCCAGGTGAGCACCCGACTCACCGACGACAACGCGCTGGATATGGATCCGGCATGGGCGCCGGATGGCGCATCGGTTTATTTCAGCTCGGCTCGCGGAGGGGGACTGAACCTCTGGCGCGTCCGAGTGGGGAACCGAGGCACTACCGTTGGCAATCCGGAGCAGCTCACCACCGGAGCGGGCGATGACGTCTTCCCAACCATCGCGCCGGATGGCAGCCGGCTGGTATTTGCTGTTCGGGGAGTAAACTCCGATCTCTGGCGCTTACCGGTGAACCCGGCCACCGGCGCCCCAACTGGCGATGCTCAGCCGGTAGTCATGACCACACGAGTCGAGAGTCGGGGCGCCTGGTCGCCCGATGGCCGTTCGGTCGCATTCAATTCGGACCGGCTGGGCGAGATGAATATCTGGCTCCGCGGCAGCGACGGCACCGAGCGCCAGCTGACTCGCGGCCCCGGCGGTGATTACCAGCCGGCCTGGTCCCCCGATGGCAGCCGGATCGTGTTCTTCTCCGCTCGGAGCGGCAACGCCGACATCTGGTCCGCGACGCTGGCGGATGGCCGTCTCACCCGGTTGACGGAAGACCCTGCGACGGACATCAATCCCTTCTACTCGCCGGATGGGCGACAGATCGCGTTCATGTCCGACCGGGGAAGCCGCTCAGAGGTGTGGGTCATGCAATCCGACGGCTCGGCGCCGCACCGGGTGACCTCGATCGGTGCCGGTGGCCACTTCCTCCGCTGGACCGATGACGGCCGCTCCATCGTCTTCCGGGCCGAGGTCGGCGCCCGGGTTCAGATTTACCAGGTCGCGGTCGACGATGGCACGCTGACCCGTCTGCCCGATATGGCCAGCGGCGCGCACATGTCATTCTCACCATCACGGGCCCTGGTCCTCGATGTGAGGGGACACAAGTCGCTCTGGGTGTATCCGCTCGATGGTCAGCCTGGCCGGCAGACCTTTTCCTTCAGCAATCCGGAAATCCGCATCGATTATCCCGTTTGGTCGCCCGACGGCCGATCGATCCTGTTCGATCGCGCGGCGCCGCGGGGCGGTGATCTCTGGCTGCTCGAGACGGCGCGATAGGCTGATGAAGCTGGCCCAGCTGGTCGAGACCTCCCAGCGGGTGGGACAGGTAAGCGGGCGGCTGGAGAAGATCGGCCTGCTGGCGTCGCTGCTCGCGAGTACACCGCCCGAGGAGATCGAAGTCGCGGTCGCCTTCCTCTCCGGATCATACCGGCAGCAGAAGCTCAACGTCGGATATGCCGCGCTTCAGGCAGCTTCAGCCGGCAACTTCGCCGAGTTGCCGACTCTGGAGCTGGTCGAGGTGGATGCTGTCTTCGAGCGGATCGCCGGCGTGCCTGCCGGAAAGGGCTCCACAGCGGAGCGCCAGCGCCTGCTCGGAGCGTTGTTTGCCCGCGCGACCCGGGAGGAGCAGCACTTTCTGTTTCGGCTGGTGATCGGTGAGTTGCGCCAGGGCGCGGTCGAGGGAGTGATGCTGGAGGCGGTGGCGCGGGCTGCCAAGGTGCCCGCAGCACCGGTGCGCCGGGCCAGGATGATGGCCGGAAATCTCTTCACCGTGGCCAGAGCCGCCATCACCGGCGACCAGGCTGCGCTGGCCGGATTCGCAGTCCAGCTGTTCCGGCCGATCCATCCGATGCTGGCGGGCTCGGCTGATACCGCGGATGTAGCGTTGGGCGAGCTGGGCGAAGCGGCTCTGGAGTACAAGCTCGATGGCGCCCGGATCCAGGTCCATAAAGCGGGAGACGAGGTGGCGGTGTTCTCCCGTCGGCTCAACGAGGTGACCGCCGCCGTGCCTGAGCTGGTCGAGAGCGTGCGGTCACTGCCCGCTCGCGAGCTGGTCCTTGACGGTGAGGTCATCGCCCTCCGGGAAGATGGGACACCTCATCCGTTTCAGGTTACCATGAGTCGCTTCGGCCGGCGGCTCGACATCGACCGGATGCGCCGGGAGATTCCGCTCACCCCTTTCTTCTTCGACCTTTTGTATCTCGACGGCGGGGCGCTCATGGATGAGCCGGCACGCCAGCGCCTGGCCGCGCTGGGCAGGCTGGCCCCTGCCACGATGCTGGTGCCTCGACTGGTGACCAGCTCAGCGGAGGATGCCACCCGGTTTCTTCGAGGCGCAGTCGAGCGGGGGCACGAGGGCATCATGGCCAAGGCGCTTGAAGCTCCCTACGAAGCCGGTCACCGCGGGCGCCGCTGGCTCAAGATCAAGCCGGCGAATACGCTGGACCTCGTGGTCCTGGCGGCGGAGTGGGGCCACGGCCGCCGCCATGGCTGGCTCAGCAACCTCCACCTGGGCGCGCGGAACCCGGTGGACGGTGGCTTCGTAATGCTGGGGAAGACCTTCAAGGGTATGACCGACGAGATGCTGCAGTGGCAAACCGACCGGCTGCTGCAATTGGAACTAGCCCGGGACGGGATTACGGTGTACGTCAGGCCGGAGCTGGTGGTCGAGGTCGCGTTCAATGAAGTGCAGGCCAGCACCCAGTATCCGGGCGGGGTCGCGCTTCGTTTCGCCCGAATCAAGCGGTACCGGACCGACAAGACATCCCAGCAGGCAGACACCATCGATGCGGTGCAGCAGATCTATCATCGATCCCTCGCTTCGCTCGGGACGACCTAACCAAGAGGAATCAGTATGCGATCACATCTCTCAGCAGTCCTCACCCTCTCAGCGCTGAGCATCGGATATGCCGATTCTCTCACCGCTCAGGTCCCCATCAAGGAGTGGCCCGTTCCCTACGCAAGCTCGCGCCCCCGGGATCCCTACGTCGACAGCAAGAATCGGGTCTGGTTCGTGGGCCAGGTCGGCAACTACATAGCCTACCTCGATCCCAAGAGCGGGGATTTTCGCCGATACGAGATCGAGGAAGGCACCCTGCCCCACAACCTGATCGTCGATCAGAAGGACATGGTCTGGTATGCCGGCAACGGAAATGGCCTCATCGGCAAGCTCGACCCTGCCTCCGGCAAGATCACCAAGTATCCGATGCCCAATCCTGAAGCACGGGACCCGCACACGCTGGTGCTGGATCCCAAGGGCAACATCTGGTTCACGGTCCAGAATGGAAACTTTGTGGGACGTCTGGCCACCGGGACCGGCAAGGTGGACCTGATCCAGGTCCCCACTGCCAACGCGCGTCCCTACGGTATAAAGGTCGACTCAAAGGGCCGGCCCTGGTTCAACGAGTTCGGCAGCGACAAGGTCGCTACCGTAGATCCCGCCACCCTCAAGCTCCGGGAGTACAAGATGCCGAACGACCGGAGCCGGGGCCGCCGCATGGCGATCACGTCCGACGATCGCATCTGGTATGTGGACTACACCCGGGGATTTCTCGGCCGGCTGGATCCGGCCACCGGGCAGTTCAAGGAGTGGGCGCTGCCGGGCGGACCGACTGCACTGCCCTACGCCATGACATCAGACAACAAGGACCGGCTCTGGCTGGTCGAGACCGGATCCCAGCCCAACCGCCTGGTCGGCTTCGATCCCAAGACTGAGAAATTTCTGGGGATCACCCCGATCCCGAGCGGGGGCGGCACGGTGCGGCACATGATGTTCGA
>CBFGTM010000087.1:0-9410 GCA_965652025.1 uncultured Gemmatimonadales bacterium
GGGGTGAGGACGGATAGCAGCATGATACCCGTCCAGGCCGGCGCCGAGGCTCGCTGCATCGAGCTATTCCGCGATCTCTACTGCGACGTGGTGTCTCCCGCGACCGGCATGGCGGCCTGGAGATTAGCGCTGACGATGGTGTCGAGGGCGTTCTCGACTTGGTAGAAGCGGGCCACCTTGGCTCCCGGTAGCACCTTGCGGAACCGGCCGACGTACTTCTTCTGCAGGTCGAGCTGCCGCTCCCGCAGCTTGAACCATTCGTCCAACAGCTTCTTGGACTGCTCGTCGGACATGGTGGCGGCCTGGTTGGCAAACCGCTCCATGAACTCAAGCCGCTGGTCACCCAGCTTGGTGACTTCGTTGCGGTACTCCCGGTAGACGGGCCAGAACTTCTCACTCTGCTCCGCGGTCAGCTGCATCATGGACTGGACGATCTCCTGCCGCCGGGTCTGAATATTGGCCCGGGTCAGCTCGATCTCATCCTGAGCGCTGGTGGGCATACCCGCCTGGGCCTGGGCCGGTGGCACAACGAGCGCGGCAGCCAGGGCGAGCGCACCGAGCGATCCTCGGTGAATGATCCTCGTGGTCTTGCGCATAAGGCTCCTGGGTGGGGTGCCGTACACTATGCCAGGCCCTAAGGCCTGGCCGAAACTGTCAGTTATACCAGTGGTCCACAGGGGCGAGCGGGCTCACACCGGTGCGGGCGCACCGGAATTGCCGTCGGTTCGCGAGGGCTCGGCGGACGTAGCCGGTGCGGTGAACCAATTCGCCCGGGGCACGACCTTCGGCTGCTCCGGATCGCCCTCGTACGCGGGGGTCATGATCTGCACCCCATACTCGTTAAACAGATCGAGAATGTTGCGATGCAGCGCGCTGTAGAGGCGCGCCATCGCCCGCGGCTCGCCGACGTATACGTTGATCTCGTAAACCACTGCGAAAGCGTCCAGCGATTGCAGTAGGACAAAGGGCTCCGGCTGGCGCAGAACTCCCCGGGTGCGTGCCGCGGCCTCGAGCAGCATCGCCTCCACCTGGCGCCACGGAGTGGCGTACCCGATCGCCACCGTGGTATGCAGGATCAGGCCGGGATCTGCGGCCAGGGTGCTGTAATTCACCACCTCGCTATTGAGAATGAGCGAGTTGGGTACGATGACCTGTTCGCTCTTGGGGGTGCGGATGTAAGTGGTCAGCAACCGAATCTGCGCTACGTCTCCCAGGTGATCGCCGACCCGAATGCGGTCCCCCACTCGGAACGCGCGCCGGAAGGCGAGGCTCTGCCCGGCAACCAGGTTGCCGATGACCGAGGGAGACCCCAGCGAGAACAGGACGCCCAATAGAATCGTGATTCCCTTGAACGCCTCTGAGCCGGAGCCGGGGATGTAGGGATAGGCGATGACCAGTGTGAACGCGATGACCAGGAGGCGAATGATCCGGTCGGTTGGCTGGGCCCACTCCGGATCGAAGCCATGGATCGAGATCGTCCCCTGGCCGACACCCCTCAGGAACAGCCGGATCACTTTCAGCAGATAGCGGACAAACAGCCCAAGGATGACGAGGAAGACAAAATTGGGCAGGTATCGCACGGCGCCGGCGCCGAGGGTGCGGAGGGGGCCCAACACCATGTCCGCCAAGCCGGCGCCCACTCCTCTGGTCCAGGGGAAGAGGCGCAGGACGTAGGAGAGGTAGCCATATATCACCAGCAGCGCTATCAACACGGCCGCCAACCCGATCGCCCGGTGCAGCACCTGCCACATCTGGTCGGCACGGAGAATCGGAGCTGCGCGGAAGTGGACATCCTGGACTCTGGCCCGGTATCGCCGGTCCAGGGTTCGCCTGAGCCACCGCAGGATCCGGCGCCCGACGGCGAGAGCCAGCACCAAGATTACGGTAGCTGCCAGGGTTCGGGTGAACTTTGTTGTCAGGACTCCCGGCTCGCGCTCGTGCCGGAACCTTTGCACTGCCTCCTGCACCCGAGGCAAATAGGCCTGCGCCAGCAACTGGGTGGTAACGCCTTCGAGCTCTGCATCGGCATCGAGCACCGCGAAGAGACGGCGGTTGGCCACCCCGACGGCAGTCCCTTCCGGTATGTCCTGCAAGGAGATCGACTCCGGCGGGATGGATCGATCTGAGGCGACTGCGGCAATCCGGCCGGCAATGTCGGCGGCGCGCCGCTCGGCGGGATAGGAGGTAAGCCCCCGGACTGTGAACAAAGCAACGCCGTCCAGCACGACCGGCGCCGTGGGCTCCTCGGGGCCCAGCCGAGCAGCCGTCGGCTCCTGCGCCGCACCGTCGGCGCTCAGACCTAGCGCGATGATGAGGAATAGGGGAGCCACCGGGCCGAGCACTCTCATGGCGTCCTCGATCGACCACTGTTTGGGGATGGGTGGTCTAGTCGAAGTACCCGAAGGCCGGATGGGCGGAAACTGGCACTTTTGACAGGCACAGGCGGAAGGTGGCGACGCCTATTTTGCGGCCTTGTAGAGATCCAGCCGCTGGGTAGCCACATCTTCCTCGGTCCTGGCTAACTGGTGTGCCAGTCTGCGGTACTTCACCTGCTTATCCAGCGTTTGACGCTCGAGCTCCCGAATCACGGGGTTGAGGCCTTCGCTGGCCGCAGGATCGCCAGTGCTGCTCGCGCGTTCGGCCCGCTTCCGATTGAGCTGGAGCTCGAGCTCGAGCGCCTGCTGCTTGGCGAGAGCTACCAGGCAGGCCTGTCGCGCGGCATCCAACTGCTTCGCCCCTAGAGCACCCAGCCGCTCCGACCAGCGCTTCTGGTCCTTGCTCACCCTCGCTTCCGGAAGGGCGTCCTCTCTCGCGCCCGCCTTGATCATCCAGGAGAGCCGGGCTTGGGCTCGCCGGAGATCGGCTTCAGCGGCGCTCAAGCTTTGCTGGAGCTGATCCTCGGAACGCACTGGCAGAACTAAGCCTAGGGCGACTGACTTGGTATCGGACCGGTCGGCTGCAGGGGCCGGTGATGGCGTCGGGCTACCCGGTGCATAGCCCTGGACTGCGGGAGTAGCGGAGTCACTCGTGGTCTCCTGGGCTCCGAGTAGCGGCGCCGAGACGACGAGCAGGACCATTACCGTAAGTGTGCGCATGGTGACCTCCAGAGTCTGGCAAGGCTGAGCCTGGCCCTACCTTAGTCATTGGCGATTCAGGCGACACTGGACCTTGGTGTACTGCGCCCCTTCTTTCGCAGGGCATCTGTCAGAACTACCAGTTTCCCACCGCAATCCTCCCTCCTAGCCTGGAGGCATCGGCCAGCGCTCCCTCCAAGCCGCCGAGAAGTCCCGAAGGCAGCGGCTTTCAGTGACCATTCATCGCAACCGCCAACCAAGAGAGACTCACCATGACAGACACCGCGACAGCACCCGATTGGTCCAGGCCTGCGGCGATGGCCATTCCGAAGGAGGGTTTCTTCGAGCTGGAGCAAGGGAGGTATGGGCCTATCTACCCCAAGAGCCCGGCGTGTTACGGCTTCACGATCATCGCGAAGATCAAGCCCGGCCGGGAGGACGCCATTCGCGAGTACGGCAAGGTCGTGGAGAAGACCATCGCCGGCCTGCCGGATGGCCTGGCCATCCTCAAGCTGCACTACCTGCGCTGGGTGCTCTTCGACATCGGCGAGGACACGTACTTCATGTACCAGGGCATCTTCGACACCGATTTTGACAAGTACACCGAGGACGCCGTCGCGTTGTTCACGAAGTACGGTCTCAACACGGTCTTCGAGAACCTGGAAGGCTTTCCCATGGACTGGAAGACCAATACGGCTGCATTCATCAAGTTCGTCCGGGAGCATCAGCGCCCGAGCTTCCTGGAATACGGGGAATATCCATTCGTGAGTGCCGACGAGATTAAGAAGGCCCTGCGGCTGAAGGCGGCGTTCTCCAACATGCTGGATCAGATGCAGTGACAGCGCCGGCAGGGGAAACGATGCTTGAGCTCGATGACATCCAGCACATCCTGGTAACGCGCACCCCGGCCCTCACCGGCCGCTACGAGTTTCTCACCTTCCCGCAACCCAGTGGGGGCCGGGCCTGGCTGTCGGGAATCCTCGACAAGATCCAGTCGGCCACCGCGGTCCAGAGCAACCTTGAGAGCGCAAACCGTTGGGTGAACGTGGCCTTTACCTGGAACGGTCTCCGCGCCCTGGGGGTGGACGAAGCATCCCTGGCTACGTTCCCGGAGGAGTTCAAGCAAGGCATGGTGGCTCGAGCCGAGGTGCTGGGGGACACTGGCCCCAACCATCCCGATTGCTGGGTAGGAGGGCTCGCCAGCCCCGATCTCCACGCCATCGTGATCCTTTTCGCCCGCACCGCCGCGGAGCACCAGCGGTGTGTCGCGGCACATGACGCGCTGATCGCTGAGGTGAGCGGCGTCGAGCGGCTCTCCTTTCTCGACCTCGAAGCCACGCCACCCTTCGACTACGCGCACGATCATTTCGGTTACCGGGACCGGCTATCCCAGCCGGTTATGGAGGGCACCGGAGAGGAGCCAACCCCGGGCTCCGGAGCACCGCTCAAGCCCGGCGAATTCATCCTGGGCTATCCCGATGAAAACGGGCCGCCGGCCCATCAGCCGCAACCCGAGGTGCTGTCGCGCAACGGCAGCTTCATGGCCTACCGGCAGCTGCAGGAACACGTGGGCGCATTTCGAGACTTTCTGCTCCAGCACGGGAAGACCGCCGAGGAGCAGGAGTTCATCGCCGCGAAGCTCATGGGACGGTGGCGCAGCGGCGCGCCCCTGGTCCTGGCACCGGAACGGGACGATCCCGCCCTCGGCGCCGACATGCAGCGGAACAATGACTTCAACTACAAGAAGATGGACCCGCTGGGCTATGCCGTTCCGCTCGGCTCTCACTGCCGCCGCATGAACCCCCGCGACACGGCCGCAAACATGAACCGGCGGCGCATGATCCGGCGCGGAGCCACCTACGGCCCAGCCCTGCCGGAGGGTGCACCCGAAGACGGCATCGAGCGCGGGATCGCCGCGTTCGTGATCTGCGCGAGTCTGATCCGCCAGTTCGAATTTGCCCAGAACGTGTGGGTAAACGACCGCAACTTCCATGAGCTCGGCAACGAGCGGGATCCCGTCATCGGCAACCAAGACGGCACCCTGGAGTACAAGATCCCGAAGCGCCCCATCCGCAGGAAGATCACCGGACTGCCGGCGTTCACCAGGGTTCGGGGCGGGGCCTACTTCTTTCTTCCGGGACTCAAGGCGCTGCGCTATCTGGCGTCGCTCACCGGCCCGCAGGAGCGCTAGCGTGCCTGACATCCTCGTCCTGGGCGCCGGCCCGGCGGGGGTGGTGTCGGCGCTGCGCGTCGCGGACCTAGGCGCCAGCACCACGCTTGTCAGCTACGGGATCTTGGGGCGGGTGGCCGCGAGCGCGGCGCGCCAGCTCGGCCTGAGCAACGGGATCCACGACTGAGGCGGGACGCGGGCATGGATCTCCTGAAGAGGGTGCTGGCCATAGCCTGCGCAGTGGCGGTGTGTCGCCCGGCAGAGGCCCAGAACCGAGGGGTCTACCCGCTCGGCATGAGCGCAATCAACTCCGGCGTGACGCCAGAGGGAGGGTTCACCTACTCCAACCTGTTCCTGTTCTACTCGCGAGGCGAGTCGATAGGACCGGATGGCGAGGTGGTGGCCACCGGAAGCAATTCGGTACTGATGGACATGAACTCATTCGTGTGGGTGAGTGGGGAGGAGATCTTAGGTGGGGCGAGGTATTCCGTCTCGGCGACCCTGCCAATCGCCAACAACTCGCTCGCGTCGGATCCCGCGGGGTCGATCAGCGGCGGCGGGGGTTTCGCTGACTCGTACTACCAGCCCGTGATCCTGGGGTGGGCGATGAAGCAGGCCGACATCCGGGCGATCTACGGCTTCCTGGCTCCGACCGGACGCTTTGAAGCCGGCGCGAGCGACAATGTGGGCTCGGGTTACTGGACCCACGTGGTGGCCTCGGGGCAGACGGTCTACCTGACGGCGGACAAGGCGACCGCCATCTCCGCCTTTGAGATGTACGAGTTTCACGGAACCCAGGAAGGCACCAGCATCCAGCCGGGGCAGACATTCAACCTCGACTACTCGGTGACCAGGATGATCCCGCTGCGAGACATGCGCCTGCAGGTGGGAGTGGTCGGCTATGGACAGTGGCAGACGAGCGATAAGACCGGGCCTGCCCTCACTCCGGAGGAGGCGGAGAATCGCTACCGGGTCAATGCCCTCGGATTCACGATCAGTCTGAGTCTACCCACACGGAAGGCTGGCGTCGGCCTCAAATATTTCCGGGAGTTCTCGAACCGATCCACGTTCGAGGGATACTCACTGCAGATCTCGTGCTCCTTCGGCTTCTGAGGCGCAGAGAGGAACGACGGGAGAGGAGCGTCTTATGAGTGGACTCGTGCCGGCGGCACGTACCTATAACCAGAATCACGTGCCGCGGCGTTATGCGCGGGGCAAGCGGCGGGTGAGCATCTATTGGACCTGGAGCTATCCCTGGGAAGCAAACCGGGATCCGGCGATCATGGACAATCGCTTTTCGACCTTCACGGAGGTTCGCCGGGTGGCCTGGCCCGAATACGAGACCCGGGAATGGGACGAGCAGAGCTTTCTCCAGGGTATTGCGGGTACGCTGGAGCTGTTCCATCGCTCCACGCTCAGCTTCCAGCAGCTGGTGGGCGAAGCCACTAGCCAGCCGGTGGCCGTCTTTCAGCGGATCGATCAAGCCGGGTACCGGCAGCCAATCGACGAGCGAATCCTGGCGGATACCGACACCCTGATGGTCTTCGGGCTCGATCACCTGCTGGCGGAGCAGGAAGCTACACCGGAGGAGATCGCAGCCCTCCGGGAGTGGCTCAAGCGTGAAGGCACCTGTCTCCTGATCGGCCCCCATCACGACGTCGGGTTCGCCGCCGACCTGCAGCAGCGCCAGATGGAGTACAAGCACCACGGCGACCCCCTGGTGCCCCGGCAGCAGCGGTTCGGCCAGTACACCCGGTCTTTGATGAGGGGGCTGAATGTTCCGGTGATGAACCAGTACGGACTCCGCCCGGCGGTGGTGAGAGGCACGAGCCAGATAGCCCCCCTCAACGCCAATCGGGACCTGGACACTCTAGGCCTCTTGCGGGAGGTCACCACCTTCAACTTTCACCCCCACCTGCCTCATTACGCCCTGACCAACGGCGACACCTCCTCCGTGCGCGTTCTGTCGTGTCAGCCCATTGACCTGGACCGGCCACACCCGTTCACTGCCGCGGGCAATACCGAGTTCAACTGCTTCATCTGGATGCCCCCCGAGGCCGACCGCGCCGGTGACATCCTCATGGCCGACTCGACCATCTTCACTACGCTCTTCGGCGGGACCGAGAGCCTGGAGAATTTCTGGCGGAACCTCGCGCTGATGAGATAGGCCTGAGCCGGGCCACACTGCCACCCGTGGTCGAAGCGCCGGAATTCTCACTGGTGCTGGGCGGGCTGCTGTATCAGCTCTGGCGGCGGACTCGACTGTCGGGGGATGCGCTGGAGTTGCTGCGCCGTCGGGTGGTCGTGATGACGGCGCTGGCCTGGTTGCCGCTGCTGATACTATCCGCCGCCGCCGGGACCGCCTGGAGCGGGGTGTCCGTGCCCTTCCTCTACGACATCGCGGTGCATGCCCGGTTTCTGCTGGCCGTGCCGCTGTTGATCATGGCCGAGCTGGTGGTGCACCGACGGGTGCGGCCACTGGTTCTGCAGTTCGTGGAGCGCGGTATCATCCCGGACTCGGAGATCGCGAGATTCGAGGCAGCGGTCGCGTCGTCGAAGCGGCTCCGTAATTCACCTGCGGCGGAGCTCGCCATTGTCGCGCTGGTCTACGTTGTCGGACTGAATCTGCTCTGGAGAACCCAAACCTCACTCGGTGTGGTCAGCTGGAACGGCGCCTTGGTGGATGGGTCCTGGCGGCCGTCGCCCGCCGGCTGGTGGCTGGCCCTGGTGAGCCTGCCGCTGTTCCAGTTTCTGCTGTTGCGCTGGTACTTCCGGCTGGCGGTGTGGGCCCGGTTTCTCTGGCAGGTCTCCCGCATCGAACTGCGGCTCATGCCTACCCACCCGGATCGCTGCGGCGGCTTAGGCTTCCTCGCCTCGGTGGCGATCGCGCTCTCGCCGGTCCTGCTGGCGCAGGGAGTGGTGCTGGCGGGGCTGATGGCCAACCGGATCTTCTACGCCGGCGCGACCCTCCCCCAGTACGGCGTTGAGCTGGTCGGACTGGTGGCGCTGATGGTGTTCGTCGTGCTGGGGCCCCTGCTGTTCTTCTGCCGAAAGCTCGAGATCGCCAAACGCACCGGTGTGCGTGAATACGGCGTGCTGGCCCAGCGCTATGTCCGGGAATACGACCATAAGTGGCTGCGTGGGGGGGCGCCGCCTGATGAGCCCCTGCTCGGCAGTGGCGATATCCAGTCCCTGGCGGATCTGGCCAACAGCTTCGAAGTGGTGAAGGACATGCGCTGGGTGCCGTTCGGCCTGATGACCG
The DNA here is from genome assembly GCA_965652025.1 of uncultured Gemmatimonadales bacterium. Classification (GTDB taxonomy): domain Bacteria; phylum Gemmatimonadota; class Gemmatimonadetes; order Gemmatimonadales; family GWC2-71-9; genus CAVVWJ01. The sequence goes on from CBFGTM010000087.1 coordinate 8,507, forward strand.
TCGTGCAATTGGCCCTGACTACGCTGCTGCCGGTGCTGCCACTGACGCTGACAATGCTCTCGGCCGAGGATCTCCTCAAGCGCCTGCTCAAAGTCGTATTCTAAGCCGCCTCCTTCTGCCGCTCCCGCAGTTCCGTGATGTCACGATTCAGGAAGTAATTGAGGAATGTGCGGATCACCGCGACCGTACCGAGCCGGGCGATCGCCTCCCAGCCGTGGGTAATGGAGGTCTCGATAATGTCGGCAGCTAGTTGGAAGGTGAGTCCCGCGACCAGCCAACGGCTGTAGCGCAGCCAGGTGTCGCGCCGCTCGTGTCCTGACCCCGACGTAGCGATAACCCTGAGCGCGTTCACGAAAGCTTCCGCCGTGCCTACGATGACGGTCAGGACGGCCAGCCCATTGATCAGGACCACAGCCGTTTCGGCCAGGGCTACCAACCATTCTCGCATCAGAGGTGACAGTCAGGTTCAGGAGCTCGCGACCACTTTCTGCTTCTTCATTTCCGCGGCGGTTTGGTCCACGATCTCATCGACCAACTGGCGCACCGATTCCGGATTGTAGGTCTTGGTCCGGCTGGCCCAGACCAGCTTCGCGCTGGAGACGTTGTAGACGTTGGTTTCCACCATCACCACCTCGTCCTGCCGAACGTAGCCCGGGTCATAGGCGTAGCCCCAGCCGGTCCCCCAGTATCCATACATCGAGCCATAGCCGGCAGGGACAACGTAAGAGGTGCCGGGTACGTAGGTGGTCTCCTTGTCCACCTTGACCGGGCGCATGATGACGAGGCCGTCGAACCCCTGCTCCTTGAACCAGGCTCTCGCCTTGGCGCGGTCACGGGTGGCGTCTTGCGGCAGCACACTGTGGGAGGGAACCACGTTGGGCAGCCGCTTCGCCAGCTGATCCTC
>CBFGTM010000088.1:0-8435 GCA_965652025.1 uncultured Gemmatimonadales bacterium
AAGGGATGTCAATGGACGCGGTAACCTCAGCTACAGCGACTGGCGATGGGCTCCGCAGGGCACGTCAGGGCGAGGGGAGGAGACCGACGCACCTACTACTAGAGCATGATGTGGCTCCGCTGTGCGTCGGGCTCCGACCATCGAGCCCTGCAGCGCCCGGAGGAGCCCACGCCAGTCGCGAAAACCCGAGAGGTAGTTGATCGCATGGATTCAATGCGGAGCGAGATCGTCTTCCTGTTCGATGTCGACAACACCCTGCTCGACAACGATCGGGTCATCGCGGACCTCCGCCGGTACTTGATGAGTGAAATCGGTGCCGGATCGACCGAGCACTACTTCAGAATCTTCGAGCAACTGCGGTCCGAGCTGGGCTACGCCGACTACCTCGGGGCCCTGCAACGGTACCGGCTCATGTATCCTCGCGATCCTTGCCTGCTCGCTGTCTCCTCCTATTTGGTGAACTACCCCTTCGCCAACCGGCTGTTTCCCGGCTCGCTCGACGTGCTGGAGCGGTTCGCGGCGTATGGCTCAACAGTGATCCTGACCGACGGCGATGTCGTGTTCCAGCCCCGCAAGATCGAGCGATCCGGACTCGAAGCCGCAGTGGAAGGGAGGATCCTGGTGTATATACATAAGGAAAGGGAGCTGGAGGACGTCGCTGCCCGGTTCCCGGCGGAGCACTACGTGCTGGTGGACGACAAGCTCCACCTCCTGGCCGCGGTGAAGGAGGCCTGGGGATCGCGGGTCACCACCGTCTTCGTGCGTCAGGGCCACTATGCCCACGACCCGGAGATTCTCGCCCGCAATCCGCCGGCCGACCTCAGCATCGATCGGATCGGCGATCTTCTCGAGTACGACCTACCCACATTGCTCGGCGCGGCCAGCGCGGCCACGGCGGCGAGTGAAGGGAAGCCAGCATGACCAACCCAACGAAACGACTCCACGATCTGGGTCAGAGCCTCTGGCTCGACAACATGACTCGCGAGATGCTGCAGGACGGCACGCTGCGAGGCTACATCAAAGAGCTTTCGATCACCGGGCTCACCAGTAATCCCTCGATCTTCGATCAGGCCATCAAAAGTGGCGCCTACGACGACTCGATCCATGCCAAAACCCCGAGCGGTCTCTCCAGCGAAGAGCTGTTCTTCCAGCTGGCCGCGGAGGATCTGAGCCAGGCCGCCGATCTCTTCCGGCCGATTTACCGGGAGACCAACCATCTCGATGGCTGGGCCTCGCTCGAGGTGTCGCCCCTACTGGCAAATGACACCAAGCGCACTTGCGAGCAGGTGAAGTCGCTCCACCGGCAGCTCGAGCGACCTAATCTGTTCATCAAGATTCCGGGAACGGCAGAGGGGCTTCCCGCCATCGAGGAGTCGATCTTCAAGGGGATTCCGATCAACGTCACCCTGCTCTTCTCCCGAGAGCAGTATCTCGCGGCAGCCGAGGCCTACCAACGGGGCATCGAGCGCCGGATTGCAAAGGGACTCGATCCCGACGTGGTCTCGGTGGCGTCGGTGTTCATCAGCCGGTGGGATAAGGCAGTGCAAGACAGAGTCCCGGCCGAGCTTCGCAACCGACTCGGCATCGCCATCGCGGGCCGAACCTATAAGGCGTACCGCGAGCTGCTCGATTCTCACCACTCCGAAGTCCTCGCATCCGCAGGCGCCCGGCATCAGCGGCTGCTCTGGGCCAGCACCGGCACCAAGGATCCGCAGGCTTCCGACGTGCTCTACATCGAGGCACTGGCCGCGCCCGACACTATCAATACCATGCCGGACGCGACGCTGCTCTCCTTCGCCGATCACGGTGAGATCCGCGGGGTGATGGCGGAGGATGGTGGTGATGCCGAAGCGGTGCTTGCGGCCTTCGAGCGCGCCGGGATCGACGTTACCGCTCTGGCCGAGCAGCTCCAGCGGGAAGGCGCCGAGGCGTTCGTGAAATCGTGGAATGAGCTGTTGGAGCGGATCTCGGCCAAGTCGGAGGCATTGGCTGCATCATGACTTCCACCCGAACCGCACCAGCACCAGCCGACACCATGGATCCGGCGGAGCTCGACCAGCTCTGCATCAACACCATCCGCACGCTTTCGATCGACGCGGTGCAGGCCGCCAAGTCGGGGCACCCCGGCACTCCGATGGCGCTGGCGCCGGCGGCGTACACCTTGTGGCAGCGGTTCCTCCGCTACGATCCCGAAGATCCCCGTTGGCCCAACCGGGACCGCTTCGTACTCTCCAACGGCCACGCCTCCATGCTGCTGTACAGCCTGCTCCATCTCACCGGAGTGAAAGCAGTCAATGAGTCGTACGAGGAAGTGGGGGAGGGCCGGCTGGCGGTTACCCTGGACGACATCCGGAACTTCCGGCAGGCAGGCAGCCGCTGTCCCGGCCATCCCGAGTACGGCTGGACCTCGGGCGTGGAGGCGACCACCGGTCCCCTGGGACAGGGAGTGGCCATGAGCGTCGGCATGGCCGCGGCCGGCCGCTGGCTCGGCGCCACCTACAACCGGCGCGGCTTCGACCTGTTCGACTACAACGTGTGGGTCTTCTGCGGCGACGGCGACATGATGGAGGGCGTCGGCTCGGAGGCCGCCTCCCTGGCGGGGCACCTCCGGCTCTCCAACCTCTGCTGGATCTACGACAACAACCGGATCACTATCGAAGGGCCGACCGACATCACCTTCACCGAGGACATCGCCACCCGGTTCCTGGGCTACGGCTGGAACGTGACCCGGGTGGGCGACGCCAATGACCTCGACATGCTGGTCCGCGCGTTCGACACCTTCCTCGCCACCCGCGAACGGCCGACGCTGATCATCCTCGACAGCCACATCGGCTACGGCGCCCCCCACCGGCAGGACACCAAGGAGGCCCACGGCGAACCGCTGGGCGAGGACGAGGCCCGCCTGGCCAAGGAGTTCTACGGCTGGGATCCTGACGCCCGGTTTCTGGTTCCGGACGGAGTTCGCGAGCACTTCCAGGCCCAGCTGGGCCAACGCGGTGCGGCGCAGCGCGCGCGGTGGAACCAGCTGGTTGCGACCTATCGAAAGAATTTTCCCGAGGCAGGCGTTGAGGTCGGCTGTCTTCGGGACCGCACGCCGCCGCCGGGCTGGGACCGGGACCTACCGGTCTTTCCTCCCGACCCCAAGGGCATCGCCAGCCGGGACTCGTCGGCCCAGGTGCTCAACGCCATTGCCTCGAGGGTTCCCTGGCTGCTCGGCGGCTCGGCCGACCTGTGGCCCTCGACCAAGACGCTGCTCACCTTCGATGAGGCGGGCGAGTTCCAGCCACCGCCGCACGGCGGAACCTACGCCGGGCGCAACTTTCATTACGGTGTCCGGGAGCATGCCATGGTGGCCTTCACCAACGGTATGGCGCTGTCGTGTCTCCGGCCTTACGGATCCAGCTTCCTGGTGTTCAGCGACTACTGCCGGGGCGCACTCCGGATCGCTGCATTGATGGAAGTGCCGGCGATCTACATCTGGACTCACGACTCGATCAACCTGGGCGAGGACGGCCCCACCCATCAGCCGATTGAACACCTGGCCTCGCTCCGCGCGATGCCGGGGATGATCGTGCTCCGTCCGGCCGACGCGAACGAGGTGGTCGAGGCCTGGCGGGTGATCATGGGGATCAAGGACCGGCCGGTCTGTCTGGTGCTCTCCCGGCAGGCGCTTCCGGTCTTCGATCGCAACGAGACTGCGCCGGCCAGTGGCGTCGCCCGCGGCGGCTACGTCCTGGCAGATGCCCCGTCGGGGAAGCCCGACGTGCTGCTGCTCGCCACCGGAAGCGAGGTGGCCCTGTGTCTCGCCGCCCGCGAGCGACTCCACGCTGAAGGAATTTTCGCCCGGGTCGTGAGCTTGCCGTCCTGGGAGATCTTCGAGGAGCAATCGCAGGAATATCGCGACACTGTATTGCCGCCTGAGGTCGAGGCCCGGGTCTCGGTCGAAGCCGCCTCGACCTTCGGTTGGGAGAAGTTCACCGGAAGCAGGGGAACGATTCTGGGGATGCGCAGCTTTGGGCTCTCGGCGCCGATGAAGGTCGTGGCCGAGCACTTCGGCTTCGAGCCCGAGCACATCGTCAAAGCGGCGAGAGAGCAGGTGACCGCAAGGCGGTCATCCTGAGCGAAGCGAAGGATCTCTCACAGTACAAGCAGCAGGCGGCCGAGCGGGCGGTCGAGCTGGTCGAGTCCGGCATGACCATTGGACTCGGCACCGGGGAGACCGCGACCTACGCCATCCGGCGCATCGGCGCGCTGCTCCGCGCCGGCACGCTGGAGGACATAGAGGGAGTGGCGACCTCGCTGGCCATCGCCGCCGAGGCCGTCCGGCTGGGGATTCCGCTGCTGGAGGAGTCACGCGCGACTCCGGCCGACATCACCATCGACGGTGCCGACGAGATCGATCCTGCCCTGAACCTCATCAAGGGTCGCGGCGGTGCCCTCCTTCGGGAGAAGATCGTCGCCCAGACCAGTCGCCGAGTGGTGATCGTGGCCGATCACAGCAAGCTCTCGCCGGTGCTGGGCACTCACAGCCCCCTGCCGATCGAAGTCGTGCCCTTCGGATCGCGCTACCAGGCAGAGTACCTCAAGCTTCTCATGCCCCAGGCCCGGATCTCGTTTCGCATGGCGCCGGGCAGCTCTCCGATCCGAACCGATCAAGGAAACTTCATCCTCGACTGTACCACCGGGCCGATCGAACGGCCCGAGGAACTGGGGGCCGAGATCCAGGCCCGCGCCGGCGTGGTCGCCCATGGGCTCTTCCTGGGCCTTGCCACCGACGTGATCGTTGCCGGGCCGTCGGGGGTCGAGCATCGTACTCGCCCATGATTCAGAGTTATCCCACGCCGGAAGCGCTGGCCGATGCGGTCGCCCGGCACGTCGTCGCCTGCGCTGCTGACGCCATTTCGTCTAGCGGACGCTTCATCCTGGCTCTTGCCGGCGGATCGACTCCTCGAGCTGCCTACTCGCGACTCGCGACCGGTGACTTGCGGCTCGAGCTCGACTGGCAGCGCACTCACGTCGTCTGGGGCGACGAGCGCTGCGTTCCGCCGGACGATCCCGAGAGCAACTACCGCATGGCGAAGGAGACGCTGCTGGACCGGGTGCCGATTCCCGGAAATCAGATTCATCGGATCAGGGGGGAGGACGACCCCGAACAGGCCGCGGTCGATTACGAGCGCGCGCTTCGCTCATTGCTACGGGGTCATCCCGAGCGAAGCGAGGGTTCTCTCGACCTCGTACTCCTCGGCCTAGGCGAGGACGGCCACACTGCTTCCCTGTTTCCCGGCCAACCCGCTGTCCACGAGACCGAACGCTGGGTCCTGGCAGTTCCCAGCCCTGCGGGCGACATGTGGCGGGTCACGCTCACCCCGGCGGTGCTGAACCTGGCCAGGAACGTCACCTTCATCGTGTCCGGTGCGGCCAAATCCTTCCGTCTGGCCCAGGTGTTCGAGAGACCGGTCGACTCGGATCTACTTCCGGCCCAGGCCATCCGCCCCCTTCAGGGGCGGCTCACCTGGATGGTGGATCGGGCGGCCGCCGCTCGGCTGGGACCGGCCGGCGCCAGGGCGTGACCCCCAACCCGAATGCAATAGGTGACTACGCGGCCATCGGCGACGGCAAATCGGCCGCGCTGGTGGGGCGCGATGGCTCCATCGATTGGCTGTGCTGGCCCCGGTTCGACAGCCCGTCGTTGTTCGGTGCCATCCTGGGTCCGAACGCCGGACGCTGGCGTATCGCGCCGGTAGAACCGGCTCGGATCACGCGCCAATACATCACCGACACCAATGTTCTGCAGACCCGATTTGAGACCGGCACCGGCTCGATCGTGCTCACCGATCTCATGCCGGTGGCGTCCGAGCCGGAGAAGCGGCGCCTCCTGCTGCCGGAGCGGGAGATCCTGCGCCTGATCGAGTGCGAGCGGGGCGAGGTGGAGATCGAGTGGTCGTTCGAGCCGCGACCCGGATATGGGCTCCGGGTAGCCAGCGTCCGCCGGGCCGGACAGCTGGGACTTCGAGCCGAGACCGCCGCGGGCCTGCTCGCACTGCGCACCGACCTTCCGCTCGAGATCGGCGGCGATGGCAGGGTAGGGGGACGCGCCCGCCTCGCATCCGGAGCCTCGGCGCACGCATCGCTCACCCTGGCGGCCGAGGGTCCGGCAGTACTGCCGCCCCTGGGCGAGTGGTCCCGCGCCGCGCTTGATCGCACGGTGCAGTGGTGGAAGACCTGGGCTGCATCCGCCCGGTACGACGGTCCCGGCCGGGAGGCGGTCATCCGGAGCGCGTTGGCGCTCAAGCTCATGGTGTACGCTCCGTCGGGTGCGGTGGTCGCCGCGCCGACCACCTCGCTGCCCGAGCGGGTCGGAGGCCCGCTCAACTGGGACTACCGCTTCTGCTGGCTGCGCGACGCCTCGCTCACGGTCCGGGCGCTCACCGGACTGGGCTACATGGAGGAGGCGCATGCCTTCGTCAACTGGCTCTTGCACGCCACCCGGTTGACCCGGCCCGAGCTGCGGGTGCTCTACGACGTGCACGGCAACACGCCGCCCCAGGAACGAGTGCTGGATCGGCTGCCGGGTTATCAGGAATCGAGCCCAGTCCGGATCGGCAACCTGGCGGCCGATCAGCGGCAGCTCGACGTGTACGGCGAGGTGATCGATGCCGTGATCCACTTTGTCCAGGCGGGTGGCGCCCTCGACCGGGAGACGGAGGGCGTGCTCCGCGCCTGGGGGGAATACGTTTGCCGCAACTGGGAACAGCCGGACGAGGGCATCTGGGAGCCGCGCACGGGCCGGGCCCATCACACCCATTCCCGTGTGCTGTGCTGGGTGGCACTCGACGGCTTGCTGCGTCTTCACGAGAAAGACCACATCCGCTGGGCGCCGACCGCAATCTTCGAAAAGAACCGCGAGCTCATCCGCCGGGAAATCGAAGCGCGCGCCTGGAATCCGTCGCTGGAATGCTACGTCGCCGAGCTGGATAGCGACCGGCTCGATGCCACGCTGCTGCTCCTGGCCTGGTACGGCTTCGAGCCCGCCCGGTCCGATCGGATGCGGGCAACCTATCGCCGGATTCGACAGCAGCTCGGCGCCGGAGATGGACTGCTATATCGCTACCCGAGGAAACGAGAGCCCGAGAGGGAAGGTGACCCAGTCTCGCCGGGGGAGGGTGCGTTCGGCATCTGCAGCTTCTGGGCGGCGGAGTATCTGGCACTCGGCGGCGGCACCGCCGAGGAGGCCCTGCAGCTCTTCGAGCGGCTCTGCCACTACGCCAACGACGTGGGACTCTTCGCCGAGGAGATCGATCCGGGCACCGGTGCCGCGCTGGGCAACTTTCCCCAGGCGTTCACCCATGTTGGTCTGATCAACGCCGCGCTGTCCATCGCGCGCCGGCTCGAGGGCGAGGCTCCGATCCCGCGCCAGGTGCCGCACCGGCAAGAAGCCTCCGAGGCCGAGAAGACCCGGGTATGAACTGGAACAGCTGGTTGCTCTGGAGCTTCGTGGCGACGCTCGCGCTCACCTCGGTGATGGCCGGGAGCCAGGGGCTCCACCTCACCCGCATGAACCTTCCCTACATGCTGGGCTCGATTTTTACGCCGAACCGGGAACGGGCCAAGCTGATCGGCTTCGTGTTCCATCTGATGAATGGATGGATCTTCTCGTTGGCCTACGTCGCGGCCTTTCACTCCTGGGGCCGGGCCACCTGGTGGGCCGGCGCGGCGATCGGATTGGTGCAGGCGATTTTCGTGCTGACCGTGGTGGTAGGGCTGTTGCCGAGCTTTCATCCCCGCATGGCCAGCGAGCATAGCGGTCCCACCGTGACGCGCCAGCTCGAGCCTCCCGGGTTCCTTGCGCTCAACTATGGGTATCAGACTCCGATCTCGGTCGTGGTCGCGCACCTGATCTACGGCGCGATTCTGGGGGCGTTCTATACCATGCGGTGAGAGATCAAGAGATTCTTCGCTGCGCTCAGAATGACATCCTTGTCCGCCTGACCGCCTACTCACTTACCCGCTTACACGCCTACCCGCCTACCCGATTACCGCCTTCCTTCTCAATCGCCGCACACAGCTCCTTGTAGGCGGTCGCATCAACCTCCCGGAAGGGGACTGCTCGATATGCGACCCTCCCATCCGGACCCACCACGAACAGGTTGCGGTTGGTCATTCCCGGGTTGCTGGCCAGAGCGCCATAGCGTTTGGCGACCGCCGTCCCGGTATCGCTGGCGAAGAGGAAGGGAAACTCCGAGTCGCGGGCCCAGGAAGCGAGGGCGGTGTCGGGGTCCGCGCTGATGGCGATCAGTACCACACCACGGCCGTTCTTGAAGAGCGTCGCGTACTGATCACGGTACGCGTTCATCTGGACCGTTCAGCCGCTGGTTCGAGCCTTGAAGAAGAAGGCCAGGACTACGGTCTTCCCCTTGAAGTCGGAGAGCCGCACC
>CBFGTM010000089.1:0-8424 GCA_965652025.1 uncultured Gemmatimonadales bacterium
CTCGCGCGTCAACACAGCGCCCCTCGCCCTACACTTGCTCGGTACCATAATCATTGGGACGCCTGCAGCGGCACAGATGCATGACCACGCAGCCGCACGGCATCTGAGCTGCTCACAGCCTATGTGCGTGAGTACCAGATCCCCAGGTCCGGCAGCAGCGCCTTTCACGACCTGATCGTCAGCCTTGGCCATCCCGGTGACTATGCTGACGCCGACATAGAGTCACTGCAGGCTGGCCTTGAACACCTCGCGCTCACCGGACAGCCCCAGCGACTGCGAGCCGAGTCCGTCCAGCTCCTCGCTCTACCGGGCTCCAATCGCGTGGCTCACCCAGTGTCGCAAACGTATTCTCGTCTGATCCGGATATACCAGCGCTCACAGGACCCTTTGGTGCGAATGATGGTCATCAACGCTATGGGTGACCTATCGGCTCAAAGCAGGGCCGCCGCGTTCTTAGAGGGTGTCGCGGCGCGGGACCCCCTGCGATACGTCACCGAACCGGACGCGGCCATAGAATCACTCCTCAGGATAGGCGAAGAGGGGGCTGCCGTCCTAAAGCGGCTTCACGAGACGGGCGCGGTTCAGCACCCAGAGGCACGATACCGCTTGGCGGCGCTGGATCGCCTAGGGTATCTAAAGCACTGACGGGATCAATGGCCTCGTGCATGAATGCAGCTCCCTTCGTCCTGCAGTTGCTGGGTACCGTACTCGTCGGCTCCCCTGCGGCAGGACAGACGCGGTATCACGTTAGGCGTCCGCCGGCCGAGTTGTTCGCAGCATTCGTGAGAGAGCGGGCATCGTTAAACGATGAGACCGGTGCTGATCTCGAAATCACCCACGTACTCCTTTATAACCGCGAATATCCTCCTGAACACGTGGAGTATTTCCTGAAAAAGTTGGAGCAATTTGCCCTCACAGGCTCACCTCAGTGGCTTCGCGGAGAGTGTGTATATAAGCTGACGACTCCGGGCTCGAAGCGGGGTGTCTATCCCATCCCTGGGACTTTCGTTCGGCTCGAGCGGATCTACGGACGTTCGGACGATCCGTTGGTGAAGATGGCGGTGGTCGGATCCATGGGCACGCTCATAGAAACTCAGGAAGCGTCGGCGTTTCTGGAGCGTATCGCGACGAAGGATTCGCAAGATTTTCCCGATGCATCCGGTCATGCGCTGACCTCACTCTACATCATGGGTGATGTGGGCCTCGCCGTACTCAGGAGGCTGCACGACACCGGAGCCGTCCGCAACCCGAAGGCGCGCCGCCAGCTCTTCTATCTGGCCAAACTGGGATATCGGCTCCCATGAGCTTCACGGGTCCCTTCCTGGACCAGTGCCGGGGGGCGTCGCGCGGCGTGTGATAACCTGGGGCGGGTGATGTCGGGGAAGCTGCCGATGGGGGGGGGTTGCAAGAGAAACAAATAGCAGGGGCGGGACTCGAACCCGCGACCCCGGCATTATGAGGACTGTGGTGTACGCCTAGACCTAGCTAAGTACTTGTCCGTACAGCCCACCTTCCCCGCCCTGCGCCAGCATTTTGCTGGTTCCATAGTGCCAGGCGTAGTGCCAGAGCATTCGCGCCCAGCTCCCTACTCAGGGCGTTCGGCTTGTCGATGCCTAAGCCTTACCCCGGCCCGAAGTGTGCCAGCCTGCACGATTTCAGAGAGAAAAGTGTGCAGGTCGCACGTGCAGAAAGCCAAAAATGTGCAGGATGTTCGAATAATGTTGGCACAAATGTTCGCACAAACAGCCAGTGGCTGTCGCTACGGCGCAATCACGATTGACTTTGCACGTTGCCCCTATCCCAGATCGCCGGAGAAGTGATAATCCGTCAAGTCAAGGCTCGGGCTTCTCGCCCACGAGTCTCGCCAGTTCGGCGCGGACCCGCTCAACCTCCGGCTTCTGCGAGGGTTCAGGGTCGGAGCGCAAGGCGAGGTAACGCTGGTAGGCACGGACTGCGCCGGCCCGATCGCCTGCGAGTGCTGAGATGCGTCCCTCCTCGCGAAGAGCCGTAGAGTAGAAGGTGAGATCCCATTTGAAGTACTCTCGTCGCCGGAGAGCCCGAAGCGCGCCGGTGAGATTGCCTCGTGACTCCTGCAGGTGCGCGAGCTCGAGATTGGCGGCTTGGGTGAGCGTTTGGGCTGGCGGTAATCCATCTACGCGGGCGCGGGCGAGTGAGTCGAGATGCGCGAGCTTTTCGGCCGCTTCGCCTCGATTTTCCCGCGCAGATCGCATGGCATCCAAGAGCCCAGCGCAGAGTTGGCCCAAGTACGCCAGCTCGGCCATACTGGTTCCCTCACGAAGCCGTAAGATGGCACGCTCGGTTGTGCGCGTGTCACCACGTTTCATCTTCCATAGCTCAGTAACACAAAGGTCCAACAGCTGAGAGGCACGGTCAGCCCCCGGTCGCGCCGGCGGTGCCTCGGCAGAGGCGGTCAACTTATTTACCGCGACAGACGCTGCAGCGGTGTCACCGCTCCAGTAAAGCGCATCGAGCACACGGAAATAAAGGGAGAGATGGGGGACATTTGCCGGCCAGTAACTCCCCAGCGCGGCGGCTCTGGAGACGGCCTCGGGTCGCCCTCGGTTCAGGTCGAATACCCGAGTCCTAAGCAAAGCGATTCCTTGTTGAGTGCTTGTCTGACTCTTACTGACGATGAGGCCCATGGCCCGGTTGGCGTCTTCAAGAGCGATTCCATCAAATAGCGCGTTCTGAACGATGTCCGAGAGGTGTTGTATGGGCTGTTGGTCCAAGCGAGCCCGAATGACTGCCTGCCCAGCGGTATCCCCGATTCCTGTGGCCAGTCGCCAGCGCACGTAATCAGCGTCATCAGACCGAGAATGCCTCGAGAGGTACAGGCCACTCAAGCCGCGCAGGCGGGTCGTGTCATGAGTTATAGCTGCGAGCTCGATCAGGTGCTGCAAAGGCCCTGAGAATGTAGAATCGAGCGCGAGTGCCCGGGCGAATCCACGGGCCGCACGGTTCCACGAATCCTCCGCATCAAACACGCGTCCTTCGTGAAACAAAAGATCGGCGAGCTCATACTGCGATTCCGGCTGGTCGGGGCTCATCTCTACCACCCGCTCCCATGCGGTAAGCTGTTCGACCAAAGGTGAGGGTGCGGGATAGCGGGGCCCGGCCGCGGCAACGAGGAATAGCCCGTCTCGTTTACTGAGCCGGTCTCGTGCCGCCCACGCCAGTGCTAATCCGCGATCAGCCTCGCGTGCGGCCTGGGTCCAGACTGCCGCCGATCGTAGGCCGAGGCCCGCCAGAGCGAACGTGGAGTCGAATCCAAGGGCGCGTCCGAACTGGTGGACCGCCTCGTCATATCGACCATTTCGGTAGGCCGCCCGCCCTTCGAGGTATGCCCTGAGTGCGGGGAGCGAGGTCGTAGTCAGGTTCACCAGATTCTCGGTTTCCCCCGCTTCACCCGCGAGCAGGCCTGCGGTGAGCCGGTCCACCAGGGCCGACAGGCTGTCCAGCGGCCCCTCCATGGTGACTGATGGTGCACGCCCCCCGGACACCCGCACAAAGGAAGCGGTCAAGACCAGTCGCGCCTGCGCGCCCACCACCGAACCCTCGATGAGGCGCCCCGCGCCCAGGTGCCGAGCGACCCCAAGTGCCTTCTCCCCAGGCAAGTCATCTTGCGCCGATCCGCCCGCTCGCCGCCAAGCGCTGATGACACTACGCGGATCCACTGAGCGCGGCCCGCCATCTCCGGTGAGCTTCGCCGCCAAAAGATCAACCATCCCCTCCCTCAGGTAGCTGAGGTCCGGATCCGCTCCGGCGACCCGGAAGGGCAGAATCATCACCGTGCGCTCATCGGCCACGAGCAGTGGCGTCCGTAAACGACCGAACAGGGTGAGTCCTAGCGCGATCAGCGCGCCAACACCCAAGACAGCGACAGGCCAACGGCGAGCGATACGCCGCTCTGTCCTGGGTACGCCAGGCGAGGAGCCATCCCTTTCCCTCGTATTCGAGACGGCTAAGGCGCTCCCGAACTGACCTGCTGTCGCGAACCGGTCAGCCGGTGTCTTTGCCAGTGCGATCCGAATCGCTCGATCTAGAGATTCGGGAACCTCCTCGCGCACGCGTCGGATCGAGGGTACCGGGTCGGTCAACCGTTTGGCGGCCACGGCTTGCGGGGTGGGCCCGGTATAGGGCGGCTCGCCGGCCAACATCTCGTACAGGACGCAGCCGAGGGCGTAGACATCTGAGCGGGCATCGGCCCGCCCGCCGCTGGCCTGCTCAGGGCTCATGTAGGCGGGCGTGCCGACTGCGAGCCCGGTCTCGGTGAGATCGGCCCCACCCGCGGATTCCAGGGCAAGTGCCACGCCGAAATCCGCCACTCGGGCGTGCCCCTCGCCCAGCATCACGTTCTCCGGCTTGATGTCCCGGTGCACGATCCCATGCCGATGGGCGTAATCCAGCGCGTTTGCGACCTCACGGGTGATCCGCAGCGCCTCCTCCACGGGGAGCTGCACTTCGCGGCGGAGGCGATCTCGGAGCGACTCGCCCTCCACATAAGGCATGGTGTACCAGAGGAGTCCCCCAGCCTGGCCGGAGTCGTGGACCGGCAGGATGTGCGGATGATCGAGTCGGGCGGTGAGCCGGATCTCTCGCAGGAAACGCTCGGGCCCGAGCGTGTGAGCCAACTCGGGGTGAAGGACCTTGAGCGCGACGTGCCGGTGATGCTTGTGGTCCTCGGCGAGGTAGACCGTGGCCATGCCGCCACGCCCAAGCGCGCGCTCCACGTGGTAGCGATCAGCCAAGGCGGCGCTTAGGCGATCGATAGCGTCAGTCAGTGTGGAAAGTCCGAGAGGGACTCCACTAGACTAGCACCCGGCTTCGGAACCAACCAGTGGCAACGGCGTGCGAGCTAAGAAACGAATGGTTGATGATCGTTTGACGCTCCTTGGTCAGCTTCTCTGGTGTGACCGACGCCGACCCTTACGCCGGCTGGTCCCTATCTGATCGGCTTCAGATGCTCGCCTTCGAGGCCGGGCTGGCCCACCTTCCCCCCTCAGTGATTTCTGCTATCTGGGAAGCCCTTGAGTTCTGCTCTGGCACCAGCCGCACAACTCGAGGCCCTGCATTGCGATCGGATCATCGGTAGCCACACTGTTCCGCTTCGCAATGGCAATGATCTTGCCTTCCGGGCACTAGAGGTGGACACGGGCCAACTCGAAGTGCGCGGTTAGGGCTGCAGCGAGGCGCAATCGAGATCTACGGCAGCCGTGCCCCATCCGGGTCACGGATATGAGACCTGATCCCGCTTTCTAGCCGGCGCCCACACAAACCTTCCCGCGCTCTAGGACGAAGGGAGGAGGACGCGGGCCTCACTGGCGGGCATTTACGATGAGTGCACTCGGAGTGTGGACCTGACCGCGTGTGATGACCAACTCGATCCGGCGAGTCTGACGGATATCGGCCAGCGGATCACCCCGGAGCAGCATGAGGTCGGCTACCTTGCCCCGCTCAATGGTGCCGAGACTATCCGCCCCCAGCCACCGGGCCTGGTTGCGTGTGCCCGCCGCGAGCGCCTGCGTCGGAGTGAGCCCACAACTGACCAGGGATCTCGTCAGGTGCGGCCTGCCCCACGGCGTTCTGCCAGAGCAGCCAGGGTGAGCAGGAGGACGGCTGGAATAGTGAGCCTCATGGGCCTTCAATCGCGCCCGGCGCCGTCGATGGACTCCCGCGCCTGTCTGACCCAGTCTGGGATGACGCGGAGATAGCCTCTCTGGTTTTCCGCCGGGCCCTGGACATAGAGGATCCCGCCGTCGCGGGACGGCCGGTTGGACCAGCCCGATGTATCAGAGAATCGGGGGTCGCGGCCCCAGAGCGTCGGCGTGCCACGCGGCTCGCCGGTCTCCGGATTGATCCGCACCAGGTACCACGCGTTGCCCACCCGGTACAGCACGTCCGTCCCCGACAGCCAGAGCGGCTCGACTCCCTCGGACGCGAGCTGCCACCGGCGCCCCGGCACGGGAAACCCGGTCACAAGAACCTGGTTTCCCTCCAGCGTCTGATACAGGATCAGCTTTCGATTCGGCGACAGGGAGGAGAACCGGGCCCCGGTGAGCACCGTGTCGAAGCTGGGGTGTGGGGCGCTGGGATCGAACCGCGTGACGATCGATCCGCCCCAGGCCTGCGCCAGCGCGAGGTGGTCGTCGTCATAGTCGGTCGGATCGAGACTGTAGCGATCGAGACTGTAGAGATCGTCATACTGTGTGGTGGCCAGCGTGTCCGGCTGACCCCCGGAGTTCGGGGCGCCTCGGAGGATGGTCCAGCTGGTCGAATCACGCACGGAGAACAGGAGCTGCTCTCCGCCGGCACTCCAGAGCGGGTGGCGAATCCATCCAGCCCTGAGCCAAGTGAAGTGCTGGCCATTCTGCAGGTCGTAGATCCGGAGCTCGTTTGACTCGGTCCCTTGTACCGAGGCCGCCATCCAGCGCCGATCGTGGCTCAGGTCGAAGCGCTGAAAGACGGCGCTTTCCATCGGCAGGGGCTGGATAGCTCCTCCCGCATGAAGCGTCACCAGCCGGCCGATCGTCGCATCGGAACCCGGCGCGTAGACCAGCGTGCCGTTGGCCGCGATGTCGAACTGAGCCTCGCCCAGGGCCTCACGGCGTATCCCGCCGAGCAGGCTCACCGGCCGGAAGGCCAGGCGCCGCTCGGGGTCATACCTCGCGCCGACCATCGTCCCGTTTCCGGTGATGTACACGAGGTGGTGACGGTCGAGCAGAAAGAACGCCGTTCCTGCCAGCAGCTCCCCCGCGGTGCCGTCCGGCCGCGCGACACGAATGTTTCCGATCGCACCGGACTCGGGGTCCAGGAGAATCGCGGTCCAATTGTAGGAGCAGAGGAGCTGACGCAGCTCGGGCACCCACCGTCCAGAGGTGCAGCGAGGGATGGTCTTGGCGCGGGGCGTCCCGCCTCCCGCGTCGATCCAGTTGAACCGGTTGCCGTCGTTGGTGCCGGCGCTGATCTGCGTATTAGACATCCATCCCAGCCCGTCGGTGCTCCTCCCGTCCAGCACGAGCCGGGGCTCGCCGCCCGAGAGCGACAGCAGCATGACCCGGTCGGACCGCAGAAAGGCGACGCGGTTGCCATCGGGGGAGATCCGCGGCGTGGTGCCGCCCCGAGTCCCGGGCAGCCGGCGCGCGTCGCTGTTCCTGAGGCTCCGGTACCACAGCTCGGTCGAATCGCCCTCGCGGGCGGCGTAGACGGCGAAGTCGCCGGCCGGAGAGATCGAGAGGCTCCGAAGCGGCTTGCCGTAAGCGTTGGACGACGTGACGCCGAAGCTCATGGCCGCGCTGTCGGGCAGGGCCGCATCGTACACCGCGGGCGCGCTCGGGCCTTCCCGCCGGACTGCCCAGAGCGCCAGTGCCAGCAGCGCCACCGATATCACGCCCAGCCCGAGGCTGATGCGCGGCCACGGGAGCGGGCGCGACCGCGCGGCGGGGACGGACCGGGTGCGCACCGTCGGGCTTGGGCCCCCCGCCAGGGCCGCCGCGAATCCCGCCGCCGTCCCGAACCGATCCGCAGGCAGCTTCTGCAGCGCGACCATCACCGCCGCCTCGATCGCCGGCGGCACCGTCTTCCGCTGCAGGGCCAGGGGTCTCGGCTCTTCGGTGAGCACGCGGGCTACGATCGCCTGGGCGGTGGCGCCGGTGAAGGGCGGCTCACCCGTGAGCATCTCGTAGATCACGCACCCCAGCGCGTACACATCGGAGCGGCCGGTGATCTCCCGCTCCCCCATCGCCTGCTCAGGTGACATGTAGTGCGGCGTGCCGAGGCTCATGCCGGTCTCGGTCATTCGGGTGCCGCCGGCCGAGCTCACGGCCAGCGCGATGCCGAAGTCCGCGACCAGCGCCTGGCCCTCGTGGAGCAGAATGTTCTCGGGCTTGATGTCGCGGTGGATGACTCCGCGCCGGTGGGCGTAGTCGAGCGCGCTCGACACTTCGGTCGCGATGCGGACGGCGTCGGGAATCGGGAGCTGCTTCTCCCGGGTGAGACGGTCCCGCAACGATTCGCCCTCGACGAACGGCATCACGTAGTAGGCGGTGCCGTTCACCTCACCCGAGTCGATCAGGCCCAGGATGTGGGGATGCTGGAGCGCGGCGATCGTCTGGATCTCGCGGACGAACCGCTCGGCGCCGATGACGGCCGCGAGCTCGGGGCGAAGAACCTTGATCGCCACCTTGCGCCGGTGCTTGGGATCTTCCGCCAGATAGACCGTAGCCATCCCCCCGCTCCCGAGCTCACGCTCGAGCGTGTAGCGCTCGCGGAGCGCGTCGGCTAACGCGGAGGCCGTCAGGTCGGTCACGGTCAGGCCTATAGAGGGAGGATGCTGTAAATGTGTCTTCGCTAACCGACGATCGCTAGCGGTGGCTACGCTCTGCCTCCGCGTCTAGAGCGCGTTAA
>CBFGTM010000090.1:0-8367 GCA_965652025.1 uncultured Gemmatimonadales bacterium
GACCTGGCGCGGAGGGCGGCAGATCGGGCCATGAGGGGGAACACCATGTTAGGCGGAAACCGGCCTTTGGTTGATCCGCGCTTCCAGGAGGCGGGCAACCGCATCGAGGAAGGTATCGGGATCGAACGGCTTGAAGAGCAGTTGCTCGCGCCGGCTCGAGAAGTCACCGGCCAGCGAGGAGGGGCACTTGCCGGTCATGAACAGGATTGGGACGCCGGGGTACAGTTGCAAAAAGGCTTTGGCGAACTCGTAGCCATCCATGTGCGGCATGACCAGATCGGTGATCACCATGCACAGAGCGCCATTGAGCTCGCGAGCCAGCTGGAGTCCGGTCTTGCCGTTGTCGGCCTCGACGGCCTTGAATCCCCACTCTTCCAGCAAGCGGCCAACGAGCACCCGCACCATCGGTTCATCGTCGATGACGAGAACCGTGCGGGAACCCGCTTCCCTGAGAGACAATGTCATGGAGACATTCACCGACCCCGGTGCTGATACCGGGTAAGAATGGCATCGGAATTGGACCAAGCCCAACCTATCGCCTGAGTGGCGTTTTTCAAGGGCCGGCCCGGCTATGGGATGCCTGAGCCACGGTAGTACGCGGCCCGAACCGAGTCGGCCTCACGAGTGAGTTGCGCATGGGAGCGCAAGAGGGAATCGCAGTAGGCGGCTCGAATCGAATCGGCTTCCCGGGCCACTTTGGCCTGGGATAGCAAAACGGAATCCCGGTACGCTGCCCGAACCGAGTCAGCTTCCCGGGCAAGTTCGGTTTGGGATTGCACAACAGAATCCCGGTACGCCACCCGAACCAGCTCGGCTTCCCGCGCGAGCTCGGCTTGGGAACGGAAGGCGGGAGCCTGGCCTGCAGCGGAGCCCAGGGGAAGAGGAAGCAAAAGGAATAACCAGAGTACCTGGTAGCGCATGGGACCCCCTCAAGCAATGCTACTGCGCGATTTTCGCACTCGCCAGGTACTACAAGGAGCCGCTGAAAACGGCGGGAGGGTACGAGTAAGTAAGAGGCTACCGTTCCGCGCTAAGGCTAGCCAAGCGACGTCGCGCCTCCGCTACCCGAGGCTGCAGGACTGGGTCGGCGTCCTTCCAGAGATCCACGAAGCGACCATAATACTCGGCTGCCTTCGGAGACTCCCCGCGGATCTCATGCAGCTCGCCCAGGCGAAAGTAGGTTCGGGGCAGCCACTCGGCGTCGAGAAATATCCGAAAGAGCCAAGGCGTGGTCACGTAGCGCTGGTACACCGCTAGCGCGGAGTCCGGCCGCCCCGCCAGATCGTAACCCTGCGCCAGTCCCGGCAAGGCGCACAGCCGGCAACTACCTACATCTGCGGCGCGGAATTCAGTGATCGCGGCTTCGGGTCGGCGGTCGGCGAGCGCAATGAGCCCGCGGATCCAGTGCCGATGCGGCTCTTCATTGCGGCGCAACTCCAATGGAATGACTCGCTCGTACTCCTCCAAGAGGGCTCTCGCCTGCCCCGGCTTTTGGGCAGCGACATAGAAGTGTGCCAGGTCGAGATAGGGCCGGTCGGCCGGGGCGATGGTCTCGAGTGGATGCCGACGCAGCGCGGCTTCGACCTCTCGAACTGCTTGATCGGTGGCTCCCGGGAGCCACGCGGTGAGCCAGCCGATTTGCGCAGCGTTGGTGAGGTAATTCGGCAACGACCCACGAGCCTCATCCAGGGCCATCGCTTCCCGGAGCCGGCGAGCGCCCTCCGAGAGCCGGCCGCGGACCGCCGCGATATTGGCGAGCTGCCAGCTAACCGAACTCCGCCGGCCCGGATCGATTTGGCGGCTCTCCGAAAGAGGACGGAGACGGGCGATAGCCGAGTCGTAAAGACCGAGGCTCGAGAACAGCCATGCCCTGTACCAGGCGCCCCCCGGATGCCCCGGGAACTTCTGCTCTGCCAACTTGAGAGTCGCCGCGGCGGAGTCGGCCAGGCCTTGAGCGAAAAGAGGCTCAGTGAGATTGGTGTAGTAGATGAGGCTGGTCGAATCGACCGCAATGGCCCGGCGATAGAGCTTCTCGGCGGCAGGGTAGTCGCGGTTCCACTGGTACTCCTCAGCGAGGTTATTCAAGGCGATCGGCTCGTCGGGGTAGAGGTCGAGTAGCGTCCGATAGGCCTCCACAGCTTTGTCTCGCTCCCCCGTCGCCGACGCGTAGTAGCTGCCCATCGCCAGGTAGCGCTCGCGATCGGTAAGTCGATCGCGGTATTCAAACGCTTTGGTCAGGGCCTCGATCTCTCGTTTGCGCCGCTCGTCGAAGTTCCCCAAAAGGATGCCTACCTTGCGGTGCGCCATGGCGAAGCCGGAGTCGATTGCGATGGCCTCTTCCAGCAGGGCGACTCCCCTGGTTAAATCGCCTTCGTCTGCCACCCGTACCCCCTGGGAATACTTTCGCAGGGCCTCCAACGATGTGGTGGTGACTTGCTCCAGGGGCGGGCTCCGCCGGATGGTCCGAAGCGACTCTCCGATTCGCTCGCGCAGGCGCTTCGACAGGCGGTCCACGGCTCTGATCACCTCACCCGTGTCTTTCGCGGTTTCCCGGTAGGCGGCCAGAATGCCGCCATCTTCCGCCGCCACCAGCCGTGCCGAGAGGACGAACTGAGGCCCGGCCGATCTGATGTCGCCCCCCACCACTGCCTTGATCCCTTCCCGTATGGCTACCTCGCGTGCCAAGGGGAACTCGAGCGGCACCGTGTCCGGCTTCCCGATTCGGCCCAATACCGTACGAACAAATTCGGGCTGTACTGCTGCGACCGCGGGAGACTGCGCGAAGTCCACCCGAAACGCCTGGGTGAGGGCACCCCCCAGCAAGCGGTCACCGGTGTGGTTCTCGAAGTCCGCTACAATGATCCGTTCGCGGTCTTTCAGCACCCCTGAGGCTACCAGCGACCCTATGGGCCCGATTCCGAGGGCCCGCATCAGCATGTAGACCGCCGTAAGGACTCCGAGGCCGGCGAAGGCGGCTACCCCCCCGGAGATTGCCCTCGGCCAGGTGAACCAGCGATGAGCCCGGCCCTGGGAGTGAATGACCGCGGTCGTGAGGATGATGGGCAATCCAATCGCAAGCAACACGAGCGCCGCCGGAAAAACCCAACCGGGGAGGCCGAGCTGGATCATGAGCCACCAGGCAGCCACCAGCACCACTGCGGAGCTGGCCGCGAACACGCCCAAGACCCGCATCGGGTGCTGGCCAACCGACCGTTTGATCGATCTGGCAGGCTCCGCCGGGACGGCGGCCGTAGGCGAGGTTCCTCCGCTGGGTGTCGCCATCGCCTCCAGTTGGTGCAGAAGCTCGTCGGTGGTCTGCCAGCGGTCGGCGGGATGTTTCTCGAGGCAGCGCATCACCAGCGCGGCAAGAGCCTGAGGCACCGTTGCCCGGGTCTTGTTCAGCGGCTCCGGGCTCTGAGTTACCTGAGCTGCCAGCACAGCTTGGGGCGAGCTGCCGGTGAAGGGGGGGCTCCCACTGAGCATCTCGTACGCCAGCGCGCCGACAGCGTAGATGTCGACCCGGTGATCCAGGTGGGGATCCGCCATTGCCTGTTCCGGCGCCATGTAGGCGGGGGTGCCCAGCGCCAGACCGGTCGAGGTGAAGGAGGACGCGCCGCTGGCCTCACTCAGAGCCTTGGCGACACCGAAATCGGTGACCAGCCCATGGTGTCGCGAGACGAGCACGTTATCCGGCTTGATGTCGCGGTGAATAATTCCTCGCTCATGGGCGCAGGCAAGGGCATCCACCACGTCGCGGAGGATTCGGACCGTCTCGCCAATCGGGAGTTCGCCTGCCCGAGCGATCTTAGTGCGCAGCGACTCGCCCTCGATCAGCGGCATAGTGTAGTAGAGGAGTCCGTCCGCTGCACCCGCTGCGAGGAGGGGGACGATATGGGGATGCTGCAGCGACGCGGCGAGCTGAATCTCCCGTCGAAAGCGATCGATGCTGAGGCCTGCCCCCAGCTCCGGGGGCAGCACCTTGATGACCACCCGACGACCGAGCCCAGTCTCGATCGCGGCGAAAACCCGGCTCATTCCGCCGCCACCCAACTCGCGCTCGATAGTGTAGGCGCTGCCCACCGCGGCCTGCAGCCGGTCAGCGAGCTCCGTCACGTCCTTGCTCCTTCCTGCCCCTTTTAAAATCCCAGCACCTCTGACCCTGGCGATTGCGCTACCTGCTTCACCAGGATTCCATAATATGGTGCGCCGCTCCAGTTCGAGCATTACGGCGGTTAGAAAAGGTCTAATGTCTACTACTTTCGACCTCATAGTGGTCGGCGCGGGACCGGGAGGGTCCAACGCGGCGGCGGTTGCCCTGCGGCAGGGGCTATCGGTCGGCCAGTTGGAGCGCCACCGGTTTCCCCGGGTGAAGCCCTGCGGTGGTGGGGTCACCATGAAATCGTGGAATGCGCTGCGCCTGGATCCGCTGGCCGTAGTGCGAGGCGAGTTTGCCGAGGTCGAGGTCAATGTGTGGCGGCGGAGCCGGAATCGTTTCAGTCACCCGCCGGCACCGCTCCTCCGGACGGTGGTCCGGTCCCAGTTCGACCAGTATCTGGTATCGCAGAACCTGAATTCCCCGGGTTTCCGGTTCTTCGACCAGGACCGGGTCGTGGATATCGAGTATGATGGCAGGTTTCGAGTCCACACCACGAAGCAGACTCTGGTCGGACGCCAGCTGGTGGGCGCGGACGGCGCATACGGCATCGTCAACCGGGTTTTCTCCATCGGCCGTCCGAGAGGCTATGCGGTAGCGGTCGAGGTGACGCTCCGCCGCGACCAGGCGACGCTGCCGGTCGAGATCCCGCCGAGCTTCGACATCGGGGCGGTTGATCGCGGCTATGGCTGGGTGTTCCCCAAAGACGATCACTGGAACGTCGGCCTGTATACCCTCGGCAAGAGCAAGACCCTGCGACCGCAGCTCACCGCCTACATAGCGGCCAAGGGCTTCCAGTTAAAGACCGATCCCCTGGCCACGTTGGAGGCCCATCGCTTTCCCTACGGAGGCTACCGAGTCTCGGTACCCAAGGCTCCGGTGTACCTGGTGGGAGACGCGGGCGGGTTCGGCGATGCGCTCACCGGAGAGGGCATCTACCATGGGCTGGAGAGCGGTCGTATTGCCGGCGAAACGGCTTACGACTATCTGGCAGGCAAGGTCGGATACCAGGCCTACTACCGGCGGCTGAGACGGTCGGTCCTGGCAGACACCTTTATCACCTACCAGGCAGCCAGGGCATTCTACCGGAACCTCGATCGAGCTGCAGCATTGGTGGAGAATCCCCTGGTATGGCGCCCGATGATTCGAGGCTACGCCACCGGTGTCACGCTGGCGGAACTACTCCTCTCTTCCTACTCATGCCGCAGTGCCTCCACCGGATCCAGTCGCGCGGCGCGATTGGCCGGATAGAGCCCGAAGACCAATCCGATCGCCACGCTCACGGCACAGGCCAGTGCGGCGCTCCAGAGCGGCACGGCCGCATCGATGCCCATGAGGTACTTCAGCGCCTCCCCCGCACCCAGTCCCACGAATATGCCCAGCATCCCTCCCAGGAGGGTGAGCGTGGCGGCTTCGACCAGAAATTGGAACAGGATTTCGGCCCGCGTCGCGCCGATCGCCTTGCGCAGACCGATCTCCCGCGTGCGGTCGGTGACCGATACCATCATGATGGCCATGACCCCGATCCCTCCTACCATGAGGGCCACACTGGACAACGCCACCATGGCCAGGAAGAAGTACCCGGTGAACTTGCCGATGAGGTCCAGGATCTGATCCTGGGTGACCAGGTCAAAGGTGTTGGGCCTTCCGGGAGGAAGGTTGCGTACTCGGCGAAGGGCCGAGGTGACCGCGTCCTTGGCGGCCGGGATGGACACGCCCGGGCGGGCCTTCACCGCGATGAACAGGTCGTAGCTTTCGTTGTAATGGAAGCTCTGACGGGCCGTCTGGTAGGGCACTGCGCCCGCATTCTCTTGTCCGGGTGGCTCGAAGATGTTGGCCGGCTTCTGGTAGATCCCGATCACCCGAAGCGCGTGCCCGTTGGCTCGGATGATCTGCCCCAGGGGATCGAGTTGGCCAAAGAGCCGGTCGGCGGCCTGCTCCTCCAATACGATGACACTTCCCCCGGTGAGTTCAGCCCGAGAAAAAAGCCGCCCTCGCAGGAGCGTACCACCCAGGATTTCCATGAACCGTTCATCACCGCCATACATGATCATGGTCTGGGTTCGTACTCCGGCGCGTTCCAGCCGGGCAAAGATTTGCAGCCAGAGCTGGGCGTAGGAGAGCTGGGGGAGCTCCCGCAGGGCACGGGCATCCCCGGCGCTCAGGATGGGCCGGATGCGGAGATGATAGGGTAAGCGATCGGGATCGAGCGGCGTCTGGGTGAAGTAGCGCAGGACGTAGAAGACCTGGGGACCGGCTACCTCGATCGCGTTCAGGAGCTGCCCGCGAATCCCTTGCACCAGCGAGGCCACCGCCATCACGGTGGCCACTCCGATCACCACTCCCAGGATGGTGAGTGCCGAGCGGAGCTTGTTTGCTCGCATGGCCCCCACCGCAATGCCGGCGCCCTCCAGCAGGTTCGGCAGCCGTAGCCGGCGCACGCTACTCTGCCCGCAGGGCGTTGATGGGATCCAGGCGGGCCGCGCGGGCGGCCGGATACACCCCGAACAGCACCCCGGCACCGGCTCCGAGCAGCAGCGCGGTCACTACCGACCACAGCGTCACCTGCGCGGGCAGGGGGCTGATATTGGCCACCAGGATCGCGGCTCCCCAGCCCAGCAGCACCCCGCCGCTTCCGCCCAGCGAGGCTAACACGACAGACTCGACCAGAAATTGGCGGCGAATATCCCGACGAGTCGCCCCCACTGCCTTTCGGATCCCGATTTCGTGGACCCGCTCGTTGACGGCCATGAGCATGATATTCATGATCACGATGCCTCCCACCACAATGCCGATGCCGACCACCGCCGGGATGGCGGTGAAGAGCACCTGGGTGAGGCGGCGCCAGAATGCGACCAGCGCCGTCGCCTTGTCCACCGTGAAGTCGTTGGGCTCTCCCGGGCGGAGCCGGTGAGCCAGGCGCATGGCTTCCTCGGCTCGGCTCATGGCCCCATCGATCGCCTGCGCCTCACCCATCTTGACCGAGATGACCGTGGTTTTCCGGCGCCCGTACATCGACTCGAAGGTGGTAAAGGGCAGGAGTACGAAGGTATCGAATGACTGGCCCAACACTCGGCCCTTCTTGGCAATCACGCCTTTCACCAGCAGTTCGCGTCCCGCCACTCGCACCTTGCGGCCCACCGCCCAGGCTGGGTCATCGAAGAGTCGGTCGGCCACGTCGAAGCCCAGTATCACGACATTCCTGCGGCCGCGGACATCGGGATCCGCCAGGGGATTCCCCCATTCAAACCGGTAATCCTGCACCACCTGATAAGGCGGAGTGACCCCGAACACCACCACGTTCTCGGCTCGACGGCTCCGGTAGCTGACCTCGCTCACCGGGGTGGGCCAGCCGGACTGGAGTGACACCGCCCGGGCATCCGGGATGGCCCGACGTACCACTTCTGCATCCTTCACCGTGATCAGCGGTCGTTTGTTGATGGCTCGGACCTCGTCGTCATCCATGAGACCTACACTGATGGGGGTGCGCCGGACCTGAAACGCGTTGGTTCCGATCAGCGCACCGGTGATGTTCTCGCGGACGTACCCGTTCATCCCTTGGATCAGAGCCACCACCACGACCAGGAAGGCCACGCTGACGATGATCCCGAGGAGAGTGAAGAACGAGCGCAGCTTGCTGCTCCAGATGGACTGGAGCGCCAGCCGGAGTGCTTCTTGGAGGGGCATACCGGGAAATGTAAGCGTTGAGTAGTGCAGCTGAGGGTTCGCAAAACGCGATGATTTCACTCAGAATCGTGGCGCACTGCGAGTCTTGACCCACAGCGTATATTGTTGCGGTACAAGTACTTTGGCGATTGAGCCAATGCTGTACGCTCCAGTAATTCTGGTCTATTCGGAGGACGAGGAAGAATGACGCTCCCAGTTTGGTGCCCGAAGTGTCACGGCTGGCATCGATGGCACCGATGCCCCGCAACCTGACCCCCCAGCACCTAGCTCGACGAATTCTCTAGCGGCGAATTAACGCTGGATTCACGGAAGCTCCCTAGCCTCAGGGTCACATCCGCAGGGCTTCAGCACATCGCCCCTACCCCGTGTCACCCTTAGGAGGATCTATGGCCGAGCACAAACGGCAGGTCAGGACCGAGCTGACCGCTGATCAGAAAGCCGGGAAGCGGGATGAATCGAACCTGGCAGGCACGGGGAAGGATGCTGAGGAGGTGGAGCTGGCGGCGGAAGAGCTGGAAGAGCGGATT
>CBFGTM010000091.1:0-8357 GCA_965652025.1 uncultured Gemmatimonadales bacterium
TCGATGGTCGGCCGGACCGAGATCTGCTGGTTGAACACGAAGCCGACGCCCAAACGGGCCAGTCCGTAGGTTTCGGAGCCCTCGATGGTGCTGCCACCCGGAGCGGTGTCCTCGACCTTGAGCTTGCTGTACTGCAGGCCCAGGCCAGCGGTCGGGATGATGCGCATCTGAGCAGTGTTGCCGACGTCGGTGCCGAGCGCCAGCCCGAAGTGCAGGTCGGTGCTCGAAGAGTTAATGTCGGCAGCCTCGATATCCGGGCCCATGCCGAGCTTCAGGCTGGCCACGGGGCACAGGCTCAGCTTGCTGGTGCGGGCCAGCTTCATCTGGTAGCCGGCGTGGGCGCCGATGCCCAGCGAGCTGGCATCGAGACCATCGAACGAGGTGGTGGAGATGTCAGCTCCGGCGTAGAGGCCGGCCGGCATCCCATAGGTGAAGCTGCCACCCCAAACGTTGCCGCCCTCAGGGAACTGGGCGTTGCCGACCACCTGCATCTGGCCAGCCGAGAACGAGGCCAGGCCCTGACAGGTCTGAGCCACCGCGGGCGACCGAACGATCGCGAGCAGGGCGAGCGAAACCACGAGACTGCGGCGCATGAATGTCTCCGACGTGGAATGTGAGTGTGCCCTGCGCGTCGAGGTCGATCGTCAACGCAGCGCCACGGGGCGGCGACTGCGATCTCGATCGAGCAGGTGTCGGAAACGGAAACGCCTATCCCGGATGGAATAGGCCGAAGGAGAGCGGAAGTGCTTTCGCTTCGGCAACCGGACGATCCCAAAAATTGCACGGGACTCCTGGCTTTGCGTCCCCGCCTCACGACGGGTTTGCCTTTATCGGCGTCGCCCTTGGTAGAGCGACGCAAAAATGCTAACCAGGGGGTGCAATCCACGCAAGGCCCAAATGCAAGCAGCCACTTGCTTACAACGGATTCTTGCACTATACTGGCCGGCATGTCGGTTCGCGACCAGCTACTCAACGCCGCCGCCAAGCTTTACGCCGAAGCCGGCTACCGCGGGGCCACCACCCGGCGCATCGCCGAGGGTGCCGGGGTCAATGAGATCACCCTCTTCCGCCACTTCGGCTCCAAGGACGCCCTGATCCGCGAGGCCATTGCCCGCGCCGGGTCTTCCACTGTCTCCCAGACCTTGCCCGACAACCCTCGGGATCCTGCGCGTGAGCTTCGGGAATGGGCCAGCGCTCACCTGACCGAGCTGCGGGAGCGGCGAGCATTGATTCGGACCTGTATGGGTGAGATCGCGGAATATCCCGGAATCTTTTCTCAGGAGAACAGCCCGCCCGCGCTCGCCGCCAAGTCCTTGGGTCGCTATCTCCGACGTCTCAAGGAGAGTGGCATGGCCAAGGCCCCGTTCAATGAAGCCATTGCCTCCACCATGCTGATGGGCGCCCTCTTCGCTGATGCGATGGGACGCGACGTCATGCCCGACCTGTACCGCAACGAGCCGGACCAGGCACTCGACGAGTACGTGCAGCTGTTCCTGCGCTCGATCGGTGTAGGGCGCCGGCGGAATGTGAGTGCCTGAAATGTGGCTGTTGCCGAACCGCAAGATCTGGTCAGGCATCCCCGGCCGAGCCGTCGGGGTGTTTTCCTGTCTGTTGGGCCTGGCCGCCGCGATCCCGGGCTTGCTTCCGGCGCAGGCGCCCCAAGGCCGGTACCTCTCGCTGGAGCAGGCCCTCGAACTGGCGGAAAAAGAGAGCGAGACCGTGGGCGTGGCCCGAGCGGGGATTGAGGCCGCCCGAGGTGAACAGCGCCGCGCCCGGAGCGAATTCTTCCCCCAGCTGAGCGGGAACGCGAGCTATGTCCGCACCCTGGAGACCCAGTTCGCGGCTCTGGCCGAGGAGGACGGGGACTCCACTCCGGGAGCGCCTGCCCCCTCGTCCTGTCCCACCTTCATTCCGGACCCGACGGCGCCGCCCGACGCGCGGCTGGGAGCGCTAGAGGACGCGGTCGAGTGCGTCAGCGCGCTGGACCCGTTCGCCTCCTTTGCCGACCTCCCCTTTGGCCGACCGAACCAGTGGAGCTTTGGGCTCTCACTATCGCAGAACCTGTTTGCCGGTGGCAGGATCTTGGCGCAGAACCGGATCGCCGCTGCCAACCGCCGCAACGCGGAGACCGAGCTGACCGCTCAGCAGGCGCAACTGGTCCTGGATGTGACCACAGCTTACTACGACGCCGTACTCAGCGACCGGCTGGTCTCGATCGCCGAAGCCTCCCTGGGGCAGGCGGAACGCACCCTGAAGGACGTGCGGCTGGCACGCGAGGTGGGCACCCAGCCGGAGTTCGACCTCCTGCGAGCCGAGGTGGCCCGCGACAACCAGCGGCCGGTTGTCATCCAGCGTCGCACGTCTCGCGAGGTAGCCTACCTGACGCTGGCTCAGCTATTGAACCTCCCGTTGGACCAGCCCCTGGTGCTCACCACTTCGCTGGGAGACACCAGCAGCACCGGCGGGCTTCCAGCGCTTCCGGTTTCCTCAGTGGCGGAGCGCGAGCCCGACACGACAGTTACCGAGCGGGCACCGGTGCGCCAGGCCGCGGAGAACGTTGAGGTATCCGAGGGGCAGTTCGCAGTGGCCCGGGCCCAGAGTCTGCCATCCGTGGTGCTGTCGTCTCAGTACGCCCGGCTCAACTTCCCCGACAAGGTGGTTCCCCAGGGGCCTTTTGTCACCGACTGGATCGTCTCGGTCTCCATGCAGGTCCCACTGTTCACCGGTGGCCGGCTCAGCGGAGACCGGATGGTCGCTCGAGCTGGGGTGGAGCAGGCCCGGCTTCGGCTCCGCCAGATGGAAGAGCAGGCACGCCTCGATACCCGGAATACCCTGGCCTCGGGGGACGAAGCTGAAGCGCGTTGGGCCGCGAGCAGTGGTACGGTGCGGCAGGCCCAGCGGGCCTACCAGATTGCTGAGATCCGCTACCGCGAGGGGGTCTCCACCCAGACCGAGCTGAGCGATTCACGGATTCAGCTTCAGGAAGCGCAGGCCAACCGGGCACAGGCTGCGAGAGACCTCCAGGTGGCTCGCGTGAGACAGGCGCTGCTGAAGGATCTCCCCCTTCCCGGCGCTGCCGGAGCGCCGGTCGTGGTGCTGACCGCGCCGGCCGCCACGCCGGTACCCACTCTGCCAACCGTACCCCGTTTCGGACTTCGGGCCGGGAGCCAGTGAGGCAGGGCAATCGTATGGGAATCACTCGAGGAGTGTACATGGTAGCAAATCGCACGGTCGCAACGATTGCCTTGGTCATGGCCACATGCACCGCTGTGGTGGGATGTGGGGGCGACGAGAAGGCCAAAGCTGAGGAGAGCGCTCCCCCACCGGTTCTGCTCGGCCGGGAGAACTTTGCGGTGGTGCAGGAAACGGCCCTCGCGACGGGCCCGATCATCTCCGGCTCCCTCACCGCGGTGCGGGAGGCCCAAGTGCGGGCCGAGACCAATGGCCCGGTACGGGAGATTCGGGCAGAGGCAGGGCAGCGAGTACCCTCCGGCGCTGTGCTGGCCAAGCTCGACGACATCGCATTAAACGATGCCTACCTCTCGGCTCGAGCGGCTGAGCGCAGTGCCGACGTTGCTCTGGCGGATGCGCGGCGTGACCTGGAGCGCGACACCCGCCTGCACCAGGCCGGTGCCATTGCCGAGCGGGATCTGGAGCGGTCTAGGACCCAGGTCGCGACCGCGGAGGCGGCGCTGGCTGATGCGCGATCCCGCCTGGTCTCGGCTAAAGAGCAGCTGGATAGAACAACCGTACGGGCGCCGTTTGCCGGCGTGGTGAGCGAACGGGGAATCAGCCGGGGTGACGTAGTCCAGTCCGGCGCGCTCCTGTACACCGTGGTCGATCCCAGCAGCATGCAACTCGAAGCCACCGTGCCGGCCGATCAGCTGCAGTCGCTTCGGGTCGGCGCTCCGGTCGAGTTTACCGTATCGGGCTTTGGCCGCCGGCGCTTTCAAGGTCGGATCGACCGGATCAACCCTGCGGTCGATCCGGCAACCCGGCAGGTGCGGATCTACGTCACCATCCCCAACCGGGATCAGGGACTGGTCGCGGGACTCTTTGCCGAGGGCCGAGTCGAAAGCCAGCGTCGACGGGCTCCGGCGATCCCGCTGCTCGCGCTCGACCCCAAGGGTAGCTCCAACGAGGTCCTGCGACTCCAGTCAGCGCGGGTCCGGCGGGCCAGGGTCGAGCTGGGGATTCGCGACCTCGCCGCCGAAATGGTTGAAGTGGTGAGCGGCCTCGGCGTGGGAGACACTGTTCTGTTGGGTTCCTCACAAGGGCTGGCCGACGGCACTGTCGTGCGGATCCAGGGGGAGAGCGAGGTCGGGGGTGCCGCGGAGCAAGAGACGGTGAGCGGAAGCAGTGTGAGGAAGAAGTAACCATGTTCATTTCCGATTTCGCCATTCAGCGTCCCATTGTGACCGTCACGGTCATGCTGGCCATCGTGGTCTTCGGGCTCGCGGCACTCATCAACCTTCAGACCGACGAATTCCCCGACATCCAACAGCCGGTGGTGAGCGTCACCATCCCCTATCCGGGAGCCTCACCCGAGGTGGTGGAGCGCGAGATCGTGGAGCCGGTCGAGGAGGCGATCTTCGCCATAAGTGGACTGGATGGCGAGCTGACCACCAGTTCCTCGATCGACGGACTGGCCCTGTTCACCGTGTTCTTCGATTTCGAGAAGGACGTGCAGGAGGCTTCGCAGGACGTGCGGGATGCCATCTCGAGCATCCGGGGCGATCTGCCGCCTGAAATGGAAGAGCCCATCATCCAGCGGTTTGATCCCGCCGAAGAGCCTATTGTCTCGCTCACGCTGTCCTCGGACTCGATTCCGGCCACGGTGCTGAGCCGGATCGCCGATCCGACGGTGACCCGGGAGTTGCGCGGTGTCCCGGGCGTGGCTCAGGCGAGTGTTGTCGGGGCCATCGTCCGGGAACTGACGGTGGAGCTCCGGCCCGAGGCGTTGCAGTCGTCCGGGGTCAGCGTTGCCGACGTTGTCCAATCCATCGAAAGCCAGAACCTTGCGGCACCGGTGGGCCGGGTAAACACGGAGCTGAACGAGCGCACCATCCGTCTCCTGGGCCGGCCGGAAACTCCCAGCGACTTTGCTTCCATCGTCGTGGCCGAGCGGCAGGGGCAGGCCATCCGGCTGGGGCAGCTGGCGTACGTGCGCGACGGTACCGAGGAACCGCGCACCCTGGCACTGTTCAACGGCAAGGAGGCCGTCGGCATCAACATCATCAAGGCCAAGGGCTACAGCACCACCCAGGTCGCGGATGAAATCAGGCGGCGAATTGCGGCGCTGCAGCCCCAGATGCCCCCCGGTGCCCGACTGGAAGTGGTCCAGGATGCCGGCGAGCGGGTGAGTGCCGCGGTCAAGAACGTGCAGGAGGCACTCATCGAAGGTGCGCTGCTCACCGTCCTGGTGGTCTTCCTTTTCCTCAACTCCTGGCGCTCGACCGTGATCACCGGCCTGGCCCTGCCGGTCAGCGTGCTGGCCAGCTTCATCGCAGTATGGGCCTTCGGCTTCACCCTCAATACCATGTCGCTGATGGGCCTCTCGCTGTCGATCGGCATCCTGATTGACGACGCCATCGTGGTGCGGGAGAACATCGTTCGGCACATCGAGATGGGAAAGGATCACTACATCGCCTCGCGGGAGGGCACGGATGAGATCGGTCTAGCGGTGACCGCCACGACCTTTTCTATCGTGGCGGTCTTCGTCCCCGTGGCGTTCATGTATGGCGTTGCCGGCCAGTGGTTCAAGCCGTTTGCCCTCACGATAGCGTGCGCCGTGCTGGTCTCACTGTTCGTGAGCTTCTCACTGGACCCGATGCTCTCGGCCTACTGGGCCGATCCCCAGACCGAGGCCCACGAGCGAAAGAACCCGATCGCCCGGGCGCTGGACCGCTTCAATCGCTGGTTCGATCGGCAGGCCCAGCGCTACGAGCGGGTGATTGCCTGGGCGCTCGACCACCGGCTCGCCATGGTAGGTCTGGCGCTCGGCTCCTTCGCCGGCGCGATCTTCCTGCAGGCCGTGGCCGGAGGAGCGGGCTTTGTCCCGGTCAGCGACCGGAGCGAGATCTTCTTTATTGTGGAGACCCCGGCGAGCTCCAGCATCGAATACACCCGGATCAAGAGCGAGCAGGCGGCCCGCATCGCCCGGTCACACCCGGAGGTTCGCTACACCTATACCACCATCGGAACGCCGCTGCCGCTTCGCGCCCAGGGGGTTGATCAGGCCCAGATCTATGTCCGATTGGTTCGGAAGAAGGACCGGGACATCAGCCAAGATGAGCTGGGGCAGATACTCCGAAGAGAGGTCCAGCAGATCGGAGGGGCCAAGGTGTCGGTGTTCACCAGCGGCTTCGGCGGCGCCTTCAAGCAGATCCAGCTCCAGATGCGCGGCACCGATGCGGAGACCCTCACCCGGCTCGCCGAGCAGGCACGGGCATTAGTCGAGCGAGTCCCTGGTGCGGTGGACGTGGGCCTGTCCGCCCGGGGCGAGCGCCAGGAGCTCGAGGTGGAGCTCAACCGGGGGCTGGCCGGGTCCGTTGGCATCTCGGTGGGGCAGGTTGCCCAGTCACTCCGCCCGGCCTTTGCCGGGCTGGACGCGGGCGACTGGGTCGATCCCACGGGGGAGACCCGTGACGTGATGGTGCGGCTAGTTCCGGAGGCGCGCCGGCGTGCCAGCGACCTGGCTGCGCTGCCACTGGTGATTCCGGGACGCGATGGCACTCCCGCCACCATTCCGTTGGGCCAGATCGCGCGGATCAGCCAGAGTGAGGGACCAGCACAGATCAATCACCTCGATCGGGATAAGGTCATCAATGTAGAAGCCAACGTGAGCGGCCGGTCTCTGAACGAGGTACTGCGCGACATCCAAACCCAGCTGGCAACCCTGCGGCTGCCGCCGGGCTACGAGATCACCCAGGGCGGGGAAGCCCGGGATCAGGCCGAGGTGTTCACCCGGATCGGCACAGCGCTGGGCGTGGCCGTGGTGCTGATGTATCTGATCCTGGTGGTGCAGTTCGGGAGTTTTCTCGATCCGCTGGCGATTCTCATCTCGCTGCCGCTCTCACTGATCGGCGTGGTAATCGCGCTCATCATCACGGGCGACACGCTCAACATCATGAGCCTCATCGGCGTCATCTTGCTGATGGGCATCGTGGCCAAGAATGCCATCCTGCTGATCGACTTTGCCAAGTGGGACCGGGAGAAAAACGGAACATCGCTGCGCGAGGCGCTCATCCGGGCAGGGCGGATCCGGCTTCGGCCCATCATGATGACGACCCTGGCGCTGATCGCGGGCATGATCCCCGTAGCGATTGGCGCCGGCGAGGGTGCCGACTTCCGCGCGCCGCTGGGCCGAGCCGTAATCGGCGGGGTAATCACCAGCACGCTGCTGACTCTGCTGGTAATTCCCACCGTGTACGAGATCCTGGATAACGCGCGGGACTGGCTGGCGACGAAGGTGTGGCGCCGATTCGTGCGGACACATCCCCAGCCCAAGCCTGCTTCGGCGGAATAAGGTGGACTCCAGGCCTAAGCCTACCTAGCCGCCCCTGCCGACAAGGCAGTGCTTCTGGCTGGCGACGCGCTGGAGGCGTAAGTAAGTTAGCGCACAACCGTCCTACATCCGCTCAGATGTTCGCTTCACTCCCATCGTGCCGAGGGAAGCCGACCGCTGCTTGCCACGAGGCGACCCGGTTGAGGGAGGTACCTCCATGCATGCAGGTATCCTCGCGTCGCTGGTTCTCAGTGTTTCGCTTCGCCTAGGCTCAGCGACAGCCCAAGAAGTAGCTGGCCGGATCGAAGGGCGGGTCCGTGACACTACCGGCCTTGCTCTGCCTGATGTCCAACTCACCGTTACCAGCCCGAGCCTGCTCGGAGGCCGGGCGACAAAGACCGACGTGGACGGGCGGTTTCTTTTACAAGCCTTGCCGGTGGGAACCTATCGGATAGCGGCACGGCGCATTGGATTTCGGCCACTCGTACTCGAAACTGTGCGGGTGCGCTTGGGTGAAACAGCGAGCCTGCCTCACCTGACGCTTACTCCAGCCTTGGTGGAGCTTGAGGAGATCTCGGTCAGTGCGGCCAACCCTGGCCTTGACCCGGCAAGCACTGCATCCAGGCTCATACTGGATGATCATCAGCTGGATGCCCTGCCAGTCAGCCGGAACTATCGGGACATAGCGCTGCTGGCACCCACTGCCATTCCTTCTTACCTCGGCCGGGCTGGTGGCATCCCCGATGGCACCAACATCGGAGGTGCCACTGGACTGGAGAACAGTTACTACGTAGACGGGATCAACATCACCGACGTGATCCACGGTAGTACCAGTCTCGATCTTCCCTAT
>CBFGTM010000092.1:0-8299 GCA_965652025.1 uncultured Gemmatimonadales bacterium
GACGGCGTATTTGCCGGCCGCATACTCGGGGGGTACGGGGATAATGTCTTTGTCCTCCTCGGAGCCCATCGCACAGACCCGGCCGGTGTGCTTGAGGCAGTTCTTGATGGTCTCGTTCGCGAACACATCCAGCTTTTGCTGTTCCTCACCCTGCACGTTGAGGTTGCCGGCCGCGCCCAGAATGTTCACCAATCCGGCCCGCCGGATGGACGCCGCAATGATCTTGCTGGCCAGGGCGATGTCGTAGAGGAGATTGGACAGCTCACCCGTCGCCTCGGGATAGCGGTCTTCCTGATCGAGAATGAAGCGCTCGATGGTGGTTACGGACGTCTGCATAACTTCTCCAACAACGTGAGCGGTAAGCGGTGAGCCTTAGGCGCTCACCTCACATCGTACGTCGCCGAGTGTTCCCTTGCCTCTACCGTCATCATCCGGCCGTCGGTGGTTACGGTGACCGAGCCGTCCCGGTCGGTTCGCCAGACTGCTATCCGATGCCGACGCAGCCGCTCCAGCGTTTCCGGAGCGGGATGACCATAGCTGTTCTGGCCTACCGAGACCACCGCCGCCAGAGGCCGCAGCGAATCCAGCCATTCCGCGCCGGTGCTCCCCCGGCTGCCATGGTGACCGACCTTCAGGAGATCGACCGGCCGGGTTCGGTTTCGCAGCTCCCGTTCTGCTGGAAATCCCGCGTCTCCTGCGAACAGGGCCTGGAACGAGCCGTATTCGACCAGAAGGACAATCGAGTCCTCGTTGATGTCCTCGCCCCACCCACTCCAGTCTCGATCCGGGTGCAGTATCGTGAACTGGACGCTGTCCAGAACAAAGCGGTCCCCCCGGCGACCTCTATGCCAGGGAATTGCCTCGGTGGCGAGCTCATCGAGAAAGCCATGATACAGCGGATCGGCGACCGGTTCACCGGGCTCGACCACGATTCCGGCGCGGAATCGCTCCAATACGCTGGGGACCCCGCCGAGGTGATCGGCGTGGGCGTGCGACACGAAGGCAACGGTCAGGTCGCGCGCGCCGTGCCGCAGGAGGAACGGAACGACCACGCGACGACCGGCGTTGCCTCGGTCGCTGGTCGGTCCCGCATCAATCAGTACCCAATGGCCAGCCGGCGTGCGCAACACCGCTCCGTCGCCCTGACCCACGTCGAGAAAATGTAACGTGAGATGCGAACCAGTGTCACCCAGCGAGCCTGGCAGTGATTGTCCGACCAGACTGGCCCAGAGGACCACAACTCCGGCCCAGCTCCAACGCCGCAAGGCCTCGGAAACGGTGTTATGCCGGCCGATGGCCCAGAGACTCACCCCCAGAGCGAGTACCCACGGAGCTGCTGACCGGATTTCGGCCGGACACAGCCCGTGCCCGCCCGGCACGGCGGCGCCGGCGGTTGCCAACAGTTCCAACGCATGGAGACCCAACCCGGCCCCGCCGGCGAGCGCAGCTGCCACCGATGGAATGACGGGGTCCAGGACCAGGCTGGCAAAGACGCCCGGCAGGGCCACCGCAGCCAGCGGAATGGCGGCGAAGTTCAGGACAATGCCGATGATGGCCACTGCCCCGAGTACTGCGGCAGTGAGTGGCGCGGTTGCCAGCGTGGCTCCGACTGAGGAGCTCAGGGTTCGCCACCAGAACGACGTCCCGAGGGCGTGATCGCTCCAGCGAGTGAACGTCGAGGCGCCCCAGAGGGCTGTCGCCGAGAGCCACCCACCCAGGTCGGTGATCGCCCAGGGATCTACCAGCAGGACGCCGAGGCAGGTGGCAGACAGGAGGGAGTTAGCCTCGACTCGACGTTGCCGGACGCGGCTCAGCGCCACCAACACGGCCAAGGCGGCGGCCCGAGTGGCTGGAGCGGGCCATCCGAGAAAACCGACGTAGAGCACGCTGAAGCCGGCGGCCATTGTAAGAGCCCGGGATCGACCGAGCCGCAGGAGGCGGCCGAGCAAGAACACCCACGCAGTAATGACACCGACGTGAAAGCCGGAGATCGAGAGCAGATGGACCAGACCAGATTGAGCAAAGCGATCCTGCAGTATCTGGTCGATTCCGCCGCGGGTGCCCAGGATTAGCGCCTCCACCAGTGGCGCACGCGGGCCGTAGAGCCGGCGGCTGGCGTCCCGCACCGAGCTCCGTAGTCGCTCGCCCGGCGAGGTCCGCTGCCCAACCAGATCCGCGTCGGTGACCAGCAGCGTTCCCGCAGCTCGACTGGCAGTCCCGCCCCGGGGGACCCACCTCCCGGTCAACCGGACCACCGCTCCCAGCGGGAGCTCACGGTGTTTCGGCCAGCGGGAAACCAGCGAGCCGCTGCACGTCGCGCCGACCGGCTGCAGCTCGATGCGGCCCCCTGACGATTCCAGTCGCTCCAGCAGCCGGGCAGTGAGGCGGAGCTGGCCGGCCGGCAGCCGCGTGGAGCAGGCTCCCTCCTCCCGCAGCAATGCGAGTCTTGCAGTGAGGCTTCCCAGGGCGAGGGCCGCGGCGAGAACGGTTGTGAGCGGACGCCGGAGCAGGAGACCCAGTCCGAGCGCAACCGCCAGAACCGCGAGCGGGTTGAGAAAATGCAAAAGGCCGGTCGCGAGACCGGCCCCATATGATGCGGTAAAGAGAATCGGAGGCCGCGCGCTCATCGCGCGGGAGAACTCAGCGGGGGGTCACCCCACCAGGTTTGCCGCAGCGCGGGGCCACCGAAATCTTGCGGAACGCTTCCATCACCACGACTTCGATAGCCGCCCGACTCTGCTCCTTCTCGAGATTGACCTCCGTCACGACCGAGCCTTCCCGGCGAGACACATACCGGGGCGGGATCCGGTTGAGCGCGAAGGTTAATACGTCGTCGCGGCAGAGATCGCAGCCACAGAAGGCGGGAAAGTGGGGCCGCAACGTGTCGTACGCGGCGATGACGTGGTCCTCTACCAGGTTCTTGATCACAGTACCGCCAGCGCGGGAGTGACCACCGCACCGGTGAAGGTCGACCCGGTGGTGCCGGTAAAACGGACCGTGTGGTACTGCCCAATTGAGGTGGCCGGAAGATCGACGAGCACCAGATGATTGGCGCGGGTCCGGGCGAGCATGAGTCCGCCCCGCTTGGCCGGACGCTCGACCAGCGCCTCGTGGGTCTGGCCCACCCGAGCAACGTTCTTCCGCCGGGCATTGACCCGCACCGCCTCCACCAACTGTGCCAGTCGGGAACGGGCCACTTCGGCGGGCACATGATCGCGCAGCCGAACAGCTGGCGTCCCCTCCCGGACCGAATACACGAAGGTGTACGCATCATCGAAGTCGGCTTCAGCAAGGAGACTCAGGGTCTGCTGAAAGTCGGCGTCGGTCTCGCCGGGAAATCCAACGATGATGTCAGTGGAGAGCGTAATTCCGGGGATGGCGTGACGAAGTCGGCCCACCACTTCCAGGTAGCGTTCCCGGGTGTACCGCCGGAGCATCCGCTTGAGTACGGCATTGGACCCACTCTGCACCGGCAGATGCACGTGTTCGCAGACCGGGCCGGTTGCCGCCATAGCCTCGATGACAGCGGAGGTAAACTCGGTGGGATAGGGACTGGTGAATCGGAGCCGACGGAGTCCCTCGACAGCGCCGGCGGCCCGCAGGAGATCGGCGAAGTCGTGCTCGCCGTCGTGATAGCTGTTGACGGTTTGCCCCAGCAGGGTGACCTCGGTGGTTCCCTGCTCCACCAGATCTCTGATCTCGCGGATGACATCGGGGAGTCTCCGGCTGCGTTCCGGCCCGCGGGTGTGCGGGACGATACAGAAGGTGCACCGGTAGTCGCAGCCCCGCTGTACCGTCACGAAAGCGGTCGGAGCCTTTTCACGCACAGGGGGGACGTCCTCATAGTGCTCCCAGGACCGAAACTCGGTGTCGTTCACCCGCTGTCCCGATTGTGCCAGGCCCAGGAGCTCGGGCAGGTTCCGATAGGCGTCGGGACCCACTACGAGGTCCACGCGGGGTACCTGGGCAAGAAGTGCTGGTCCGAGTCGCTGAGCCATGCAACCGACGACGCCGAGCACGCCATCGGACCGCTTGTATCGCTGGAGCTCGCCCATCCGGCCGATGACCCTCTGCTCGGCATTGTCCCTCACCGCGCAGGTGTTCACCAGCATCACGTCGGCATCCGCAGGGTCGGCGGTTTGGACATAGCCGTCCCGGCCCAGAATCCCGAGCATCAGCTCGGAATCGGCTACGTTCATCTGACAGCCGTAGGTCTCGATGTAGACGCGCTTGGACATGGAGCAATTATAGCCGGACCGGCCGACCGACGAAGGAAACCGGGAGTGTGCGACCTATGGGCGGACTGAAACGCCCAGCCAGACGATGAAACCATGTTCCGAGTACACGTCCTCGGAGCGCCAGATATGCTCGAGCGCCAGATCGATCCCGGCACGCTGCTGGCCAAATCGCATTCCGGTACCGGCGGAGACTCCGATTTCATCCCCGGATTGGCCCGGAACCAAGGGGAACGGCAGACGGGCATAGTGGCCACCAAACCGAAGGGGCCAGCGGGTAGGCAGCTTTGGGTCAGGAGTGTACTCGCCACCGGCGGCTACTTCCAGTGTGTTCTCCGCCCCGGTGCCCCCCTGTTCCAGAAGATCACTGTTAGCCCCTGACCAGGTCCGGTAGATGGCCTGGCCAGCCAGACTCAGCGCTGCAGCAGGCCGCCACTGCATTCCCAGCCCGAAGCTGAAAGGCAGATCCACGGTGCCCACGCGGCTGGAATCACGGTCGACCCTCAGATGGTCGTCCCATCGTACCATGGTGGCGACGGCAAACCGGGGACCTAACTGCCGTATCAGACCAGCGGAGAGACCCACCCCGGCGAAAGAGATCTCCGCCCGCTGGAGACTGGAGACGAAGGCTGAATCGGGGTCGGCAAAGGAGCGACGGGACTCCAGCCGGTTGGAGCCGGTGATCAGATGAAACCCCACTCCCGCCGACATCTGCCCCCGGAGGCGGTAACCGGCGGCGAAGCGAAAGTCACTCAGTCCGCCACGGGATATGAATGAGTCGGTGATTCCAATCGGGACCCCCCGCAAGTCGATCGTGCCGGAGGTCTCGAGAGTGAAATCGCGACTGGCATAGTTGGAGTAGCTCACCCCCAGTCCCAGGCCGCTCGTCCGCACCGGCCCCACGACCATCAGCTGGGGAAACCGAGTCACCCGGGTGTCCGCCGTGCCGGCCGGATTTTCTACCGTTTGATTGGCCTGACTGAGCGTGAAGATGCTGGTCAGCGTGGTAGCGCTGACCAGCGCCGCCGGATTCAGGCTGGATTCGAGATCGAACAGACCGAAGGCGCCACCAGTGCCGATGGCTCGAGTGGCCAGGCTGCGGCCGGGTATGCCCAAACCACGCACTCCAAACTGGACCGATTGAGCTTCGGTCACCGCAGGGGTCAGGGCCAGGGCCAGGAACAGGCAAGCGACGCGCACTCAGGGATTCTCGAAAGGGAATGCGAGTTGATAACTGATTCGCAGGCGGGGCCGGACTGCGGGGTCAGCGGCTCGAGTCGAGTAGAACACCGGCCGGGAGAAACAGGCGCCCTCGAGGTCGGGTGCGAGCGACAGCATCAAGGCCGTAGGTAGCAATGGATTCGCTATCCAGACCTGCT
This sequence comes from uncultured Gemmatimonadales bacterium, assembly GCA_965652025.1. GTDB lineage: Bacteria > Gemmatimonadota > Gemmatimonadetes > Gemmatimonadales > GWC2-71-9 > CAVVWJ01. Next base: position 5,615 of record CBFGTM010000092.1, read on the forward strand.
GTACCAACCGGACGACCTCGACCTCGACCAAACCGGAGGTGCCGGGCTGCAACGTGTCCGGCGCGAAGATCCGCGATTCCAGCGGAGACTTGGCCCCGAGATCAGAGAGCACAGTCCGGGCTCGAAGCCGGGCCGGATCAGTCGGGAGTCCGCTGATCGGCGCAACGGGAGTGAGCTCGAGCGTCGCGCGGACGATGTCCGCTGAATCTCTGATGCGAGATGGCAGATTGAAGCGGAGCAGCGTCCGGGCAGCTGGCTCTCCGCCAACCGTGAGCAGAGTAGTGTCCACCGGTTCCTCCACCGCGGACACAAACGAGTTGAAGGTCGCGGTCAGCGGAAACGAACGTTGCCTGACGCTCCCGGTATCAGGTATGGAGAGGGTGGCGTAGGTCACGAACACCCCACCGGTGCCCGACGCCGCAGCTCCAAGCCGCACCCCCGTGGAAACCGGCGCATCCAGGCGCACTCCCAGCGCCAGGATGCCGCTATCGGCCGGGGTAATGGCAACCCGCGCCAGATCGGCGCCGGTAAGCAGGGCCCGAATCCCACCGGTGTTGAGGTCAGCCGGGATCGGAATGGTAGCGATCAGGTTCTCCGGAACGAACGCCGGATCGACCTGGGCATACGTGGCGGTCGAGTCGATGGTCCGCGGCAGACGATAAACCTGGACCTGCACGCCGGTAAGGTTGGTATCCAGCGCCAGGACCGAAAACCCCAGTGAGACCGAATCGATGACATAGGAGCGAAGGGTATCCCGCACCGCAACCGAGTCGGGACGGGCCGGGAATCGCATGATAGCTCGCTGCTCGTATCCTCGGAGGCCGTTGGAGACCAGCAGGGCGGGCGCAGATTGTGGTTGTACGTATCCGATGTAACTGCTGTCGGTAAACTGGATGGGCTCAATGACCTCTTCTAGTACCTGAGATGTCCCGCCAGGACACAGCGCGGGGCAAACAGCCGGGGCAGTCAACTGCTCCCGGCAGCCGCTGAGAGCCACGGCTGCCACCAGCCCCAGAAAACCCAGCCTCACCGGAGCTGCTCCGGCCCGAACGCCTCCGGGAGCAGCTCCGAAAGCCGCCAGCGGACGGTGCCGCTGGCTCCCACTCCCTCAATCGGGAGATCCAGGCCAAACTCCGCCAATACCTGGCGGCAGGCCCCGCAGGGTGCAGCCGGAGGATGCGAGTCTGAAACCACTACCGCTCGGCGAAAGTGTCTGGCTCCCGCACTGACGGCCGCGCAGATTGCCGCCCGCTCCGCACAGATGGTCAGGCCGTAGGAGGCATTCTCGACGTTGCAACCGAGGAACACGCTCCCATCGTCGGCCTCGAGCGCCGCTCCAACCCGGAAATTCGAATAGGGAGCATAGGCTCGAGCCTGGGCACTCCGGGCCGCAGCTATGAGCGGATCAGTCACGCCAAACCTCGGATAAGAACGATGCCCCCGACGCGAGCGGCGGCACCCGAAGAAACTCGGCAATGGTTTGCCCGATATCGGCAAAGGTCGGCCGGCGACCAAGATCGACCGGACGTACTCGGCGGCCTACTACCAGGAGCGGCACCACCTCGCGGGAATGATCCGTCGAGGGAGTCGTAGGGTCATTGCCGTGATCGGCGGTAAAGATAACGAGGTCCTGCTCTCTCACTGGGTGGAGCAGGCCGGGAAGTGCCCCGTCGAGCTCCTCGAGTCCGGTCCGAAATCCATTGATGTCATTTCGGTGGCCCCAAGTCTGATCGAACTCGATCACGTTAGCCAGCAGCAGCCCATCGGTCATGGTATCGAGCGCCTGGCCGATGAGCGTATAGGCCTCCCGATTGGTCGCGGTATGCACACTGCTGATGCCGCGCCCAGCGAATAGATCATCCACCTTGCCCACGCCGACCCGTGGAATCCCGGCCTCAACCAGCCGGTCCAGCAGCGTGGCGCCCGGCGGCGGGAGACTGAAGTCACGGCGGTGGGCGGTCCGCTGCCACTGGCCGGGCTGCCCCGTAAACGGTCGCGCGATGACCCTGGAAACCCCGTGCTCACCCTGAAGAATCTGTCGGGCCACCTGGCAGCCTGCGTAGAGCTCCTTGAGTGGAACAGTGGATTCGTGCGCCGCCACCTGAAAAACGCTGTCGGCCGAGGTGTAGACGATCCACTTGCCGGTTTGGCAATGTTCCTCGCCGAATGCATCCAGAATCGCGGTTCCCGAGCTGGCCCTGTTGCCGAGGACTCCCCTGCCGGTCCCTCGGGCGAACTGCTCGATGATGGTCTGAGGGAAACCCGCGGGGTAGGTGGGAAACGGCTGCTGGAGTATCAGGCCGCAGATCTCCCAGTGGCCGGTGGTGCTGTCTTTGCCGGGACTCGCCGGCTCGCACACGCCAAAGGCTGCTCCGGGCTCCGAAACCGCCGCAATCCCCTCCAGCTCGGCACACCTTCCCAGGCCCAGAGCCTCCAACTCCGGTAGCGACAGTCCGCCGACCGCGCGCGCCACGTTCCCCAGGGTGTCGCTCCCTTCATCATGGTACAGATCGGTGTCGTGCGCGGGACCAATACCCAGGCCGTCGAGAACGATTATGGCCGCCCGGCGGGTCACGGCTTCGGCATGGTTTGTACGTAGCGGAAGCGGAGGGCGGTCACTGCCTGGTCCAGGAGCTGCTTTTCATCCTGCTCCAGATGCCCTGCCGTTTTCTCCGCCAGCATCCC
>CBFGTM010000093.1:0-8166 GCA_965652025.1 uncultured Gemmatimonadales bacterium
CTCAGGACTTGCTGGTCCCTTCCATATGGAAGCGGTGGAGTACGTGATGGAACACCGGTGCCATGAGTAAGCCGGCGACGATGAGAAAGACCAGGCCGGCGTACAGCGCGTATAACGCCGCAAACAGCTTGCCCGGTGCACCGCTGAATTCCCCTACTGGCCCCATGCCCCCGAGTAACATCGAGGCGTTGAGAAACGCGTCCAGCCACTCTTGCTGAGCGAAGAGATGAAATCCCCCGGTCCCCACAACCAGGGAGACGATGACCAGGAGCACAGCCCACCGGGCCTGTTGTCCCAGGCTGCGGAAGAACCGCCGCCGGCTGCTGTCGCTTGCTGAGTCGGGCATGGGTGCGATCGCTTGATCCTGGTGCGTCCGGGTAACGAACAGGGTTAAGCTCCGAGCCATTGCCACGCTGAAGATATAACGAGACCGGGCGCTGGTCCGAAGCGGGAGGAAAGATGAAGGAACACGCGGTGGTGATTGCCGGCGGCGGCCCGACGGGGTTGATGTTGGCGGGCGAGCTGGCGCTAGCCGGGGTCGACATCGCGCTCGTCGAACGGCGCACCAACCAGGACGTCCTCGGCGCGCGGGCGGGCGGCCTGCAATCGCGCACCATCGAAGTGCTCGACCAGCGCGGCATCGCCGACCGGTTCCTCGCGGAGGGACAGAAGGCGCAGACCATCGGGTTCGGCGGCGTCAAGCTGGACCTCAGCAGCTTCCCGACGCGGCACCCCTACGGGCTCGGGCTGTGGCAGAAGCACATCGAGCGCATCCTGGCCGGCTGGGTCGCCGAGCTGCCGGTGACATGCTATCGCGGATGCGAGGTCGCCGGCTTCACCCAGGACGATGCTGGTGTCGACGTCCTGGTGTCAGGCGGCGTGTCGCTCCGCGCTCAGTATCTCGTTGGGTGCGACGGCGGACAGAGCCTGGTTCGCAAGACCGCCGGCATCGATTTCCCGGGGTGGGATCCGACCATGAGCAACATCATCGGCGAGGTCGAGACGACCGAGCAGCCGATCCTGGGCGTCCAGCAGGCGCCTCTCGGTGCCTGGGGTTTCAGCAGGCTGCAGTACGAGATCGTGGAGGGCAAGGTGGTGTTCAAGGACGAGGGGCCGGTTCGGGTTATGGTGCCCGAACCGGACCTTGGCGCGACCGCCGAGCCCACGCTGGGGGACCTGCGGGCGGCGCTCATCGCCGTGGCTGGTACGGACTACGGGGTCCACAGTCCGACGTCGATCTCCCGCTTCACCGATGCGACCCGTCAGGCTGCCGAATACCGGTCTGGACGCATCCTGCTGGCCGGCGACGCCGCTCACGTGCATTCGCCAGTCGGCGGTCAGGGTCTCAACACCGGCGTGCAGGACGCGGTGAACCTGGGCTGGAAGCTGGCGCAGGTAGTCAAGCGGACCTCGCCGGAGAGCCTGCTCGATACCTACCACGCCGAGCGTCATCCGGTCGGCGCGCGCGTCCTGCGGACGACGATGGCGCAGGTCGCGCTGCAGCGCGAGGACGAACGCACGAAGGCCCTGCGCAGCACGGTCGCCGAGTTTCTGGCGATGGACGAGCCGCGCAAGCACATGGCGGCGGAGCTTTCCGGGCTGGGGATTCACTACGATCTCGGGCCGGGACATCCGCTGCGCGGCCGCCGTATGCCCGATCTCGAGCTGGTCACGACCGACGGCCCGAAGCGGGTGTTCGCACTGCTGCACGATGCTCGGCCGGTGCTGCTCAACCTTGGCCTGCGCAGCATCGACCTCTCGTCCTGGGCGAGCCGCGTGAAGCTGGTCGCCGCTGAGTATGGTGGTGCCTGGGAGCTGCCAGCGATCGGCGCGGTTCCGGCCCCGGGGGCGGTGCTGATCCGGCCGGACGGTTACGTGGCCTGGACGGGCGACCAGGCCGGCGCGGGACTCACCGACGCCCTTACGACCTGGTTTGGTCCGCCATACGTCTGAGAAGCGCCGTGGACTTCAACGGAGCGGTTCAGCCAACGCAACGATAATCCCTTCAGGACCACGAACGTAACAGAGGAGATACGCGTCTTCGTACCGTACTGTCTCTCCCATGAGTTCAGCACCATGGGCCTGCAAACGATCAAGGGCGTCTTTGATATTGTCGACGGCGAACATGATGCGACGGATACCCAACGTGTTCACCGGTGCATTCGGCTGGCCGCGATTCGCCGTCGGTTGTTGGAACCTGCTCAGCTCCAGTCGACTATGACCGTCGGGCGTCCGCATCATGGCGATATCGCTTCGGACACCCCTGAGTCCCACGAGGCGGTCCACTAATTGCCCCTCGACGGTCGTTTCGCCCTCCAGGTCAAGGCCGAGCGCGGCAAAGAACGCAATGGCGGCCTTGAGGTCGTCGACCACAATACCCACGTTGTCCATTCGGAGGAGTTTACTTGTTCTCATGATCTACATTTCACCCCTTACATACTGTGAGCAGCATTTCACTTTCACCAACGGCTTCGACTGAGTGCGGCACGTCGGGATCCAACACGAGGGCCTCGCCACTGGCAAGTTGATGCCGCCCAGCTTCCGCGTGTACCAGTAACTCTCCCCGAAGGCAGTGAATCACGACGTGACCAGCGGCCCGGTGCTCCGGTAGCCGGCCCCCCGGTTCAAATGCGAATAAGAGGAGCCGGAGAGGGCCCCGATGAACAAGGCCCGCTTGCCGATGCCCACTCCTCGCCGGGTGAGGTTCAGACTGGAGGGCCCGGGCGAGGTCCGGAAGCTTGAGGGCTACTACCGGCCCGATTAACCGACTGCTGGGATGCGGCCGGAGCCGCTCGTCTGGCTGATTCACATATCTCCCGAGATCAGAAGTGACCCGACAGCCGCAGCACCGGGTTAGGCCGCCAGCACCTGGGCGATCCAGGCGTCGTACTGCTCGCGTTCTTTCTTCTGGAGCGCTTCGTACTTCTGCGGATTCGTCGCTCTTAACCGATCCTTCCCGAAGCTCAGGCGATACTCGGCTTCAATGAGAAGATCTCGAAAATCATCACAGGCGAGCTGGGTCCAGCGTTCGAGTGCCGACAGGTCAGCTCCGGACAACTTGAGAATTCCAAGACGGACCCGCTCTACTTCGCGATGAAAGCTCTCCTGCCCATAGGAGCTCAGAATTCTGGTGGCTTGCTCTCGCGTTGCGGCGTCAGGGAAGAGCTTGCTGAATACTTGGGGCAGCAGGGAAGCGTAGTCCCTGTCCATACTGAGACTCCCTGGCGCGGCCTAACGCGGCGAGACCTCGGGTCCTTGTCGAATTCCGGTCTGGCCGTTCGTCGTTGTAGTGAAGGCCGGGTAGAGCAGCCCGCCTGAAGGACTATTACCGGAGAAAATATGCCGCAATATCTGATAGCAGTTCAACACCCCATCAACTACGACCCGTCGCTGGAAGGCGAAGCGATGATTCGCGATATCGCCGCCCTCAACGAAGAGATGGATGCCGCCGGCGCAAGGTTCTTTGCCGGCGGCCTGGAACCGGCAGCCAAGGCGAAATCACTGCGTAACCAGCCTGGTGGAAAGGTGGTCATCACCGACGGGCCGTACCTTGAGACCAAGGAGCTCGTGGGCGGCTTCTGGATAGTCGAAGCCGCTGACATGGATGAGGCGCTCGCCTGGGGACGCAAAGCCGTCGTCGCCTGCCGGGTTCCGGTCGAGGTGCGAGCGTTCCTGAAGATCCGTCCCAAAATAAAATCGCGTAGCCACGGAGTCTCGCAGTGAGAAAGCTCAAAATTTTCGAACACATCTCGCTGGACGGCGTGATCCAGCATTCCGCCGATGACGGTGATTTCCCCTACGGCGACTGGACAGCACCCTATCGCAGCCCCGCTGGCAGAGATGCGGTCCTTGCGGCGCAGGGCAAGAGCTTCGATCTGCTGCTTGGACGGCGCACCTACGATATCTGGTCGGGCTTCTGGCCGAAGGCGCCGAGCAGTCCGATGGCTGACGCCCTCAATGGCGCGACGAAATACATCGCAACCCACCGGCCGGAAAGCCTTGAATGGGGCCCGTTCGAGGGCCTGGGACCGGACCTTGTCGAGGACATTCGCCGCGTCAAGTCGCAGGACGGACCGGACCTCATCCTCTGGGGTAGCTCCACGCTGACATCGACGCTGCTCGAGCATGAGCTGGCGGAGGAGGTCCTGCTGGTCGTCTATCCGGTCCTGTTGGGCACGGGGAAGCGCTTCTTTGGGGAGGGAACCCCGCCACGCTCATTCGAGCTCGTCAGCACGAAAGCAATGCCGTCCGGCATTCTCCTCAGTAGTTACCAGGTCACCGGGCCTTTGAAGACCGGATAATTTAGCGACGGCTACGGCCGCCGCCGGGCCAGGAGGGTTTGTCCGCCCACCTGAAATTCCAAGGTCTGATGCCGTCCGCCCACGACGGCGCCGGGCCGCGCGCTCATCAGGCTCCCGGTGAGGAGATCGAAGGAAGTGAGACCGCCGGGAGTCACCCACCAGTAGGGCCAGCTCACGGCGTAGGGGATCGGCGAGACCCGGAACGGACCCGCCAGTATCGGAGCGTTCAGATCGCCGGAGTGTGCCACCGGTTGCTCGCCGGCCCACTCGAAGCGCGCCGTAACGGTCTCGCTTCCGAATTGGAGCCGCACCGTGGTCAGGAACGCGCGGCGATCAAGGCGCAGAGTGCCGAGCACGTCATACTGCTTCAGTCCTCCTCGCGCCGAGGCAGCCGCTCCCCAGGCGGCCAGGAGCTGGTTCGCCTCTCGCAGGCTCCCGAGGAAAGCCGACAGGCCACTCCTGTCTCCGGTGGCGAGGGCGCGGAGCAGCCTGGCGGCACCGGCATCGTGAGCCCGGGCCTGCGCCATAGCCTCGGGTCCCTGTCGGGCATTGAAGATGTCCAGCGCGGTGGCCCCCTGCGCGCTGATCACCAGGTGGTCGCCCACGCGCTCGATGAGGAACAGCGAGTTGTCGTCTCCGGCGCGATAGGTGCCCTCAAAGGCCTCGAGCGTGGTGCGAGAGGCTCCGGCTACCTGGGGCGGCATGACCACGGCCGAATCGCGCAGCAGCTTCCGGACGTTCGGCAGCACGAAATGGCGGCTGCTGGCGCCATTCAGGCGGTTGTTCGCCAGGGTGATGATGACGGCGCCTTCGGGGAGATAACGATGAAACTCGCCGTTCAGACCGACGTCAGGAGCATCGCTCCCGTGCGAGAACGACACCGGCCGGCCGGCGGAATCCCGTTCGATCTCCCAGTCGTAGCCCACGCCGAGCCGGGGGCTGCGCTCGAACTGCACGGCGAACTGGCGCGCGATCGCATCGGCCGGGACCGCACCCCCTCCACGCAGGGCGAGCTCCCACCGGTAGAGATCGTGAGTGGTCGAGAGCAGGCCCCCGTTGCCCAGCAGCATAGCGCGTGGTCCCCGGCTTGCCCGGAGCCGCGCCAGCGGAGTGCCGTGGTCGACCGGCGGGGTGTAGGTGTGGGCGATCCTGGCGGTAGTCCAATGGGGAAGGTTGTACCCGGTCTGCCGCAGGCCGCTGGGGAGCAGTAACCGCTCCCGGAGAAAGGTCTCGAAGTCCCTCCCGGTCACTCGGGCGATGACCATCGCCAGCAGGGTGATACCGGCATTGGAGTAGTTGTACCGTGTGCCCGGAGGACTGAGCAGGGGACTCGCGAATACGGCCTTCCGGAGTGAATCCAGGGTGACCGGATCGTAGTCGCCGATCGGGGGATCCTCGATGCCCGAGGTGTGGGTCATCAGGTGATGCAGGGTGATGTTCCGCTTGTCCGGAGGCGCGTCGGGAAAGAACCGTCGCAGGCTGTCGTGCACCTCAAGCCGGCCTTCGCTCGCGAGCTTGAGAATGGCGTTGGTGGTGAACGTCTTGGTGATGGATCCAATGTCGAAGATCGTACCCGCCGTGTTGGGGATCCGCAGTGCCTCGTTGGCCCAGCCGTAGCCCTTGTTCAGAAAGACTCGGCTCGAGTCGGCGACGAGCACGGTGCCAGAGAACCCGAACCGCGCAGCGCGGGACAAGTATTGGTCGATCCGAGCGGCGATGGGACCGGCGACAACCCGGGCATCATCGACAGAGCTTGCCGGGATGGCGAAAGTCGCCACGACGAGGAAACCGGCTGGGAGGAGTAGCTCGAGGCGTGTCACGCCGTCTCTCGGGGAAACGCGCCGCCTAGCGCTGGCTGAATTCTAGTGCGGCATGTGCACGAACTCGCCGACAGCCCGAAACGTCTCGACCGGATTGTCGTAAAACAGAAAGTGCGCGCTCGAGGGAATCTCCTGGACACGAACATCACTCGCCCGAAGCCTGGGTAAATATGAGAGGCCCTTATTGGCATCGCCGTAGAGGAACAGGCGCGGGATGGGCAAGCCGATGAATTCTTCGAACAGCCGGCCGGAATCGGACTCGGCCACCGTCTCGAACGAGTAAGCGTGGTAGCCACGTATGTCCACGTTCAGCGCCATGTGTTGCGCGATAATCTGGTCACCGGCGTAGCGTGACGCGCGCAGCTCACCCATCATCCGGCGGAACTCCGGCTCGAAGGACTCGAGATCGTGCGAGACGACGCGGCGCGAGAACATGCAGTCTTCCGGTGCCAGGTTTCCTTCGAAGTTGATGTACCCCTGAATCCGCCCGGTGCCGTGGCGACGCATCTGCAACAAAGTGATCAGTCCGCCCATGCTGGCCCCGGCCAGAAAGTAGGGACCAGGCAGCAACTGATCCGCAACGCCCTGCGCCATGTCTGCCAAGGCGCTGACGTCGAGGCCGGCATTCGGATCAAACGCGGCAAGGCCGGTCCCGGGCTCATCGAAAGTGGCCACTGTGCAATCGGCCAAGGCCGGACTCTGGAAGGCTGCGTAGAAGTTCTCCTTCGACCCACCGAGCCCATGAACAAAGAGGATAGCCGGGCCTCCGGTCCCGTCGCGGTAGAAGTATGGCAGCGAAAAGTGTCGGCCATGCCACTCGACTGTTACTCGGTCGAGTCGTGGAAGGTTCGTTTGTTTAGGAATATGCATATTCTTTCGTGTGCTGCCTGACGGACCGCGCTCAGCTCGCCAGCTTCGGAAACATCGCTGGCAGCGGTTCGATGAGCTCCCAGCCGCTCCCCTCAACGACCGGTTCCACTGTCAGCTCGTCGAAATAGTGGTCCAGCAGCGCGGCTCGTTCCTGAGCCAGCGGCGGCTGGCAATAGTCTTTTCCTCCCACATCGCTCGTCCGTTCGGCAGCAGACGAGCCCGCCGCAGAGAGGCAGAAAGCGCCCGGCCAAACGGCCGGAGCGGAACGAACTCGTTGCGGGCAAGCTTGTCCCGCAACTCATCCATGAGCTGCACGCGTGGGGATGCGGTAACCAGATAATGTGCCATATCTCAACCTTCCGGGGCTGCCTAACGGAGCGGCCGTTCCGACACGCGCTCTGAGGATGCGACGATGTCGGCCGCCAAAAGTTCCGGTGCTTCGAGTGCGGCAAAATGACCCCCGCGCGTCATCGCCGTCCACCGGGCAACGCCGTACCGCCGTTCGACCCAGGTTCGGGGTGGAAATGGCATCTCGTAAGGAAAGTGGGCGATATGCGTCGGCACCTGCACCCGTTGCTCTACCGTGAGACGGAGCGGTGTTTGGGAAGATTCCAAGTAATATCTCATGGACGATGCAATGGTGTTGGTGAACCAGTAGAGGGACAGATTCGTGAGCAGACCGTCGTCGTCAATGGTGCTCCCCGGATCGGACCAGAGCATGAACTTCTCCAGCACCCAAGCCGCGAGGCCGACCGGTGAGTCGCTGAGCCCGTACGCTGGCGTCAGTGGAGTGGTCCGCTGGATGTGACTATATGCTCCGAAGCGCTCCAGCCACGCCGTTCGCCGCTCTAGAAAGTCGTTCTCTGCCGGCGTCATATCCTCGGCTGGCTCCGGCCAGTAGGAGCCGGGGATGAAGTTCAGGTGCAGGAAATCGAGGCGATTCGGATTATCAACCGCCATCCAAGTGGCCACCCCGGCACCGATGTCGCCTCCATGTACGGCGAAAGTGGCGTAACCCAGCGTGGTTGCCAGGGCAGTCATGAGAGTCGCGATGCGACGGTTCGTCATACCGCGAGCCATCGGTACTGACGAGAAGCCGAAGCCGGGAATCGATGGAACGATGACATCGAAGTAGTCGCGGAGAAGGGTTGCGAGCGGGAGCAGCTCCACGAACG
>CBFGTM010000094.1:0-7725 GCA_965652025.1 uncultured Gemmatimonadales bacterium
GTCGTGGCGGCCGAGCCGGTACAGCAGGTCGGCGGCGGCGAATGCTTGGTACTCATTGCCGAAAAACGGAGAGACGTTCCCTGCGGAGTCCGCCTCGGTCCCACCCATCCGTGGTTCCAGGATCCTCAGCGCTTGTTCCAGCCGTCCATTCAATCGGGCGACTTCTGCTCGCACCCCTCGGCCCAGGTTGGTGACGAACTTCGGAGCGAACGCCGAGCCCGCCCGTCGCTCGAGCTCTGTGGCATGGGTCAATGCGGCTGTAGTGTCACCGAGGTGGGCATCGAGCAATCCCACGAGATAGAGCCGCAGGTAAGGATGAGCCGGACCATGCTCGGCAGTAAGCGAGGTTTCGTTGGAAGGGCCCGGTACGGCTTTCCACCTTTGAACCGAGTCACGGAGTGCTATCAGTTCCGAGCGACTTACCTGCTGAAGTGGCCACAGCGAGAAGAGAGCCCGGTGCTCGAGGGCCGTCGCCGGATCGAGCGTAGCTGCCGTGTCGAGCTGGCGTTGTGCAGCATGCCACCGGCCATTCATGAGCTCGATCTGCGCCAGAGTCTTATACGCGAGGACTCTGTACCCTTTCGACCGAGAGGGGTGCGTGATCAAGCCCCACAGCCGGCGGCCAAGTGCCAAGTCTCCGGTGGTATAGGTGAGTAAGCCCGCGCCCAACTGTGCCTCGGCATCAGCGGACTTTCGTATCAGCGAAATAAAGCGCCCGATCTCGACAGAGTCCGCGAAGACGGTTGCACGCTGGGCTCGGACGTAAGCCGCAAAAAATGGCGGCAGATCGAACTGGAGTAAGAGCTCCGTCAAGGTATCGACCTCGGTCCGCCTGCGCTCCCTCGCCGCGATTTGGGTGAGCTCAATGAGGGCTGTCGCATGTCTCGGTTCCAGGGCGAGCGCCCGCTCGTACGGACCTCGCGCGTCGAGCCACACAGCATCGGGGTTGTTGTGCGCAATAACATGGCCCAACTGGAACCACGCTTCGAAATCGCTGGGATATGCGGTAACAACCTGGCGGTACAGACGCTCGGCCTCGACGTTGCGGTTCTCACGGTGAGCGACCATCGCGCGAATGAGCACCCGATGCTGGTGGCCGAGGCGTTGGCTGTGGCGCACCGCGCGGTCCAGCGCCTCTTGAGCCTCCGCGTCCCACCCCCACCCCGACCACTCGGCGAAACCCGCGAGTCGATAGTAGCCCAGCGCAAAGCTGGTATCGATTTCGGTTGCCCGTTGGAAGGCCTTAATCGCCTGTTCGCCGCGGCCGGCCCGGTACGCACGCTCGCCCTCGAGATACACCTTGAGCGCGGTCAACGAGTCCGTCGTGACGGCTGCCAGACCGCCCGGGGTCGGGATCGATCCCTCGCTTCGGGCCCGGAGCAGCTGCACGGTGAGAGCATCCACCAGTTGAAAGAGCTGCGTGGGCAGCCCTTCCACTGTGGCATTCAGGCCGTTCTCTTCATCGATGCCCGATTGACGGAGCCGAGCACTGATGCGAAGCCGGCCTCCGGTCTCGATCACCTCGCCCAGCACGAACGAGCCCGCACTCAGGCGATCGGCTATTCTCTTGATCTGCTCGGGCGCCGTCGCTCCAGCGCCAGCCTGGCGCACCAGCGCCATCACTGCACGGGGCTCGACGCCTCGGAGCTCTCCGGCCCCGTTCAGATTAGCACTGAGGAGGTCCACCATCCCTTCTCCCAGATAGGCGAGCTCTGGGCTGCCGTGGTAAGCGAAAGGGAATACCGCAATAGTGTTCGAGGAGGTCTCAGATGTGGCTTTGCTAGCTCGGCCGGGCCATGTTCCCCACACCATTGCGCCAACGCTGGCCAGGAGCAGTATCCAGAGCGCAAGAGATCTCATGCGCCGACTCTTACTCGGCCGGACGGCGGCCCGAGTTTCCATCAAGGCGACCTGCTTCCCATCGTTCGCTGGCCCACCGTGATCCGCGACAGGAAGCGATTTCGGTTCCGAGAATTGCGGGGTTGGTTTTAGGGCCGGTTCTTGCCGGGCACGGACCGCGGCGATCAAGGCTCGGGTCTCCGGCGCCGGCTCCGCCTCGTACTCATCCCGCAGCCGCCGAACGAACTCCTCGTAGGCCTGAATGGCGCCGGCCCGATCGCCGACGCGACCTAACAACTCGATCAGCCGGCGAGCTTCTCCCTCGTTATCTGGGGAGAGGGCCAAGGCCTGTCGAGCCCAGTGGCCCGCTGCCACCGACTCGCCTCGACCTTCTTCCCGCAGGGCCAGCGCTGAGGCGGCGCGCGCTGCACGCTGTCTGAGCCAGACTCGCTCCTCTTCCAGCCAGCGCTCGAACTCACCGCAGCCGGAGACGTGGAAGCCCTCCAGCAGGTCGCCTCGGTAGTGACCCAGGGCTCCGGGGAGGTCGTCGGCCTCGATCGCTCGTTCGAACTCGGCAGCGTCGCAGGACAGCTCCCGGGGGTCTATGCCGATCTCTCCATCGCCCCGGCTGGTGACCACGTCTCTACCGAGCGCATTCCGTAAGTGGCGCAGCGCCTGGTTCAATGCCCAGCGGGCGTGTTGTTCGTCCTGTTCCGGCCAGAGGAGGGCCAAAAGGGTATCGCGGCGATGGAAACCGTGAGGGCGGGAAATGGCGAGGTAGACCAGGAGGGCCACACGCTTGGGCTGGGCGAGGACTGAGCGGATGTCCTCGCCCCTGGCGTCCGTGAGGGCGAGCGTCCCGAATACCTGGAGGTCGATCATGTCTCTGCGGTTAACCCGAGATTTGCCGGCGCGCCTCCTCGAGAATCGACCGGAGCTCGGGATCACAGCCCTTCCACAGCTCCACGAACCGGCTGTAGTGCTGGACGGCTTTTTCCCGCTGTCCCAGACGCTGGTGGATTTCGGCTAGCCGAAAGTGGGCCGGCGCTCCGCTATGGAAAAGCTCATCCGCAATGCTTCGGTAAGCCTGCAGCGCCTCCTGGTAGCGCTCAAGTTGAAACAACACCTCAGCTCGAGCGAACCTTCTGTACTCCTGGGCGAAGAATGGTGACAAGCCCCCGAGCTTGGACCGCTCAAAGGTCCAGGGGCCGACGCTATCCAACATGGCCAGTGCCTCGGGCAGGCGGCCGCGCGCCCGGCTGGCTTCCGCCCGCACTGTTCGAGCCCAATCGGTGACAAAAACAGGGTCAAACGATCTGGCCGAACGGCGGTCCAGCTCGGCTGCGTATCCGAGGGCGGCGGCGGGCTCACCCAGCCGGACGTTGAGCAACCCGAGCAAGTACAGCCGTAAGTATGGATGAGCCGGACTGAGATGCGCACTCAGGCTGGCTTCCGCAGAGCGACGAGGAGCGGCTTTCCTTTTCAGCAGTGCGGTGCGGAGTTCCAGCAGCTCGGAGCGTGGGACTTTCAACAGTGGCCAGAGCGAGAGCAGTGCCCGGTACTCCAACGCTACCGCTGAATCGAGTGCTTCCGCCGCTTCCAGCTCGAGCTTGGCCGCACGCCATCTCCCGGTCATGACTTCGATCTTCGCCAGGGTGACATGGGCCAGTGTTCTTACGCCGCGCGATCGCGATGGCTCCGTCAGCATGCGCCATAGGGGCCGGCCGAGCTCCAGGTCGCCGGTAGTAAACACCACGAAACCGCTGGCGGGTTGCGCCTGGTCTTCCGTGATCCGCCGCATAGCGGCCATGAACCGAGCGATCTCTGCGGTGTCCTGAAAAACGACGGCGCGCTGTGCTCGTGTTACCCAGTCCAGCGTGGGATCCATCTGAAGGATGCGCTCGGTCAGAGAATCCAGCTCCGCTAGTCTGCGTTCTCTCGCCGAAACGTTGCTCAGATGATACAGCGCCCCTTTATGGCCGGGCTCGATCGCCAAGACCCGCTCCAGTGGCTCCCGAGCCTCGAGCCAGGAGCGATTCAGTTGGCCGGAGCGATGGACGAGCAGCTCGCCCAGCTGCCAGTTTGCTTCGAGGTCATCAGGGTCGCGGGTGATGATTTCGCGATATCTTTGCTCCGCTTCAACCACTCGTCCTCGGGCAAGAGCGTCCAACGCACCAAGCAGGCGCTGATTGCGCTCGCCCAGTTGGGGACCGAATCGCAGAGCGCGGTCCACCGATTGCTGGGCCGATTGCGGGTCATCTATCCACAGAGCCAAGCTGGCCAGGCGATAGTGGGCCAGCGCGAACGAAGTATCGATTCGGACTGCCTGTTTGACCGCCTCGAAAGCCGAGTCTGTTTTCCACAGCCGGTAGAACCGCTCGCTTTGCAGATAGACCTTCAGCGCCGAGAGTGAGTCAGTGGTCAGCGCTGCGAGCCGAGAGAAATTGCCGGCTGCCCCTCCGCTCTGTTGGGCGATCAGTTGGGCGGTGAGGTGATCTACCAGTCCAAACAGCTGGGATGAAGAGCCATCAACTTGCGCCTGATCGCCTCGATTGGGATCGCCCGGCTCGAGTCGCGCACTGATCCGCAGCCGCCCTCCGGTCTCCATCACATTCCCGACCACATAGGATCCGGCACCGACGCGGGCTGCCAGGCTGCGCGCCTGTTCCGGCGTCAACCTGTCGCCGTTCGCCTGACGCAGTTGGCCGAGCACGATGCCGGGGGATACGGTCTGGATCTCGCCGGCGCCGTTCAGGTTGGCGCTGAGCAGGTCTACCAGACCTTCACCGAGGTAGGCAAATCCGGGACTGCCTCGATAGGCGAACGGCAGCACAGCGATGGTGTTCCTCGGCAGGGCTGCTTCGCGAGCTGCTGGCGGCGGTGTCCGCGGCCCCGAGATCAAGCTGCCGGCAGCCAGCAGGGCGAGAACCGCCGTGGCCAGGACCAGGGTTTTGCGGCGCCGGCCGGAGGTTATCTGCCGGGCCCGTACGGCTGGCGCCGCCTGGTCCTTGTGCGCGGGTGCCGTTACCGCCTCGGCGGATGCCTTATGCTCGGTCGGCGGGGTAGCTGGCGTGGCGCCTCGTTGGCGCGCGCGAACGGCCATGATCGCCGCTCGGGTCTCCGGTGCCGGCTCCGCCTCGTAGTCGTCGCTCAGGCGCCGGGCAAAGCTCTCATACGCCTCGATGGCACCGGCCCGGTCGCCCAACCGGTCCAGCACCCGGATCAGGTTCCGAATCTCACTTTCATCATCCGGGGCTAACCCGACCGCGCGTCGAGCCCAGTGGCCGGCGGCTACTTGTTCGCCCGCGGCCTCTTTTCGAGTGGCGAGGAGAGCCGCGGCCCGTGCGGCACGACGGCGCAGCTCCCCCCGCTCTTCCTCCAGCCAGCGCTCGAACTCCCCGCAGCCGGAGACATGAAACCCCGCCAGCAGGTCGCCCTGGTACAGTTCCAGTGCGCGGGCCGGGTCATCCGCCTCGAGAGCGGCCTCGAACTCCACCGCATCGCAGCTCAGCAACCCGAAGTCGACCCCGACCTCCTCATCACCCCGACTCGGCAGCACCTCCTTACCCAGCGCATTCCGGAGATGCCGCAGCGCCTGATTCAGCGCCCAGCGGGCGTGCTGCTCGTCCTGCTCAGGCCAGAGAAGGGCCAGGAGGGTATCCCGGCGATGGAAGCCGCGGGGGCGGGCGACAGCCAGATAGACCAGGAGGGCGACGCGTTTCGGCTGGGCGAGGATCGCGTGGAGGTCCTCACCGGCGGTGTCCCGGAGGGCGAGCGTTCCCAGCGTGCGCAGCTGGATCATGGCGGATGAGTCGGCTGACGCGCAGAGATCCGGCAGATCACCCGAAGATCAGTGCCAGATCACTGCACCCTTTCAGTATACGCCTTCGTCTGAGGGGCCTCAATGCCGCGGCCCGGGACAGCCACCCTTTCAGGAGAAGGCACCACCATGAACAAGCCTGTGATCCTCGCAGGGCTCCTCACGCTGGGCTGCGCCCTGCCCCAGAGCGCCGGAGAGCTCGGTACCATCCCGGTTTCGGTTCGTAGCCACAACAAGAGCAGCGTAGAGGTGTATCTCCTCTGCGGAAATCGCGAGGCTCAGTGGCTGGGCGTAGTGGAGGGGAAGGAGAGCGGCCTGTTCGAGATCCCTGCCTCACAGGCGCGGTGCGCCAACGGTCTCAACTTCTTCCTGGTGCACCGGGACCTCAATCGGGGCTATTGGGTGGGGCCGGTCCAGATGCAAACAGGGTCGAGCATCAATCTGGTAATCGAGAAGTACGCCGGCTTGTCGGCGGCGCAGGTGAGCTACTGATTAATCGAGGCGTCGGCCGCCCTCGCTGTCAAACCAGTGCAGCTTCTCACGGTCGAACCTGAGCCCTACCGTTCGCTCAGGCTCGACCTGGGTCTCCGGGGGGACCACGACTCGAATCGCCGGGCCCTGGTTGTTTCCTCGCAGGCAGAGATAGACCAGTTTCTCGCTGCCTCGTGACTCGACCAGCTCAGCCCAGGCATTCTCGTCTCCCGCCCCCTCGGGCACAATCGTAATGTCGTGCGGCCTGACCCCGAGGATCGCTCCCCGAGGCGAGAGCGAAGCTGGAACCTCCTGTCGAGGCAGGAAGTTCATCGCCGGAGAGCCCACAAACCCGGCGACGAACTGGTTGGCCGGGCGACGGTAGAGCTCCATTGGGGGGGCCACCTGCTGGAGGAAGCCGTCGCGCATGACCGCCACTCGGCTGCCCAGAGTCATGGCCTCCTCCTGGTCGTGGGTGACATAGACGATCGTGGCGCCCAGACGCCGGTGCATGCGGGCCAGCTCGGCCCGGGTTTCGACCCGGAGCTTGGCGTCCAGATTGGAGAGCGGCTCGTCGAAGAGGAACACCTTGGGCTCGCGCACGATCGCCCGGCCCAGCGCCACCCGCTGGCGCTGGCCGCCGGAGAGCTGGGCCGGCTTGCGATCGAGCACAGCGTCGAGCGCCAGCGCGCGGGCGGCCTCCTCCACTCTTCTCTCGATCACGTCACGCGCAGCCCCGCGCATGCGGAGCCCGAAGCCGAGATTCTGTCGCACCGTCATGTGGGGGTACAGCGCGTAAGTCTGAAACACCATGGCGATGTCGCGGTCCTGGGGCGGCAGCGCAGTTACATCGCGATCGCCGATCAGGATCCGGCCACCGGTCGGCGTCTCCAGCCCGGCGACCATCCGCAGCGCGGTGCTCTTGCCGCAGCCCGATGGTCCAACCAGAACCATGAACTCTCCGTCGGCGATCTCGAGATCCAGCCCCTGGGCCGCCACGTGCCCGTTGGGATAGGTCTTGCGCAGGCCTTCCAGTCGCACCGATGCCATGACTAGCCCTTCACCGCGCCGGCGGTGAGACCCTGCACGATGCGGCGCTGGAAGGCCAGCACCAGCAGCGTCACCGGCGCGGTGGCCACGACTGCCGCGGCCAGGATCTGGCCCCAGGGGATCTGGTACTGGCCCCGAAACAGCGCGATGGCCACCGGCACGGTTTGCCGCTCCGGACCCAGGGTGAACGAGAGCGCGAAGAGAAACTCGTTCCAGCTGTACACAAAAGTGAGGATCGCCGTGGTGGCGATGCCCGGTAGCGCGAGGGGCACGATGACCTCCCAAAAGGCACGCATCCGACTGGCCCCGTCTACCATGGCCGCCTCCTCCAGCTCGCCGGGCAGCTGGCGGAAGAACCCCACCAGGAGCCAGACCGTTAGCGGCATGGCAAAGGTGAGATAGGGAAGCACCAGGCCGGGATAGGTGTTGATCAGCCGAAGCTCACGGAGCAGCAGATAGAGCGGCGAGATCACCGAGATTTGAGGAAACATTCCGGCGGCCAGGATGAATCCCAGGAGCGGCACCTTGCCCCGGAATTGCAGCCG
>CBFGTM010000095.1:0-7659 GCA_965652025.1 uncultured Gemmatimonadales bacterium
GGCTCTGTTAGGCATTCCCCCCGACGCTCCGACTACATATCGCACCTGGACCGGGGCGATTCATCCTGACGACCTGACCGCCGCAGAGGCGCTGCTGGAACATGCGCTTCACGAGCAGCAGTCCTTCACGACTGAATACCGGGTCATCTGGCCTGACGGCAGTGTTCACTGGCTCGCCGTCACCGGCCGGGGAAGTTACAGCCCCAACACCGGAAAACCGCTGCGGATGCGGGGCATCCTGCTGGACATGACGGAAAGGAAGCGGACCGAGGAGCGGATGCAGGAGGTCATGCGACTGGAGGCCATCGGCCGTCTGGCGGGTGGAATCGCCCACGACCTCAATAACATGCTGGTGGCGATTCTGGGCTTCAGCGATCTATTGGGACAAAGCATGGCGACCGACGATCCCCGACTGGAGGACGTCCGGCAGATCAATGATGCGGCCGAAAGGTCGGCCGACCTCACCCGCCAACTCCTGGCCTTCGCCCGGCGGGAGCTGATCCAGCCGCGCAGGCTGGATCTCAATGCCACGGTCCGCTATGCGGCAGGAATGCTGCGGCCTGTGCTGGGTGAGAATATCGGGCTGAACCTGCAGCTGGCACCGAATGTGGGGTTCATTCACGCCGATCCCGGCCGCTTGGAACAGATCCTGATGAACCTGGTGCTCAACAGCCGCGACGCCATGCCGCGCGGCGGCCAGGTCACGGTCGAAACAGCCGGGGTGGTTCTGGAGTCGGACAATCCGGCGTGGCAGCAGCAGCCGGAGGCTCCCCCAACCGGCCAGTACGCCATGCTCGCGGTGACCGACACGGGCCATGGAATGGATCCAGAGACGCTGCAGCACATCTGGGAGCCTTTCTTCACCACCAAGCCGGCCGGCAGGGGCACTGGACTCGGCCTGGCAGTCGTGTACGGATCGGTGAAGCAGAGCGGGGGCTTCGTCTGGGTCGACTCCGAGGTGGGCCGAGGCACCGTGGTGCGAGTCTATTGGCCGGTGCTGGTCCAGGAGACGGAGCAGGTCGCTGAGCTTCCCGCACCGAGGCCGGCGGAGCGCGGCCGCGAGACCGTGCTCGTGGTGGAGGATGAACGAGTGGTGCGGTCGCTGATGGTGCGCAGCCTGACCACCCTGGGATACCGCTGTGTCGAGGCAGGCAGCGCGGAAGAGGCCCTCATGATTCTGGAGCAGCAGCTGGTGGATATCGTCCTTACCGACGTGGTAATGCCGGGGACCAGCGGCGGCGATCTGGGCTTGATTCTGGCCGACCGCTATCCCTCCCTGCCGGTGCTCTACACCTCGGGCTTTGCGGACAACGATGTGGTCCGGCGGGGACTCCTCGATGCCGGTCGTCCATTCCTGCAGAAGCCGTTCGCTCCGCGCGAGCTGGCCCGCAAGGTGCGGGAGGTGCTGGAGCAGTCGCTGGTAGCCAGTCGCTAGTTAGTCACGAGTCCCGAGTCGCGAGTCCCCCCCGAAACAAATCCCGCAGTGTGGCCCAGCCGCATCACGGGCCGATACCGCCGGCCAGTGAGCGAGGCCACTGAGCCCTTTCCTCTAAATTCCTACCATTCAGGCGTTTGCTGAACCGATCGAGGGCGCAAGGCGCCCTCTTCCTTATGTAAGGCGGAGAGTCATGCACCGAGCCCTCCTGCTTGTCAGTGGCTGCGTCGCTCTACTCCTCAGCGCCCACGGATGTGGCCATAGCGATCCCTCCACCAAGGCCATCCGGGCGGTAGTGACCAGCTCGGCCGCGCCGCGCTCCCTCCGGAGCACCCAGTGGAAGTTGGTTCAGCAGGTGTATCGCGACCGCGAGTACCGGCCCCTCTGGACTGCCGGCCGAAAATTGACCTCGCAGGCCCGCCACCTGATCGAGACGTTGTGCCATGCGGAACGCGAGGGACTGCGTGCCTCAGACTACGATCTCACCGGGCTTCGGGCCGAGCTGACCCGGCTGGAGCAGGAGCCGGACTCCGCCTTCCGAGCAGTGGCCGCCATCGATCTCCGCCTGACCCAGCGATTCCTCGACTACGGGGCCGACCTTCTGGCCGGCCGGCTCGACCCGCAGGCGGTCGACAACGGGTGGTACATTCGGGCCCGGCGAGCGTCGATCGACAGCCTGCTCCGGGCCTCGCTTCGCTCCGGAGATTTCGATGACATGATCGAGCCGCTCCGGCCCCGGCAGCGTGAGTACAAGCAGATGGTCGAGGCATTGAAAGAGTATCGCGAGATCCAGGCGGACGGTGGCTGGCCGAGGGTTCCGGGCAAGAAGCTGGTCCGCGGCAGCGAAGGAGCCGCAGTCCGGGCGCTTCGTAAGCGGCTGGATGCGAGCGGTGATCTGGGGCGTGCGGGAGGAAAGCCGGTCTACGACGACAAGGTTGCGGCCGCGGTGGCACGCTTTCAGGAGCGGCACGGCATCCGGGTGGACAGCACCGCCGGCCCGGCGACACTGGCGGCGCTCAACGTGCCGGTCGAGTCCCGGATCCGGCAGATCGAGCTGAACCTGGAGCGCTATCGCTGGCTGCCGAGCGATTTCGGAAAACGTTACATCCTGGTCAACATTCCGGACTACCAACTCTACGCCTACGAGGATGGTAAGGAAGCCCTGACCATGCGGGTGATCGTGGGCGACGAGTACGGCAACGCGACCCCGGTCTTTGCCGATTCGATGACCTACCTGGTCTTCCGGCCCCAGTGGGACATGCCCCGGCGCATCCTGGTAGATGAGGTCATCCCCAAGGTGCAGGAGGACATCTATTACCTGGCCAAGCACGGCTACGAGGTGGTGGATACCGCGCGTAACGAGGTCATCACCGACCCCTCGGCGATCGACTGGTCTGACCTGGACACCAACGAGATCCACTTCCGGGTTCGGCAACGGTCCGGCATCGGCAACGCGCTCGGGAACGTGAAGTTCATGTTTCCCAACCAATTCTCGGTCTATCTCCACGACACCCCGGCCGACTACCTCTTCAACCGTTCCGAACGCACGCTGAGTCATGGGTGTGTTCGGGTGGAGGACCCGGTGAAGCTGGCCGGCTACGTACTGGCGCGGCAGGGCGACTGGAACGAGGAAAAGATTCGAGAGGCGATCGAGCCGCCGAAGGCAGGGGAGATCGCAGCCCCGATCACCGTCGATCTGAAGCAGCCAGTCCCGGTCTACCTGGTCTATCTCACGGCGTTCATGCGGGACGGCGTCCTGCAGTTCCGGAACGATCCCTACGGCAAGGACAGCCGAGCGATCCGCCCCATGGGAAAGCCGGCCTCGCTCGAACGGTCGGAATGCGAGCAGCTCGAGGAGCTGGCTGGGGGGTGAGATGAGGGTGGTACTCGCGGCGGCACTGCTGGGAGCGATCGCACTCACCGTAAGCCAGCACTCTCGCCGGGACGGCGCCGGTGAAGATCAGCACGAAGCTGTGGCCGCTGCACCCGACAGTGCACTGGTACCGACGCCCCCACTGCGGAAGGTCCCGCCGGGGCGAGTTTCCTTCGCGGTCAAATTCAAGGAAGAGGTGAGCCCCTTCCCGGTGCTGGGGATGTTCGTCATGCCGGGCGAGAGGGTACCGATCGAGGTGGTGTTCGCCGACTCGACGGCGAGCTACACGGCCGATGCCGGCGGTGGGCGCCTGGTGCGAGTGGGAGCGAACCGGTGGCGCTGGACCGCCCCGGAGACGAAGGGATTGTATCCCCTGTGGGTGCGGGACTCGATCTCGGGCGAGACCGTCACCCTCAATGGCTTTGTCATGGTCCCCATGCCCTCGGCCGCGACCATCAGCGGCTTCCTGGTGGGGGGATACGAGTCTAGACCGCTTCGAGGAGATCCGAACTACGCTCGGCCCGCAGGCTTTATCGAGGTCACCGAAGCCAACCGCGGGGCGCTGGTGGCCCCTCACTTCACTCTCGGACAGTTCCTATCCAAGCAGACTCCAGGATTCCCCAGCTACCTGGTACTTCGGGAGAGGCTCCTGCTCAAGCTGGAGATGTTGCTGGAGGAGGTGCGGAGCGCCGGCCTTCCCGTCAGCACTTTCCGGATCCTGAGTGGTTATCGGACCCCGTTCTATAACCGATCGATCGGCAACGAGACCCGCTATAGCCGCCACGTCTACGGCGACGCGGCCGACATCTACGTGGACGAGGATCGCGACGGGAAGATGGACGATCTCGACGGCGACGGGTTGGTCACGCTGAATGACGCGCGGGCATTGGGCTCGCTCATCGAGAGTCTCTCAGCGAAGAGCTGGTACCAGCCGTTCGAGGGTGGGCTCGGCCTCTACCAGGCCAATGCGGCGCACGGGCCCTTCGTGCATGTGGACGTCCGAGGTCATCCGGCACGGTGGGGACCGTAGCGGGCCTCCGGGAGGTCGATCCCTCGGCCGGCCAATACCGATCTGGGCAGCGCGAGCGGCTGATATTTTATCCCTCACCGATACCCGCATCCTACGAGAGGCGAATCCACCGACCGATCGATGGGACGCGGCCCGCCGTCAGCAGAAACAGCAGGTAATAACCCGGCGGTGCGACGTTCCCATCCGGGGGGGCCTGGGCCTGAACTTCGCCCGGATTTACCGCAGTAATCGCGCACTCGACCAGCCGCTGGGCCATGTTGAAACCATGGGTGACCGCACCGGGACGCACCAGTACCACTTCGGCAACCCCTCCTGGGTTCGGTGTCTGTACCGCGAACATTGCACCATACACAACTGACGGCGGCGCACCGGTAATCAGCGGCCGGGCATAGGTGAAGTAGGCCGGATAGTAGCGCTCGTGCTGTGTGGTCTCGCCCGACTTCCATGCTCCCGGCCGGTCGCCTCCCATAAGCACGCTTCCATCGGCCAGCAGGATGGCCGCCGAGTGATAGCCACGGGGAATGCTCATGGTGGCGCACAGCGCCCAGCCTGCGCTCGGGTCTCCCGGATCGAAAAGTTCGGCGGGCCCCCCGTCGGCGCCATCGATGCCACCTGCAATTAGGACCTGCCCGTCGGGAAGTAGCACCGAGTTCACCTGTTGCGCCCGGGCCAGGTTCAGGTCTGGGAGGGACTGCCACGCTGGCGTGGCAGACGAGAGGTCGATCCATTCTGCCGTCTGTTGGGCAGCAGTAAAGTCGCCTCCAGCGATCAGCACCCGCGGCTCGTAGTTCGGTGGCCTGAGCGGCAGCAGTACGCAGGTGCCTTTCTCGCCGCCCGAACTGCGGTCTCCAGCAATGGTCGCGAACGGCTCCAGATTGTTGATGCCACCCGCAGCCAGGTTGAATCGCTGGGTAGGCACATGGGGACCGGCGATGAAGAACTTCCCGCCCGGCAGGAGGAAGGTCCAGGGATAGAACTCATGGTGATGCATCGCCGCCGGCATGGCGACCGGAGCACTCCAGGAACCGGCCCCAGGGTCGTAAATCTCGAAAGACTTGGAGGCCGAGCCGAAGAGAGTGACCAGCCGGCTGTCGGCACGAATCAGGGTCGTCGAGTAAAAGCGCTCGTGGGCGGTCTGCTGTTTCCGGCTCCACGAGAGGGTTGCCGGATTGAACAGGTATGTCTCTCTGGGGGTGAACCCGCCGTTCACCAGGATGGTGCCTTGCGCGTCGTTGAGGTAGTCGTGCTCGGCGGACCAGATGTTGGCCAGCGCGCGATTGTTGGGAGGCTGGCTGACGTTGAAGGGCTGATTGACCGGCGCTGAGAATACCCCGGGATCGGCGGTGTAATCCCACGCCCGGCTCTGGTCGTCGCGGGTGTCGCCGTACCCGAAATACAGGACCTTGAGCGTGTTGGGGAGGAGACACGCATGCATCATGCATACCTCGGGAGATCCGGGGACCAGCTGCCACTCGCCGCAGAGCAGTCGCTCGCAGCGCGTTGGGTCCACGCTGGGGCACTGGTCCTCACAGGTCTCCTGCGGCAAACCCATTTTTGCCTTCAGCCGGTCGGCCTGCTGCGGAGTGAGCCAGACGGTCTGCTTCGATCGTACCAGCGCAGCCAGGCCCTGCATCATGTGCATCTCGACATGACAGTGCATCAGGAAATCGCCGCAGAGTTCATACTTCTTGGCGCCCTTCGGCCGGTCCTTGTCATCCTGCGCCTTCTCGATGTCCACCGGGAGCAGGAGCACCGGTGGGGCGACGGTATCGACAATGAAGGACTCGGCAGGCCCGATGCTGCGGACATCCAGGGCTTCCTGCGCGAAACGCCACCGCTGGGCGTGGGGATGAAAGTTGTGCCACCCCATCCCCAGGTCGAGGTTGAACACGTACCACCGGATGCGTTGGCCGGCGCGGGCGACGATGGTCGGGGTGTTTCCCACGAAGCTGCGCCCGTTGAAGCACAGGCTCGGAATACCGCCGCCGTCCTCGGTGACCGTGTGGACCATGGTACCGGGCATCCAGCGAACCTTTCCTCCGGGCCTGACCCGCACCTCGAGCGGGTCGAACCGCATGTCGAGCATGTTGGTGTCGGCGATCGCCACGGTGGCTTCCACCGGCTCGCCCAGCGCCACGATGACCGTGCCCTGCATCTGGGGGTGGATCTCGCAGTGATAGCCGAAGCTCCCCTCAGCGCCAAGCACGACCTCGAAAGGTGGAGCAGCGGGTGAGAACGGCCCGCTGTTGAATGCCGGAATGCTACCATGGCCCCGGTTCATCGTGTGGAGGAAGATGGGGACGTGCAGAACATCTTTTTCGTCGCACTTGGGGTGGGCATAATCCAGTTGGAAATACTCCTCCAGAAAGTCCAACACTCCTTGGTGCTCGGGATCGCGTCCTTTCCTGTGTCCGTGGCCACCACCGTGGCCCCCTTGACCACCACCATGCCCGCCGCCGCCGCCACCGTGGCCACTACCGCCATGCCCGCCGTGCCCGTGCCCCCCGCCGCCATGCCTATGGTGATCATGATCATTGTGATCATGATCATCGTGATCATCCTCGTGATCATGGTTCTCGTGGTCATGATCGTCGTGGGCATGGCCGTGACCGGGGGCGCCAAGACCAACCGCAGGGTCGAGGTCTTCGTCTTCGCCGAGCTCGCGGCAGCAACGCTTGCTGAATGAGGCCGCAAGCTGTGGCAGTTCCGCCTTCTTCGGCGGGTGGTGGTCCTTCGGCAGCACGATGATGCCACCGAACAAGCCCCGGTTCACGCTCTCGCCGATATGACGGGAATGATCATGAAAGGGCCAAGCGCCGATCATCTCCTCGGTCACGGCGAATCGGTAGGTCCAAGTCTGTCCGGGGCAGATCTCGTCTGACCGTCGCCCGTCGGAGGCCTGAGTTCCAAAGGGCCAGGAGCCGTCGGAGTCGATCCCGTAGCGGAGGCCGTGAACATGGAGGCTGTGCGGCATGATGTCGGCGTTCAGCACGTGGATGTGCAGCCGCTCACCCGGCTTGGTGTATATGACCGTGCCGGGAACCCGGTGGGTGTAGAGCGGCTCATTGATGTCCGCGAGGATCAGCTTGTCCGGCTTGGGGATGAGAAAGTCCGGGTCCAAGTACTCGCGATAAGTCAGCGCCGTGAGCCGGCGGGCATTGATCTCCGACAGCGGGATTGAGGCGTTCTCGTGCCCGGTGTTCCGCATGCAATCCCGCCGATACTTGGCGGCGGCATGGGAGCTCGGTTCCACCGGGCTATAGTCTGCGATGTCTTCGATCTTGAGATAGATGTGACGGGTGGGCACAGGGCCTCCCTCTC
>CBFGTM010000096.1:0-7454 GCA_965652025.1 uncultured Gemmatimonadales bacterium
GCCTGACTGCCTGACTGCCTGACTGCCTGACTGCCTGACTGCCTGACTGCCTGACTGCCTGACCGCCTATTCCTCCTCCGGTCGCCCGAACATCAGCTGAATGATCGCCCGGTCCTCCGGCTGCGCGATCAGATGGACGTGGTCGCCCGGCTGGAGCGTCGTTCCTGGCCGTGGCGGCAGCAGGCGGTTCTGTCGCACGATCAGGGTCACCGCCGCTTCCTCGGGCAACGGCAGCTCGTCCACCGCCATCCCGGTCACCACCAGCGCTTCATCTATATAGAAGGAGAGCAGCTCGCCCTGGAGCGGCTGCCGGGACTCGATTGCGAGCACCGCCTGCGGTGCGGGCGGCTCCTTGGTCTGGAGGCCCAGCTTCTGGGTCACCCAGGCCACCGTCGCCCCGGGAACCAGCGCGTTCACCACCACGATGAAGAACACCAGGTCGAACAGCCGGCCCGCGCCGGGCGCCCCGGCAAGCACCGGGAAGGTCGCCAGCACGATGGGAATCGCGCCCCGGAGTCCGACCCAGCCGATGTACACCACCTCGGGTGGAGGATAGCGGAAGGGAATCAGGCAGAGCGCCACCACCAGCGGCCGGATCACCAAGGCGAGCAGGGCGGCGATGCCGAGGCCGACTCCCGCGACCTCCAGCAGCCGGGAGGGATAGACCAGCAAACCCAGGATGAGGAACATCCCCACCTGGCTCAGCCAGGCCAGCGCGTCATGCACCCGGAGCAGTCCGGTGCGATAGGGGAGCGGTCCGTTGCCCAGCAGAAGACCAGCGAGATACACCGCGATAAAGCCGCTGCCGTGGCCCAGAGTAGCGGCGCCGAAGGCGAAGAGCGCAAGCGCCAGAGTCACCACCGGATAGAGCCCACCCGCGGCCAGGCTCAGGCGAGAGAGCAAGTACCGGCCGCCGTAGCCGACCCCGGCGCCCACTGCCGCGCCGACCACCAGCTGGACTACGACCTCCACCGGAATTCGGAAGCCGGAGGCCGAGCCGGGCGTAAGCAGATTCTGGGTGAGAACGGTGGTGAGGATGACCGCCACTGGGTCGTTAATGCCGGACTCGACCTCGAGGGTGACGCCGACCCGGCGCTTGAGCTGGAGGCCGCTGCCCCGGAGCACGGCGAACACCGCGGCGGCATCGGTGGAGGAGACGACGGCGCCCAGCAGCAGCGCCACGCCCCAGGCGAGTCCCAGCGCATGCGCCACAATGGCGACCAGGACCGCGGTCCCGGCTACGCCGAAGGTCGCCAGGATACCGGCCGGCGCGGCGGCTTTTCGCACTGCGACGAGCGGGGTATTGAGCCCGCCGTCGAAGAGGATCAGGGCCAGCGCCACCACCCCGACCCGGAAGCTGAACCGGTAGTCCTCGAAGTGGATCCGGCCCAGCCCCTCGGAGCCGGCCAGCATCCCGACCAGGATGAACAGCAGCGCGATGGGGACCCCGATCCGCTGGGAGGCCCGGCTGAACACCACGCTGATGCCGAGCAGCAGGCCGCCGGTGGCCAGGAGCAGCGCGGTAGCGTGGGGCTCGTTCGTGATCATAGGCGAGGTTAGTGCTGGTGGTCGCTAGTCGCCAGTCGCCAGTCCGTGTGCAGAGATCCTTCGCTACGCAGGATGACAACCAGTCCCGGCGTCTCCATACTTCCCTTCCATGTCCGCTGACTCCCTACCCGCTGCACTCGCGCTGATCGGCATCGTGATCCTGGTGTCGTCGCTCCTGTCGGGGTGGGTTGAGCGCACCGGGATACCCCAGGTCGCCATCTTCCTCCTCCTCGGCGCTCTGCTCGGCCCCTCGGGGCTCAACCTGGTGCAGCTCGGGCTGGAGTCGCCTACCCTCGAGTGGATCGCCACGCTGGGCCTGGTGCTGGTCCTCTTCACCGACGCCATCGCGATGGACTTCAGCGAGGTCCGCCGGCCCCGGCGGCTCCTGCTCATGATCCTGGGCCCGGCGACCCTGATCCCGGCCGGGATCATCGCCCTCGCCGCCTGGCTGCTGCTGGATCTGGCTCCCCTCCCTGCGTTGATGCTGGGTGCGGCGCTGGCCTCCACCGATCCGGTGATGCTCCGGACCCTGACCCGGCGCTCCAGCCTTCCGCCACGGGTGCGGGAAGCGCTGCGTCTGGAGGGTGGCATCAACGACGTGGTCCTGCTCCCGATCATCGTGATCAGTATCCTTGCGTTGAGCCCGGCTAGTCATAACGCGGCGGAGCTGGGCCGCCACATCGTCGGCTTGTTTGTCGGGGGACCGGTACTGGGCGCCCTGGTGGGCTTCGTCGCCATCACGCTGCTGGAGCGGGTTCGCAAGCAGGTGAGCGTCCGACGGGACTACGAGTCGCTCTACGCACTGGGCGTAGCGTTCAGCGCCTTTGCCGCGGCCGAAGCCTTCGACGGGAGCGGCTTCCTGGCCGCCTTCGCCGCGGGCGTGGTCATCGCCATGCTGGACGTCGAGCTGTGCGACTGCTTCCTGGACTATGGCCAGGCCACGGCGGAGATGTTCCTGCTGTTCACCTTCGTGGCGTTCGGCGCCGGGCTGATCTGGACCGCCGGCTTCAGCGTGGCCAACGCTCCCACCCTGCTGTTCGCGGTGGTAGCGCTGCTGGCCCGGACAGTGGTGCTCCTTCCAGCGCTCGCTTCGATCGGGATCGAGCGGCGGAACCGGTGGATTATCTCTCTGGCGGGACCGCGGGGACTGAGCTCATTGCTGCTGGTGCTGCTGCCGGTGTTTGCCGGTATCGCAGGGACCGAGCGGCTCTTCGAGATCACCTGCCTGGTCGTGCTGCTCTCGGTGGTCATTCACGGCTTCGGGATTGCGTTCTTCCTCCGCCGCATCGAGGGCCCAGTGGCCATGGCTCAGGCCGTCAGCTCGGCGCCGGTCACCACCAAGCCGGATGCCGAGGCTCCGCTGCCGGAGCGCATCACGCTCGAGGAGCTGCGCCGGCTACAGGAGGCGGGTCATCCGGCGATCCTGGCCGATGTGCGGACCGACCGGAGCTACGCTCAGGACAACCTCCGGGCCCGAAATGCGATCCGGCTCCCGCCGGACGATGCGGTGCGCCGAGCCCGGGAGCTGGGGCTCGAACATCACGCCACGGTGGTACTCTATTGTGCGTGAAAGGATGAGGCCACAAGCGCCCGGGTGGCGCGAGAGCTTCGAGCGGCGGGATGGCCGAAGGCGCGGGCCCTGGTAGGAGGCTGGGCCGCCTGGCAGGCCGCCGGAATGCCGGTGGAAGAGCGGGGGGAGTCCCCAGTCACGAGTCACGAGTCATGAGTCACGATTCAGGAGTCATGGGTCTGTAGGGCTCACGACTCACGACTCGCGGGCCGTAAGGGCGCTGCAATTTGTTGCACTCCTGATGGTACATCCGGGAGTCTTGACTCCCGGGGTCCCAATAGTCGATCTTCGAACTAAGCCGACCGATACTTCGAACTCGACCCACACTTCCATTTTAGGTACGGCGCAGAACTCAATCTGCGCTCCGCTGAACCACAACTGACCGGCAGGATCGCACCCCTCTGACGGGGTCGCGACAAAGGCAAACCCGCCGAAAGGCGGGGACGCAAAGCCCCGAGGCTACCGCCTGCTGCGCAACGGTGCGCAGGGCCACGCCAGTCGAGCCGCCGAACGAACCGAAGGAGGGGTTTATGCTGTCTACCCCACGGAGTCTCGGCTTTGTGCTCGCCGCTATCTTGGGCGCAATGCTGGTACCCGGGTGCCGGCCCGATGAAGGTCCCTCCGGGCCCTCGGAACTATCAGAGGTCTCTTCCCCACAGCTCCGCTCGGGTCAAACCATACCAGGCGAATACATCGTGGTCTTCAAGCGCAGTCTGCCGGATCCGGCCCGCGAGGCCCGAGCCATGGCCGCTCAACACGGTGGGACGCTCCGCTTCACCTACAGCTCTGCGCTGAAGGGCTTCGCTGCGGCTCTGCCGCAGCAGGCACTGGAGGCAATTCGGCGGAACCCCAACGTGGCCTACGTCGAGGCGGATCAGACGGTCACGCTCTTCGGGGGGATACAACCGGCGCCGCCCTCCTGGGGCCTCGACCGGGTGGATCAGCGGACTCTTCCGCTGAGCGCCAGCTACACCTGGGGTAGCAGCGGAGCAGGCGTGTCGGTCTATATCATCGACACCGGCATCCGAACCACGCACCAGGACTTCGGCGGCCGGGCGGTGTGGGACTTCAATGCCGTCCGGAGGGACCCGGACACCGACTGCCACGGGCATGGCACTCACGTCGCCGGGACCGTGGGCGGCAGCACCTATGGCATAGCGAAGGGAGTGACACTTCACGCGGTCAAGGTGCTGGACTGCGCCGGCAACGGGCGGTGGAGCGGGATCATCGCAGGCATCGACTGGGTGACCGCCAATGCGGTGAAGCCGGCCGTGGCCAACATGTCGATCGGCGGCGACTACAACCAGGCGGTCAATGACGCGGTGACGAGCTCGGTCGCCTCGGGCATCACATACAGCATCGCGGCGGGCAACTCCTCGACCGACGCCTGCACGTTCTCGCCCGCGAGCACCCCCGGCGCCCTCACAATCGGTGCCAGCACGAAGGTCGATGGGCAGGCGAGCTACTCCAATTTCGGGTCCTGCGTGGACCTCTACGCGCCGGGGAGCTTCATCTTGTCGGCGTTTAACAGATCGGACACGGATGCCGTGTACCTCTCGGGCACCAGCATGGCGACTCCCCATGTTGCTGGGGCTGCGGCGCTCTACCTGGAGACCCACCCGGGCGCGAGCCAAGCGGAAGTGACCGCCGCGCTTCTGGGTGCAGCCACGCCGAATGTGCTGGCTGGCATCCCGGCAGGCTCGCCCAACCTGCTCCTCTTCGTCGGCGATCCGACCGCCGCGCAGCCCCCGCCAAGTGGTGGCGGCTCCTGCGTACCGAGCAAGCCGCGGAGCAAGAACTGCAAGTGAGCCGCTAGGAAGCGAGCGCGGTCACCCAAGAACGAAGGGCCGGACCCTCCAGGGTTCCGGCCCTTTCTGTCAAGCTACCCAAGGGTCTTATGGTTGAACAATAGAGACCGCGGGTCCGGCCTCGCCAGGGAAGCTAAGCGAGTACGTGAAGCTGACGAGCTGTAGAGTCCCCGGCCGGATCGAAGCCGTCCAGTTCGGATTGGGACAGCCCAGCGCCACGCTGAATGGATCTGCCGACGCCGTGGGCACTCTCAGCCTTCCGTTCTTTCCAGAACTCAGCGTCTCGACATCGTCGTCCGAGAAGGTCCCGCTCTGGGACTCGACGGCGTTGTTCTTGTTCTTGCCATGATTGCTGCAGTCGATGGTCGCGCTATAGGTGGCGGACAGGCTCAAGTTCGCGTCCGTTTTGCCGACGCCAGCGAGCTCGTACGTGCTGCAGTCGATCGAAAGGTCCGCATTGACCAGACAGAAGATCGAACCCGTCTGCAGGTGTCCTCCCGATGGCGTATTCGAGGTATTGAGTGTTCCATTGAAGGTCCCAGCTGAGACGGCGAACAGGGGCTTGCCTACCGAGGTCGGACCCGTGGCAGTGTCATTACATGCCGCCGCGAGTACGAGCACGGCGATCGGAATAAATCGGGGGCATCGCATAAAGATATCCTCAGAGGGTTGCGCGGTGCATGCCGGCGATCGCGCCGGCGGCGTCTGTTTCGGCAGCCAGGCCGTCTCCTTCGAAGAGACCCCACGCTTTGCGGACCGGCCTCGCGGCCGGGGTGCCATTTTCGACCAGGTACTTCTCGTGTTGCCAGACTCTCTGTCCCACTCGGCAAGCCCGACCCCACGAAGCCGCTTGGCCTGCATCGTGAACCTTCAACCTGCCCGTGAAGCCCCAGTGAATTCCCGCTGGCTTCAGCGTGAAAGTCAGCGTTCGACTCACTCACCGGCAGTCCATAAAGAGAGTCGCACGGCACAAGCGGGACCCATGACCGAGATCCGCCAGATCGTCCGTGAAATTTTCGTGAATTGGTGCGAACCGAGGCGATTTAGCGTTCTTGCGCGCTCATTGATCGCACGGTACGATATCCGTAGTCCGTCAACATCCGGTTAAGTAGCGGTCAAAATCCTGGTGGTGGGATGCGGTCATGCTCTCCCTCAAGACACTCGGCGGTCTTGGCATTGAATCCAGTGGACATGGGCACCCACCAGGTACCCCACGCCGACGCCACCTCATTCTGCTTGCCGTGGTCGCCGGTCATCATCCCTGGGGGATTACCAGAGACAAGCTCGTGGGATATTTCTGGCCCGAGAGCAATACCCAGCATGCCCGGAATAGTCTGAAGCAGGCACTGTACTCGGTGCGACAGTCGCTCAGGATGCCGCTGGTTGCTAGTGAGGGAGGAGTAGTCCGGCTCGATCCCACCGTCATCGAGGTCGATGTTTGGCAGTTCCAGGCCGCCCTTGCCCGGGGGGATGAAATCGGCGCGATAGGTCTTTACGAAGGTCCCTACCTCGATGGATGCTACCTGTCGGGGCGGGATGAGCTCGAGCGCTGGATTGATGCGGCGCGGGACCGCCTCGCGCGGCAGTATGCCGATGCGATTCGGATCTTGGCCCAGCGCGCGGAAGCGAAGGGGGACTCACCCGGCGCTGTGGTTTGGTGGCGCCGCCTCACGGCCGCCGATCCGCTTTGCTCGACTGCGGCCCTCGGGCTCATGCGAGCCCTGGCAGCGGTGGGAGATCCCACGGCTGCCCGAGAGCATGCCCGGGAACATGCGGCCTACGTGCGGGCAGAACTGGGCGGTCCCGTGGCCGAGGCCGTCGTTGCGTTTGCCAACCACCTCCGAAGCAATCCAGCTCCGCCCGAGGCCACGCGGCGGCAGCCTCGATCAGATCAACCTCCGCGGCCTTTGGTCCATCGTGGACCAGATCGAAGATCAGGACCGGTTGCCGTCCCGCCAGCAGCCTCGATTCGGTCGACTGGAGCGCTCCCGCTCCCGGCAGTACCGCGTGGAGCCTGGAAGGCGACCGCCGTGTTGTGGGTGATCGCCGTGCTCTCGATGATGGTGCGCGTCCTCTCATCTCACTAGTCGAACCGGCGAAGCCTCCGACCGCTCCTTTGGCACACCCGTTGCCTGAGTCCCGCCCGGTCCCGGGCCATTGCAGTCGCCGATAGCCCGCGGCAACCCCCGAAAGCGCTCAAATCCCCCGTTTGACGGCTTTCGACCGGCAGTCCGACCCACCGGGCTACCTCAACTGCTCCTGTATACGGAGGCGGAACTCATGCGTGTGCTGCAATTCGCGAAGCGATCTGTCGTGACGGTGGCGCTTGTGTCGGCTGCACTGACCGGTTGCACCGGCGATCCAACGTCCGATGCCCCGTTCAATCCGGGCGGCACCTCGACGGACATCGAGGCAATGAACTCGACTTTCGCCTCGCCGACCTTCAACAGCTTCTCGACCTTCAGCTGGATGTTCGATCCCGCCCTGGGCGGCTCGCCCATCATCTCCAACGCGGTGGCGGCGATCAA
>CBFGTM010000097.1:0-7429 GCA_965652025.1 uncultured Gemmatimonadales bacterium
GCCCGGCCAGCTTCGTATGAGGCTCTCAATCTCATGGGGCAGGGCAACCCAGTTGCCGTCTCTGGCCCGCGACCGCCCACAGTAGACACAGCACACCAGCAGGTGATCCGGGTTGTGAGTGGTGTCGGCCCACAGCTCCCGCCAGGCCAGGCGTTCTCCCGTGTGCTCCCGACTTGCCGCGACCGTTCGACGGGCCGCGTCCACCGCCAGCTGGGCGCGAAGGCACAGATATCGGGAGCGATCAAGGATGGTCGCGATCTGCGGGAGGTGGAGCGGTGAAGGGGCAACCGAGGGCATAGCCTACCAGGCTGCCGAGGTCCAACTACTACGGTTGTGGGAAGTAGCAGTAAGTTACCACAAATAAAGCCCCTCAGTAAGACTTTGCCGAGTTCTCCAGGCCAGATAACGAAAGCCGTGGGGGATCTAGTGCGCCGGGGTGAGTGTCTGCATCAAGGCCTCGTAGCGTGGATCTCCTTTCAGATCCCGATACCACCAGGATTCATCCTTACTGCCTCCTGGGCGCTGCTGTGGGTTGGTTGCGTAGTAGATCGTGAGGAGTCGTATCGCTTCATCCTTCTCGCCGAGTATGATCCGGACCAGTGCTTCATAGCTCACCAGCTCTCTTGGCGGGTCCAAGGTCGCATCCGCCCGCGACCGCACTGCTACGGACCTAGCACTGTCGGCCAGTCCTGCCCTCGCCAGGGCTATGGCCACCAGCATCTGACCTCTCAGCCGAAGGAAATCACGTTTATTTGGTGGGCTCAGTCGGACGTATAAATCCAGCAATTCCCAAGCCTTGTTTATGTCAGGCTTCTCACCCCTGAGGGCAAAGAGCCAAATCTGGCATTCCGCAAATCTCGGATCAGCGGGGAAGCGCCGCTGACCTTCGGCGCACCAACGCCTTGCTTCCACGCTATCCTCTAGATCAAGCGAGCTCGTGAACAAACGCCAGACCGTCAAGTCGGCTTTCGCGAAATATGGGTCGGAATCGTAGGCCCGCAGTGCCGCCAGTTTTGCTTCCCCAATTTCGCCCTTGTTTAACAGCAAGTGGCTGAGCGTTGTCCATGCGGAGGCCTGAGTGTTGTTCGCAGCTACGGAGGCACGTAGGTCCCTTTCCGCATCTATCATCAACTGCGCCGCCTCCAATTGATCCGGCGCAAGGTTGAGCAGCCACCTCAGGTACCGCAGGGTACCCCGAAGCTCGAGAGCATCGGGATCATTGGGCTGAAGAGTCAGTGCCCGGTTCACATGACCCATGCCCTTGCTGATCCGTTCGGCGTAGTAGCTCTTACTGAATGAGCTCGACAAACGCGCCTCCCGATATGCGAGCCAGCCGCGCTGAGTTACCGGCCTCACCCACTTCGGATCTAGCCGTTCTGCCTGGGAGAGAAGGGAATCAGCGCGGCTTAATTGTCTGATCGCCGCCGAAGTATCATTTTCTCTCACGAGCGGTTCCACACCTTTGATCTCTTGTTGCGCCCTCTGCAGCAACTCCCACGCTGCGGCGCTAGTGGTCTGCGCCCGGCTCTTCTGTAACTCCACTTCCTGTCCCAGCCGCTGCCGCAGGAAGATCGCGACCTCCTCCGTCAGATCATCCTGCAAGGCAAAGATCTCCTGTCGGGGCCGCTCCAGCGTTTTGCTGCCGATTTCGGTGCCAGTCCCGGTGTTGATCAGGGACACGCTCACCCGTAGACGGTCACCCGACTGCGCCACATCACCTCTGACTAGGGTCCCAACTTTGAGGATCCGTGCTATGCTGTCGGCTGCCACATTCGCATTCTTGTAGGTGCTAACACCGCCGCTGGAGATTACCTGGAGCGTCGGCACTCCGCTAAGTTCGTGGATGAGAGCTTCCGTGATCGCATCCGCGAGGTAGCCGAGCGAGTCCGGTCCCCCGCGGTTACTGAAGTACATAACTGCAATACGATTGGGGCTAATGCCGGCCATACTGCTGGAGGCCTCATTTTGTCGCAACCAGATGCGCCAGGCCGAAAGCCCGAGGACAACAAGAAGACCGAAGGCCGCCGTAGGCAACCAGAACCCCACCCCCCGAGAACGAACCAAGCCGACCATTCTGATCGGAGGAGATTTGGGAGGGCTGTCTCCCCATGTTCGCAGAGAGGCGGGGGGTATCTGGTGAGCGGAGTTGCCGGAATCCACTGCGGAGATTGCACGGGCAAAGTCGCGGACACTGGGGAAGCGATCGGCCGCTGTCTTCTCCAGCGCCCGCAGGAGAGCGTCCTCCACCGAGGGAGGAATTGAGTGCCGCACCAGTCGTGGACTCGGCGCTGGTTCCATGGAATGCCGAGCGAGAATCGCCCTGAGGTCTACGCCCTCGAAAGGTGGATGGCCCACCAGCATCTCGTAGAGCACGCAGGCCAGCGAATATTGGTCGCTGCGGCCATCGAGGTGCTCGGCGCCTCGCGCCTGCTCGGGGCTCATGTACTGCGGCGTGCCGACGACGATGCCAGTCTCGGTGAGAGCGGGGCCCCCTGCCGCTTGCACCGCGCGAGCCACACTAAAGTCAGCTACCCGCGCATGGCCGGCACCGAGAAGTATGTTCTCCGGCTTCACATCGCGGTGAATCACCCCATGCTGGTGCGCGCACTCCAGTGCGTCAGCTACTTCCCCCGTGATCCGGATAGCCTCCTCGATCGGTAATTGCACCTCTCTCCGGAGGCGCTGTCGCAGTGACTCGCCTTCCACGTAGGGCATCGTGTACCAGAGCAGGCCGGCGGCCTGACCGGAGTCAAACACCGGTAAGATGTGAGGATGATCGAGCTGAGCCGTGGTGCGGATCTCGCGCAGGAAGCGTTCCGGGCCCACCGCGGCCGCAAGCTCGGGATGGAGCACCTTTAAAGCCACCGAGCGGTCATGCTTGAGGTCATGGGCAAGGAAGACCGTGGCCGTACCCCCACGCCCGAGCTCCTGCTCAATGCGGTAGCAGTCGGCCAGGGCGGCCTTGAGGCGTTGGGTGGCGTGTTCGGTCAGCTGGAGGTCCTGCAAGAGCTACTGTGAGGGTACCACCTCGGTTGGCAATCGACCAGAGGGCGCGTCTCTTCGGCTCATCCAGTCCAATCCCGCGGCTTATTTAGCCTCGACGAGGACTGACCGGCCTTTGCAAAGAAAGGGCCACCGGACCAACGACCGGCGTCGGCGTCAAACGTAACAGTGCTCGTGCCGATCCTTGTCTCGACGGTGATGGTGACCCTGGAAACCGGCGATGCGCTGCCGGGAGGTGGCGGCCGAACGCTGACAGCCCTTGCGGGCGAGGAACGGGGACGAGCGGTGATTGGTCCCGACGGCCGCCTGCTGGACCGAATGAGGGAAGGCACACTCAAAGGTGAGCTGGTGATTCGCGACCTCGCACAGAGCTCAGGTCGAACCTTTTCGCAGGATTACATCTACCAGAGCCGGATCGTTCTGAAGGAGCCATGATATGGTGAAAGCGTCCATGGTAGCGTTGAGCGGGCTGCTCGGTATGGCCGCATCGGCGGGTGCCCAAGCACACACGGTGTCCGGGCTGGCAGGAGCGACGCTCGTGATGGGCGGCGGAGGTGGCGCTGTGGCGCAGCAGATCGGTCCCACGGGCGCGACGGCTGCCCGGGTCGGAGGGAAGGGAGCCTCAGGTGGGGTGTTGTCCTTCTCAACCGCTGAAGCGGCTGGGATGGTACGAAGCCAGCAGAGGCCGACGGTCGTCATCCTCTATGGGCAATCATGTCCGATTTCACAAGCGATGTTCCCAGGGTTCGTGGCGCTGGCAGAGCACTACACTCAACGCGGAGTGACGTTTCTGGCCTTTTCAACTGGTGGCCCAGCGACGGGAGTTCCTCAGTTTCTCGGGCGCTATCAGGCGCCATTCCAGCCGCTCCATATCAAGCGATGGCCGGCCGGAGCGTTGGCGCGCGACATGGCTGATGTGGGGCTTCACATGGGCGCCGCGTGGACCCAACCTTACGTCGCAGTACTCGATCGCTCCGGACGTGTAGTCGGCGAGTGGGACGCGGCTCGCGACCTTCGGGCGATTGACGCGGCGCTGCAAACCGTACAGTAACCAGGGTGACGCGCACGTTCGGCTTGTCGATGCCTAAGCCTTACCCCGAGTCCAAATGTGATAACCTGCAGGTTGTCAGATGGATAAGTGTGCAGCCTGCACGTGGGGAAGCCGCGGAATGTGCAGGATGTTCGGATCAAGTTGGCACAAAAGTTTGCACACATGAGCTGAGGGCCTGGCCCGATCTATAAGCATGTAGGCCAAACTAGTCACCGCCGAGCCTCAGCTGTGAGTCGTGCCAAGGCCTCTCGGGCCTCTGCGACATGAGGCCGGAGCTGGGGGTCTGCGTGACGCCATACATCGAGTACGTATTGGTACAGACCGACCGCCCGATCCCGCTCCCCCAACCGCTCAGCGACGCGCGCCCGATTCAGCCTCCCGAGCACGAAGAGGGGACTCCAGTCCCGAGCTCGAAGCCAGCGGTCATAGATCGCCGCCGCTTCCCGGTCGTGGCCCCGAGCCGCCGCCACTTCGGCCAGCGTGAATTTCTCGAAAAAGCACCCGCTCAACGCACAGAGCGAATCCGGAAGCGCCGCGAGTATACGCAGCCCTTCGGTGGAGTCCCCTCTTGCGAGGACGAGATATGCGCGGGCCACCTCAGCCAAGTTGCGGAGATGGGCCTTTGCGACCGGGTTCGGGTACCTCGGAGCAGCCGCTACTACTTGGATCGCGAACCGCTTGAGCGCCGCGGTATCACGATCCGCATACCACCACGGTAGCGCGTAGCGGTGGGCAGAAGGCGGCCAGAGTGAATCTCCTGTGACCAGCGCTCGAATCATGATTCTGGCTGAATCCGGCGGGACTGCGCCGACAAGAGCAAGATCTATGACCGGATTTAACGGGAACGTCGCGCCCGTACCAGCCGTGATCGCCGAACCCGGTAATGCAGCTCGCGCTTCCTGAAAATGACCTCGGAAGGCGAGGACGCCCGCCAGGATTTCCTTTCGGTGGGAGGCAGTTAACCATGACGGCGCACCGGCAAGGCTGTGTGTGCCCGACGCCAAGCTGTGTGCGAGCCTGAGCGCTGTCTCGCCCGAGTCCGCCCAACCGCCCAGGTCGAACACCGTCTGGGTCAAAGGGGGGGCAGCAGAAGTGTCGATCAGCCTGGCCGTTTGGGTCGAAGCCGCCAAGCTCGGGTCCAGGAGTAAGGCGTCCAGGCGAAACTGCTGACTGGAGATATCGGCCGGTACGAAATCGATGTAGGCCCCCGCATAGTGCCTGGCGAGATCGAGCCGTCCAAGCCTGATGGCGAGGAACACTGTGTGCTCGTATGCCGGACCGTACCGCGGATCGAGCTGGATGGCGCGGTCTAAGGGCGCGAGGATCTCCTCCTCGGTGAACTCCGCAGGGGTCCCCGTGTGGTGCCGGACTTCCCCGATCACGTTCCAGACCTCGGGATCGTCGGGATTGAGCCGAGCAACCTGATCCAGCGCCACGAGGGCGCGCCGGCGGTGGGCGAAATACGCCGTGTCATCCCATCCCATTCCCCACAGGAGCGAATCCATCATGATCAGGAGGCTGTCGCGGGTGGGAAGTCCCCGGTTGAATGCTCCGGCGCGGAAGGCGTAGACCTGGGGTGACTGGAAGGAATGCGCTGTCGGTGGACTCCAACCCAGGCTGAGCTGCATCCGTCGAAATGCCAGAGCGAACGTACTGTCCAGGGTGATCGCGGCTTGATAATGGGCCAATGCAGAGTCCCAGGCACTCCGCCGGTAGAACTGCTCGCCGCGCAGGAACTCCTTGAGCGCCGGGAGGGAAGCCCCACCGAATGAGGCCTGTCTGACGGCTGCGATAGGGCGGTGGCGTCCGAGAGCCCGGAGCAGGGCCACCGCAGTGGAATCAACCAATCGGTCCATGTGCGCCAAGGCGTCGCGAAGGTCGACCTCGCCCAGTCGTCGGTCGCCCTCCACATCCAGCAGCGTCGCGGTGAGTCGCACCGAATCGGGCCCGCTTCCTACCAGCTGCCCGAAGACCGCGAGTCCGGCACCCGTTCGGTGGCCGAGAGCCTTCGCTTCCACGGTCTCGGCACGTCCGCTCCAACGGCCGATGGCTATCCTCGGTGATACCGCGCGCAGAGTTCCCGCACCGTCGAGGGCGCGCGAGAGGATATCCACCAGCCCCTCGCGCCACAGGCCGAGCTTCGGATCGAATACGTCGAAGGGCGCGACCGCGAGCAGCTCGGGATCGAGCGTTCGGGGCGTAGTGCGGGAGTGGATCCACAGCGCCAATGCGGCCATTCCCAGCCCGAGTAGCGCGGCAACACCCAGCCACAATGCGCGCCATGTAACCCGGCGTCTTCGTCCTGCGGAACCGGGGCGGGAGGCCAGTGGTGAGGGGAGGGATGGCGCAGAGGTGACGTCAATGGCCCGGACGAACTCGGCTGCGGTCCTATATCGGTCGGCGGGTATCTTGGCCAAGGCCCGGGCGAGCGCCCGCTCGACGGCCTCAGGTACGCCCTCCCGCACCCGTCGGATGGATGGTACCGGGTCGGTGAATCGTTTCGCGATCACAGCCTGCGGGGTAGGGCCGTTGTACGGTAGCTCGCCCGCCAGCATCTCATAGAGCACGCAGCCGAGCGCATAAATGTCCGAGCGGGCGTCCACCTGCCCACCGCTCGCCTGCTCAGGGCTCATATAGGCGGGCGTCCCCACGGCCAAGCCGGTCTCGGTGAGTCGGCCCTCAGTCGCTTGCTCCAGTGCGCGCGCCACGCCGAAGTCGGCCACGACTGCCTGGCTATCCTCAAGGAGGATGTTCTCGGGCTTGATATCTCGATGAATCACCCCATGCCGATGGGCATAATCCAAGGCCTCGGCGACCTCGCGAGTGATGCGTAGCGCATCCGCCACCGGGAGTTGTCCCTCACGGCGTAGCCGCTGGCGAAGCGACTCACCCTCCACATAGGGCATGGTGAACCAGAGCTGGCCAGCAGCCTCGCCCGAGTCGTGGACCGTCAGGATGTGCGGGTGCTGCAGGCGGGCGGCCGTCTCGATCTCGCGCTCAAACCGCTCAGGGCCGAGCGTCGCTGCCAGCTCGGCGCGCAGCACCTTCAGCGCGACGGGACGTTTGTGCTTGAGGTCGCGCGCGAGGTAGACTGTCGCCATACCCCCATGACCAAGCTCGCTCTCGATGTGGTAGCGGTCGGCCAGAGCGGCTTTGAGGCGATCGGTGGCGTCTTCGATCAAGTCTGGAGGTCCTGCAACGGGTACTGTGAGGGTACTACTCGGCTCAGCAACCGACTAGAGGCCGCGGCTCTTCGGCCCATCCGGTCGTCCCCGGGGTCGATTTTTAAGGGGTTAGTTGAGGGTCAGTATCAGATTTCTGCTGGATGGCTGACCCTGATCCCTACGTCGGCTGTTCCTTATCCGACCGGCTCCA
>CBFGTM010000098.1:0-6946 GCA_965652025.1 uncultured Gemmatimonadales bacterium
AGTCAGCCGGAACTATCGGGACATAGCGCTGCTGGCACCCACTGCCATTCCTTCCTACCTCGGCCGGGCTGGTGGCATACCCGATGGCACCAACATCGGAGGTGCCACCGGACTGGAAAACAGTTACTACGTAGACGGGATCAACATCACCGACGTCATCCACGGTGGTACCAGTCTCGATCTTCCCTATAACTTCGTGCGGCAAATTGAAGTCCGTACCGGAGGGTCCACAGGAGAACGACAGGCGCTGGGTGGCGTGGTCAATGTCGTCACTCCAAGCGGTGGTGATGGGGTTCGCGGTGGACTGTTCGGCTTCTACTCCGGCGACGCGCTCCAGACGGAGGCCCAGATGGCTCTGGGCTCCACTCAATCGGGGTTCACATCCTACGATGTGGGCGGAGTTCTTTCTGGCCCGATGGTGCCTGGCCGTCTCTGGTTCTTCGGCGCATACAACCACACCTCAGAAGCCCGTGAACATACGCTTCCATTCGGCAAGCTGAGTGACCTGCGGCGGCAGCACCTTTTCGCGGGCAAGCTGACCTGGAGTGCGGGCCCACATACCTCAGCCATCTTTACGGTACTCGGCGATCCCAGCAGCCTGGAGCCATTAGGTTTTCCGCTTTTCGGCGGTGGCGTGCCCCAGAACTCAGAGGTTCTGCAGGAGACGGGCAAGGCGGGAGGGGTTGGTCTCTCTATTCAGGGGCGACACTTCCTCAGACCGAACCTCCTCATTGAGGGAGCCGTTGCGCAGATCACCAGGGACCAGGAAGATGAGCCAGCCACGACCGCCGGGCGTGCTCCGGTGGTCATCGACGTGACGAACGGCACA
This sequence comes from uncultured Gemmatimonadales bacterium, assembly GCA_965652025.1. Lineage (GTDB taxonomy): Bacteria > Gemmatimonadota > Gemmatimonadetes > Gemmatimonadales > GWC2-71-9 > CAVVWJ01. Next base: position 830 of record CBFGTM010000098.1, read on the forward strand.
CTTTATGGGGGTAACGGCGGAGCCGGCCGGATCGATTCTCGGCGGCGCTCAGTGGATGCAGCGCTGTCGTGGCACACCGGTGCGCACTCCGTTCGAGCTGGGGCTTCTTACGAGTCGCTTTTCATGGACCAGACCATTGACATCTCTAGAACGGGAGCCGGCGGCACAATCACCCGACTCGACACCGCCCTCTGGTCCTGGCACTCGGCCTACGCCGAGAGCGGCCGCGCTGAAAACCGGAATCCAACAGCATTTCTGGAAGATGCCTGGCAGATCAATGAGCGGACGCTCCTCAATGCCGGTCTCCGCTGGAGTCGCCAAAGTGTCCACAATGTAAACACCGAGACCATGAGCTTTCGGGTGGACGACGGAGTTCAGCCGCGGCTCGGGCTGGTGTACCAGCCGGGAAGACTCGGAACCCAACGGGTATATGCATCCTATGGCCGGGTCGCCAATCAGATCGTACTCTGGGGCGCTGCAGAAAACGCCGTCGGTGCAGAGACTCTCTTTGTTTTCCCCCAGGATCCTAGGGTCGATACTACTGGCGGCAGCATCGTTTATGCTGTTCCACGTGACGGTCGCGGACTCTCAGGAGATGGCACGCTGCGGGGGGAAACAGCCGAGGAGTGGGCGATCGGGTACGAGAGAAAGATCGCGACGAATTTTGAGCTCTCAGTTCGGGGTGTGCTGCGAGCACATCGCGATGCGGTACAGGTGGGCGACGACACCTTAGGCGTGCTCTACTGGGGCAACCCGGGCCGGGGAAAACTGGCTCATTTCCCTCGCGCCCGACGGACTTATCATGCGGTGGAGTTTGTGCTGGACCATGCCGCGGGACCCGGTTCGCCATGGTTGCGGTTGTCCTACGTGCTATCCCGAACCCATGGCAACTATCCCGGGCTCTATGGCAGTGATTGGCGGCTGGACTTCGCTCACTACGGTCCGCTCTATGTCACGCCCGAGCAGCATGTAAACGGAAACGGGCTCCTGCCCAACGATCGCACCCACGTACTCAAACTCTTCGGATCGCAGCAGATCGGGTCGCGCCTGACGGTGGGCACTGCATTCCTGCTTGCCAGCGGGACGCCACTCAGTGAGTACGGCGCGATTCAGATTCCCCCGCCGTTCCGCGGGCTGGTACGGCAGCGCGGCACAGCCGGACGCACCCCTACCATATGGGATCTTTCCCTGAGGCTCGGTTTCGATCTGCCATCACCGGTGCGCTCGGGACCGTGGACCAAGCTGCTAGTCGACTGGGAGCATATTGGGAGCCCCCGCAAACCGGTTGATTACGACCAGATTCATTTTACCTGTCTAGATGAGGAGGGGAGTCAGAGCTGCCCGAACGTGGGTTATGGCCGGGAGATCCTGTATCAGCCGCCGATGACGCTCAGGCTCGGGATCGAGGCGAGATTCTGAGGAGTCCGCTATAGTCGAGTCCTCACCTTTTCTATCCCCACCCTCCGCAGGACCGCCTCGTATCTAGGCTCACCCCGCAACGCCTCAAAATTTCCTGAGGACAGCATCTCGCCTAGGGACGCCTCGCGATTGCGAGCGGACCGCTCGAGCGCATCCAGGGCTCCCGCACGATCACCGAGGGCTAGACGGACCCGCGAGTTCCATACATCCTCCGCCGGATCGAACCGCTCGAGCCTGGTCAGCACCTTCTGGGCTCGCTCGCGGTGCCCCTGCAAAGCAAGCTGCTCTCCGATGGGACCGAGCAGGAACGGCACAGTGTCGCGGACTATTTGGAGCGCTCGCTCGAGGTCTTGTAATGTCCGGTCCGGCTGCCCCAGCGCCTTGTAGGACCAGGCGCGGAGGTGGTAGGCCACCCACTGGTTTGAATCATGGCTGAGCGCCCGTTCCGCCTCGGCCAGGGCCTCACGCGCCCGACCGACCTTCAATAAAGCATAGGAGTGGTTCGCGATCAGCCACGAGGCCGTAGGATCAAGCGCCATGCCTCGCCGCATGACAGCAAGAGAGGAGTCATCGAGCCCAACGACCCCAAGAAACTGGGAATAGCGCATGTGGTTCAGCGCCGAGCCGGGAGTCAGCTCGATCGCACGACGATAATCGTGGTCGGCCCCCGCGTAGTCCCACTCATACTGTACCCTGAGGTGGGCTCGGGCGGAGTAGGCTTCGCCGTTGAGGCTGTCCAGCGCGATGGCCCGTTCCACCGCTCGACGTTGAAGGACTTGACTCTCAGTCGGCGTCAGACCACCCAGCTGGCCCAGCAGGGTGTAGGCCAGGGGTAGTGCCGCCCAAGCGTCGGTAAACCCAGAGTCACGAGCGACTGCCTGTTCCAGTGCCTCAATGCCTTCGCGCACTCTATCTCTCTGCACTTGGTTCACCAGGTAGCGCCCTCTTAAGTAGAGGCGATAGGATTCAGCGTCACGTGCGCCGCGGGTCGCGGGAGATTTACTTCGGGGTAGCAGTTGAACTCGAAGTGATTCAGCCAGCACAGCCCCGATGTCCGGGACCGCCGCAGGATCCCTCGGATCGTATACCGTCGTCCACCGAACGAAGCCATCGTTGGCATCCACCAGTTGAAGCGCCACTCTGGGCCGCCCGGAAACTTCACGAACGTTGCCTGTGACCACCGCGCTCACTCCCAGCTCCCGGGCTACCTGGGAGAGCTCGGGCCTGTTGCCTCGATAGCGGGCAACCGTCGGGCTGCTCGGCACCCGTAGGCCTTTGACGCGAGCCAGTTCGTCTATCAAGTCCGCGGTGAGCCCATCAGCCAGGTACGCCTTGCTCGAGTCTCCAGTGAGGTTCTCCAATGGCAGCACCGCCATCGAGGCCATGGCCGCCGGTCCACGACTTACTATCTCCCTCACCCCGGGTAGAGAAGCTGCGGCTATGAGCGTCACTACAGCAGCCGAGGCCAAGGTTCGGCGATCAAGGTGCTGTATATACGCGACCACCCTGGCCTTAAAGCTCTGGTGTACGAGAAGAGGTTTCTCCAGTGCCTGAGCGAACTGGCCGGCGGTTCGAAAGCGATCGGCGGGATTCTTCTCCAGCGCTCTCAGCAGCGACTGCTCCACTGCAGGAGACACGGATTTTCGGACCGTCCGAAGAGGTGGGACCGGATCCACCATGTGGCGAGCCGCCACAGCTTGTGCGCTTGGCCCAGTAAACGGCGGCTGGCCGGCCAGCATCTCGTAGACCACACATCCCAAGGAGTAGATGTCGGAGCGGCCATCCAGGCGTGGGTCGGCCGATGCCTGCTCCGGACTCATGTAGGCTGCGGTTCCGATGGCCAGGCCTGTCTCAGTCAGCCGGTCTCCACCTGCCTCCGTGATCGCCCGGGCAATGCCGAAGTCAGCTACGAGGGCGTGCTCTCCACTGAGGAGTACATTCTCCGGTTTGATGTCTCTGTGGACGACACCCAGGCTATGGGCGTACGCCAGCGCTTCGGCCACCTGCCGGGCTATACGTAGAGCATCCTCGACCTGCAGCTGTCCCTCTCGATCCAGCCGATGCCGAAGCGACTCGCCCTCAACGTATGGCATGACATAGTAGAGGAGCCCGTCGACCTCTCCCGAATCATGTAAGGGGAGAATGTTTGGGTGCTGCAAGCGCGCAGCTATCTGGATCTCCCGAAGGAACCGTTGGGAGCCGAGCGACGGTACCAGCTCGGGTCGGATGGTCTTGAGCGCAACCGGCCGATCGTGCTTTCGGTCATGAGCGAGATAGACGATGGCCATTCCTCCGCGGCCCAGCTCGCGTTCGATCAAGTAGCGGCCGGCTAGGGCCTCCCCGAAGTGATCGGCCGAGGGCTGAGCCGCTTCCGACTCACACTGCTCGGGAACGTGAACTTGCCGTTGAGGTGGTGAAGCTCGCACCCGTTCGATCAGTGCTACGGTTTCTGTGTCGGGCTGGACATTGAACTCTGCCGCGAGCTTTCGGGCAAATCCCTCATAGGCCCGCACCGCGCCCGCTCGGTCACCGAGTCGATCGAGGAGCTCGATCAGCCGTCGCAGCGATCGCTCGTCCCCGTCCGAAAGCTCAACTGCCCGCCGAGCGGCCGTTACTGCCAACGTCAGGTTGCGTCCAGACTCATGGCGTTCGGCGAGAAGCTTGGCCGCTTTGGCCGCCCTTGCCCGCAGCCGGGAACGCTCGCGCTCCAGCCACTCCTCAAACCCTGGAGCATCCGCCACGAAGAACGAGGGCAGAAAATCTCCCCGGTAGAGCTCGAGTGCTTCCTCCAACCGATCTCCATCCAAGGCTGCAGTGAAAGCCCTTACATCGGCCCAGATCAGCCGGTCGTCGACAGCCAACTCCTCCGCGCTTCTTGATACGATCGCTGTCTCTCCCATGCAGCGCCGGAGGAAGTGAATCGCCTTACTGAGAGCATTTCGGGCGTGCTCCTGATCCAATTCGGGCCAGAAGACCCCAAGGAGAGTATCTCGGCGGTGATGAGCATTAGGGGCGGCAGATACCAGATAGGCGAGGATAGCCAGGCGCTTGGGCTGCGCCAGCACGTCCCGCAGCTCCCCACCCTCCTGGTCCCGGAGGTCGATGGTGCCCAACAGCTGAAATCGAATCATGGTGGTGGGTTGGGCAGGCATGCAAAAACGACTATTCGCCCAGGTCAGCGCCAGGTCACTGGGCGGGAAGGGGCCTGTCCTAGGCTGGAAGGTACAGGACGCGGGTAACACCGGCAATCAGGCCGGTACCGGTTTCCTGCCGAGCAGGTGCTAGCTCGCCTGCTCCCAAGAACCCTTTCAGCCGGAGGTGCACAATGTGGTCAACGAAATTGCAAGTTGCTGGTCTCGCTGCCGTTAGCTGGATCATGCTAGGCTGCACGGAGGGGCTGACCACCGGACCCAGTCGTCAAGAGCCTGGGTTCAGCTACTCGAATGGGCCGAGCAATCTTCCCAACGTCTTCCGGTTCGACGGGATTGTGGGCGGCGCGTTGGTGTTCGACCCCAAGACTGATCTCATCGCTATCGATGGGCTGCCCGACAATCCGGCCGATGCGAGCATCTGCGGCGGGACGGAGGAGATCGCCAACCTGGCGAATTTTCAGGTCAGTGGGGATCTGAGCGGTGTATTCCACCTTCTGGCACAATCCGAGTTGAACATCCACGTCTACCGCCTGAGCACGTTTGAGAGCATCTGCACGTCCGAACCCATGGCGCAGGGTCGGGGACGCCTGATCATCAATGACAACGATGCGGGAGTGTCCGGGACCCGGACGGACTCCTTTGGGCATCGCCTCATTGGACCCGTCACTCTGGCCGACGGCAGGACGGCGCAGTTGGCAGCGCACACCCGCTTTCTGATCAAGCAGGATGGAACCTTCGAGTTGGCAAGTCAGCTGGTACGGTTAAGCAGGGAGTGAGACGATCTGCGATGCCATCGCCCCCGTTCACTGGCGGGGGCGATGTTCCGTCTCCGCTTCGTTGAAGGCGCGCATGGCCAGGCGCTGGCGCGATCGTCCGATCCGAGCCAGAATTCCAGCAGATGATTTCCAACCCGTGGGACCACCTCCCCTTGCTCTGGATGTTGCCCGAGCTCAACCGTGCCTGATTTGCGTCCGGCACTCTGGGCAACGCTGCTGCTCACCGCCTGCGCCGGTCAGTCAGACCACGGCCCCATCATCGTCACCTTTCCGATCAGCTCCCTTGGTGCAGAGGCCCAAGTGCTGGCTCGGCAGCTGGCGCGGTTCAACGCGGCTAACCCGGGGATTCGGGTAGTCCAGCGGATCACCCCTGACGCGGCCGACCAGAAGCACCAGCTCTACGTGCAGTGGCTGAACGCCGGGGCGAGTGACCCCGACGTGCTCCAGCTGGACGTGATCTGGACCCCGGAGTTCGCCGCCGCAGGGTGGATCCTGCCGCTCGACCGATTCGGGCCCGACACCGCGGCCTTCTTCCCCTCCACCATCCAGGCCAACCAGTGGCAGGACAGCCTCTACGCTTTGCCCTGGTTCATCGATGTGGGCATGCTGTACTGGCGCACCGACCTCATGCAGTCGCCGCCACAGACCTACGACGATCTGGTGCGAATATCCCAACGCGCCATGAGAGATCGGAAGCTGCGGTACGGATATGTCTGGCAGGGCGGGCGATATGAAGGGCTGGTGGTGAACTTCGTCGAGTATCTGACCGC
>CBFGTM010000099.1:0-6865 GCA_965652025.1 uncultured Gemmatimonadales bacterium
CCTCAATGTGCGGTCGATCATGGTGGTGCCGCTCCGTTCCATGGGTCGCACCTTCGGCGGTATGGCCCTCTGCCGGACTCGGGGGACGCCGTTCCACGCGACCGATCTCGCCGCCGCCCAGGTGCTGGCTCGGCGGACGGCCACCGCGGTGGAATCCGCCAGGCTCTACGAGCAAACCCTCGATGAGCGGATTCGCCGAGCGCGGCTCGAGGCTCTGCTAAACAAGTGGATCAGAGTCTTCGATCTGGCGGGATGGGGTGCGGCTATCGTGGACGGCGCGGATCAGCGAATCGAGGAAGTGAACCCGGCATTCGCGCGTCTCCACGGGTACTCCGATGCGAACTTCCTTGTCGGCCGGCTGTATACCGACCTGCTTCTGCCCGAGCAGCGGGAGGAGCCGCAGGAATGGATCCTTTCCAGCGAGCCGGTTCAAGCCTATGAATCGGTGCACCTCCGTGCAGATGGCACCCCATTCCCGGTGCTGACCGATGTAACAACTCTCCAAATGGGGGAGGCCCCCCTTTCTTTTGTGGTGACGGTCCAGGACCTGACCGAGCTGAAGCGAACGGAGGAGCGGCTCCGCCGGGCCCAGCGGCTCGAGGCAGTGGGACGCTTGGCCGGTGGAGTGGCCCACGAAGTCAACAACATGATGACCATCATCCTGGGATTCAGCGACCTGTTGGCGCGAGCAGCGCACCTACCCCAGGAACGGGCCAGGGAGCTGGAGCAGATCCACAAGGCGGCAGCCCGGGCCGGCAACATCACCAAACAGCTGCTCGCCTTCAGCCGCAAGCAGCTGCTTCAGCCTGGTCAGCTCGAGATCAATGGCGTGATTTCCGAGCTGGCGCCGATGCTTCGGCTTCTGCTTCCCGCCAACATCGAGCTGCAGACCGAACTCGCTCCGCTCACCCCGGTGGCTCACGCCGACCGAGCCCAGCTGGAACAGGTCATCGTCAACCTGGTGTTCAATGCCCGGGACGCGATGGCGGAAGGCGGAACACTGGCGGTCGCCACCGGCTCTCGGCGGCTGGACGAGCAGGATGGCAAGCGGCTCATCGGAATCCCCATCCCGGCCGGGGAGTATGCCCAGATATCCGTGGTCGATACCGGGCATGGAATGGACCAGACGACGCTGATGCAGGTCTTCGAGCCGTTTTTCACCACCAAGCCAGTAGGGACAGGAACCGGGCTCGGCCTCGCAACGGTATACGGGATCGTCAAGCAGAGCGGCGGCTACGTTTGGATCGAAAGCACACCGGGCGCCGGGACAACCGTGACGGTATCTCTTCCTGAAGTCGAGCGGCGGGTCGCTGCCCCCAGGCCAGCGGAGCCCACCCCAGCCTACGCTGAGTGTCGTAGCGGGACAGTTCTAGTGGTAGAAGATGAGGAAGGCGTCCGCGAACTGGTTCTGCGGGTGCTGGATCAGCAAGGACACCGGGTGATCCAGGCTCAGGATGGTGTTACGGCAGTGAGCTTGCTGCGGGAGCGCGGGGGAGAACTCGACCTGGTCCTCTGGGACGTCATCGTGCCCGGAATCAGCACTCCGGAGCTGGAGCGGGAGATCCGCGACGTCCGGCCGAACCTGCCCATCCTCTATATGTCGGGGTACTCCAGAGACGAAGTGATCGAGCGCGGGTTGATCGAGCCGGAGCGCTGCTTCCTTCAGAAACCATTTAGCGCCGCGGAATTATCCCGCCTGGTTTGCCAGCAGCTCGAGGCCGCGGGCAAGCCCGTGGTCGCAAGGTAACTGCATGATTATGTTTTAGTTAGACTAGAACAGGGGGCTTCATGCCGACCGGAACCGCGCCCGCAACCGCCACCACCACCGACACCTTTCCCATCAACGGAACCGACTTCGTCGAGTTCTACGTGGGCAACGCCAAGCAGGCCAGTCACTACTACCGGACTGCCTTCGGCTTTCAGCTGGTGGCTTATCGAGGACCCGAGACCGGTACCCGGGACCGGGCCAGCTACCTGCTGGAGCAGAACAAGGTTCGGTTGGTGCTGACATCGCCGCTCGCGCCGGATCACCCGGCCGCGGCGCACATCGCCCTTCACGGCGATGGGGTGCGGGACATCGCACTCTGGGTGGACGACGCGCGGGAAGCGTTCGAGCTGGCCGTGGAGCGGGGTGCCAAGCCGGCCCAGCAGCCCGCCGTACTGCGGGACGATAATGGCGAGGTTGTACTGGCCGCGATTCACACCTACGGGGACACCATCCACAGCCTGGTCGAGCGGAAGAACTACCGGGGATCCTTCCTGCCCGGCTTTCAGCCGGTCACTCCGCGATACCAACCGTCCCCCGTCGGACTACAGTATGTTGACCATTGCGTCGGCAACGTCGAGCTGGGGGCCATGAACAAGTGGGTGAACTTCTACCAGGACGTAATGGGTTTCCGGAACCTGATCTCCTTCGATGACAAGGATATCTCCACGGAGTACTCGTCCCTGATGTCCAAGGTGGTGGCGAGCGGGAATGACCGGATCAAGTTCCCGATCAACGAGCCGGCCAAGGGCAGGAAGAAATCGCAGATCGATGAGTACCTCGAGTTCTACCGCGGGCCCGGGGTGCAGCATCTAGCTATTGCCACCAATAACATCGTCGAAACCGTCTCCGCGCTGCGGGATCGCGGAGTCGAGTTCCTTCAGGTGCCGAAGACATACTATGAAACGGTGCTCGACCGGGTGGGCCGGATCGACGAGGATCTCGCTCCGCTCCAGGAGCTGGGTATCCTGGTGGACCGGGATGATGAGGGGTATCTCCTGCAGATCTTCAGCAAGCCGGTGCAGGACCGACCCACGCTGTTCTACGAGATCATTCAGCGCAAGGGCGCCAAGAGCTTCGGGAAGGGCAATTTCAAGGCGTTGTTCGAGGCGATTGAACGGGAACAGGCCCTACGCGGGAATCTCTGAACTTCTCTACCACAGAGGACACCTCTGCATCTCTGTGGTGAGTCTCGCATAACTGAGGCGGCATATATATGCCTATTTATCACACCATGGGTCAGGTTCCGCGGAAGCGGCACATTGCATTTCGGAAGCCGGACGGCGGAATCTACGCCGAAGAGCTGATGGGTCACGAGGGGTTTACCGGCACCTCCTCGTTGCTCTATCACACCTATCCACCGACCACCGTCAAGTCGGCAAAGCGGCTGCGCGAGGTGAAGTACGAGGCGGATCCTGACAACACACTCCGTCACCGGCACTTCCGCACCTCCAAAGTGAAGAAGGGTGGCAGCCCCACACTGGATCGGACCCCGCTGCTCTTCAACAACGAAGTGGCGATGCTGTACGTCGAGCCGGACGAAAACGACGCCCACTTCTATCGCAATGCCCAGGCAGACGAGCTGGTGTACGTGAGCAAGGGATCCGGTACCCTGGAGACGATGTACGGAGATCTTCCGTACCACGAGGGAGACTATCTGGTAATCCACCGGGGCATCATGCACCGCTATCGGCTGGATCTGAGCGGCGACCCCACCAAGCTCCTGATCATGGAGAGCCGGGGCCACGTGCGCTGGCCCAAGCGGTATCGGAACGAGTTCGGCCAGCTGATCGAGGGAGCACCCTACAGCGAGCGAGACATCCGCCGTCCCACCCAGCTGCGAACCCACGACGAGCGCGGCGATTTTCGGATCCTGGTGAAGCAGTACGATGGCCTGAACGAGATCATTCTCGACCACCATCCATTCGACGTGGTGGGCTGGGACGGCTACTTCTATCCCTGGGCCTTCAACATCCACGATTTCGAGCCGATCGTGGGCCGGGTGCACCAACCACCTCCGGTGCACCAGACCTTCCAGGGCGACGGGTTCGTAGTCTGCAGCTTCTGTCCCCGACCCTATGACTTCCATCCCGAGGCGGTGCCGGCGCCCTATAACCACAGCAATGTCGATTCGGATGAGGTGCTCTACTACGCCTCCAGCGAGTTCATGAGCCGCAAGGGGATCGAGTTCGGCAGCATCACTCACCATCCTGACGGCATTCCCCATGGACCGCACCCGGGTCGGGCCGAAGCCAGCATCGGGGCCAAGTACACCGAGGAGCTGGCCGTGATGATGGATACCTTTCGGCCGCTCAAGGTCGCCAAGCCGGCGCTGTCAATCGAGGATGCTGATTACCACAAGTCCTGGCTCGATGCCCAGCACGCCCAGTTCAACCCGCCGACGACGTGAGGCCGGCCCATGGGGGCCGGCAGCGCGGCAGCAGGGCAGCGGGGCAGGGCGATGCCGGTCAGAGATGACGAAGCGCCGCTCTGGACGCCGGATCCCGAGCGCGTCGCGCGGGCGAATCTCACCCATTTCATTTCCCACGTTAAAACCAAGCGGCCCCCTGGAGCGGAAACGGTCAGCGATTTCGCCTCACTCTATCGCTGGTCAGTAGATCGTCCCGACGCGTTCTGGCCCGAGGTCTGGCGGTACTGCGGAGTCCTGGCCGAGGAACGGCCTGGCCGTGACCCCTGGGATCAGGTGGTACTGGGACTCGACCGCATGGCGCCACCCGACCCCAAGCTCGGCCCCCGCTGGTTCCTTGGCGCCCGGCTCAACTTCGCCGAAAACCTGCTCCGATATGACGACTCGCACCCTGCCCTGGTCTTCTGGAATGAGCAGGGCCGCCAGCGGGAGCTGACCTACTCCCAACTCAATTTGGAGGTCCGGCGGGTGGCCGCGGCGCTCGAGCGGGAGAGCGTCGTGACGGGCGACCGGGTCGCGGGATTTCTTCCCAACCTGCCCGAAGCAGTCATCGCCATGCTGGCAGCCACCAGTATCGGCGCGATCTGGTCTTCCTGCTCGCCGGATTTCGGTGCCAATGGTGTGCTGGATCGTTTTGGCCAGATCCAACCGAAGGTGCTCTTCTGCGCCGACGGCTACCGCTATGCCGGGAAAGAGATCGACTCGCTTGCTCGAGTGCGCGAAGTTCGGGACCAGATTTCCGGGATTGAGCGGGTCGTGGTTATGCCCTACCGGAATCCAGCTCCGAAATTCGGAGCAATAAAGGACGCGGTGCTGTGGGAAGACTGGATCGCCGTCCGCCCCTCCGCCCCTCCGCCCCTCCGGCTCCCATTCGACCATCCCATCTACATCCTGTACTCCTCCGGCACCACCGGGCTACCGAAGTGTATGGTGCACGGCGCCGGCGGCACGCTGCTCCAGCATCTTAAAGAGCTGGTGCTGCACACCGATCTCCGGAGGGAAGACCGGATCTTCTACTTCACAACCTGCGGCTGGATGATGTGGAACTGGCTGGTCTCCAGTCTGGCGGTGGGGGCCACGGTGGTTCTCTATGACGGTGCTCCGCTCCATCAGCCCAGCCTACTCTGGGACATGGCAGAGCGAGAGCGCATTACCGTGTTTGGCACCAGCGCGAAATATCTGGCGCTGTCAGAGAAGGAAGGGGTCGAGCCCGCGCGCAGCCACGATCTTGGCGCGTTGCGCGCGATTCTCTCGACCGGGAGCCCCTTGGCCGGGCACAGTTACGACTACGTGTACCAAAGGGTGAAGCCCGACCTGCATCTGGCCAGTATAAGTGGCGGCACCGATATCGTCTCCTGCTTTGCCCTGGGCAATCCCACTGGTCCGGTCTGGCGAGGCGAGCTGCAGACCCGCGGCCTCGGCATGAGCGTGGAGGTTTATGACCCGGAGGGTCGTCCGGTCCGCGAAGCCGAGGGCGAGCTGGTCTGCACCCGGCCTTTTCCCAGCATGCCGGTACACTTCTGGGGCGACCCTGAGGGGGCCAAATACCGGGCCGCCTACTTCGAGCATTTTCCCGGCGTCTGGCGGCACGGAGATTGGGTTCGGATAACCCGGCACGATGGCCTGGTCATCCTGGGTCGAAGCGATGCCACGCTCAATCCGGGAGGGGTCCGAATCGGCACCGCCGAGATCTACCGTCAGGTCGAACAGTTGCCGGAAGTCGTTGAAAGTCTTGTAGTTGGCCAGGAATGGGAAGCCGATGTCCGGATCGTCCTTTTCCTCCGGCTCCGGGACGGTCTGACCCTGAGCGACGACCTGGTCGCCCGGATCAGGGCCCGCATCCGGGAGTACGCCAGTCCCCACCATGTGCCCCGCAAGATTTTGCAGGTGTCGGATATCCCGAGGACCATCAGTGGCAAGATTACCGAGCTTGCGGTCCGGGACATGATCCACGGGCGTCCGGTCCCCAATAGGGAGGCACTGGCCAATCCGGCTGCCCTGGACCAGTTCCGGGACCTTCCCGAGCTCCGCAGTTGACCCCTTCCCCCGAGCCCCCCTGGACCCCGTGTGACCTATGCCCTATCGGGATTGAAAGAGTCGGAGTACATTCTCGCGACGCGGCTCGGAACAGCGCGACCTTGACACGTTTAGCCCGCGGCACACGGACAACATCGGCTGAGACCCTTAGGCGGGCAGGGTCCCTTAGCCCGAGGAGCACACCAATGCGATACCTTTTGATGCTTGTTGCCGCGGCGTCGCTTGCGGCCTGCGCCAGCAAAACCGAAGAGGAAGTTGGCGCAGCGCCCGATCAGGGCGACACCACCGCGGTGACGGCGACCGACACCACTGCGATGCCGGCCGACACCACCATGGGTCAGACCCCGACTGACACCAGTTTCGTGCAGCAGGACACCAGCACCACGACTGGCTATGACACCACCGGGGCCGCGGTCGACACCACCACCAACCCCACCGGCAACGCCCCCACGGATACGCTCTCGGCGCCGACGGGCGACACCACCGGCTATACTCCGACCGACACCACTGCGATGCCGGCCGACACTACCTCAATGCAGCCTTCGGACAGCGCCTCGCAGTAAGCTGGACGAAGAACAGTTGAGCAGCGGCCCCCGGCATTCAGGGGCCGCTTTGTTTTGGGGGACTTCATGTCT
>CBFGTM010000100.1:0-6774 GCA_965652025.1 uncultured Gemmatimonadales bacterium
GGACCTTCTTCTCGGTCCGGGCGATGACGCCGACCCGGTAGCCGGCGTGGCCGAGTGCCAGAGCGGTGGCTCGGCCGATGCCCTCGGTGGCACCGGTGACAAGGGCGGTTTGAGGCATGAGACAATGTAAACGGGGCGGTCGGACGGTCAGGCGGTCAGGCGGTCAGGCGGTCGGGCGGTCAGTCGGTCGGGCGTCGGACACCAATAGGAAGTCATTGCGAGGGACCCTGAGCGATAGCGAAGGGGACCGAAGCAATCCCCCAGCTGGCGCACTGGCGGCTGGATTGCTTCGGCACTCGTGCCTCGCAATGACTAGCGACTGGCGACTTTCGCCGCCCGGCTGGCCACTCCTCACATTTCGCTTACCTACTTACCCGCTTACCCGCTTACCCAGCGCGCGAAGCCGAGCCACGCCGGCGTCCCCGCAATCATGAGACGGAGCGGTTGGGAGGCGACGACCAGAAGCCCGCCCCAGATCGTGGCGGGATGGATCTTCCGCCGGGTGGTCAGGTCGTAGACCAGCAGGGCGACGATGAAGAGATCGGCCAGGGCGAAGAAGGTCGGCGGGCCCGGAGGCAGGGGGAGGAAGCTCATCCGCGCGATCGGGGCAGGCAGCAGCGTGATCATCGAAAGTGTCATCAGCCGCTTGTGGGCCTCGAGCCTGCGGCGATAGTAGATCGCCGTAGTGACCAGCATCGCGAATACCAGCATGTCGAAGAAGGGAATCGCAAAGAAGGCAGCAGCAGGAATCTCGGGTAGCGGAGAGATCCCGGTCCTGAGCCGGGTGACGGCAACGGTGGTCCCCACGATCACCACCAGTGCGGCGAGGACCCCGCCCGCGATCCCCATTCGCCGGTGCAGCCAGGTACGGCCGGTCGCCACTAGTACGGTCTGAGACACGAAGAAGAGGACCCAGGTGGTGAACACCAGCCCGTGCAGATGAAGCAGCCGGCTCAACTCCGGGGCCCCGTACCAGCCCTTGAGGTAGTAGCTCCGGAAGAACCCGACGAAGACCGTGATCGCGATGGCGATCGCCATCCCGACGTAGAAGCGCCGGGTGCGCCGCCCGGTGCGTACCGCCGCAGCACTCACTGCCATGGCGTCTCCGATATGAGGGGATGCGGGTAAGGTAAGAGGTAAGAAGCAAGAAGTAAGAGGCAAGTGGGGACGCTCAACGCTCACTACCTACTGACTCTCCTCATGCCAGTCCGGCCCGTTCCACCGCAGGATTGTCGAAGACCCGCTGGAGGTTTGCATCGTTCTAGTTCAGGGCATCGAACCGCACTCCCTCCTGCATCGCCGGGTAGGTCACGCTCTGCACGGTCACCCCGAGGTGGAGAGGCGGACAGTCATTGCGAGGGACCCTGAGCGATAGCGAAGGGGACCGAAGCAATCCCCCAGGTGGCTCACGGCTGGATTGCTTCGGCCCGTTGGGCCTCGCAATGACTCTGGATTGCTTCGGCACTTCGTGCCTCGCAATGACTAGCGACCAGCGTCTTGCGCCGTCCGGCTAGCCATTCCTCACACTTCGCTTACCAGCTTACCACCTTACCACCTTACCAGCCTACCAGCTTACCAGCCTACCGCCTTACCAGCTTACCGGCCGGGACCGGATGCACCAGGGTATCGCGCAAGACGGATGGAGCCGCCTTAGCCACGCGACTCGCAGAAGTGATCTGCTCGGCGATATAGTCCGCGTCCCGTTCCACTCCATGGATCATCGACGACGACATGGCGTAGAGGAACTGGAGACCGACGAAGCTCAATCGCGGCTCGGCCACGGCCACACCGCGCCGGTGCATGGGGTCTCCCCGCTCGTCGAAGACCGGGAGATCGATCCAGGAAAAGCCCGGATCGAATCCGGTGCACCAGACCACGTTCGAGACCTGGAGCAGCCGTCCGTCCTCCAGCAGCGGCCGGCCCCCGCGTACACCCACGGTCCTCGGTACCCACATCACCCCGGCGGCCGTCAGATGCTTCGATTTGGTTCGGATCAGCGGCGCCGCGTGTGACCGCATGCGAGGCTGCACCCTGCGGCCGAAGGGAGTGCGGATGGTGAGAATCCGGTGGAACACCACCCGAAAGAGCAGTTGCCGCAGAAACAGCCGGGCAGGAGCGCCATCGATCCGGAAGGGAATTTCCCCGCTGGGACGCCCGGAGAGCCAGGTCCGATGGCCCGCCCGGGTGAACTCCATCGCCAGCTCCGCGCCCGAGTTCCCTACTCCTACCACGAGCACGTCGCCCTCCGCGAGCTGGGCCGGGTTGCGGTACTCGCTCGAATGGAGCTGGACGATGCGGGGATCGAGCTCGCCGGCGAACTGGGGGACGCGAGGCCGCTGAAAGTCGGCCATCGCCACCACGACGTGCCCGGCCAGGAACTCCCGGTCGCCCGCCTCGACCAGGAAGCCGTCCTCCAGCTCGGAGACGCGGCTTACCCTCAGCCCCGTCCTCACCGGAAGGTTGAAGTGCCTGGCGTAGGCCTCCAGGTAGTCGGCCATCTCATCCTTGGTGGGAAAGGCGTCGGGGTGGGCTGGAAACGGAAGGCCAGGCAAGGCATCGAACCGCGCCGGCGTGAACAGCCGCAACGAATCCCATCGCTTGCGCCACGAATCGCCGATCCGCTGGTGGGCCTCGAGAATCAGAAACTCGGCGCCACGCCGGGCGAGGTGATAGCCCATGGAGAGGCCGGCCTGGCCGCCGCCGATGACGATGGTCTCAATCTTCTCCCGCTGCATGTATACCTCCGCAGGTAGCTGGTATTCCGCTTACGGGAGAACACTACGAAAACCAGAGCATCCGCGCGTCGGGCGAATTACCAACGCGGGATCCGACTAATCAATGGGTCATTCTATGTAGGCCGGGAGATGAGGCCGTGCTGGTAGGCGTACGCGGTGGCCGCCGCCCGGGTCGAGAGCCCGAGCTTGGTGAAGATGTTGCTCAGGTGCCGGGCGACGGTCTTCTCGCTGATGCCGAGCGCGTCGGCGATGGCGCGGTTGGTCCGTCCGGTGGCGACCAGACGGAGAACCTCGGTTTCTCGAGCCGTGAGTGGGGATGAAGTCCGTGGAGGAGGTTCCAGGCTCTTGAGATCGAGCGCCGCGCCCAGCTCCACGAAGGCATGCCGAGCGGCGTCGATATCGAATGCCGCGGCGTCCTCGTCTCCCAGAGCCTGATGCGCCTGGCCGAGCTGAAGCCGGGCCCGTGCGGCCTGGTAGGGCGCATCGAGCTGACGCCATGCCGCGGTTGCCTCCTGCAGGGCCCCGAGGGCAGCGCCTGGGTCGCCATCGGCCAGAAGCACCGTACCGGAGGCATGGGCGGCGAGAGCACGGAGGAACAGGGTATCGACCGTCTCGGCGATGCGAGCCAGCTCCTCCGCCGCCGAGCGGGCTCCGGGCCGGTCTCCGGCGGCCAGCAGAATCTCGACCGCTGCGGCGAGGATTCGCGCACGGGTGCGCGGATTCCTGGTCTCCTCCAGCGCGCGGCGGATCGCGGTGGCGGCGGTTTCGACTCGCCCCTGGGCCAGCCGAAGCAAGGCGAGCCCCGGCTGAGGGTCGCAGCCCCAGCGGTTGGCCTGGCGATAGCACTCCTCCGCCTCGGTGAGCTCCCCTCGCAACCGGTGCAGCTCGGCGCGCTGACAAAACGCCGCGCCGGTAGAGGGGTGCGCCGGAGGCCGGGAGAGTTGCTCGCAGGCTTGCGACGCCTGATCCGCGGCATCGGGCCACTCCCCGTGCAGCTGCAGCAGCTCCGAGCGGTGGATCAGGCAGATGCCGCGGTAGGGTACCAGATCGGGCTGCTCCGCGCACCAGCGCTCCAGCGCACCGGTCCATTCCTGGGCTCGGCGGAGATCGAAGGTCTCGTGGCAGGCATCGATGACGGAGCAGTACACGTCGCCAATGATCACCGGGGATACCTCGCCAGCGGTGACCGCGACCATAGCCTCATCCAGCAGCGCCATTCCCCGAGGGATCTGGCCCAAGCGGACCAGGGCCCGACCCTGGCCCAGCCGTGCCAGGGTCATGAGGTCGGGATCGCCGAATCGCTCTCCGATACTGGCAGCCTCGCTCGCCAGAGCGCAGCTGGTCTGGCTATCGCCCTCCCGGGCGGCCTTCAGTGAGCCGGGCAGGAGCACGTACCCCTGCTCGACACAGTCGAGCCCGCACTGGCCCAGCAATCGGCGAGCTCGGGCTACCCACGCTCCGCTGGGCGCGGTCTTCCCCTCAAAGTGGAGTCGGATTGCGAGCCAGACGGCGGTGCGCGCGGCGCGAGGCGCATCGTCCCGGGCGAGAAGCTGCTGATGCAGTCGAGTCAGCAGATCCCCGCTTTCGGCGTCATTGCCGATCAGCCGAGCGGCGATTCCGAGGCGCTCGAGATCCTCGGGATCCAGGGGCGCTTCCCGATCGGCGGCCGACAGCGCTCGGTATGCTTCGCTCCACATCCGCTGCTCGAACGCTTCGCGACCGCGCTCCAGGGCGCTGTTTCGGACGCTACCGACCGTCATTGATCCCCCGTCAGCACTCATTGTGTCCATACCAATCTAATTCGAGGTCTGGCGCGCGATTCTCTGCGGACCGACTGACCGGCCGACCGACTGACCGCCGACCGCTTCCAGACACTTCTCCCTCTTCCGTTTCGTAGTACGGACGCAATCTCTACGCTCGTCCGTCGCTCTTCTTCTGAGGTTTCAGGTATGACACACTCTCGTCACGCACTGCTCGCCCTCATGTGTCTCCTAACGCCCTCAATCACAAGCGCGCAGGCCGCTTCGCACCGAGGTGCCGGCTCCAGTGGTAACGCCGATGTTGCGAAAAGAGTGGAAGCCATCGCGGATGAGTACTGGGCCGGGTTCGTGCAGACCTTCCCGGTGGCTGCGCTCTTTCTCGGGGTGCCCGAGGCACCCAACGACCGGGTGGGCGACAACTCGCTGGCCGCGCTGCGGGCCTGGGAAGCTCGGGAGAACCGCTGGTTGAACCGGCTCAAGGCGGTCGACCCGGCCGAGTTGGCCGGCCGGCCCGAGGATGCCACTTACGGGGTGCTGTTGGAGACGCTGGAGGCCTCGGTGCAGGGGCGGGTCTGCCGTCCCGAGCTGTGGCGGCTCAATCAGCAGAACGGCTGGCAGATCCTCCTCCCGGTTCTGGCCCAGATCCAGCCGCTGGGCAGCGATATGCTCCGAACCGCCGCACTCAAGCGCTGGCATGAGGTGCCCCGCTTCCTCGAGAACGAGATCGCCAACCTGCGCGAGGGACTCCGGCTGGGTTTCACCCAACCCAAAGGCAACGCGGAAGCGGTGCTCCAGCAGCTGAACGACGTGCTCGAGCTTCCGGCAGAGCGCTCGCCCTTTGCGGGACTCATCGCCCGCGACTCGTCTCCCGGGTTCCGGGACTCCGTGGTCGCCATCGTTTCGAAGGAGATTCTCCCTGCCACCACTCGCTATCGCGACTTCCTGCTGCAGGAGTACATCCCCCGCGCCCGCAAATCGACCGCGCTCTCCGCCGTGCCCGACGGGGCGAACTGCTACCGGGCCCGGGTCCGGCAATACACCACCGCCGATAAGGATGCCCGCTCGATTCACCGGCTCGGCCGGCAACAGATGGCCGCCATCGAAGCCGAGTCGCGTCCGATGGCACAGCGGCTCTTCGGCACCGCCGATCTTCCTCAGCTGTATGAGCGATTCCGAACCGACACCGGGTTCACCTTCCGGAGCCGGGACGAGATCATCCGGACGGCGCAGGCGGCGGTGGACCGGGGTAAGGCGGCGATGGGGAGATGGTTCGGCCGGCTGCCCAAGGGCGACCTCATCCTCGATCCCTGTCTTCCGTTCGAGGAAAAGAGCGGCTGTCCCAACTCCTATGTCTCCGGCACGCCTGATGGGAAGCGGCCGGGCCGGTGGCGGATCAATGCCGGCAACGAGCCTCGCCAGCCCAGAGCGACGCTGGAGGGCACCGCGTTCCACGAGACCATTCCGGGACACCATCTCCAGATCGCGCTCGCGGCCGAGCGGCCCGACGCGCATCCCATCACCCGCTACCTCTTCTTCTCCGGCTTCACCGAGGGCTGGGGTCTCTACGCCGAGCGGCTGGCGGGTGAGATGGGCCTCTACTCCAGCGAGTTCTATCGCTGGGGCGACCTCGGCAACCAGGCGCTCCGGGCCGCGCGGTTGGTAGTGGATCCGGGGCTCGCGGTGCTGGGCTGGACCCGCCAGCAGGCTATCGACTACATGGTGGCGCATGTGCCGGCGTCGCGGGAGTACCTCGAGTCGGAGGTCGACCGCTACATCGCCGACCCGGGCCAGGCCACCGCGTACATGGTCGGGCGGCTCGAGATCGAGCGCCTGCGCCGGGACGCCGAGCGGCGGTTGGGCAAGAAGTTCGACATCCGCGAGTTCCACGACCGGATGCTGGAGAGCGGGAGTGTTCCGCTGTCGTTTCTGCAGCGGCATCTGGAGACGTGGACGGCGGGAAGGCGGCAGAGCCCATAGTCTTGTGCGCGAGCGGGCATGGGCTCCTTGTGGGCGCTGCAGCACTCGACGGTCGGCCTCCTCCCCTCGTGCTGACGCGCCCGCCGGAGCCCAATGCCCGCTCGCTACCAACCTCCAAGGGCGACCGTCGAACCATTCTTGAGTTGAGTAAGTGACCGCGTAAATGGATGTCATCCAGCGCCGGGGATGGCTCCGAAGTGGCGCGTCAGCACGAGGGGAGGAGACCGGGGTCGGGCAAAGTCATTAGGCTGAACTATGAACCCGGGCTCCGACCGTCGAGTGCTGCAGCGCCAAGGAGGAGC
>CBFGTM010000101.1:0-6698 GCA_965652025.1 uncultured Gemmatimonadales bacterium
TCGGCAGCGCGCATCCGGACACCTGAGCTGGCTGCTCAAGACCAGGGTCCTGAGGCTGGATGCGCCTGAGCCGCCAGCCGATGCCCGGGAGCGCCGAATTTTTCTGACTTACGGCGCCCTCTCCGCCATCTACATCGCCCTGATACTGCTGTTTTGTGCGGTGAACTCGTACGGCTGGCTGAGTCGTACTCTGGGCGGGCTCGGGGGGCTGATTTTTCTGTTCGCCGCGGTCGTTGTGGTGCGACGACAGCTCCAGGGCTGGGGTCAGGCAGCGATGATGGCGATCCGGAAGCATGGGCCCGGCTGGAAACCCAAGCTGATGCAGCGGCGAGTTCTCGCAGCCGGGCTGGGACTGATCGTGATTGGGATGCTGGTGCCCTGGCCGATTACGGTTTCGGGTCCCTTTACCGTGGCGCCCGGGTCGCTGGTAAGCTTGACGGCTCCGGATAGCGGAGTGGTGATGCGGGTCAATGTTCGAGAGGGCGTAAGAGTGGAGCCGGGGGCTTCGGTGCTCCAGCTGCGCAACTTCGAGCTGGAGCGGGAGCAGATCGCACTGCGCCGGCAGGCCGACTCATTGAGCATCGCGTCAGTGCGTGCCCGGGCCGAGGAGCGCATGGACGACCTGGCCCGCCTGGAGTCAGTGCAGGCGATCGAAGCAGCGCGACTCGCCGGTCTGGACGAGCAGGTACAGGCCCTTCGGCTCCGGGCCAACGGTCCGGCGGTGGTGCTGAGCGCGCGACCCGAGGAACTGATCGGGCGGTGGGTATCGGCGGGGGAGACCCTGCTCCAACTGGGCCAGCCGGACACGGTCGAGGTGAGAATCGCCCTCGCGGGGGCCGGCGCCAATGCCGTCAGCGTGGGGCAAACCGTACGCCTGTTGCCGGACGCGTCCACCCGCTCGATGCGATCTACCCTCACCCAGGTTTCCGCCACTGCGGACCCGTCGCACTCATTAGAGGGAAGGGTCCGTCTGGCCGAAGCAGGCTTCTGGCGCCCGGGCATGACCGGCCGGGCCAGAATTACCCTCCACCAGTCCAATCTCTGGGGAGCGCTCTGGTGGGGGATCCGGCGGACGGTGCGCAGCGACATCCTCCTGTAGCAAGTTCACCGCTTGCGCCACCGGCTGCCGAAGGCAACCATTGTGAGGTCGACTACAGGAGCAGATCATCCGGCGCGACATGCTGGCGCTGGTGCGCCAGGCCTTCACTGGCCTCTATGACGTCGAGCGCGAGATTGGCAAAGGGGGCAACGCCCGGATCTTTCTCGCCCGGAATCAGTCCGGCACGCCAGTAGCGCTCAAGATCCTCCATCCTGAGCTCCTGGTCAGTGTTGCCGCCGACCGCTTTCTGCGGGAGATACGCCTCGCCTCGCGGCTGGACAATCCTCACATTGCCCGCCTGCTAGACTCCGGAGAGCGCGACTGGCTGGTGTACTATGTGATGAGCTATCACGAGGGAGCCACGCTGCGGGAATACCTCGACACCGCCGAGAATCGGACCCTCTCGATCCCGGAAACGCTCAGAATTGCCAGCGACTTGCTCGAGGCACTGGCCCATGCCCACGGCCAGGGAATCATCCACCGGGACGTGAAGCCCGCCAACGTTGTGGTGTCAGCCGAAGGGGCCGTCCTACTGGACTTCGGCATCGCCCGGGCGGTGGTGGCCTCGGGGACCGATCAGCTCACCCGGTCGGGTATCGCGGTGGGAACATCGACCTACATGAGTCCGGAGCAGATCACCGCGGCACCGAATATCGATCATCGTTGTGACTTGTACTCGCTGGGATGCATGCTGTTCGAATGCCTGGCGGGACAGCCGCCGTTCCATCATCGCAACGAAGCCGTGGTGTTGCAGCTCCATCTGACCCAGAACCCTCCGGATGTACGCAGTTTCCGGAGCGACACGCCGACGGATCTGGCGGACCTCATCTCCCGGGCAATTGCCAAGGATCCTGCTGCACGCTGGCCTTCGGCGTCGAGCATGCGGGAGGCCCTGGCGGCAGTCACCGTCTAGCTAAGGCCGGCCCTGAAAAACTGCTGGCCTGCTGCTCCAAAGACCCGTATCTTTTGACGTTCCCCCCGTTGTCCGAGGCACCGGCGTGACCGATCCGATTGAGGCGCTCCGCCAGGCTCTGGAGGGGCGGTACGCGGTCGAACGGCTGATCGGGCAGGGCGGAATGGCGGCGGTTTACCTGGCACGGGACTGTCGTCACGACCGGCCTGTCGCCATAAAGGTCCTGCGCCCCGAGCTGGCCGCCTCCATCGGTTCCGACCGCTTCCTGCGGGAAATCAAGGTCGCTGCGCATCTGCAGCATCCCCACATTCTTGCGCTCTACGATTCGGGCGAGTCCGGCGGCTTCCTCTATTACGTAATGCCGTTTGTGGAGGGCGAATCGCTCCGCGGGCGGTTGGACCGGGAGGAGCAGCTGCCCTTGCCGGAGGCGATCCAGCTCACCTGTGAGGTGGCGGATGCGCTGCAGTACGCCCACACCCACCACCGCATAGTCCATCGGGATATCAAGCCGGAAAACATCCTGCTGCAGAATGGTCACGCTCTGGTGGCCGATTTCGGCATTGCCCGAGCCCTGAGCCAGGCCGGTGGCGACAAGCTGACTGAAACAGGCATGGCAGTGGGGACGCCGCAGTACATGAGTCCGGAGCAGGCAACCGGCGGCGACCACATTGACGGCCGCAGCGACCTGTACAGCCTGGCCTGCGTGTTCTACGAGATGCTGGTGGGGCAGCCGCCGTTCGATGCTCCGAGCGCTATGGCTATCCTGGCCCGCCATTCCATGGAAGCGGTCCCCAGTCTCCAGGTGGTTCGGCAATCGATTCCGGACGAGATCGAGGACGCGGTCATGCGGGCCTTGGAGAAGACGCCTGCCGACCGGTTTCCCACTGTTCGAGAGTTCTCTGTTGCTTTAGCTCAAGCCGATCTCGGGCCGACCGCACGCCGAACTTCGTCTCGAGCCATGGCGGCCCGGCGAAGCACCCCGCGCGGCGTTCTGGCATCCAAGTTCGGTACCCGCAATGTCCGCCTTTGGGCCTCGGCTGCTGGGGTGTTGATCCTACTTGGGGCCGGATGGGCCGTCTGGCGCTCTCTGAACCCTCCAGTTGAAACTGCGTCAGCAGCCGGGACGGGCGGCCTCGACCCTCACCGGATCGCAGTCCTCTACTTTCAGGGTGACGGCCAGGGAGACTCGCTGGGCTTCTTGGCGGACGGTCTGACAGAGGGGTTGATCAAGCAACTGGAGCAGGTGCAGGAGCTGGACGTCATATCCCAGGGCGGCGTAGCTCCGTATCGCGGAGACAGCGTTTCGCGCGATAGCATCGCCCGAGCCCTACGCGCCGGGACCCTGGTAAGTGGTGACGTGGAGAGATTGGGGGGCCGGCTCCGGGTCACGGTCAGATTAGTCGACGGCGGAAGTGGAGCAGACTTCGAGCGGGCCAGCTTCGAGCAACCGGTCGGGAACCTTCTTGCCATCCAGGATACGTTATCCGAGAAGGTTGCCAGCCTCATCCGCAAGCGCCTTGGCGAAGAGATCCGGCTCAGAGAGCAGCGGGGAAGAACCCGGAACGTACAAGCCTGGGCCCTGGTTCAGCAGGCCGGAAGACACCAGAAGCAGGCCGAGGAGTTCGCTGAAGAAGGCGATAGCACTGCCCGGGACCGGGAGTTCACCACGGCCGACTCACTGTTTGCGGCAGCGGAATCCCTGGACTCGGCTTGGGCAGAACCGATCTTGGGCCGAGAGGTGATAGCGTATCGCAGGTCCCGATTATCGGTCGATGATCCGACCCGGGCAGGGCGTTGGATTGATGTCGGGATAGGACATGCGAACCGCGCGCTCAAGCTCGCCCCTCAGAACCCGGATGCGCTCGAGTTCCGGGGGAACCTGCGCTATTGGCGCTGGCTGTTGGCGCTCAGCCCCGACCCGGTGCAGGCTCGGACCCTCCTCAAGACTGCCCAGGAAGACCTAGAAGCCGCCGTCAAGATCTCTCCTTCCCAGGCCGGCGCATGGGGCACGCTGTCACATCTCTATAATCAGTCAGGGAGCCAGGTTGATGTGAAGCTCGCCGCGCGACGCGCCTATGAGTCCGATGCCTATCTCAGTAACGCGGATGTGATCCTCTCCCGGCTCTTTTACTCATCGTACGATCTGGGGCAGTTTTCCGACGGGATGCACTGGTGTAGCGAAGGGCAGCGGCGATTCCCGGACGATGCGAAGTTCGTTGAATGTCGGCTCTGGCTGATGACGACGAAAGCCGTCGAGCCCGAGGTTCCCCGCGCCTGGCAACTGGCCGACAGCCTGATCCTGCGGACACCCGAGCGTGACCGGGAATACCAACGGCTCAATTCGCATATGGTTGTGGCGGCGATCCTGGCACGAGCCGGACTCAAGGACAGTGCTCGCCAGGTGGCCCGAAGGGCCCGAGGTAATGGAGAACTCGACCCTACCCGCGACCTGATGATGTATGACGCATTCGTTCAGAACCTCATCGGAGATAAGGACGAGGCGTTACGTTCTTTGAAGGTCTACTTAGCGGCCAATCCGGAGCGCCGGGCGACCTTTGCCGAGGACCCCGGCTGGTGGTTCCGCAGCCTTCAGGAGGATCCCCGGTTTAAGGAATTAGTTGGCGTCACACAGTGACCTTGCTGTGTCGGAAGTGACACTTGCGGCTGGGTGTACCGCGATGTACATAAGCTCTGATCTTCCAAATTGTCACAAAAACACAATTTTGAGGCTCTTGCTGGCGGTCGCCCGCTGACCCCGTGCAAGGTACGAGTTCAGGGCCCCTCCGGTAGGAAGCACCAAGCATTCCTGGAGGGGAGGGAGTATGCGTCGCCTTGCCATGGCAGCAACTCTGGTCGGGAGCCTGATCGCGCTTTCATGTACGGACGAACGACAAGAAGGGCCTACCGAACCTCCCAGCGCGGCGGCAGCCCCTAAGCTGTGTCCCAGCACCGATCCGATTCAAAGTCAAATCTGCGTTCTGTTCCCTCCGACGGACCTCCTGAAATCAGCCAGCGACTTCTACAACAACCTTAAGACGAAGCTATCGAAGGATCCTGCGGCGGCGCGAGTCCGGGCGTTTGAGCTGGTGAACTTCACCTTCAAGCAGTTCTATGCGGGTAAGCTTCTGGATCCGAACGGCCCTACCGCCCCGACTACATGGGAAGCGGTCGTGACGCTGACCTGTGATGTGCTGGCCAAAGTCGGGGCAGACTGCGGCGATCTGGCATCCCTCCCGCCGCCTTCACCTTCTATCCATGCGACCACTCAAGTCTGCGGCCCGGCCGGGTGCCTGGTGCGCCCCGAGGACAAACACAGCGGCGTGAGTGTACCACCCGACGCATGCCCGACTCCCTGCATTATCTCGGTCAATCCCCTGCCGGTAAACCATGGATCTCCCCGGGACGGACCGCTTTCGCATCTGACGGACCTGGATCAGTATCCTTTGTTCCGCGACTTCGCCTTGTCAGCCAATTTCGATGATTTCGAGCTTCCGGGTTACTTCGATGTTCCCGTACTAGTCGGAATCTGCCACCTGAGCCCAGCCGACGGCCCGTTTGCACCTCCGGATGACGCAACGGAGAAGCGGCTGCGACTGGCCCATCCGGATCCCAACAACTCCGAAGCGATCGAAATACTGGATAAGGTCAATGCACCGTTCCTGGATTGCTCCGATCTTTTTGCCTCAAACGACGAGTTCACTCCGCCGCCAGAACCGGATTTTGGTGCCCGGCCCTTACACCTGGGGGCGTTTGCCTCAGCAGCACAAGCCGTCTTAATGCAAGCGCTGGATCCTGTGCTCCAGACCCTCCTGCCGGAGCCGGCCGAGGCGGCCGTGCTGGGCGAATGTTGCCTGGGTGGATCAACCCGGAAGTTCAGCCCATGGGCAGCGGTGGACCCGTTCAGCGGCCCAGAAATCCTGTCAGGAGTAAATGCGTCCGACGACGGGTTTTCTCTGATTAACTCCCAATCAGGAGCCGTATCGTTCATCGGGCGCCTGGATGCCAATACCAACCTATACACGACCCCGGTCGCGATGGCGGTGCGCCCATCTGATGGGAGGGTCTTTGTGTGGAACAACTCCGGTGACGGCACCAATCCGAGTGCCGCAACCGGCGTGCTACTGACGGTCGATCCTGGCACCGGCCGGGCCACGCCGGTTAACAACAGCACTGCTCCCCAGGGCTCGGTCGGCGCGCTTGCTTTCTCCCCGAGTGGGGTGCTCTACGGCCTCGCTGACAGAGGAGAAGAAACGGAGTCGGGATTCATTCTGGTTTCTGATCTCGTCTCTATCGATCCTTCGACCGGGGTGAAAACGTTGATCGGCGAGCTCGGCTCAGAGCTTCGGATCGGAGGAGCAGACTTTAGTTGCGGCGGCGTGTTGTACGGCGTCGAACTTGCAATCGGTCCCCAGCGATTAGTCACCATAGATGTCGGTACAGGAACAGCTAGCGTAGTTGGAACGCTCACGCCGGACGTCGACGTGATCGGTTCCATCGTCTTCCATTTCGGTACCCTCATTGGAAGCGCGGGCAACAAGCTATTCGACATAAACCCAACCAATGGAGCGGTGTCCAACATACGATCGATCGTAGGGGGCTCTACCCCCCAGGGGCTGGGTTCGAACACTCCGTGTTTCATCGGGCCCAGCTAGCGCTCATGATTCGAATCAGTGGATGAGACAACGA
>CBFGTM010000102.1:0-6481 GCA_965652025.1 uncultured Gemmatimonadales bacterium
GGCCGAGGGCGGCTGCCTGACCGACTACACCGCTTCGATCCCGCTACTCGCACATGGAGCCTTATCAGCCAGATGCCCGCCCCCGGCGGCCGCGGCGTCAGCGGCGTCATCAATGGCCAGCTCTACATCCTCACCAACTGTGATGAGACCCCGGATGGTCCGGCCCCGGTGCAGTTGGCCTTCTTTCGCTATAACCCGGCGACCAATCAGTGGGCCACGTTAGCCAACCCCGTGAGCCGGCATGTTCACGGCATGGCCGGAGTGATCGGCGGGAAGTTCTATGTCGTGGGCGGGGAGGATCAAGCCAACATTCTGGAGGTCTACAATCCTGCAACCAATACCTGGACCAGGAAGGCGCGAATGCCGCTGGGGCAGTTTGCCGCATCCGGACGCTGGAACGGTGCCGGAGTAGCCCTGGGGCCGAAGCTCCATGTGATCGGCGGGTTTCAAAGAGACATCGATGGAAAGGTTACCCAGGTCCGCACCCACAATGTCTACGATCCGGCCACCGACACTTGGAGCGTAAAGCGGCCGCTGCCCACCGGGCGAGCCGGGATCGTTGGCAGCAGGGTGATGGTCGATGGCCAAGCCCGTATCGAGTTGGTCTTTGCCCAGGTTGACGGGCGACTCGGCCTTCCCACCAACCTGCAGTATGTCCCCTAGGAGCGACTGACCGTGGGATCAACGCGTAGCCGCCACAGCGGGTGTTCCGTGCAGGATGACGCCACCTCCACCGACGGCGAACACGTCCACCGGCGAGCTGGCCCACACGCCGGTGAGCCGCTGCTCGGTCGTCTGCACCTCGGTCCAGGCCGAGCCGTCGTAGTGCAGGATGGTCTGGTCGCCCACCGCATAGACGTCCGATCCTGACGTCCCCCAGACATCCAGCAGCTGGCGCACCGGCGGCACCGTCATCGGCGCCCACGCAGTGCCATTGAAGTGGTACACCACCGCCGACTGGCCCCGCTCCCCGACCGCAAACACATCGGTGGGCGCGGCGCTCCAGACGCCGTTGAACGCGAGATCCTCCTCCGGGGTCCGGAACTCGGTCCAGCCGGTCCCGTTGTAGTGCAGGATGATCCCCTGCGCGTCCTCGATCTTCCGCGCTCCCTTGAGCGCGCGCATCCGTAACGAGAGCTGCGCCGCGGAGCCACGCAGGTTGAACCCCAGATCGTCGAAACCCACCGCCCACACGTCCTGGGCCGAGGTTCCGTGCACGTCGAACAGGACCCGGAACGCCGTCTCCGACAGCGGGACCCGGCTCCAGTCACTGCCGTTGAAGTGCGCTATTAGAGCGTTGGGTATGCCGGCGAAGTCCTCGCCCACGGCGTAGACGTCGGTCGGCGAGCTGCCCCAGACGGAGTAGAGCGCCACCTCGCCCGAGCCCAGGCCGATCGTGGTCATCGGAGACCAGGTCGTTCCGTTGTAGTGCAGGATCGCGCCGTCATAGCCGAAGGCGCCCAGCGGATCCGGTCCCACCGCGAAGACGTCGGTTGCCGAGGTGCCCCAGAGCCCATTCAGAGTGACGCCGTCCTGGACGAACTGCTCGCCCCAGGCCTGCCCGTCGTAATGGAAGATGGTGGAGGTAAAGGCGCCGCCCGGCTCGCCGGTGGCGAACACGTCCGTGGGCGAGCTGCCCCACACCGAAAGAAGAAAGAAGGCGGTGCCGCTCTCCATCCGGGTCCAGCGCCCCACCGTGGGGGGGCTGCAGGTGACCGCGAAGCTGACCTCGGCGGTACCGCCCGCCGAGACGGTGACCGGACGGGGATTGTCCCCGGTGACCGTGCAGCCCGGAGCCAAACCGGACAGGGCTACCGTATGTTCCCCGGCTGGGATGTTGGGCAGGGTGACCTCCCCCGCGGCTGCGATCGGCAGGGGAGCGCCGTCGTCCACGCCGACCGCGTAGCCATCCAGGTCGGGCGTGCCCGCCGAGATGGTGACGATATGGATGCTTCCCGTGGTGGGAATGACGCCGGTGCAGGTGACCCCGAAGCTCACCTCGGCCGTAGCTCCCTGCGCCACGCTCACCGACTGGGGGTTGCTCCCACCCACGGTACAGTCCGGGGCCAGGCCGGAGAGCGTCACCGTATGAAAACCGGCGACGACGTTGGCGACGGTAATGGCGGCGCCGGCCCCGATCGGCTGAGGTGGGCCGTTGTCCACCGTTACATGATAGCCGTCGGGGTCGGGCGTGCCTGTGGTGCTGGTGACGATATGAATGCTGCCCGCGTCAGGGTTCGGGGCGGTGCAGGTGACCGTGAAGGTCTCATTGCTGGAGGAGCCGGCCTCGATGTTGACGGTGCGGGGGTTCTCACCGTTGACGGCGCAGCCGGCCGGAAGCCCGGTGAGCGCCACAGCATGCGGCCCGGGTACCACCTCGGTATACGCGACGGTCGCGTTGGCGCCGATGGTCTGGGGCGCGTCACTGTCCAGGGTGACGGTATAGCCGGCCGTGGCGTTCCCCGTAGTAACGGTGGAGACCACCACGGTGCCGGTGGTCGGGACAGTGATGTTGCCGTCGTCGCCGCAGGAGAGGAGCGAAACGAGAGGAAAGAGCGCAACCAGGGGAAGGAGCCGAAAGTCTACGACGTACCGTCGCATGCTGATCACCCCGGTGAGTCATTGAACGAAGCCCGCTTGGGTAAGGTACTCCGGGGCGGGGAACCGGGTAGTGCTCCCCGACACACGCGACGACACCGGGCTGCCGGTCATCACGTAAGGGGAGCCTCTACCTGGCTTTATCCGCCACTTTCAGGAGGTCTTATGCGGCTGCTGCCGCGCATCCTGCCGGCGCTGATGACACCGGCGCTCGCCCTCGCCCTCGCCCCGGCACTCCCGGCCCAGGCTCCGCTGGCGGACTCCGCCGCGACGGTGGACGCTGCCACCCGCCGTCAGGTGATCGACGGAGTGATCCGCCGGATTCAGGAGGGTTACATCTATCCCGACAAGGCGCGGCAGATGGCGCAGAGCGTCCGCCGCAACGCCAGCCGCGGCGCGTACAATGGAATCAGCCGGGCCACGGCTCTGGCCGAGCAACTGACCCGAGATCTCCAGGCGGTGAGCCGGGACAAGCATATCGAGGTGTCCTACGTCGGCCGCGGGGTGCGGGACGAGGTGCCCGATGCCGAGCCCACGCCCGCGGAGCGGCGGGAGCGGGCGGTGTTCGGCCGCCGGGTGAATTGGGGCTTCGAGCGCGCCCAGCGGATGGACGGCAACATAGGCTATCTGGAGATCCGCACCTTCAACTTCGACGCCGAGTCGGTGGACTCCACTCTCGCCTGGGCGATGAACTTTCTGGCAGGAACAGACGCGCTGGTCATCGACGTGCGCCGCAACGGCGGCGGCGATCCCAACATGGTGGCGGCGGTCTGCAGCTATCTCATGCCGGCGGGCACTCTGGTCAACAAGTTCTACTGGCGGCCCCAGAACCGGTGGGACGAGTTCCGCACCAAGCGGCCGACGGGGCGGCACTACGGGACCACCCGGCCGGTGTACGTGCTCACCAGTGACAACACCTTCTCCGGCGCGGAAGAGTTCGCCTACGACGTGCAGACCCAGAAGCGGGGCGAGGTGGTGGGCGACACTACCGGCGGCGGCGCCCATCCCGGCGGGTTCCGCAAGGTGACCGAGCACTTCGGCGTGTGGGTACCGTCGGGCCGAGCGGTGAATCCGGTGACCAACACCAACTGGGAGGGGACCGGTGTCATTCCCGACGTGCCGACTGCATCGGACGATGCGCTCCGGACCGCTCACCTCCGCGCGCTGCGGCGGATCCTGGCGGGCGAGCGGGACACCGACGTGCGTCGGCGGTTGCAGCAGGTCGTGGCCGATGTGGAGGCAGATCGTGAGTGAGCCGGCTCGTCCATCCGCTGCTCCGGCGGCGAGCCGAGCCCAACTCGCTGAGCAGCTGCGACAGCTGGGCGTGAGGGAAGGGGCCACGCTCCTGCTTCACATGTCCTATCGAGCGGTGCGTCCGGTCGCGGCCGGGCCGGTGACGGTGATCAAGGCACTGCGCGATGCGCTGGGACCCGAGGGCACCTTGGTGATGCCCTCCTGGGGTAATGACGACGACACACCATTCGATCCAGCCCGCACGCCGGTCTCGCCTGACCTCGGCGTTACCGCGGAGCTGTTCCGTCGCTTTCCCGATGTCCGTCGGAGCAATCATCCCTTCGCCTTTGCGGCTCTGGGCCCGGCGGCCGAAGAGATTACCAGGGATCCGCTCCCGGTGCCGCCGCATCGCCTGGAGAGTCCGGTCGGACGAGTCCTCGAGCTCGGTGGACAGATCCTGCTGTTGGGCGTGGGCCACGACGCGAACACCACCGTGCATCTGGCCGAGGTACTGGCGCGGGTTCCTTACGCGGTGCCGAAGCACTGCACTGTGCTGCAGGACGGGACGCCGGTGAGAGTGGACTATCAGGAGAACGACCACTGCTGCGAGCGGTTCTCGCTGGTGGACGGGTGGCTGCGGGAGCGCGGTCTCCAGCGGGAAGGCCAGGTGGGTGCGGCCCACGGGCGACTGGTGGAATCGCGGGACCTGGTAGCCGTGGTGCAGGAGCAGCTGGCCCGGGATCCGCTGATCTTCCTGCATCCACCGGAGCAGGGCTGCGCCGAGTGCGACCAGGCTCGCCGCTCCGTTCGCCCCTAAGCGCTCGATAACCGAACTCATCAATTCGACAATCCAGTTTTCTTGACTCCTGCTTGTCCGCCTGAGTGTAGCCTTGGCGCCATCCTGAAGCAGGGGCGTGAGCACGCCCGAGGAGGGTGCGACGATGAAACGGCATGCGCTTTGGCCGGTGGCGATTGTACTGGCAGGAATCTCCTGCCGCAGCGGTGATATCGCCGAGCCCAGCGCAACCTCGCCTGATGCAGCGATGGGAGTTGCTGCCACTTCCGCGCTCTTGTTCCGGCAGGTCAACACCAACTGGGACCGGTGCGCGTGGTTGGTCAACTCCTGTTTCAACAGGTCGACGCCGGATACAACCACACCTGCGGGGTTACCGCGGATAACCTAGGCTACTGCTGGGGGTACAACAACTTCCAGGGGCAACTGGGAGACGGCACCCTGAAGAACCGGTTGCGGCCGGTTCCGGTAGCGCCTCCCAGGTAGAGGCTACTCTCCGGGGAACGTTGAATCAGCTGACCGTGGAATTGTGAGAAGCCAGCGCTCCCACCGTGGCGACTAACGTTTCTGGCGTGAAGGGCTTCCGTAAAAAGCTGCCGGTGAAGTTCTCGAGTGGTTCGGCGTAAGCTGAATGGAGCAGGACGCGGACAGCGGGCCACTTCTCGGCGATGGTCTCCGCTAGCTCCCGCCCGTTCATTCCCGGCATCACGATGTCGCTTACCACCAGCCACACGACCTGGGGGCCGCGCTGGGCAAGCAGGGTCAGCGCTTCTGCGCCGCCAGAGGCCTCCAATACCCGAAACCCAGCGTCAGTGAGAATGCGGGCCGTGATTCGGCGTATGGACTTCTCGTCCTCCACGACCAGGATGACCCGCTCTGGGGGAGGCGTATCTTCGGATGCCATGGTAGGGCTCTTGGAAGTGCGAGGTATCGTCTAAGTTACCCCCAAGTGTAACGGATGGGGTACACGCAGGTGAAGGCTGTATGGGAAATCGCATCGCGATCGGCGGCGCTCGGGATTCTGCTGCTCGTCGAGCAGCTCGACGCCCAGCAAATTGACGGCCAGGTGCGACAGGGCGTAGCCGCGATCGAGGCGCGCGATTTACCGGAGGCTCTCCGCCACTTCGAGGTGGCGCTGGCGCAGGACTCGATGCACTACGAGGCCAACTGGCGGGCGGCGCTGACACTGGGTCTCCTGGGAGACCCGTTCCCGATGTCGAAGAAGATCGCGAAGCGGGACTCGCTGTATGCCCGGGCCGAGCGTCATGCCCGGCGCGCCGTGGCGGTCAACCCCGGCGACGCCGAGGGACACTTTGCATTGGCCGCGTCGCTGGGCCGGGCCGCGCTGATGGTGGGGCCGGAGGAGAAGGTCCGCCGCGCCATCATCATCAGAAACGAGGCGCTCCGGGCCCTCACCATCAATCCTCGGCACGACGGCGCCCACCACATCCTCGGCCGGTGGAACGCCGAGATCATGCGGCTCCCCCGGGTCAGCCGGTTCTTTGCCAAGCATTTTCTCGGCGCCCGGGTCTTCGACCAGGCCTCCTGGCCCAAGGCCATCGCTCACATGGAAAAGGCGGTGGCGCTGGCGCCGGGGCGGATCTTCCATCATCTGGTGCTGGCGGACATCTATCTCGATACCGACCGGGACCGGGATGCGGAGGTCCAGCTTCGGGTGGTGGACTCGCTGCCAGTCAGGGAGGCGCTGGACACCAACTACCGGCAGCAGGCAGCAGATCTGCGCAAGCGGTTAGCTCGGCAGTAGCGCCGAGATTGCTTCGGTCGTTTCACTCCCTCGCAATGACTGCCGGACTGCCGGACTGCCGGACTGCCGGACTGCCGGACTGCCGGACTGCC
>CBFGTM010000103.1:0-6288 GCA_965652025.1 uncultured Gemmatimonadales bacterium
TGAGCGTGGAACGGACCCTGATGTCCTGGGTCCGCACCGGCACCGCCCTCATCGGGTTCGGTTTCACCATCTTTCAATTCTTCGAGCACTTCAATCAAACGCCCGGCGTCGCCAGCCCGCGCCACCCCGGCGCCAGCCGCGCGATTGCGCTGGCCCTGGTGGGCACCGGAACCGTGGCGCTGATCATCGCGATTACGGAGTACTGGGGGACGCTGCGGTATCTGTGGAGCGCCGACTTTAGTGACATTGCCGGAACTGAGGAAGGCAGAAAGATCACTCCGGCGATCATTGTCGCGATCCTCCTGGGCCTGGTCGGAATCTTCACCTTCGGTGCGATCGCCGTGCGCACCGCCGGAGGATAGGGATCGCTTGCAACATCAAACGTCAATCAGAGGTGGGACGATGGCCAAACGAACACAGGGGAGCCCGAAAGCGGGCCAGACTCGCCGGAGCAATAGCGGCTCGGACAAGCCCAACATCCTGATCATCTGGGGCGACGACATCGGCTGGTTCAATGTCAGCGCCTACAATCATGGCATCATGGGCTATCGGACCCCGAACATCGACCGGATCGCCCAGGAAGGCTGCATGTTCACCGACTGGTACGGCCAGCAGAGCTGCACCGCCGGCCGGGCGGCCTTCATTACCGGCCAGTCGCCGATCCGGACCGGGCTCACCAAGGTGGGCCTTCCCGGCGCCGATCTGGGGCTCCAGCCCGAAGACCCCACGATCGCCGACGTTCTAAAGCCGCTGGGCTACGTGGCCGGACAGTTCGGCAAGAACCATTTGGGCGACCGCGACGAGTTCATGCCTACTGCGCACGGCTTCGATGAGTTCTTCGGCAACCTCTATCACCTGAACGCCGAAGAGGAGCCCGAAAATCCCGACTATCCCAAGGATCCCGAGTTCAAGAAGAAATACGGCCCCCGCGGCGTCCTCCACAGTTGGGCGAATCCAGACGGCACGCAGAGGATCGAGAACACCGGCCCTCTGACGAGGAAGCGAATGGAGACTGTGGATGAAGAATTCCTGGAGGCGAGCCTCGAGTTCATGGAGAGGGCCGTCAACGATAACAAGCCCTTCTTCTGCTGGTGGAACTCCACCCGGATGCACATCTGGACTCACCTCAAGAAGGAGTCGGAGGGCAAGACCGGACTGGGCATCTACCCCGACGGAATGGTGGAGCACGATGGGCACGTGGGTAGGCTACTGGATAAGCTCGACGAGCTGGGCATCGCCGACAACACCATCGTGATGTACTCCACCGACAACGGCGCCGAGGTCATGAGCTGGCCGGACGGTGGCACCACGCCGTTCCGCGGTGAGAAGGACACCAACTTCGAGGGTGGCTGGCGGGTACCCTGCGCGATCCGCTGGCCTGGGGTGATCAAGCCGGGAACGGTCTCCAACGAGGTATTCTCCCACACCGACATGCTGCCGACCTTGGCCGCTGTCGCAGGGGAGCCGGACATCGTCGGTAAGCTCAAGAAGGGTCACAAGGCCGGCAACAAGACCTTCAAGGTGTGCATCGACGGTTACAACCTGCTGCCGCTCCTGAAGGGCGAGGTGAATGAGAATCCGCGAAAGGGATTCCTCTATTGGAGCGACGACGGCGACCTGATGGCACTGCGCGTCGGCAACTGGAAGTGCACGTTCATGGAGCAACGCGCCAAAGGCTTCAAGGTGTGGGAGGAGCCGCTCGTCACCAAGCGCCTGCCCGACATCTACAATCTTCGGACCGATCCCTTCGAGCGAGCGACCGAGGATGCGGACGTGTTCTACGCCAAGTGGAAGGCCGATCGGGCGTTCCTGCTGGTGCCCGCGCAGCAGATCGTGGGCGAATTCCTGGCGACGTTCAAGGAGTTCCCGCCGCGGCAACGGCCGTCCAGCTTCAGCATTGATCAGGCGCTGGAGAAGGCTCGGAAGAGTCAGGAGCTCATGGCCACGAGCGGGGGAGCGGGTGTGAAGTAATGACGCCGCTCCGGCGTTAGGGGAGGCGGTCTTCGTGAGAAGGCCGCCTCCGTTTGCGAGGAGCTATGGTCCTAGACACGCTCGAGGTCGCACCAGACATGAGATTATTGGCCACGAGTGCCGACCCGATATGTGACTTCTACACCAGTCATCCTTATCCGCCGCCGGTCGCCAACCTGGATCGGGCTCAAGACGAGTGGCGGGACCCGAATCGCCACCGGGCCGAGTACCACCTGCTGTGGCCCGATCGTCCGTACCGGGCCGATCTGGACATTCTCGTCGCCGGCTGCGGAACCTGGCAGGCGGCCAAGTACGCTCTCTGCCGGCCAGATGCGCGCGTTGTCGGCATCGACATCAGCCCGACCAGTCTCGATTGCACCGAGCAGTTGAAGCGGCAGTACGGTCTGACCAACCTCGAGACCCGGCAACTGGCGATTGAAGAAGCGGAGGCGCTTGAGCAGCGATTCGATCTCGTCGTCTGCACCGGGGTGCTGCATCACCTGGTCGAGCCGGATGCGGGCCTGCGCGCGCTCCGGCAGGTGCTCCGGCCACGCGGTGCACTGTACGTGATGGTGTATGCGACATACGGGCGCAGCGGGATCTCGATGCTCCGGGAATACTGCCAACGACTCGGGGTCGGGACCAATGAGCCAGAAATCGTGGACCTGGTGGATGCGTTGGCGATGCTGCCCGCGCATCACCCAGCGGTATCCGCGCTGCGCGGCGCCCGCGATGCTCGAGACCCGCATGCTCTGGCGGACGCTCTGCTCAATCCTCGGGAGCGGTCGTACTCAGTGCCACAGCTGCTCGCCTTCCTGGAGCGCGGTGACTTTGCCTTTGGACGCTGGCACTTGCAGGCCCCCTACTCGCCAGGTTGCGGGGCAATTGCGGGAACGTCCCATGCGACACGCCTGGCCGCATTGCCCCGGCGCGAGCAATACGCCGCCATGGAACTCTGGCGAGGGACGATCCTGTCGCACAGTGTGATCGCCTATCCCAGCGATGGAAGTCTTGAAGCCGATGTTGTTCTGGAGCAGGGCTGGAAGGACTGTGTGCCGTTTCGTTTGCCGCACACCCTGTGCATAGAAGAACGACTTCCGCCAGGTGCCGCGGCAGTACTGCTGAACCGAAGCCATGCCCATCCCGATCTGATCCTACCAATCGACAGGCATGAGAAGCGAATGTTCGATGCGATCGACGGACGTCGCAGCATTGGGGACATCATCCAGTGCGCCCGCGGCTCCGGAGAATGGCCCCCCGCGCGGGGGTTTTTCCAGAAGCTGTGGTGCCACGACCAGGTGGTCTTCGACGCCTCGAAGGGGCGATCCTGAAGTGCCGCCCTGGCCCAGCGCGCTTGCGGTTAGCCTCCTGCTGGGCTGCCGGCCCGGCCCACCGGCCGCATCGGACCCGCTGCCCTCCTGGAACGACGCCACAACCCACACCGGGATGACCACCGACGAGTTCGGCCGCACGGTCGGCGACTGGATCGCCTCGGCCAAGCATCTCAGGACCGGCCCGGCCGTACACCAGTATGGTGTATCAGCCGATGCTGGAGCTGCTGGCCTACCTCCGCGCCAGCGGGTTCAAAACCTTCATCGTATCGGGTGGTGGTGTCGAGTTCATGCGGCCCTGGACCGAGCGGGCCTACGGCATCCAGAGCCGGATCGGACGGCGGCCGATCACCGCGTTCGGCAACTCCGACGGCGACCTTCAGATGCGGAATGGACCACCGCCGGAAGCAGGGCGCGGTTCGCCCTCTTCGTCCATCACGACGACGCCGAGCGGGAGTACGCCTACGATCGGGCCGACAAGCTGCAGCAATTCGACAAGGGTTGCGATGCGGCGGTCGCCCGTGGCTGGACGGTACTGAGCATGAAGAACGATTGGGCGATCGTGTATCCAGCTGAAAAAGTGAAGGTGAGCGGACTCGATCGTCAGGATGGGAGAAACGGGAAGCGGATGTGGAAGACCGAGGCGAACAGGTTCACCAGCTCAGTGCGCCATTCGGCGATGGGAAGCTCCTGCTCGGTTGCTTTGAGGCGACGACCCACGTGCGAATCGGGGTTCCAGGGATCCAGGGCGGCGGGAAGCTCGGCGGGCAGGAAGATCTGTTCCTGGACGTAGACCCAATCGCCCTCTCGCCACAGGGCCCAGGCGACATGGGAGCCGCCATCGGGGCCACGGTAGGCGGTGAATAGTGCGGTCGCCAGGGCTCCTCGAGCCAACCGTTCCAGGGCGGTGTGCCACTGGCGCTGGTAGTCTGCAACTCCCCAGTGGCCCAGGTCGACCAGGAACAGCAGCCGCTGATGGCCGAGGGTGAAGGCTCCCCCGGCCAGATGCCGGCCGGTCTCGTCCACCACAGCTGGCGTAACCACACGGATCTGGAACATCGCGCTCCCATTGAACCGTGCCAAAGTGCCCGGGGAGATAGATTAAGGCGCAATTCCCTTGCCGCGCCGTGATCTGGGTGACCGAAGACCACCCTGATAGAGAGCCCCAATGAAGTCCCCCGCCGCAGGACCTTTGCCCCCATCCTGCCGCTGCTGGCACTGGCCGGGCTGGCTGCCTGCCGCGACGCGCGACAAGGCTTGGGATGCGGCAACTGCCAAGGGATGGACGGTGGTGAGCGCAGCTGCGCACCTCTCGGTAAACGCGCCACGGGCGCGGTAGAGCTCAGGCAGACTCTCCCCGGGAACCGGAGGTCAATATGCCGGACCGTCCTAATATTCTGTTCTTCCAGGTAGATAACCTCGGTTTCGGCGAGTTGAGCTGCTACAGCGGAGGACCATTCCGGGGCGTGACAACGACCCGAATCGACACCTTCGCCGAGCAGGGATTCCGGCTGACCAACTACTGTCCGGAATCACAGTGCACCCCCTCACGCTCCGCGCTGCTCACCGGACGTCATGCCATCCGCTCCGGCACCCACAGCGTACCGATCGGGGTAGCGGGTGGCTGGGGTCTAGTGGCGTGGGAGAAAACGCTCGGCGATCTGCTCTCTGCGGGCGGCTATGCCTGCGCAGCCTCCGGCAAGTGGCACGTAGGAGAAGGAGCCGGCCGCTGGCCTACGGACAAAGGTTTCGAGGAGTGGTATGGACCGCCGCGGACCTACGACGAAGCGCTCTGGCCGACGGATCCGTGGTATGACCCTCGGCGGGATCCGGTCAGCCGGATGCTGGAGATAAAGCGTGGAGAGCCGGACGTGACCGAGCTGGACCAACTGACGCTGGAGGTAAGACGCGACTGTGATGCTGAGTACCTCAGGCGCTCCGAGGTCTTCATCCGCCGCTCTGTCGAGAGCACGAAGCCATTCTTTGTGTATTTCAACCATTCTCTGCTGCATATGCCGGTGATCCCCCGGCAGGAATTCAAGGGGGCGACAGGCCAAGGGGATTGGGCGGATAGCCTGCTTGAACTGGATACCGACTTTGGTAGGTTGCTCGATCTGCTCGATACCCTCGGCGTGGCCGACAACACCCTGGTGATTTTTGCCGGTGACAACGGTCCCGAGGAGGTCCTCTTATGGCGCGGAACGCCAGGTTACTGGGAGGGCTCGTACTTCGCCGGTGGTGAGGGCAATCTGCGGACCCCTTGTATCGCGCGGTGGCCAGCGCACGTACAGCCCGGGGTCGTGGACAACGAGATCATGCACGTCACGGACTGGTTTACGACTATCCTGCATGCCGCAGGGTTAAAGGAGCCCAGCGATCGAGTCATCGATGGCGTGAACCAGCTCGACTGGCTCACCGGCCTTTCGCCGGTTTCGAAGCGCGAAGGTTACATCTACTGGATGGGCCCGGAGATCTACGGGGTCAAGTGGCGGAACTTCAAGCTCGTTCTGGTAGAACAGCGATATTTGACGGATTCAGCGGCGAAGCTTGCAACGCCGCGTATCGTCAACCTGATTTCGGATCCCCAGGAACGTGAGCCGGTCAGTCTGCCCCACCTCCACACATGGGTTGCCTCTCACTTCAATCGACTTCTCGGCGCCTTCCAGGCCAGCGTGGGCCGCGAACCACTCATCCCGATGGGCGCGCCGCTCGATTACGAAGTCGGGGGAGTCCACGAAGCACAGAAGGCAAGGAATTGAATATGCCGACCATCATGCAGCCTACCTGTCTGCTCATATCCAGTTGTCTGCTCACTCTGACTCCAGCCTGCAGTGCCCGAACCCAGGCAGATGCCACTCCCGATTTTGCGGTCAGCCCGACGGATGAGGGAGTTGCCCCTGGACCCAGGTCGGGTACCAAGAGCCCCCGGACGTCGGGTGACACTCTCATCTGCGACAAGTCTCGGAAGTACAGCACATCGGTGGGG
>CBFGTM010000104.1:0-6141 GCA_965652025.1 uncultured Gemmatimonadales bacterium
CGAACCGCCTCACTGCCGTGAGTGCCCGCGGCAGGTCGCCCTCCGCCTCCCAGAGTCCCGTCAGGACCAGGTTCAACGGTTCGATGAAAAACCAGCCCTGGCCCACCAGGGAGTCCGCTCGCTCGAGGATCCCCCTGGCGTCCGGTCGTTTCCGGCCGACGGCGATGGCCGCCTCTATTACGGTGGCACACACCTGCACAGGCGCCCACGCTGGGAGGACGTTTCCCTGTCTGCCGGCCTTGCGCATCCATGCCAATGCCCGCTGAGCGATTTCCCACTGGGCCCGCTGTGCATGCCAGAGGCCGAGGACGCAGAGATCCGTGTTCAGGTCGGCGCGTTCGACCGGACTGATAACCACTGGTCCGGAAGTCACTGGAACGAGGCGCCGGGCGGCGTTCACAGCGAGTGTGCTGTCGCCCACACCGAACAGCGCATAGAACACGTCAACCCAGAGGACTTGATGCGTCGGGCCGAATTCGCGGTTCGCCTCGAGTAAGTCACGCGCCTCGCTTGGCCGCCCCTGGTTGAACGCCAGATCGGCCAGTGCCCAAGGGGCGCCTTGCGGGTCAGCCATCCTGGCCCGAACCTCCCGGCGAAGCACGGCCGAGGCCGCCTCCATGTCTTCCAAGCCGATCCCACTCAGCTGCGCGAAGCACAGGATGCGGATGAGGGTTCTGACATTCATCTGGTCGAACCGGGTCCGGAGTCGCGCGCGTGCCGAGTCGCCACCCAGAACCACAGTCATTCGCCAGCGCACGAAGTCGGTGAGCTCGGCATCCGGATGACGGGCGAGGTAGAGATCTCCCAAGCGGCGGACCTCCGCAGTGTCGCCCGTGAGCACGGCGATCTCGACCAGGTGGTCCAGCGGGGCGGCGAAGCTGGAATCGAGCTCGATCGCCCGGCGGAACGCGGCCCGCGAGCGCTCGAGCGGCCACTCGGCGGTGGCAACCGGCACGCGATGGAAGAACATGTCCGCCAACTGGTACCACGTCTCGGGCGAGTCCCACAGCACCTCGGTGGCGCGCTGCCAGCCGCCGACCTGCTCGACAAAGGAGTAGGGCTTGGGGTAGTGCGGGCCGGCAAAGGCGGCGAGGAGGACCCGGTCGCGGGGGCTCAGCCGTTCCCGCAATCCCGAGGCGAGGCGGATTCCGCGAGCGAAGTTCTCCGGGTTCCCCCAGGTTCCGGCGTACACCATCCCGAGCGCCGCGAGCGCGAAGGTGGAGTCCTGCTCCAGTGCGCGGTCGAACCACTCGACCGCCTCCCGGTAGCGGCCCTCACGATAAGCTGTCTGACCCTGGAGATAGGCCCGTAGCGCCGGAAGCGAGGTGCTGGTGAGGTCCGCGACTCGTTGAGTTGCCTCGCCGGCTTCCCGCGCGAGCAGCTCGCTGGTGAGCCGATCGATCAGGTTTCCAAGGCTGTCGGCTCCGCCGGCAACACTCGCTGTCGCGCGGGTGCCTCCGCCTGGGATCTCGAGCAGCGACGCGTTGATCACCAGCCGGTCCTGGTTGCCGACGATCCCTCCAAGCAGGAGCCGCCCGGCGCCGAGCTGGCGGGCAAGGAGCATCGCAGAGTCCTGGGGCAGATCACGGTCCTCGTCCCCGACCTGCCGGCGCCAGATACTCATGACGGAGCGGGCGTCGGCCGCCCGGGGGCCACCGTCCCCGGTGAGCTTGGCACCCAGCAAATCGAGCATGCCCTCCCGCAGGTACCCGAGCGACGGATCGGCCCCCCCGATGCGGAACGGCACCACGGCGACCAGGTTCGGGTCCAGCGCCTTGGCGCCGGTTGACCGGGGCCAGAAGACCGCCAGGAGTCCGGCGAGGATGACCATCCCGAGACCGAGCGCAATCTTCCATGACCCACGACTGGCGACTCGTGACTCCCTCGGTGGCCCGGGCGCGACCTCTGGGACCGGCTCCGGGGTCACGATCGTGCCCAGTTCGGCGAGGAGCGTCGCGGCTGTCTGGGGGCGGTCGGCGGGATTCTTTTCCAGGCAGCGCATTACCAGCGCGGCAAGACGAGAGGGGACCGAGGGCCGCCGCTTCGAGATCGGCTCCGGCGCCTCCGTGGCGTGGGCCGCAAGCAGGGCGTGGGGCGCCCGTCCCCTGAAGGGCGGGTCGCCGGCCAGCATCTCGTACAGGACGCACCCGAGGGCGTACACGTCGGTCCGCGCATCCACCGCACTGCCGGTGGCTTGCTCGGGACTCATGTATGCCGGCGTGCCCACCGCCAGCCCGATGTCGGTCAGCTGCTCCCCCTCCAGCGTCAGCGCCTTGGCAACCCCGAAGTCGGCTACCCGTGCCTGCTCTTCACTCAGGAGGATGTTCTCGGGCTTGAGGTCCCGGTGGACGACACCTTGCCTGTGGGCATAGTCGAGGGCTGTGGCAACTTGGCGGGTAATCTCCAAAGCCAGCTCCACCGGCAACTGGCTCTCGCGCCGCAACCGGTCGCGCAGGGACTCACCGCGCACGTACGGCATCGTATACCACAGCTGGCCTACCGCGCTGCCGGAATCGAGAACGGGGACGATGTGGGGGTGATCCAGCCGGGCGGTCAGGCGGATCTCGCGTTGGAACCGCTCGGGGCCGAGCGTCGCTGCAACTTCGGGGTGCAGCACCTTGAGCGCGACGGAGCGGTCGTGCTTGAGGTCACGCGCCAGGTACACGGTTGCCATGCCACCACGCCCCAGCTCGCGCTCGATCACGTAGCGATCACGAAGTGCGTCGGCCAGCGTGGGGTTCACTGCGGTCACCAGAGTTGCCGGGTAGGGAGGCTTGAATCTGACCCGAGGAGTGGGCGAATGCCAGGCAGGTGCCTACCGCGGTCACTACCTAAACCAGTCCCACAGCAACTCGGATTGCAGGGGTGTCTGGCTGAGGTCCACTACATCGCTCCCATCCGCCGCCATGGTGTACACCCCGAAGCTGCCGTCGCGGGCGCTGGTGAATCCGATGCGCTTGCCGTCGGGCGACCACCGGGGCAGAAAGTCGTAATGTCCCCCCTGACTGAGGCGCCTGACCTCGGTGCCGTCGGTGTTCATGACGAAGATCGCCTCCAATTGCCCCGGGTCGATGCGGGTGAAGGCGATCTGCTTGCCGCTGGGCGAGAAGGCAATGCCCGCCTTGTACAAGGTCGGAGTATTGGTCAGTTGGGTGATGCCACCGCCGGCCAGATCGAGCAGGAAGATGTCCTTGCCGCCCTCCGTCGTCCCGGAGATGTAGGCGAGCCTGTCGCCGGTGGGCGAAACCCCGACCCCTTCGTCGTGGGGGCCCGCTGTGAGCGGCAAAACGCCGCTACCGTCGGCGTTAACCGCGAAAATCTTGGAGGTGCCGTCGGCGAAGAACCTCGCGAACCCGATTCGCTTGCCCAGGGAGGTCGGAGTGTGGTCCTTCGCGCCGGTGGGTGGCGTGGTGAGTCGGGTGAGGTCGGTGCCGTCGGGGTTCATCGAGTAGATCCCGGGCGCCGCGCCACTGGTGGCGGCGAAGAGGGCCCGGTTGCCATCGGGGGCCCAGGTCGGGGAAAGGTTGGTTCCGATCCGGGTCAGCTGGATGCGGTTGCTGCCGTCGTCGTTCATGATCCAGACCTGCGCGGCCTGCTCAAACAACATCGTATACGTGGGGTAGCCCTGGCGGATCGCGAGCGCCTCGCGCACAAGCGGCTCGGCACCGGCGTAGTCACCCCGCTCCCGAAGCACCTCGGCCAGGTGGTCGAGGCTTTGAGCGGTGGCCCGGCTTCGGCTTCCCTGCAGCTGCCGGCGCTGGCTCACAGCCTCACGAAGCAGCGACTCCGCGTCCGTGAAATGCCCTTGTTTTGCGAGTGCCTGACCCAGGGCATCCATCACCTCGGCCACCTCGGGATGCCGCGGTCCATACAGGGCGCGGCGCTCCTCGAGCGCCTGTCTCAGCTGCGCCGCTGCCTTGTCGTAGGACCCCAAGCTGGCATAGACACGGCCCACCGCGGCTCGCAGGTCGGCGCGCATCTCGGGCTGACCCTTGATTACCGTGTCGACCCGCTCCGCCCCCGAGTCGGGTGACCCCCCTGCGGTGATGCCGCCCCGACGACTACGCGGGGGGGCGAACGGATCGGCCGCCGCGAACACGCCGAGGAGAAACTCCTCCACCGCGCCCGCCTTTCGT
The DNA here is from genome assembly GCA_965652025.1 of uncultured Gemmatimonadales bacterium. Lineage (GTDB taxonomy): Bacteria > Gemmatimonadota > Gemmatimonadetes > Gemmatimonadales > GWC2-71-9 > CAVVWJ01. The sequence goes on from CBFGTM010000104.1 coordinate 4,137, forward strand.
GTCTCTGCCTCGGCCAGCGCCCGGAGATGGCGCTCCCGCGCGACGGCGACGACCAGGGCCAGGGCAGCGAGAATGCCCAGGACGACCGCCAGCCGGTTCCGGCGCGCGAACTTGGCCGCCCTATAGCCCCAGGAGTCCGGCCGGGCGCTGACCGGCTGGTGATTCAGGTGCCGCCGAAGATCCTCCGCAAACGCGCCGATAGTAGCGTAGCGCTCCTCCGGCCGCTTCTTCAGCGCCTTGGCGACGATGTTGTCCAAGTCGCCGGCGTAGAGGCGACGAAGCCGGTCGAGCGAGGTGGCTCGGGCCTCCGCGCCCGTGACAACGACGCTCAGGCGAGGCGGCTCCGTGCCCAGGATTCCCTGGAGATGCTCCGCGGCGGTGCGCCGCCCCTCCCCCGTCGGGTGCCGGCCTGCCAGTAAGACATAGAGCAGCACCCCCAGCGCGTAGACATCAGTCGCCGTGGTCACCGCTCCGCCGGCGACCTGCTCGGGCGCCGCGTACTCCGGGGTGAGGGCCCGGCCTCCGACATCGGTGAGGGTCGAGGATTCGGCTCCCGCGCCTCCTTCCTCCTGCAGCTTGGCGATGCCGAAGTCGAGCAGCTTCACGGTGCCGTCGGGAGCCACCAGAATGTTGGATGGCTTGAGATCGCGGTGGACGATCAGGTTGGCGTGGGCGTGGGCAACCGCGGCCAGCACGTCGAGGAACAACCGGACCCGCGTCTCCGGCGGCAGGCGGTGGGCATCGGCGTAGTGGTCGATCCGCTCGCCCTGCACGTGCTCCAGCACCAGGAACGGCTGGCCGGCAGCGTTCAATCCGGCGTCGAGCAGGCGTGCGATGTTGGGATGGCTGAGGCGCGCGAGCACAGTCCCTTCCCGGCGGAAGCGCTCCGCCCCGACCGCGTCGAGCAACGCGAGGTTGAGCAGCTTGACTGCAACCTTGCCCTCGTAGCGGCCGTCGCTCCGCCGGGCGAGCCACACCGTGCCCATCCCGCCCTGGCCCAACGGACGCTCGAGCGTGTAGGCGCCTAGCCGCTGCCCGGAAAGCCCGGGCACCGCGAGCGCGGTGCCGGACAGAAATCCCTTCGCATCGAGGCCCGCTTCCGCCGCGAGCAGTGCCTCCAGCTCGGCCGCGGGCGCCGGCTGTTCCGCTCGCAGTCGCGAGAGCCACGCCTCCCGCTCCAGGGGCGGGAGGTCGAGCGCCTGGTCCAGCAGCGCGAGCAGGGTCGCCAGCAGATCGGTGTTGGTGTCCGTCATCCCAGAGCCACGATGGGGAGAGGCGTCAGGACTCCTGCAAGACGCGGTGGAGCAGGAGCCGGGCCTTGCGCCAGTCCCGCTGCACCGTTCGCTCCGACACTCGTCGCAGCTCGGCCACCTCGCCGAACGAAAAGCCGCAGAAGAAATGCAGGTCCACCAGTTGGGCCAGCCCCGGATCCGCTACGGCGAGAGTGTCGAGCGCGGCGCCAAGCTGCTCCAGTTCGTCGGAAGGAACCTCTCCCATGGCGGCTACGTCTGCTCCCGACGAGGTGATGTAGAACTCGCCGCCCCGCTTCTGGGCTCGGCGGCGACGAGCATAGTCGATCATCAGTCCCCGCATCGCCCGGCCCGCGTAGGCCAGGAACTGCGGCCGGCTGGCGAACTGGATTCCCTCTCGGCCCGCGATGTTGATGTAGGCTTCGTGCAGGAGGGTAGTCGTGCCGAGGGTGAGCTCGGAGCCGCCGCGATGCAGCTCGCGCTCGGCGATCACGTGCAGCTCGCGATAGAGTGCCGCGAACAGCGCGCTCGCAGCTGCTCCGTCACCGGTCTCGGCGCTGGAGATGAGCTGGCCGATGGGCGCGTTCATGCCCGCTTGCTTTCCGAATCACGACGATGTCCGGAAAGAACTTACGGATCGGCGGCGAGAGCGTCAAACAGGCTTCCTTAGAGCCAGATCCGGTGCGCTAGTTCCTGGCCAGGCTCCCCCGACTGTCGTCAACCGGCAAGCCGCTAGGCACGCTCTGAGGAGTGAG
>CBFGTM010000105.1:0-6000 GCA_965652025.1 uncultured Gemmatimonadales bacterium
TACCAGCTTACCCGCTCACCCCCGCTCCAGATACCGCTCCCGCTCCCAGCAGGTCACTACGCTGTCGTAGGCCTCCTGCTCGACCCGGGCGGTGTTCAGGTAGTGCTCCACCACTTCCTCGCCGAAGATCTGCCGGGCCAGCGTGCTCTGCTCCAGAAGCTGCGCCGCTTCCCACAGCGCCCGGGGAATCCGGGGCACGCCACGCGCCTCGTACGCGTTGCCCCGGTATTCGGTGGGTGGCTCGATCCGCTGCGCGATGCCGTGGAGCCCGGCTCCGATCAGCGCGGCGTACGCCAGATACGCGTTGGCGTCGCCGCCGGGGAGCCGAGTCTCGATCCGGAGCGCCGGCCCCTCGCCCACGATGCGAAAGGCGCAGGTGCGATTGTCCCGGCCCCACACCAGGCTGGTCGGGGCCCAGCTTCCGGGCGCAAAGCGCTTGTAAGAATTGACGAACGGTGCAATGAAGAAGGCCAGCTCCCGGATGCCGGCGATCAATCCGCCAAGGAAGTGCCGCATCGTGTCCGACATCCCGTAGGGCGAGGCGCCCGGCTGAGCGAACAGCGGGTCACCGCTCCCGGCGTCGCTCAGGCTCAGGTGCACGTGCGCGCTGCTCCCGGTCCAGGTGTGGTCCGGCTTGGCCATGAAGGTGACGGCGTGGCCACTCTGCCACGCCATTTCCTTGAGGCCGTGCTTGAAGATCACGTGCCGGTCCGCTGATTCGAGCGCCGTCGAGTAGTGGATGTTCACCTCGTGCTGGCCCGGCGCCGCTTCGCCCTTGCTGAACTCCACCGGAATCCCGGCGGCACACATCTCATTGCGAAAGCGACGATAGAGCGGCTCGGCCTTGGTGGCCTGCAGCAAGTGGTAATCCTCGTTGTACCACCCGAAGGGCTCCAGATCGTGGAACTTCTTTCGGGCGGCGGCCTCGTAGCTGTCGCGCAGGAGGTAGAACTCGAGCTCACTTGCCATGTGGGCCTCGAATCCCATCCCGCGGGCCCGCTCCACCTGGCGGCGGAGCACCGTACGCGGCGCTACCGGGATCAGGGCACCGGAGGATTCGTCTTGTACGTCGGCCAGCACCAGCGCGGTCTTTTCCAGCCAGGGAACGATCCGGAGCGTGGCCCAGTCGGGAACCGCGAGATAATCACCGTAGCCCGTCTCCCAACTCATCAGCCGGTACCCGGCAGGGGTGCGCATCTCCATGTCGGTGCCAAGGAGGTAGGTGCACACGTGGGCGCCCTGGTGCGCGTGCTCCAGGAAAAACTGGCCGGTTACCCGCTTTCCCATCAACCGACCCTGCTGATCGGTGATGGCGCTGATGACGGTATCGATCGAGCCCTCGCGGATGCGCGACTTCAGCTCCTCCAGATCCACGAGATCTCTCCTCGGATTGGGTGGGGGAAGCTATCGGGGGCGCGCACCGAAACGGAAGCAGCCCTGATCAATTCCTATTGACGCAGTCCCCTTTGGCTTATAGGATGGAGCGCGTTCGGAAAACTACTTGAGAATCATTCTCATCATAGGAACTCATCGTGCCGAGGTGGACCGCCCCCCTGTTCCTCCTTGCCTACCTGCCAGCAGGGGCGCTGGCCCAGAGGGATTCATCCCTATCGGCAAGGCGGGGTACCACGCCGCTCATCTTGCCGACCATCGCGGTAAAAGGCGCCGCCCGGCCGACTTACTTTACCCTCCAAAGGACCACCGCCACCAAGACCAGTACCCCGCTTCGCGACGTTCCCCAGTCGATCAGGATCATGACCCGGAACGTCGTGGCCGACCAGCGGATGGAAAGCAAGCCTCCGACCATCACAGTCGAGCGCGAGACCTACCTCATGGGGACCACGCTGCGCGTCGGCGTAGCATCGGCGGATCGCGCAGCAGGCATCGCTGCCATCGAGTCGGTCTTCAACGCCGTGCGGCGCGTGGATGATCTCCTGAGCACATGGCGAGACGACAGTGAGATCGCCCGGCTCAATCACGCACGACCCGGCGCGCCCATCCCCCTCTCCACCGACTTGTATGCGCTTCTTCAGGAAGCAGCTCGTTGGTCGCGGGCGACCGAAAGCGCGTTCGATCCGTCCATTGGCGCGCTGGTGGATGTGTGGGACCTCCGGGGTAAGGGGCGGGTGCCTTCTCGCGCTCAACTGGCTGCCGCACGCCGGGCGACAGGGCTAGGGCGTTTCCAGCTGAGTGACACCAGGGCGATCGGCGTCCGTCGCGACTCGACCGCCTGGCTAGACACCGGTGGCTTCGGGAAGGGAGTTGCACTCCGAGAAGCCGCGCGCGCGCTGCAGGACGCGAAGGTCTCTTCCGCCTTCCTCAACTTCGGCGGTCAGGTCCTGGCAGTCGGCTCCAACGCTGGCAGGGACTGGATCGTTCCCGTGGCCCATCCCTCCCGGCGGGCCGAGGAGGTCTTGCGGCTGCACCTGAGCGGCCGCTCCGTATCCACCAGCTCTCAGTCGGAGCGATGGATTTGCGTCGCCGGGCGGCGACTGGGGCATGTGCTCGACCCCCGCACCGGAGAGCCCGTGCCTGCCTGGGGCAGTGTCACTGTCGTCGCCGAGGATCCCGCGGTCGCGGACATGCTATCCACCGCGCTCCTGGTCCTCGGTCCCGAGGCGGGCGCTCGCTGGGCGAAGGATCAAAGGGACGTTGCCGTGCTGTTCCTGATCGAGCGAGACGGCAGGCTGGTTCGCCGTTGGAATCGCGCGCTCGAGCCATTTCTCGTTACGGAACCCACCCCCACCCGGAGGAGATGAGTGCCCCACACGTTCGGCAGGCTCACGTTAGTTGTGACGACACTGACATTGTTGGGTGCGCCAGTAAGGGCGCAGCAGCCGGATACAACCGATCTGGCCCACATCAAGGCCCAGCTCGATGCCATCACCCGCGAGCTTGAGGAGCTGCGACTCGGCCGCGACGTGGTGGTAGAAGCCGACACCAGTGTCCTCGGATTCGGGCCTGCCGCCTCCAAGGTTTACAAAGTGCGCCAGGGTGTATCGCTCGGAGGCTACGGCGAAGTGCTCTACGAGAACTTCGCGGGCGAGACCCAGGGTGACGTGCCTTCCGGGCTGACTGACCGCATCGACGCGCTACGAGCCATCGTCTATGTGGGCTACAAGTTCAGCGACAAGATCCTGTTCAACTCCGAGGTCGAGTTCGAGCACGGCAGCACCGAGGAAGGCGGCTCGGTATCGGTCGAATTCGCCTACCTGGATTACCGGCTGTCCCCGCGGTTCGGGGTCAGGGCCGGGTTGCTGCTTCCTCCAATGGGTTTCCTCAATGAGATACACGAGCCCCCCGCGTTCCTGGGTGCGCATCGGCCGCAGACGGAAAGTCTGATAATCCCGTCTACCTGGCGGGAGAACGGCATTGGGGTGTTCGGTGGGACCGAGAGCCTGAACTACCGTGCGTACATCATCAATGGCTTGGATGCCTCGGGGTTCACGGCGGATGAAGGTCTCCGGGAGGGCCGCCAGAACGGCGCCGAGGCGAGCGCGGCGAACTTCGGAGTCGTTGGCCGGGTGGACTACACGGGAGTGCTCGGCCTCATGGTTGGGACCTCGGCCTACGCCGGAAAGTCGGGGCAGGGCGCGACGCTTCCCTCGGATCCGGCGACGACGATCGGAGCTCAGACGTTCATCTGGGAAGGCCATGCGGAGTACAAAGCGCGCGGGTTCGACCTTCGGGGCCTGTTTGCGATCGCGACGCTGGACGACGCGGCGGAGATCAACGAGCTGAATGGTCTCAGCGGGCCTGCCTCTGTCGGTGAGCGGATGCTGGGATGGTATCTCCAGGGCGGATACGACGTGCTGCGCGGCCGCAGCTCGCACCAGGTCATCCCGTACCTTCGGTATGAACAGCTCAACACGCAGGACGAGGTTCCGGAGGGCTTCACGGCGGATCCAGCCACCGATCAGCGTCTGTTCACGGTCGGGGCCATGTGGAAGCCGTTGCCCAACATCTCTCTGAAGGCCGACTACCTGATCTCGAGCAACGAGGCCGATACCGGCGTCAACTCGTTGAATGTCAATCTGGGGTACCTATTTTGAGACTTTTTGTTGGTTCACCACGGACGCACGAAGGACACGGAAGGCTCCTTAGCGTCCGCTCGCGCGTCTGATACCGCGCACGAAAGGATTCGACTCAATGGTGTCGGGTGTAACTCACTGCTCTAACTCTTTGGAAATCTTCCGAAGAGGGGTGAGACGAATCCTGAACCTACAGAGAGCGTTCCATGTCCTTCGTGCATCCGTTCTGCATCCGCGATCCATCAGTATGGCACTCGTCGGAGTAGTCCCGACCGGGCTTCAGGCACAGCTCACCCAGCAGGAGGCGCTTGCGACCGCCTTTCCGGGAGCTGAGATCGAGCGGCGGACGGCCTTCCTGAGCGAGGCCGATCTCCAGGAGGTGCGCGCGGCCGCGGGACCGGACGCGCCGGTGGACCAGGCGGTGGTGACGTACTACGTCGCTCGCCTGGACCACCAGCCGGTCGGGGTGGCGTACTTCGACAGCCACCGGGTGCGAACGCTCAACGAGGTGTTGATGATCGTCGTGCAGCCCGACGACCGGATTCGGAGCATCGAAGTCCTGCGTTTCGCCGAGCCGCCGGAATACCACGCCCGCGATGACTGGCTCCGCCAGTTCCGGGGTCGGTCTCTCGACCCCGGCCTGTCACTCGGCTCGGGGATTGCCATGATGACCGGCGCGACGCTCACCTCGCACGCGATCACCCGTGCCGCCCGCCGTGTCCTCGCCCTGCACCACCACATCAGGCCGTTCGGCCAATGACCCGGTTCGAGCGCTGGGCGGTGTGGAGTACCTCGGTCGCGACTCTGGTGACCGGGCTGGTCTATCTGTGGATGAAATACCTGTTGGTGAGCTCCGACCCCTTCGCGGTCGTGAACCATCCCTGGCAACCGCTGGTCCTCAAGCTTCACATTCTGGTGGCGCCGCTGCTCGTCTTTTCGATCGGGCTGGTCTCTTTGCGCCATGTCTGGCGCCACCTGCGTTCGGGGACGCGGAAGGCCCGGCGAACCGGCATGCTGACGCTGGTGACGCTCGGGCCCATGATTTTCACCGGATACCTGATCCAGGCCATCACGCACGAGGGTCTGCTCCGGGCGATGGCGCTTTCGCATATCGGACTCGGGGTACTGTACGGGGCGGGACTTCTGGCGCACCAGTTCGCTTCCGGTGGGAAGCGGTCCCGTGCCGCACGGGCGGACCTCCGCCACAAGCGACGGCACCGCAGCCGCCTCCTGAGGCCGCGGGAGGCTCCCAGCGACGTATCGGCGAGGCACTGATTCACCACGGAAGCACCGGGATAGAGGGCTCCTCTTTCACACAAACGAATTTCCATCAGATCCCGATAACCCATTTTCGCCCGTCTGGCATGGCTGCCTGCCGGGCGGGCTTTTCTATGCTTAAGTCTGGGTGGCGGAATGGCCGGCCGGTCTTCACATTCGAACAACTTTCCCATGCGATGCGACACATGATAGCGCTCCGCTGTGCCGCCCTCGTCCCGCTGGCTCTTCTCCTCCCCGCCGTGGCCTCGAGTCAGAGTGGTCCCCGGCGCGCCGACCTCGGAATGCTCAGCTCCTCGCTCCAGGCCGTGGTGGCGAAGGTGGCGCCGGCCGTAGTCCAGATTCAGGTGGCGGCCTACGGGCCGGTCAGCGGCGGAACCACTGGAGCGGGAGCCCTGCTCGGCAGCCAGCGAAGCACCGGATCCGGCGTCATCCTGAGCGCCGACGGGCTCATCATGACCAACGCTCATGTGGTAGCGGGCGGCCGCAGGTTCATCGTGGTGCTCCCCCGGCCCGCTGCGGCCGGCGCACCAGCCCGCTCGGTGCTGCCGCCGGTGTCGCAGGAGGTCCCAGCTACCCTGGTAGGGATCGATCGCGAGACCGATCTCGCGCTGCTCAAGGTTGCACTGAAGAGCCTTCCGTTCGCCCGGATGGGCAACTCCGACTCGATTGCTCCGGGACAGGTGGTGCTCGC
>CBFGTM010000106.1:0-5869 GCA_965652025.1 uncultured Gemmatimonadales bacterium
CTCGACCCGGGCTCCGAGCGCAAGTCCGTTGGCGCCGAAGGCGCTCCGCGCTGGGAATTGCCGGGGGAAGTAACCGCCGTATATCGCGTTCATGGCCGGCCACTCGGCCATGTCGGCCATCATGACCGTGCACTTGACGACTTTGTCCCAAGAAGAGCCGACCCGTTGCAGCACGTCCCCAATATTCTCCATGGTCTGGCGCGCCTCGGCTTCGATGCCACCGGGCACCAGTTTTCCGGTGCTGTCGGTACCAATCTGCCCCGCGAGGAAGAGCAGGTCGCCCACTTGCACCGCGGGTGAGAAGGGATACTTGGGCGGGCCATAAGGGGTGTGGAACGCAATCGTCGGTGGGCCCTCCGCCCCACAACCGGCAAGCACGGCAATCCACACTACGGCAGTCCGAAACGGCTTCACGGGAACCTCCAAGATCACGCGATGGGGTTCGTCAGCGCGGTGAGATATACGATCCCGTCAGACCGGCAGTAAGTCTCCCCGGTGTTGCCGTCCCCGGTGTAGGATTGATCGATGCGTGTCTCGCCCGCTGAATATCTGGGCCTGAAGCTCCGGGCGCACGAGCTGCTGCGAGACGTCCCGCTGTATGACGTGTCGGTGGTGGACTTACCCGGTGGCGGCGCCGAGCGGAGCCTGGCCGAGATCCGCGCCCTGGCCCGAGCCGCCCCGGCGAGCTGGATGGCGAAGGCACTCTTCGGCGTGCGACGCCTGCTGGGGCGAGTATTCGGCTGGGACCGGACACCGATACGGGCCGAGGACTCGCTGCTGTCCAGTCTCTCGGCCAGCGACCGCCTGGAATCCGAGATCGTTCCCGGCACTCCCGACGGGGCCTTCCTCATACTCTATCAGTTCGCCCGTGAATCGCTGAGCGAGACCCGCAATGCCACCGTGCGGGGCTGGATCTCGCTCGCACTCACATCCACTGATTCGGGCTACCGGCTGTATTTCGCCGTATACGTGCTCCCGGTCTCCTGGCTCACTCGGCCGTATCTCATGATGATCGAGCCGTTTCGCCGGGTGTTATATCCGGCCATGCTTCGGCGGATCCGGCGCGCCTGGATGGCAGAGTACAGTTAACACCACTAACGACTAGCGACTAGCGACTCGTGACTAGTGAGCGACTGGTGACTAGTGACTGGCGACCGTGAATTGTGACATTTCATGTTCCGATTCGAGACAAAATGAGGTTGCCTCCCCTGGACCGTTTTGGGATATTGGCCCCCAGACACTCATTCCAAGTGGAGGCGATTATGCCGAAGGGCACGCAAGCAATTCCGCAGGGGTATCATACCGTCACTCCCAGCCTCTTCGTTTCCGGGGCTGCGAAGGCTATCGACTTCTACAAGAAGGCCTTAGGGGCCGAGGAGCGGATGCGCTTCCCGGGCCCGGACGGGAACATCATGCACGCCGAGATCCAGATCGGCGACTCGATCATCATGCTGGGTGACGAGATGCCGGATCACGGGGGCAGGGGCCCGAAGAGCCTCGGCGGCACTCCGGTGGGCTTCTTCGTGTATAAGGAGAACGTGGATGCGGCGTGGAAGCAGGCGCTCGCTGCTGGCGGTAAGGAGGTCCAGCCGCTGATGGATCAGTTCTGGGGCGACCGGGCCGGGTGTTTCGAGGATCCCTTCGGACACAAGTGGTGGCTGGCCCAGCACATTAAGGACATGACTCCGGAGGAGCTGAACCAGGCCGCGGAGCAGTTCTTCTCGCAGACCGCGTCCTAAGATTCTCATCAGCAAGAGGGAAAGCGGGCTCGCGCAGCGGGCCCGCTTTTTCTTGTCAGGCTGCTCTTCGTTCCGCCTCGATCGGCTGCTCTGGAGATTCTGCCCCGCCCCCGAGCCAGCCGTGCTCCAGCGCGTGGCTTGCCGCGTCGGCGAGCAGCTTGAGCAGCACCATCACCACCGCGAATGTGGTTTTCCCGCCCAGCGACGGCGCCAGTCGGGCGACCGCGATTCCGGCGACCAGCACGCCAGCCACCAGGGACATTCGCGCGTAGGGCCAGAAGACCAGGCTCCCGATGGTCAGCCGGTGGTACTCCCTTCCCATCAGGAAATTGCGCAGGAAGGAGACGCCGTGGCTCAGGCACAGCATCCCGGTCGCGGTGAGAACGCCGGGCCCCGCCGTATGGAGCGCGCGATGGATACTGATACCGCCGCTTTGTCCTTCGGGCGTGAGCATGGCGGGTAGCAGCAGCACGAGCAGTCCGATGCCGAGAGCAAAGCCACCGAACTTGAGCACGAAGAAGCCGATGCCGAACAGGGTGAACAGGAACCGATTGAACCGGCTGCCCAGGTCCACCCACCGGGCGGCCCAGCTGCCGAGCGGCTCGGCGCCGAACACTCCGACGACCAGCATCCGGAGCACGTTGTAGGCGCCGAGCACGGCGACCTCGGTCCAGAAGATGAGCAGGGTCTCGTAATATCCCCACTCGTGCCACACCGTCTGCAGCGCCACGAACAGGTTGGCGACCACCAGGGCGCCGAGTCCGATCCGGCTCACTGACTGGAGCTGAGCAGGATGATCAGCCGTTGGGAGCCGGGGCACCGGGCGGATTTGGTGTGCGGTCGGAAAACGGATAGCGGGCGTACCAGGAGAGAGTCCAACTGCAGGCAGCGGCCCCGAATGAAAGCGGGCCAAAGACTAGCGTCACCAGAAACCCGAAGCCGTGCTTGTCATAGATGCCGGCAATGGCCAGCGCACCTGCGCCGAGAGCGAAGAGGCCGGACACGGCGACGGCGGTCCAGAGCAGCGGACGGTAGAACGGCGGCGCCGGCTCACCGTTGATCCGGCGGACGGTGGCGTCGCGCAGCAGCCAGAGGATGGCGCCCGAGAAGATGGTGAAGCTCCAGCCCATGCTGGGCCCGCGGGCAACCGCTATGCCAATCGGGGCGCGACTATAAGCTCATGATCAAACAGGCGATAGACTGCTGCCCGGGAACGGCCGCAAGTCGGGCTCGGCGTGAGTCGCGGTGGATCGGGCTGTTCGCCCAAGGAGTCACGCCTGGGCCAGCACCCGAATCTCTCCGGTCGGTGTGATGTTGCGGTTGGTGCGGAACAAATTGTCCGGGTCCCACCGAGCCTTCACCTTGGCCAGCCGCTGCAGGCTCTTGCCCAGCGCCGCCTGGATCCGTTCCGGCCCCTCGTCCTGGGTCAGGAAGTTGATGTAGGTCCCGCCGGTGGAGAACGATTTCATGTCGTTCCACGCGCTCCGGGCCCACTCGATGTTGGCCTGGTCCTCTCCCGGCTCGACCCAGGAAGCCGTGATGTTCACGATGTAGTGAGTGTCCCGGTTGCCCACCGGCGAGTGGTTCTGGTCCAGCCGATTGAGCGCCCCACCCATATGGAAGAGGATCACTGCCGAATGGGGCGAGCGGATCCGGGCGGCGTGCTCCATTACTTTCTGGCAGAGGGCCGGCTCGATCCGGGGGAGATACTCGCTCTTCCAGTAGTAGCGCCGGCCCTTGGGCTGGGTCGCATCCAGCAGCGACTGCATCTGGACGTAGGGCCGCCGCACCAGAATGTCGCCCACCGGCTTGCCGAAGGACTTGATCGGGGCCACCACCTTCTCACCCTCTTCGGCGGAGCCGGTGTAGCAGGCCGCGATCGCGACGATCGGCTTGCCGTGGATCTCCGGTGGAAGCCAGGGCGCGGGCGGCGCCGGCCGCATCAGCGTAACCATGGTCAGCTCAGGCGGGGCCTGCTCGGTGAGGCTGCGGTACAGCTCCAGTACCTTGGGTGCCTCGCTGGCGGGCCACGCGATCAGGCCGCCCACCACCTCCGGCCCCACGGGGTAGAGGCGGTAGTCGATGCCGGTCACCACCCCGAAGTTCCCCCCGCCACCGCGCAGTCCCCAGAACAGATCGGGGTTCTCCTTGCTGCTGGCGCGCACCAGCCGTCCATCGGCGGTCACCAGGTTCATACCCAGCACCGTGTCCGAGGTCCACCCGTAGCGCCGGGTCAGGTATCCGAAGCCCCCGCCCAGGGTGAGGCCCGCGATACCGGTAAGCGAGATGAATCCCATCACGGCGGCGAGCCCGTGCAGCTGGGTCTCCCGATCCACGTCGCCCAGCAGGCAGCCCCCCTGCGCGTGGGCGATCTGTTCCTGGGGCTCGACCCACACGCCCCGCATCAGCGAGAGGTCCAGCATCAGCGCCCCGTCGGCCGTGGCCAGGCCGGCGATGTTGTGGCCCCCGCCCTTGATGCAGAGCAGCAGCTGGTGCTCCCGGGCGAACTGCACGCAGGCGGCCACGTCGGCCACTCCGAGGCAACGCGCGACCAGTGCGGGCTTGCGGTCAATCATGGCGTTCCAGACCGTGCGCGAGTCGGCGTAACCGGCATCGGTGGGGAGGAGTACCGGACCCTTGAGCCGCGCCTTGAGGGCGTCCACTGTGCTCTGGCTCAGCTCGACCTCGCGATTGTCGGTGGTAACGGCCTTCATTGGCGGTTCTCCTTCCAGGCGACCTCTATCGGCTCATGATGGTGCGAGCTCTACTTGTTGGTCCCTTTACCCAGGTTTGTCAATAACGCGCGCCGGGGACTACCTTGGCTCATGCCCCTGCCGGTCCATCAGGCAATCCGATATGTGCAGCCGCTGCGGGAAGGCGGATCGCTGCCGGCCGTGGTCATGACGGATACGGGTCTCTTCGTAGTCAAGTTTCGCGGTGCCGGCCAGGGACCCAAGGCCCTGATCGCCGAGTTGATCGTGGGACTGCTGGCTCAGCGGCTGGGACTGCCGGTGCCGGAGCCCGCATTGATCGACGTCGCTCCGGCGTTCGGCCGGGCCGAGCCGGATCCCGAGATCCAGGAAATCCTGAGCCGGAGCCACGGGATCAACGTCGGGGCGCGCTATCTCGATGGGGCCTTCAACTTCGATTCCTTCGCCGCCCGAGAAATTATCGATGCCCGCTTCGCGTCGGACCTGGTCTGGTTCGATGCCTACACCACCAATCCGGATCGCACCCACCGGAATCCCAATATCCTGATCTGGCAGCGGCGGCCCTGGCTCATTGACCACGGCGCCGCCATCTACGCCCACCACTCCTGGAGCACGGTGGACCGGGAGCGCACCCGGACCCCGTTCCCACTGATCCGGGAGCACGTGTTGCTGACCCGGGCCGACGACATCGAAGGGGCCGACCGGCGGCTCGCCGGTCAATTGTCGGGATCGGTGGTGGACGAGATTTTGGCAGCGGTGCCGGATGGGCTGTTGCTGGACCCGCTGATCGCCGGGGAGTTTGCCGGTGCCGATCAGGCGCGGGCGCGTTATCGCGAGTACCTGCTCGAGCGGCTCACGGAGCCGCGCCTCTTCGTGGCCGAGGCCATCGAGGCTCGGGAACAACGCCTGAGCCAGCCGGCGCTTCGGCGGACCGCCCGCCGATGACGGCCATGGGTGAGACTGTGTACGCCTTCGCCGTGCTTCGCGCGGTTCCTCACGTCTATCTGGGGAACTTCTGCAACGTGGGCGTCATCGTGCACGCGCCCACCGCCGACTTCCTCGACATGCGGGTGATCACCGATATCGGCGAGCTCCGGCGCCGGGCACCGGAGACCGATGTCGAGCTGCTGGCCCGCTACCTGGAAGCGTCACGCGCCGTATGCCGGGGAGATGAGGCGGCCGGGCCGCTGGCTCTAGGAGCACCGTCGGAGCGGTTTCACTGGATCACCGCTCCACGATCCGACGTGCTGCAGAGCTCACCGGTGCACGAGGGGGTCGGCGACCCTCGTCGCGCACTCGAGGAGCTGTTCGAGTTCTACGTTGAGCGCTGTTGACACCCCAGTCATTGCGAGCCCGGAGCCGAGGCCGCAGTCATTGCGAGCCCGAAGGGCGAAGCAATCCCGCCGCTCCATGAGCGGA
>CBFGTM010000107.1:0-5747 GCA_965652025.1 uncultured Gemmatimonadales bacterium
CCTCGCAATGACTGAGGCACCGCTGTGATCGAACCTGGCGGATCCTGGCCTGCGCTGCTTGCCCTGGGCGCGGGACACGGAATCAACCCGGCGATGGGTTGGCTCTTCGCCGTGGCGCTGGGATTTCAGCGCCAGAGCCGTGCGGCGGTGTGGACCGCCCTGGGACCGCTGGCACTGGGGCACGGGCTCGCGATGGCGGTGACGATTGGCGCCGCAGCCATGATCGGGCTGGTGCTTCCACCTGCAGTTCTTAAGTGGACGATCGCAGGCCTACTGGTCGGGCTCGGCGTCTATCGGCTGGTGCGATCGCGGCATATCGCCTACGGCGGCATGCGCGTGAATGGCGCCGAGCTCACGGCTTGGTCCTTCCTGATGGCGACAGCCCACGGAGCCGGACTCATGGTATTGCCGCTGGTGCTGGGCGACGTGACGACCGCGTCGCACGCACAGCATGTGACCGCGGCAATGGCCGGCTTCGGTATCGTGGAATCGCAGGGAGTGATCGCCGCGATAGTGCACACGGCAGGCTATCTGCTGGTTACTGGAGCTATCGCGGTGATCGTCTACGAGCGGGTGGGTGTCAGGTTCCTGCGGACCGCGTGGGTGAACCTGGATCTGGTCTGGGCAGTCGCGCTGGTAATCACCGGATTGGGCACCCTACTGCTATGAAAACGCCCGGCTGCGCCGGGCTCGATTCTTACCCGCTTACCCGCCTACCGTCCTACCATCGGCGGATTCCACGCCTCCCAGCTGAGCCGCACGCCGTCGACAGCGGTAGATCTCATCGCCACGGTGTGCCTGCCCTCTGGTCCGCCTCCGTCCGGTTGGCCGGTCAGGCGCTCATAATTGATCGGATCCACTCCCATGCTGAACTCGAACCGAAGCCGGATCGCCTCGCAGGTGAAGTCGGCCCAGTCTATGGTCGCCCGGTGCTCGGTGCACTCGCCGGTGACACCCTCCAGGTCGTTACTCTGATTCCCCTCGAATGCGATCCAGCTTCCCACGTCCCGCACCAGATACTCGCCCATGAAGCCGGGCCAGCCGCCGGGCTCACCGCCGCTACCGCTCCCGGAATCGGGTGGGGTGCTTCCGGGATCCGTCACGCCGCCGGTTGGTAGCCCGGTCATTACATCGGGTACCTCAGGGCTCACCGTGCCGCTTCCGATGTGAGCGACGAGGCGCACCACTTCCTTCATATCCTCCGGCTCCCACGCAATGAGGGTACGCATGGAATAGCCGCCCACCACTGTACAGGTCGGAGGCTCCGGAGGTCCCGGCGGTTCTACCGGCGGAGGTAGCGCGGTATCGGGAGGCTGGGGCGGCATTCCCCCGCCACCGTCGCCGGGCGGAGCGCTATCGATGGGAGGAAATACGGGGTCTGGCGGTAGAACGGCAATGCTGTCCGGCGGTGGCACGTAGCCGCTATCCGGCCACTCGCATTGCAGGTAGGGGAAATCGATCTGCTCGGCGACGGCGAGGAAGTTTCGAACGCTTCCATCTATAGTCACGCTGACCGGAGTCGCGTGGCCGGTGAGCCGCACGATCTCCGCCGCGTGCCGCAGAGCATCCGCCGCTGGCGAGTAGCCGCCGGACTCCACCGAGTCGGCCAGCCGTTCGAACTGCCCGGCCAGCCGGGCGCCGTCCGAGACAGGCGGGGGACCAGGACTGACGGTTCCGTTGTCGCCACAGCCGAGCGCGAGGCCGATGCCGGCAGCCAGGAGAATGGTAGCTCTCATACTACGAGTATACCGCGCCCCCATAGGGAAGCGAGTCTGCGATTCGACGTGAAACGGCCGGTAAGACGGTCGAGTGGTCAGGCGGTCAGGCGGTCCTCCTTACCTCCCCCACCGTCGTCCATCACATCCGACGCGGCGTTCTCCCGCCGGGCCAGGAACAGGAAGGGCAGAGCGGCCAGCTGGATGGCGGCTCCAGCCACATACGCCTGCGGGTAGCCGCTAAGGTCAGCCACCCGGCCCAGCGCGGGTTGGGCCACCACCCCGCTGGCCGAGGCCATCAAGTTGTCGAAAGAGAGCACCGTCGCCCGCTGCTGCGAGGGGATGATGCCGTTGATGTACGCCTGTCGGATCGGCATTGTCACCGAGAAGGCGAATCCCCAGATCACCAAAAGCAGCACCGCGAACCCGAAGCTCGAGGTAAGCCCCAACCCCGCCAGACTTCCGGTCCCCAGCAGCGAGGTGACAAAGAGTGCATGGGTTCGTCGGCGAAACATGAGACGGAAGCGGGGCGCTAGCAGCCCGGCCAGCATCTGGGTTCCCGCCACGATCGCTGCTGCCAATCCGGCAATGCCGAATGCGCCGGGGTCGCCGTACAGCTGGAGCAGGTAGGGCTGGAGGGCATAGAACGCGAACATGCCGACGCCACCACTGAAGAGCGCCTCCAGCATGAGCCAACGCACCGGCGGGTTGCCCCATCCACTCTCCACCGCCCCTCGAATCTCCTTTCGAACCTCGGTCCAAAGAGACCTGCCACGCTTGGGAGTGAAGCCGAGGTCTTTCATCCAGAGCAGCGCAGCAACCAGGGTCAGGCCGAGCATCACCGAGCGGATGAGGTAGGGCACGCCCAGGCTGGTGGCCTGGGCGATGAACCCACCGGCGACGGAGCCCCCCAGCATGGCGGCGCCGCCCACCACCTGTCCCCTGGCCAGCACCGACTCGAGACTGTCCTTCGATCCAGTGAAGGCGAGGGCGTCCACCAGCCACGCCTGGGTTGCGCCGGAGAAGAAGGTGAAGCCAAGGCCGAGCAGGATCGAGGAAACGGCCCAACCCCAGAACGGTGCTTGGGTTCGCCACATGAACAGATACAACAGGGTGGAAAGCAGCAGCGTGGCCGCGCCGAGCAGGTAGGAGGTGCGCCGGCCCCAGGTGTCGGCCACCACACCGGTGGGCACTTCGAAGAGCACCATCCCGGCGGTGAAGAATGCGTTGGCCGCGAAGGCTTCGGCGTTGCTGAGCCCGGCGTCGAGCAGGAAGAGAGTGTTGATGCCCCAGATGAAGGAAGCCGACAGGGTGGACAGCAGCGTCAGCAACAGGTAGGTGCGCTGGACCTGCCTTCCCCGGTCGGCCATGGTGGAAGATAGGCGGTATCTTTCCAGGATGTCTCCCGTGCAACTCGATCACCTGGAATCAGCGCTGACCGGCCGCTATGCCATCGTCCGCGAGCTGGGTCATGGCGGGATGGCGACGGTCTACCTGGCCGATGACCTGAAGCACGGCCGGCGGGTGGCGCTCAAGGTGCTGCGGCCGGAGCTGGGATCGCTGTTGGGCGCCGACCGGTTCGCCAGGGAGATCCAGATCGTGGCCGGCCTCAATCATCCGCACATTCTTCCGCTGTACGACAGCGGAGCGTCCGGCGGAGGGCTGCTCTGGTTCACCATGCCCTACGTCCGGGGCGAGTCGCTCAGACAGCGGCTCACCCGCGAGCGCCAACTGCCGGTTCCCGAGTCCCTCCGAATCGTCAGTCAGATCGCGTCCGCGCTCGACCACGCCCACGCGCGGGGCCTGATACACCGCGACATCAAGCCGGAGAACATCCTGATTCACGAAGGCGAGGCGATGGTGGCGGATTTCGGGATCGCGCTCGCCAGTGAGGCAGAAGGACAGCGAGGTGGCGGGGCAGGTGAAAGATTGACTCAGAGGGGCCTCGCGATGGGAACGCCCGAGTATATGAGTCCGGAGCAGGCCACCGGTGACCGCACCCTCGACGGGCGTTCCGACTTGTACAGTCTGGCCTGCGTTCTCTACGAGATGCTGACGGGCGAGCCACCCTACACCGGTGCAACCGCCCAGGTAGTACTGGTCAAGCGGTTCACTGAGCCGGTCCCCCGGGTGCGGCGCCTGCGCGCGACCGTGCCGGTGCCCGTGGAGCAGGCCATCGTAAAGGCTCTGGCCGGCACGCCATCGGACCGATTCCCCACCGCGGTCGCCTTCGCCGACGCGCTCACCCATCCTGTCGAGAAGGCCGAGTCATCCCCCTCGATCGCGGTGCTGCCGTTCCTGAATCTGAGCCGCGACCCGGACAACGAGTTCTTCGCCGAGGGCATCACCGAGGACGTCATCGCCCAGCTATCCAAGATCCGCGCTTTCAAGGTGCTCTCCCGTGCCGCAGTGATGCCGTACAAGACCCGGCAGCAGAGTCCCCGAGAGATCGGAATAGCGCTGGATGTGGGCACGCTGCTGGACGGAAGTGTCCGGCGGGCGGACAACCGGGTGCGCATCACCGCGCAGCTCATCGATGCCGAGACCGAGCGGCATCTCTGGTCGGAGACCTACGACCGGGAGCTGACCGACATCTTCGCTATTCAGACTGACGTCGCCCTGCAGATTGCCGCCGCACTCGAGGCGGAGCTCTCCGCCGAGGAACGCCGGCGGATCCGGAAGGAGCCCACCCACGATGTGGAGGCGTACCAGCTGTTCCTCCAGGGGAAGCACTGCATTGGCCGGTGGACCCAGGAGGGAGTGGAGCAGGGCCTCGAGTACCTGAGGCAGGCAGTCGCGAGGGACCCGTCCTACGCCCGGGCTTACGCCGAAATGGCCTACGCGTATCTCGAGCTGGGCATCGGCGTCGCCGGCGAGCTCCCACCCAGCGAAGCCTTTCCTCAGGCAAACGAGGCGATTGCCAAGGCGCTCGACGCCGACCCTGACCTGGCGGAAGCTCACGCGATGCTGGCGTTCTGGAAGTTTGCCTGCGACTACGACTGGGTCGGAGCGGAGCGGGAATTCAGGCTGGCGCTGGAGCTGAATCCGAGCAGCGGTCCTACGTACGATGCCTATGGGCTCATGCTCTCCGCGCTGGGGCGGTATGACGAGGCGCTCGAGGTGCAGCGGCGAGCGCACCAGTTGGACCCGCTGGCCCATCGCCTGGATCGTGCGACCACGCTGCTGCGCTCCGAACGCTACGATGAGGCGTTGGAGATGGCCCTGGAGGTGACCCAGCTCGACCCCCACTTCGCCATGGCTCGCGCCACCCTTGGCTGGGCCTACATCTATAAAGGAATGGGTGAGCTCGGCATCGCGGAACTGGAGCGGGCGGTCTCGCTGGCTCCGGACAGCACCATGTTCTTGGCCCAGTTGGGGGAGGCCTGGGCCCGGGTGGGCCAACCGGAGCGGGCCCGCGAGGTTCTCAGCCGCTTGAACGAATTGTCCGGGCAGCGCTATGTGTCGCCCTACCACTTCGCTTACGTCTACACCGGACTGGGCGAGTTGGACGAGGCGATCGACTGGCTGGAGCGGGCCTATAATGAAGGGGCGGGAGGAATCTGGGGGATCAAGACCTCGTTCCTGTTCACGCCCCTGCGTTCACACCCACGATTCCAGGCGTTGCTCGGCAAGATGAATCTGGCTTAGCCCTGGGCCACAGCACCGCCCCGGATTCGTTTCCGGTCGGCGAGGGTTACCAGGTCCGCGTCTCTCCCACCTTCATGATCCACGCCCGTTCCGGTTCCCATCCCAGGCGCTCCGCTTCCGTCCGGAATCGCTGCGGCGGCTCGTCCGGCGGCTCATCGGACAGGTCGAAGGTTCCGTAGTGCATGGCAACGACGCGTTGGGCCTTCACATCCTGTGCGATCTGGAGGGCCTCCTCGGGCGTAACATGAACGAAGTGCATCATGTCGGATGGGAGATAGGCACCGATCGGGATGGCGGCCAGGTCCATCGGACCCAGTCTGCGGCCGATCTCCTTGAAGTCGTTCGAGTAGCCGGTGTCGCCGGCATAATAGAATCGTCTACTCG
>CBFGTM010000108.1:0-5674 GCA_965652025.1 uncultured Gemmatimonadales bacterium
CCGACGCAGCCTTTCTGTATCGAGAACTTGCTGACGCCGAACGGGACCCGGATCGAGCAAAGATCTACCGGCAGCTGGCCGGGGTCGAAGACCGACATGTGGAGATGTGGCGCAAGCTGTTGGCGGAGAATGGACACCCGGTGGCGGTGCCGTCGCCCTCACGGGGTGCCAGAATGCGAGCCTGGCTGGCTCGGAGACTGGGTACCGGGTTGCTCCTTCCCATGCTGCTGGAGGAAGAAGGCCGCGAGGTCAAAGGCTACCTGAGTCTGTATCGCAGCTCGCCCGAGGGTTCCGCCGGTCCCACCGCGCTCCGGCTGGCCCAGGAATCCGCCGAGCATGCGGAGACGCTCGCCGGCATCAGTGGGGGGTCGGGCGAGCCATGGCACAAGACCGGTGCCGGCGGCGTCCTGAGGAACCTGGTGTACGGCTTCAACGACGGCCTCACCGCCAACTTCGGCCTGGTGGCCGGGATGATCGGGGCGCAGGGGAATCTCCAGGCCGCCGAGCATGCCGTGCTGGTGGCCGGTCTGGCCGGCATGGTGGCGGACGCCCTCTCCATGGGCTCATCGGGATACCTGGCGGCCAAGAGCGAGCGAGAGGTCTTCGAGCACGAGATCGCCATGGAGAAGGAGGAGATCCGGCTCATGCCCGAACTGGAGCGGGAGGAGCTGAATCTGCTCTACCAGGCCAAGGGGATCCCGGCCCAGCAGGCCGAGGTGCTCGCCACCCAGGTCATGGGGGACCCGCAGCGCGCGCTGGAGGAGAAGGTTCGCGAAGAGCTCAAGATCGGCGAAGCCACCAGCACGCCGATGCGGGAGGCCTGGATCACCGGAATCGCCACCGCGTTCGGAGCGCTCATCCCGGTAGCACCCTTCCTGTTCGATACCGGCCCCGGCGCGATCTGGACCGCCTTCGCCCTGGCGATGCTCTCCCACTTCGGAGTCGGTGCCGCCCGCAGCTTCTTCACCGGCCGGGGTGTGTTTCGCAGCGGCCTCGACATGTTCCTGGTCGGGCTCGGCGTTGCCGTAGTGGGTTACTTGGTGGGAGAGTGGATCGTGAAGGTGCTGTAGTCTGGTGCACCACCTTCTCTTGAGACTGGTCCCCGCGGCTCTCGCAGCCGGAGCGACGCTGCTGAGCCCGGCGGAGCACGCGCGGGCGCAGGCACCTCCCCTCGCCACGGTGGCGGCGATCGCCGACCCCGGGTTCCCGCCGTGGAATGCCGGCATACCAGCCAGCTCAGGCGCTCTACCCGAGCTGCATTGGGCCTCCGACGGCATCCTGGGTGCTGTTGGTCTGGCCGGGAATGCGATCGGCCTCAGCCTGTCGGTCGCTCGGCAGGCCGTTCCCGAGGGAGGGCTGGATCCCTCGAACATCGACTGGGCCATAGACCGGGACGCGATCGGCAACCCGAGCACCAGCGCCGAAAAGGCGAGTGATGTGGCCCTCATGGCGACGCTCGCCGGTCCGCCCGTCCTGGCCCTGTTGTCGCAGCCCGGCGTGCACGGGTTCGGCAATGTGATCCGGCGGCCGTTCGTGCTCTATGGAGAATCGCTGCTGCTGGCGCAGGCGTGTACCCAGATCCTGAAGCCCGCCATCGGCCGGCCGAGGCCGTTCACCTACCTGCCGGCGCCGGAGCGCCCGACGGGCGGGAATTACGACGTCACCACAGAGCACGCCTTCCTCTCCATGCCTTCCGGCCATGCCGCGACCAGCTTCGCCGCCGCCTCGTATGCGGCGACGGATGATTTGCTGTCCCGCCCCGATGCTG
This sequence comes from uncultured Gemmatimonadales bacterium, assembly GCA_965652025.1. Lineage (GTDB taxonomy): Bacteria > Gemmatimonadota > Gemmatimonadetes > Gemmatimonadales > GWC2-71-9 > CAVVWJ01. The sequence continues at coordinate 1,769 of CBFGTM010000108.1, forward strand.
GATCGACGGAGCACGTGGGGATCGCCGCGATCGGGGGCCTGCTGGCCGGGTTCACAACCAACCTGCGAATCAAAGCCGACCAGCATTTCCCATCGGATGCGCTGGTGGGTAGTCTGATCGGAACGGCCAGCGGTGTAGCCATCCCTCTCCTTCATAGCTACGTATTGCCCGGCGGCGGGCGAGCCCCCCACCCCGGGGGCCACGCGTGGCTGCTGACGGCCGCTGGGTATGTGCTCGGGACCAGCGCGGGCGTCGGACTCTCCAGCCTGGCCTACTAGCCTTTTCTCGACCCTAGTGAACGCGATTCTTGCGCTGAGCGCAGACGTCGTGGTCCCAGCTCCCAGTCCTAGCTATCCAGCGGCCGGACCTCGCACTCGCACTCGAAGTCGGGCCAGTGCAGCCGGTGCAGCTCCATGAAGTCCCGGGCCACTTTCATCGCCTCCTCCTTCGAGCCGACCTCGACCAGGGCATAGCCGCCGACGACCTCCTTGGCCTCGGTAAACGGCCCGTCGGTCACCTTGAGCCGTTTCCCGCTGGAGCGAATCCGGAAGCCCTCCGACGTCGGCCTGAGCCCTGCCGTGTCTTTCAGTTTGCCGCTCTTGAAGCTGTCGCCCACGAACTCGCCCATCGCGTCCTGCAGCGCCTGGGGGATGGGGTCGTTCCGATGGTTCTCCGAGTGCTTGATCATCATCAGGTATTTCACGGGTCCGTCTCCAGTCAGGGTGACTGCCAAAGTGCTGCTCTACCTCTACATCGAACGACCGGCGCCGGAATCGACAATGGGGGTCGAGGCGAGCCGCTGAAAGCGGGGGAGCTTCCGCAGCGGATCGAAGGTGGGGTCGATCCGAAGCCAGCCGGACGAGAGATAGAAGGGAACCTGGAGCAGCGGCTCGAGCTGGTCCAGGGCGAGGTCCGGCTCGCCGGTGAGCAGGTAGATCCGCACCAGCTGAAGTTGACTGTAGGGCCCGAAGTAGGCATCGCGACTGATCGGCATCAGCGCCTCACCACGCTGGCCCTCGCGAATCGCGTCCGACTTCCGTCCCAGATACGCCAGCGCCAGACCGAGGAGCGCGTGCCGCTGCCAGTCGTCCGGCTCAGCCCGGAGCTGCGCCTCCAATCCTAGCCGAGCCGAGTCGGCGTAGACTCGCATGCGCCGGGGGTCGCCGCGGAGCTGGTACAGCCCCGCGCGGACCAGACCCCAGCTGCCCCGGTCGCCATCGAACGCGCTCGGTGGCGCGGCGAGCACCTCCCGCTGTGGCGCGTTCTCGAGCACCCAGTACAGGTCCTGGTAGGCGGCGAAGAACGGGTACAGTACCGCGGGATCGATCCGGTTCTGCGCGGTACGGATGATTGCACGGGCGCTGTCGAGATCGCCTCGGGCGACGGCGACCATCACCTTGAGCGAGACCATGGCCGGGCTGGTGGGGGCCAGCGCGACCGCGCGGTCGGCGGCCGAGTCCGCGGCTGGGTAGTGGCGGAGCCAGATGTGCACCGCCGCCAGCCGGCGCGCTACCGTCAGCGAGCGCGGGTCGAGTCGCGAGGCGCGGGCCAGCCGTCCCGCCGCGCCGTCCCACTGGCCCAAGCTGGTCTCGGCGCTCGACAGCGCGCTGAGCAGGTCCACGTTGTCCGGCGCAAGACGCACACCCTTGCTGTACTCCGCCACCGCGCGCGGGTTGTCGACTGGGTTCACGCTGCCGTAGTAATCGCCGGCGGCAAGATAGACCAGCGGATCCGACGGGCGGAGGGTACGGGCCCGCTCGGCCGCGTCGCGAGCCGCATTCCCCATGGCCGGGTCAGGGATGCCGTTCGAATAGTGCGAGGTCTGTGCCCGGGAGAGCTGGCTCCAGGCCTCGGCGAACGTCGAGTCGAGTGACACCGCGCGCTGGTAGTAGGCAATCGCCCGCCGCAGGCCGGCCTGGTCGGCCTTCATATCCTGCGCGGCCGCTTCACCCTTGAGGAACTCGTCGTACGCGGCGAGGCTCTGGGTGGGCTTCACCGCAAGCTCGCGGCGGACGCTGTCGCCCAGCACGACGCCGAGCGCGTCGGCCACCTTGCTGGCGATGTCGGCCTGCATGGCGAAGACATCGGTGAGGGCGGCATCAATAGGCTGCTGCCAACGGGTGGTCGGGGCGGAGCCAGGCACCAGCCGGATGAGCTCGGGACTCACCCGTACCCGACTGGAACCGGCCGGTCCCCGAAGCCAGCGAATCTTCCCTACCAGCAAGTAGTTCACGCCCAGCTCCCGGGCCACTTCCGTGAGCCGACGCGGGTTGGCCTGATAGGCGTTCGAGCTCAGGCTGGCGACGACCTCGAGCCCCGGGATCGCAGCCAGTTTGCCTCGCACCTCGTCGGTCACGCCACCGGCGAAGTACGCGTCGCCCGAGTCGCCCAGATTTTCGAAGGGGAGCACTGCCAGGCGAGGCGGTCCAGCCACGGGAACCGGTCGATGGGTCCCGCGCCAGACCAGCAGGCCGATGGCGAGCAGCAAGCCCAGAACGCCGAGGGTCCTGGCGCGGACCCCGATAGGTCGCGGCTCGGCAGCCGTTGGCACCAGAACTCCCGACGGGGCCGGGGCTGAAGCAGCGGCTGGTGGAATTGCGGCCTTCACGGTTGGGGGAGGCTTTTCTTCTCCCCGCCGGATCCGGTCGGCCAGAGCCTCGACGGCCGGCTCCGGAGGAAGCTCCAGCTCGTCCCGCCGGATCTGGTGAAAAATCTCGGCGTGCCGGAGCGCTCCCGGGGCATCACCGGCTGCTGCTAGTGCCCGCATCAGACCCTGGGCAGCGCGCTCGTCCGTGGGATCCAGTGCCGCCAGCCGGCGCCACCAGAGCACCGCGGCGCCGCGATCGTCGCGCGCCGTTGCCGCGGCCGCGGCGGCTTCCAATACGGAGCGGTAATCGGCGGAGAGACTGGTGCGCTCCTCCTCAGCCCAGTGGGCGAAGGCCGGTACACCGGGCAAATGGAAGTCGCCGAGGAACGGCCCGCCGTACACCCGGGCAGCTTCCTCTATAGCACCGGATGCGCGTGCGGTCTCAAACCCGTGGAGATCGACCTCGATCAGCTCGGGGTTGAGGCGGAGCTCGCGGGTGCCGAGGATCGCCTCTTCCGCACCCAGGTCCTGCCGGAGCGCGTACAGCGCCTGGTTGAGGTTTCGCCGGGCGCGATCCTCCTCTACCTCACCCCATAGCAAGGCGGCCAGCCGGTCGCGGTTGACCCCCCGATCGCCCGCCCGGGCGAGCACCGCCAGGATCGCGAGCCGCCGCGGCTGCTGAGCGTTGCCCCCCAAAGGGAGGAGGCCGTCGAACACCGCAAGGCCACCGAGCGTCTGGATGCGCTTCACAAGCAACCCCTTGCCGGCCTTGGTATTGGGCCAATATCCCGTCCCTTCCCGACGGTCACAAGATCCCGCGAACGAGACGCTGCCAGTCATTGCGAGAAACCCGGAGGGTTCGAAGCAACCGCCCGGCCTGGCCTGGATTGCTTCGGCCCATTCGCTACGCTCGGGGCTCGCAATGACTGTTGGTACACCGAGTTGAGAATCTCGTGATCGGGTGGTGAGCGCGGAGCGTAGCGTGCTCCTCGTCCGAGCGGCCGGCAATCCCGCCGCCTACCGGACTCAGGACTCACACCCGATCAGGAGGCTCCCATGTACATCCGCTCCATCACTGTCGGCGCTCTGTGCGCGCTCGCGCTGAACCTGCCGATGCACTTGGCCCCGCGGTTCGCCCTCGACACCACCGGCGCGGTCCAGCTGAGCGCCGTCGGGCACGAGGCGCAGTACGGGGTGATCACCGACGACGGCACTTCCATCCTGACCGTTTCGCTGGGGGCAACCGGCAACAGCAGCTCGCTCCAGCTCAGGATGCCGGGTGTCGGCCTGCCGGCCGCGGGCCGCTATCCCATCCGCTC
>CBFGTM010000109.1:0-5669 GCA_965652025.1 uncultured Gemmatimonadales bacterium
TTTCAGACGAGACCTGGTTGCCCGACCCTCAATCCGCCTTCGCCTATTCCCACGGCCCCGAGCCTCACCGCGACCGCACCAAACAGATCCTTCGCGAGCATCCTGAGATCCGAACGCTCATTGGCCCGAGCCCGGTCACCTTCTGGTATATCCTCGGGCTCGTGAGCCTGCAGTTCGGCGTCGCGTGGTTCCTGGCCGACAGGCCATGGTGGCTGGTGCTGACACTGGCCTACACTATTGGGGCGTTCGCCAGCCATGGGCTGTTCGTCATGATCCATGAGTGCGCCCACCGGCTGGTGTTCCGGCGGCGAATGCCCAACATTCTGGCCGGCATCGTAGCTAACCTCCCGCTCTTCGTGCCGGGTTCCTTCTCCTTTCAGAAGTACCACCTCAAGCACCACGCCTTTCAGGGCGTCTACGACCTCGATGCCGACATACCGAGCACATGGGAGGCTCGATTCGTCGGGCGCTCGCCTCTGCGGAAGGCGCTCTGGCTCATGCTCTATCCCCTGTTCCAGGCCGTGCGCTCGTTTCGGGTCAAGGCAGTGCCTCCGCTCGACCGGTGGACGGTGACCAATCTCGTCATCCAGGTCGGCATCAACCTGGCTGTGTATCTGATGTGGGGTCCGAAGTCGCTCAGTTATCTGGTGCTGGCGTTCTTCTTTTCAATCGGCCTGCATCCTTTGGGGGCGCGCTGGATCCAGCGGCACTACCTGGTGGGGGCTGGAGAGCAGGAGACCTTCAGCTACTACGGCAAGCTCAATCTTCTGACGTTCAATGTGGGATATCACAACGAGCACCATGACTTTCCCTCGGTGCCGTGGCATCGGTTGCCCAGGATCCGCGCCATCGCACCCGAGGCTTACGTCGATCTAACCGCCCACACCTCCTGGACGCGGCTTCTCTTCAGGTTTCTGTTCGACCCCGAGATTTCGCTGTATTCACGGATGACCCGGGCGCAGGCTTCCACCCAGGTAACCTCGACCCCCTAGCGAGTCCCGGTTCAGTCCAACGGGGCAACCAATAGACGCGATCGAGCTTGGCTCGGTCGCGTCTCCTCATTTCAACGCCACCGCGTCATCCCCCGTTCACATAGGACAGTTGCCGGACTGTTACGGTTGCGCCCGGCTGCGACGAAACCATCTGGAGCAATCGGCCGTCCAATGCCAGTAGCCCCCGATGGGTTGAAAAACGACAAAGGCGAAAGGATGGAGGGTCATGGCGGTTAAAGCACTGGTTCCCGCTGCGGTGATGGGTCTCGTACTGAGCGCTGCCGTAGGCGCACCGACAGCATTGGCTCAGCAGCCGGCATCCCTGGCTGCGGACAGCGTGTTCATTCAAACAGCCAGCAGTGGTGGTCTCCTGCAGGTGAAGCTCGGGAAGCTGGCGGAAAAGAAAGGCTCGAGCCCGGCCGTGGTAGAGTTCGGCAAGCGGATGGTTAGCGACTACTCCAAGGCCAATGCCGAGCTCGCGGCGGCGGCAAAGCAGGCGGCGTTTCCGGCGCCGGTCCTTATAAGACAGCACCAGCAGATCTTCGACCGGTTCAATCGAATGGGCCGCTCCACCTTCGATAAGGCCTACATGACCGAGATGGTCACCCGGCACGGTGAGGAGGTGCGGCTGTACCAGCGGGAATCCGAGAATGGGCGGGTGCGGCTGCTGAAGCAGGTCGCCTCGAAGATGCTGCCGGATCTGCAGCATCGTCTCAGCGTCGCCACCCAGACGGCTGGGTCGATCGGGGTGAACGTCACCGCATCGGCCGCCGAGGCAAGCAAGAGAGCCACCGGTATGTAGGACGCGGATAGGCAAACGGCCGGCTCCAGAGGAGCCGGCCGCTGCCGTCCGAATTGGGTGAAGACTTACTTCGCGATCTTCACGACGTTTTCTGCCGCCGGGCCCTTGTTGCCCTGCACGACATCGAATTCGACCCGGTCGCCCTCGGACAGGCTCTTGAAGCCCTGACCTGAGATGGCCGAGTGGTGCACAAAGCAGTCCTTCTGACCGTCCTCGGGCGTGATGAAGCCAAAGCCCTTCGCGTCATTGAACCACTTGACTGTGCCGGTGGTGCGTGTCATGTCCTACTCCAGGTACTGGTAATCGGAGCCGGACGTGCCGCACTCCCGACTACTGTTTTGCGTGGATTTCGCCGCCACGCCGGCCGGCGACCGCGGCGCTACTGCGCCAGGAACGAATCGCCAAGAAAAAAGGGGACCGGCGCCAAGCCAGTCCCCTGTCCTCGCTGCATGAATATAGCTACCCGTGCTCAGGAGAGCAATGGATTTTTCAGTCCCTCCTACCGTGCTACTCGACTCAACCGAGTGAGAGCCGCCAGCACAATAGCGGGCTGCTCTTCCTGAATAAACTGGCCTGCTCCGCGGACGGTTTCCATCTTGAACGAGCGGAGCTTGGCCTTAAGCAGCTTGCGCTGTTCGTCCGGCACGGCAGTCGGATGCGCCACCGACCCCACCAACAGGAGGACGGGCGCCCGGCACTGATGGAGCCGCTCGGCCAGCGAGCTGCCCTCCTTCGATTTGGCCATTCGGTGAAACGCGTCGATGGACCCGTCGAGATCGGTCGTTTGCCCCGCCGTGTAACTGCGCAGCACTGCGTCGGTCACCCAGGTGGTGTCTCCCGAGTTCTTGAGGATCTCACGCCGCACCTCATGCCGCAGCCTGGATTCATCCATCGTGAACTTGACCAGGCCGCCGCCGAACTTGAAGGCCTTCTTCAGGCCCGGCGTAGCCGCGCTCTCGGCAGGCCCTCCGGCGATAGAGAGAAGTCCCCGCACCAGGTCGGGCCGCTCGACCGCCAGCCGAAAGGCAATGGCGGCACCGCTGGATTGGGCGACGAGAAGGGCTCGTTTGATGCCCATCTGGTCGAGCGTGCGGGCTACCCGCTCACTCTGCGCCCCGAACGAGTAGTCCGCCTTCTTGGGATGAGAGGAGGAGCCGTAGCCGAGCGGCTCCACCACGATGGTACGGTAGCCCTGGGCCACCAGGGGCCCGGTGATCTTCCGATAGCCGAACGCGCCCCCAAAGAGCCCCGGGATCAGGACGACTGGCTGGCCGGTTCCAAGTGAAGTAGTGCGGAGGGTCTCGCCCTCGGCGACTTCGATGTCCCGCACAACGGCGCTGTCGACCGGGAGGGTGAGGAGGGCCAGGCTGAGCAGGAACATGGGGGTCTCTCGTTAAGGGAGAACGTGCAAGGAATTGCACTCTGTACCGAAAGACTGGGCGACCGGTTACGCCCTGCAACGTACTACTTCCTTGCCTGGGAGCCGGTGATGGTTGGCCACTGCCTGAACCCAGCGGGAAGGGGTACTTCTTAGCCCGTCGAGCTCTCAGTTGTGAGCGATAGCTGGTATAGCCAGGAGTGGGGCGACTCCACTGCGCAACACGCGCTCAGTAGTGGATCCGCGTAGGGCGTCGAGGAAACCGTTGCGCCCGGCCGTGGTCATCACGATGAGGTCGGCGGCGCACTCGCGGGCCACGGCGAGGATAGTGTCCACAACGTCCCCATTGCGGGTCATCTTGTTCCAGACCCAGCCAGGCTGCTCCTCGGTCTGAACCGAAGGCATTTCGCCAGCACCGCCCACGTGAAGCATGGTGAAGGTGACCTCCGGACACTGCAGCGCCCAGGTCAGTCGCCGGGCGGCCTCCAGGGCCGGCTCCGGACGCGGCGCCGAGTCGATCGGCAGCAGCACGCTCCGCAGAGAAGCACTCCCGTCCGCCTGTGAGATGAAACCCTGACACCCGTAGGGGATGAAGAGCGTGGCGGCTGCCGCTGCCTTGGCGATGGGCTGCGAGATCGAGGCGCGGGTCCAGCGCATGTGGCCGTGCTGGGCGTGCGCGGCAAGCACCACGAGGTCGGTCGGGTTTTTCTCCAGGAACCGCTCCGCCGCCCGGACCGGATCGGAGTCCTTGATCTGGACCTTCCGCACATCGATCCCGATCGACGCTACGGCCTGCTTGGGGCTGTTGGGGGGCAGCACCCGCCAGCGCTCCAGCATCTCGCGGACGCGCGGGAACTCGGTCCAGGCCTGATCCCGCCGCTCCGACACATGCAGCACGTCGAGCCCGGCCGCGGCAACGAGCGCGATCTTGAGGGCGTGCGCAAATGCGACCTCGCTGCCTTCGGAGAAGTCAGAGGGATGGAAAATCGTCTGAATTGAACCAGTGTCGGGAGCGATCGTGGCCCCCCCTCCCCTCAGTGCACCAGTGGGAGCTGTGCCGAGACTTCCACCTGGGCAATGTTGGAGAGCCGCCGGTCAATCTGCATCGCTCGCGCGGCGATCCTCGCGGGCACCACCTTCTGGAACTCGGCCAGCCACTTCCTGCGCAGGGCGGTCATCTTGGCATCCCGATCGAGGTGGGCGTTTATGAAGGCGAGCGCCGCCTTATCGTCCAGCGTCTCGTAGCTCTCCACGTACTTCTGGAGACTCTTGAGCTGAGCGTCCATGATGACGTCCTGCTCCTTCTGGTAGGCCTCGAAGACGGGCCAGAACTTTGCCGCCTGCGCCGCAGTGAGCGTCAGGTTCTTGGCCATGATATCGGCTCTACTGGCCTGCATGTCCGCACGCACATTCTTCAGGACGTCTTCGGTCTTCGGGGCTGCCGCTGTGTCCGTCGAGACCTGCTTGGCTGGTGCTTGGGCCTGCGCAGAGGTCACGACGGAACCCACGGCGAAAAGCCATGGCAGAATCCGGTGCATCGATGTTCCTCCAGGAAGTAAGGGGCAACTCTAGCACGAAGCCGCTGAAGAGGGCACTAGACCTTGGTACAATCCATACTTCAGACCACTGCCGCGGTGGACATGGCCCGCCGCCTCTCCACTTGTTCCTTGGTGAGGGCAATATGGCTCTTCAGGATGAAGAGCCGCTGCGAGTAGCGCAGCGGGACCGATAGATTACTCGCCCGCTTCGCCAAGTCGTCCAGCGCTGCCGCCACCCGGTCTGCGCCGGCGGGGCTGGTCTGGTTCAAATCCGCCTCCAGCACCATCAACTGGCCATAGAGGTTGTAGATCCGGCGCTCGATCAGGTACTGGTAGATCGCGGGAAGGAAGCGGACTGCGGGAAACACCAATACGAACAGCGGAATAAGCAGGATCAGGAGGCGCTGGGTTATGCCCGCCAACCACAACGGTAAGACCCGGTACACGAACGGCAGTCCCGACTGATAGAACTCCCGTGCCTGCGCACTCAACGGCAGGTTGACCGCCTCGGCGGCCGGAAATCGTCCGGACTTGTGAAAGATCTCCGGGCCGCCATGGATCTCGGAGGCAGCCTCCAGCAGCAGATACTGCAGCGCGGGGTGGAGGCTCCGTCGCACGACCAGGCTGGCCTCGACAGCGAGTAAGGTGACGTCCTTCGGAGGGATGTTCCTCGCCAGATCTGCCACACCGGTGGGGAGGACGACCTTATAGAGGCTGGGAAACAGCGCGACATATGCATCCGCGCGCGGATAGCTCTCGAGTACTATGCCATCCGCCACCAGGAGTCTTCGCACTACCGGCGAGCGCCAGGACGTCAGCAGCACCGCGCCATCGATCTCCCCCCGCAACAGCGCTTCGGCGCTTTGCTCCGGTGGAAGTCCCAGCAGCACGACGCTGCTCTCCGCTATGCCATTGAGCGCCAGCAGTCGTCGAGCCAGGACCCGGGTTGCGCTGCCCTC
>CBFGTM010000110.1:0-5557 GCA_965652025.1 uncultured Gemmatimonadales bacterium
ATCGCTTTCCGGCTCATCCGGTTCTTCTTCCGGCTCATCCGGTTCTTCGCTGAACGAGTCGGAGGAGTCGTCCGCCACCTCCCATGCCACCAATGTTTCATCCTCCTTCTCTTGCGTCACGACACTCCGACTTCCGAACTCTCGAGCTGCCTGTTCCGCGGCGACCACATCGAGCAGCCCATAGCCGAACCGGTGCAGGTCGAATTCCGATAACGCCCGACCCACGAAGGGATGCGGGTCAGCGGTGCTGAAGAGGAGCGCCCTGGTATCGTAGATCTCGAGTGGTATGCCGGCCGCCTGGTACATCAAGGCGATGGCGCCGGCCAGGTGGGGAGCGGCCATCGAGGTTCCGCTCTTGGCGGTATAGCGCGCTCCCGGTGGCTCGCCGTGGGGCGTGGACCGGGCGGCACAAATGCGATACCCCGGCGCGACCAGCTCGGGCTTGACCCTGCCGTCCCGGGTGGGTCCCCCACTGCTGAACGTCGCCAGCACCGGAGGGTCCACATAGGGGTTTACACACCCACAGGTCAGCGAAAGCCGGGCGTTGCATAGTGTCCCGGTGGTCGAGGAAGGGACGACATCCGGCTCGAGGAACACCGGCTGGAGACCGCGGTCCCGCTCGATCCAGGCGTGGTACCGCCCATCATGCACATCAGCACCGATCAGCCGCAGAGTCCACACGCCACCGGGAGCGTCCGGCCGCAGCAACAGGTCCACGTGGTGATCGCCACTCATGCCGTAATGAACCCGGTGATACACATGTCCGACCGGGGCTCCCCGATTGATCAAGGGGGAGTCCTCCCCCCGTGCCACCCGGGCGAGAATCACATTGTCGGGACCCAGGACCTCGACGATGAACCGGTCTATGCCGGGGTAAAACAGCTCCAGCTCGGAGTCGTTGGTGTCGTTGAAGGGGACGTGAAGCGGGATGATTTTCGGCTCACCGGGAGTGACTCGCCCGGTGGTGTGGGCCCGACGAGTCCGATAGTTCCCTGACGAATTCACGCACGATCTGCAGGCCGCCAGTGAGACCGCCCGATCGAGGCCCAGCTCCACCAGGGTCTCGCCGTCGTGGGGACCCCCGTGGGCCCCGACGCTCATGTTCACGACGCAGGGCCGGTCCCCCGCGATGGAGAACACATGATCCAACGCCTCCAGCACCGAGGCACTGTCACCCAGATTCCCCTCGCTCAGGACGTCGGTCGTCCTCGCCAGGTGGACGAACACCAGATCCGCCTCGGGCGCGACGCCCGGCATCCCTCCACCGAGCCCGCTGCCCGCGGCGATGTCGAGAACGTGGGTTCCGTGGGCCCCCCGGGATCCTCCCGCGTCGGCCGGGTGGTAGCCCAGGGTGGCGTACGGATCTCCGCTTCTCAGCGCGCGATCGATATCTCCCTGGCCGAAGATGCGGCCGTAGCCCCAACGATTCCCCGGGCCGTTCGCCTCCGTGCCGCGCTGGTCCCAGAGCGAAATGATTCGGGTCGAGCCATCCGGGTGTTGGAATGCGGGATGAGCCGGGTCTATGCCCCAGTCCAACGCCGCAACCACCACTCCCTTACCAGTTGCCTCGAGGCCTTCAGGTCGGCGGGTGTAGCTGGAGTCCGTAACCGGCTCATCGCCCTCATCGATCGCATCGTCGTACCACTCCTCCCCTTCATCGGAAGGCCGCAGATTCCGCGATGCTTCCAGTGCACTGACGGAGACCGACTCCGCCAGCTCCTGCAGCCGGTCGCGCTCGACCCGTACCGTGGCGATGTCGCCGAAGCGAGTGACCACTCGGATGCCCGAAGGCAGGGCGTCCGGGTCGGAGAGACGGACGATGACCGACAACTCCTCGTCGCCGGACCTCGTCCGCAGCTCTTCGACCAGGGCGGGATCCTGGATCCCCGGCGGGGACGGCATTCATGCTCCGGAGAGCCGATTCCTTCAGCGCTTCTGCTTGCCGCCGGCTAGACCCGGAGCCCCGACTCCTTCTCCGGGCCCGGCGCCCGCTCCGGCGTCGGCCATGGCTCCGCCAGCGGCTCCGCCCCCGCCGCCACCACCAGCTACGCCGCCGCCGGCACCGCCCACACCGGCACCGCCAGCACCGGCACCGCCAGCGCCGATACCGCCAGCGCCGACACCATCTACCTTGGCTTGGATGACCTTCAGATCCTCCAGCACCTTGGCGTCAGTGGACTCGAGCTTGGATACCTGAGTGACGATCTTCTCCACCGCGCGCTGCAGATTACGCAGGTCCTCGCCGGCTGTTAGTACCTCGAGAGCATGGGCGCGGAGGAATGCGCGGACGGCGCGATCGATGAGCGGCGGATCGACCAGGTTGATAGCCCATCTCCGGCCATTCCAGCCCAGGGAATTCTTGGCTGGATCGGGGTCGGCTGGTGCGGCGGAATGAGTCGCACTCAGCAGCTCGCAAGCTGCGGCGACCAGCCGGGCATTGGCACCGGCCGCGGCGGCCGCCGCGCGTATCGGCGGGGTGATGTCGAACTCCTTCGATGGGTTCTCCTGGGCCGCTTTGATCTCAGCCAGGATCTCGGCCACCTTGGCCTTGTCGAAGGGCTGGCCCAACGCTTTGTCGGGCTTGTTGCGCGCCTGGCGAACCAGGTACAGGGCGTCGGCCGGTTCGTCGACCGCTGCCGCGACCGCCAGCGCGACGCGCTCGACATTGAGCGATGGCCTCGGCGTGCTGCTCCCGGTTGTCGTGGTGGCCGGAGTTCCCGTGCTTGCCCGTCGCAGTGGTATGACAAATCGAACGCCCGGGCTGGGGGCCGATGCCTCAGGTGGCGGGCCCAGGGGAATACCTAGAGGTGCAGTCATGGTTATGGCTCCTTGGCTCAGCGGTTGGTCCCGCTACCGATCAGCCCGCCGATGATGCCGGGATTCCTGAGGAACAGTCCGATACCCCCAACGATCCAGGGATTCGACAGCGCTCCCTTGCCGTCGCCAAGTGCGCCGTTCTTCACGATGCCACGGAACACCTGTCCGATGTTGGGAACCAGGTTTACCGACCCGTCCGCGTCGGTCTGGACCTCGAGGCTCGAGGCAAAATCCAGGGCTCCATCCAGCTTGAACCGGGTGTCAAACGAGCGAATCTTCTTACTATGAAGCTCGGCAACCGACACTACTCCATCGACTCGGCCGTCCAGCTTACCGAGACGGTCGTTGATGACCTTCAGCCCCTCGGCATTGCGCCGGTCTTCTCCCGCCGAGCGCTCCGCGAACTCCTTCAGCTGTTTCTGGGTGACCTCGCCCCGCTCGTTGATCGGCTCTCGATATGCCGAACGGCCTGATGCCCTCGGCGGCGTCCTCTGCTGTTGCCGACGGTTCCGGTTGCGAGCCCGATTCTGGCGGCTACGCCGTTCGGCATAGTCCTCGTCCGCTTCATCCATTAGCGCGTCCAGCATCTCGTCGACCTCCTCCTGATCGTAGGACTCGTCCTCCGCCTCGCTCTCCATCGTCTCATCCATCTCCAGCACGTCAGAGTGATAGTCTCCCGAGCTCATATCCGGCTTCCTCCAGTGTGACGGTTACACGCGCATGCGGCTCGAGTGCCGTCGAGTCGGCGCTCGCCTGAGCTCCCGCGCTCGACGGACTGCGGGCATGACCAGCTCGTTGAACAAGTCCGGGTCCGGGGCCCGAGAGCCGCTGCGCCCCCGCCCGCGGCACTCCTTGCAGTTGGGATTTCCCCCCCAGCAGTAGCGGCAGGCGCCGAGCGCCGCGGCGACCGTGTCATTGGCTTCACGGAGGTCGGCCAGCTCCCGCTGAATGAGGCCGGCGGTCTCCTCCATGGCGTCCTCGAAATCATCCTGGCTTGGGGCTGGGTTCGCTTCCAGCTCGGCCAGTATGTCCACCACCGCCTGCTGCTCCGGGGACAGCTTCGTGCTGCCCAGGATCTTTTGCAGCAGAGGGAGCCCTGCCTCTCCCTTGCGGACCGCTTCGATGAAGGCGGCTTTGGCTGCGGAGAGGCCGTCGCCGGTAGGTCCCGTGGTGCCGATCTCAATAGTCATGGAAACGGGCTCCGTCGAGGGACACCTCGTAGTGGTCCAGCATACTCTCGGTAACAAACTGCTCCTCGCCCTCCTCGTCCTCCTCCCATTCGCCCTCCCCCTCCCACTCCTCCTCTTGGATGGTCTCTACCAGATCGCTCCACAGCAGCGCCGCACGAGCCGCTGGGTTGACGACGTCGCAGCGGGGTGCGCCGTGGGGATCGTACCAGTAGCCGGAGCCGTGATCTCTTCCCCGTGTGACGCTATGCGCTGCCTCGGATGCGAGCTCGGCAACGGCGTTGGCGAAGGCGGGAACGGGCACCTGATGCTGGCCCATGGTGATCGTCCCGCGGCCGAGCTGGCCCATCGCCATCGAGAGGAGGGCCTGCATCGTCTCCGGCCGTGACAGTAGGGCGAGTAGCTGGGCCGGTGCTGCGGCGGCCGGAGCAGGCATCGCGCCGGAGGTTGGTGGCATCGCCATTGGGGGTGCCGCCGCCACCGGAGCGGTCCTCGCGGCGACCGGTGCTGTAGGGGTCGGTGCTGCACCGGGGCCGCCACCACCCAACAGGCTCGCCGCGCCGCCGCCTACGGCTCCGGCGAGCATGCCCCAAGGTCCCAACGCCGAGCCCTGCATAGCGCCCTGTGCCATGCCCGGGCCGACTTTCTGAAGGATCGGAGCCGCCTGACGCCCAAACTGCTGCAGTGTATTCATGAAATTCTCGACTTCTTCCGGCTCGGCGCTGGGGAACGTCCGCTCCAGCAGCTCCTCCAGCGCCTCGTCGTCGTACCGCTCGCGTTCGGAGCCCATCACCCGCCGAATAGCGGGATAGTCGGTCTCACCCACATGCCATCTGCTCACGGTTCACTCCTGAAAAGACTTGGCAGCTTCCTCAATCCACGCGGGAATGACTGGGTATTCGATCCGCATTCCGGCGCGTGATCCAGCGAATTACGGTGGGCAGGTCCCGGCTCAGGGGCTCGCTGACCGCGCCGAGCACTACCCGGACGTGGGCCTGGTCGTCGACCACGATGACTTTGACGTCTGGGTACTCGGCTACCAGGTGGCTCGCCTCTCCAGGAAACCCTTCGTCCGATCCGAAGAGCACCACATCAGCCTGCGCCGCCCGCTCCAGAATCTGGATGCCACGCCCCGAAATCCTCTCGAACTCGAACCGGAGATCCCTGCCTTCAGCATCGTCCTCGTTCGCTTGCTCCAGCGACTCCTGCACCAGCCTCTGCTGGCGCTCCCCTAGATCCGCGAGAACAATCCGGATCGCGTCAGCAGACTTCCGGGACACCTTGATTCCAGGGGAGCATGGTGGGAGTCAATCTGAGAAAACGGGTGCACCGGCGACATTACTCGAAAGGTTCGACTGTGATCCCGGCCTTGCTCCATCCAACGGAGGGCCGGGCTGGGCCCGAAGGACTAGGGCTGGCGGGCTGCAGTCGGTCGAACGGTCCAGACTGGGCTGAGACGAGGTGGTCGTGAGCGCTCGTGAGTGCGCCGGAGTATGGCCGCCGCTTCCCCACGCCGGCTGGAGCGGTCGCGATTCGCGCCGCTCGTTGGGCTG
>CBFGTM010000111.1:0-5546 GCA_965652025.1 uncultured Gemmatimonadales bacterium
TGTCCTCTGTGCCTCTGTGGTGAAGAAGTGATCTTAAGCGCTGACTGACGCTCGTCTGACCAACAGCAGATCGGTGATGTTATCCAGGGTGAGCAGCCCGACCACGCTCCCACTCGCGTCCACCACCGGCAGCGCCGGCAGCCGGCTGGCCCGGAGCCGATCCAGCGCCTCCTGGAATCCGAGCGTCGGGGAGACTGTCGGGACGCTGGGTGTCATGGCTTCGGCCACGGTGGAGCCCGCTCCCTTCTGCGAGAGGCCGCGGATCAGGTTGTCTCGGGTGAGCATTCCTTCGGTGCGGCCATAGTTGTCCACCACCGGGAACTCGCGCTGTTCACTACTGAGCAGCAGCTCGACCGCCTGGCTCAGCGGGGCGTGAATCGGAATGGTGCGGAAGTTCGTCACCATCATCTGTCGCACCTGCAGACCTTCTCCCGCGGCCCGGGCCTCCACCGCCGCCGCTTCGGCATTGGCCCCCAGAAAGACGAAGAACGCCACCAGCGCGAGAATCGGCTCCGGCCGGGTGATCCCGTAGAGCCCGCCGACCACCGCCAGGGTCTGCCCCAGGGTAGCGGCGATCCGGGTGCCCCGCACCAATCCCACCCGGCTCGCCAGCAGCGCCCGCAGCATCCGCCCGCCGTCCATGGGGAAGGCCGGGATCAGGTTGAAGAGCAGCAGGTAGACGTTCACCGCCATCAGGCGGACCAGAAACGACTCGTCCGCCAGAATGGGATCCCGCAGGGTGGGTCGCTCGCCGGTGAGCAGCACGATGAGATACAGGATCACGGCGATCGCCAGGGTGACCAGTGGCCCCGCGATGGCGATGAGGAACTCCTGCTTCGGCTGATCCGGAATCCGCTCCAGCCGGGCGACGCCGCCAATTGGAAGCAGAATGACATCGGGCGTCCGCACCCCGAAGCGCCGGGCCATGAGGATGTGCCCGAACTCGTGCAGCACGATGCAGACGAACAGGGCGATGAAGAAGAGGGTGACGGCGAGCGCGGCGGCGGAACCGTTGATGCTATAGGTGCTGAAAGCCACCCATGCGATGAAGAGCACGAAAGTCACGTGCACCTTGATCTCGGTGCCCGCGATCGTGGCAATCCGGTAGGACCATCTCATGTGCCCCCTCCGCTCGGCCACCACCAACATAGCGGGGCAGCGGGCCAGGGGGGCAGCGGGGCGGCTACACCAACACCCTCAACCCAAACTCCGGCCTGCCGTCCAGCACCAGCCGCCGCTTGGCCGCCGGCGCGGGTACGGGTGCGGGCGCAACGGTCTGGGCTTCGCCCAGCAGCGGATGGAGCGTGGCCCAGTGCGACATCGCGGTGCGGAAGACTACCTGGGCATCGATCGAAGGCAGGTTGAACTCCCGGATGTACATCATGATCGCCTGGTCGGGCGGGACTTCGTGCGCCAGGGCATCCGCGGTCTCCCGCGCCATGCGCACGTGGGTTGCGGCCACTGCCTCGTCGGCCATGGAGGCTGCCAGCCGGCATTCGAGGTTGGTCTCCTCGACGTACTGGACTCGCCGGCGCAAAGCGGTCACCAGCTGGTCCGGCCGCAGCAGGCTCCAGCTCGAGCCCGGGATGTCATAGGCCGGCGCGTTTTCGATCAGCCCGGCCAGTGCGATCAGGGCGCGCGACCGGACCGTCTCCTCGAGCGTGGAGGGGACGCTCACTTCCCGGAAGTAGCGCTGTAGCGCTTCCTCCACGGTGAGCCTCGACTTCAGCCGGCGTACGAACTCCGCGGCTTGCCGCTGATAGGTCTCGGCCAGGGCTTCCACTGCCTTGGCAAAGACCAGCTGCAGGTGGAGTCGGGTGGCCGTTGAGAATCGCCGGCCAACGGTCAGACTGGGTACCGTCATGCGTCCTCCTCGTGTTTCGGACGAGCGGTGATGCAATTTCTTGCTTGGCAGAGCGGGACGGCCGTGGAAGTTGCGATCTTTGTGCCCGGTACCCGGGCCTGCAGTCCCTTGTGGCAAATCCGCTCCTGTCAGCCTAAGCCCCGGTTCCATATACCTTTCCCTGTCGGGAGCAGGGCTGCCGGAAGCGCAGTTTCCCGCGCCCTGTAGCAGCCGTGCTACTATGGGTGGAGCGCTTTCATCGTCCTCCTCACCTCATTACAATTGCCCATTCGCCATCCTTCAGGAGCTCGACCATCGCCACAACCCTCGCTCCCCCAGGCTGGACCACCAAGGACGCCGAGAAACTCTATAACATGGCGGGCTGGGGGCTCGGGTACTTCCGGGTGAACGGCGAAGGTCATGTCACCGTCCATCCCGATGCCAACCGGAAACGGGGCCTGGATCTGTTCAACCTGGCGATGGACCTCCACGCCCAGGGCGTCGGCCTCCCGCTGTTGCTCCGGTTCTCCGATATCCTCCGCTCCCGGATCGGGGCCCTGGCCACCGAATTCACCAACGCGATCAAGGAGTTTGGCTACGAGGGCACCTACACCACGGTGTATCCAGTGAAGGTGAACCAGCAGCGGCACGTCATCCACGAGATCGTCGAGTTCGGGGCGTCCCACGGCGTGGGTCTCGAGTGCGGCAGCAAGCCGGAGCTCCAGGCCATCCTGGGTCTCAATGAGAGCACCAACCATCTCATCGTCTGCAACGGCTACAAGGATGAGGAGTTCATGCGGCTGGCGCTGATGGGCCAGAAGCTGGGGCACCGGGTGATGATCGTGTTGGAGCAGCTGACTGAGCTGGAGGTGCTGCTCAATGTGGCCGACGAGATGAAGGTGCAGCCCACGGCAGGAGTGCGGATCAAGCTGGCGACCGAAGGCTCGGGACGGTGGGCCAAGAGCGGTGGCGAGCGCTCCAAGTTCGGGCTCGATTCGGTGGAGCTGATGAAGCTGCTGGACCGGCTCGACCGGCTGGAACGGAAGGACATCCTCAAGCTGGTGCACTTCCACCTGGGCAGCCAGATCACCGACATCCGCTACGTCAAAGCCGGGCTGGAGGAGATCGGCCGCTACTACGTCGAGCTCCGCAACATGGGATTCGACATCACCCACGTGGACGTGGGCGGAGGACTGGGCGTCGACTACGAGGGCTCCCGCTCCACCCGGCCGGCCAGCGTGAACTACTCGATGCGGGAGTACGCCAACGACGTGGTGTACACCCTGGGATCGGTGTGCCGCAATGAGGAGCTTCCCATGCCGCACATCATCTCCGAATCGGGCCGGGCGCTGACCGCGCACCACTCCCTGCTCCTGATCAACGTGATCGACGTGGAGTCGCAGATCGAGCCGGTGGCCCCCCGGCTGCGGGAAGAGCCCCATCCCTTGCTGCGGGAGATGGCGGAAAGCCTGGAGGGGCTCAGCCAGGACCGGGTCGAAGAGGTGTTCCACGATGCCGTGTTCGCCAAGGAGCGGGCCCAGGAGTACTTCGCCAGCGGGGTGTTCTCTCTGCGGGACAAGGCCGACGCCGAGCAGTTCTATCTGGTGACCCTCAACGCCCTGGCCAATGCCATTGGGGACGACAAGACCTCGTACCCCGAGATCGTGAGCCACATCGACACGGCGCTGGTGGACCGCTACTTCTGCAACTTCTCGGTCTTTCAGAGCCTGCCGGACCACTGGGCCATCGACCAGCTCTTCCCCATCATGCCGATCCACCGGCTCAACGAGCCACCCACCCGCCGGGGGACGCTGCAGGATGTGACCTGCGATTCTGACGGGGTGATCGACCGGTTCACCGGGGGACGGAAGGGCAAGCCCTCACTCGAGCTGCATCCGGTTACCGAGGGCCAACCCTACATCCTGGGGATCTTTCTCACCGGCGCTTATCAGGAAATTTTGGGCGACCTCCACAACCTGTTCGGCGACACCAACGCGGTGCACGTGCGTCTGACCGAAGGAGGCTACGAGGTCACCGACCTGGTCCATGGGGATACGGTCACCGAGGTCCTCAACTACGTCCAGTTCAATGCTTCTGATCTCCTGGCGACCTTCCGCCGCAAGGTTGCCAATGCCAAGGACCTGACCCGGCAGGAGGCCAACAGCTTTATTGCAGACTATGTGGCGGGACTGGAGGGCTATACCTACCTGGAGGGCGACGTTCCGGTCGAAGAGACCGCTGGCGAGCGAAAATCCTGAAAGCTGTTCACCACAGAGGCACCTCCTCTGTGCCTCTGTGGTGAATTTGTCGTTTATCGCTTGCTGACCCGTTCCCGTTCCACTGCCCGACGGTCTCCGCGGCGCTCTATCGGGACGAAGGATCGCTCGTCCTTGCCGATATAGATCTGTCGGGGACGAGCGATCTTCTGGTCCTTGTCCAGCAGCATCTCTTCCCACTGCGCCAGCCAGCCCGGGGTTCTCCCAATCGCGAAGAGCACGGTGAAGTAGTCGGTGGGATAGCCCATCGCCTGGTAAATCAGCCCGGAATAGAAGTCCACGTTGGGATACAGCTTCCGCTTGATGAAGTACTCGTCTTCCAGGGCGATGCGCTCCAGCTCGAGCGCGATCTCCAGCTTGGGATTGAGCCCGGTCTGCTCGAACACATCGTAGGCCACCTTCTTGATCAGCTTAGCCCGAGGATCGTAGGACTTGTAGACCCGGTGCCCGAACCCCATCAGCCTGCCGGACCCGCCCTTTACCTTCTCGATGAACCCCGGCACGCTCTTCTTGTCCGCCACCTCGTCCAGCATTTGCAGCACGGCCTCGTTGGCGCCGCCATGCAGTGGCCCGTAGAGCGCCGCGATCCCCGCGCTCACGGCGGAGAAGGGGTCCACATGGGACGATCCGACGGCCCGGACTGCGCTGGTGGAGCAGTTCTGCTCATGGTCGGCGTGCAGGATCAGCAGGATCTCCAGCGCCCGCTGCAGCACCTTGTTGGGCTGGTGCCGGCCCCCGATGCTGAACGTCATGTTCACGAAGTTGCCGATGTAGTCCAGATCGTTGCGGGGGAACTCGTAGGGCAGTCCCCGCGAGTGCCGGAAGGCGAACGCGGCGATGGTCGGCAGCTTGGCCAGGAGCCGGACCCGCTGGAGATAGCGGCTCGCCGGGTCGTGGATGTTCTTGGCGTCGGGATAGAAGGTCGACATCGCGCCCACCGTCCCCAGCAGCATCCCCATGGGGTGGGCGTCGTAGCGGAACCCCTCCAGGAACTTGGTGATGTTGGTGTGGACGTAGGTGTGGTATTTGATGGTCTCTTCCCACTTGCTGAGCTGCTCCCGCGAGGGCAGCTCTCCCTCCATCAGCAGGTACGCCACCTCCAGGAACGAGGCCCGCTCGGCCAGCTGCTCGATCGGGTAGCCCCGATAGCGCAGGATGCCTTTGTCGCCGTCGATGAAGGTGATCGAGCTGCGGCAGGCGGCCGTGTTCATGAAGGCGGGGTCGTAGGTCATCATGCCGAAGTCGTCTTCGGAGACCTTGAGCTGCCGCAGGTCGGTGGCCTTGATGGTGCCCTCGGTGATCGGCAGCTCGTAGCTCTTTCCGGTACGATTGTCGGTGATGGTGATGCTGTCCTTCGGCACGAGGGGCATCCTTGTCAGACGAGTTTACCCAACTATAGTCGGTAGGACGGTGGGCGGGTAAGCGGG
>CBFGTM010000112.1:0-5484 GCA_965652025.1 uncultured Gemmatimonadales bacterium
TGAGCGCCAGATCCAGGAAGATCGAGCGGGCCGGGAGCGGGAGATCGGAATACTGAAAGGCGGCGTCGTTCACCTTCGCGTTGATGGCGAACGAGGGGAAGGCGCTGTCGCCATATTCGCCCTTGATCCGTCCGTCCATGGTGAAACTGCCGGCCGTCTTCACCTTCTCGAATTCACGGGCATACACTGCTGGCACCAGGGACAGGATGCTCCGGAAATTGGTGCTCGGCGCCTTGAAGGCGAGATCGAGACCCAAGAGCTTGCCGGCCGACCGCGCCGAGCCGGTGACGCCGAGCTTCAGGTCGTTGAGACTGAGCTCGGTGGTCTTGATGGTGTAAGCCTTGTTGGCCAGGTCGGCGGCGACGTCGGCGTCGACGCCGAGCTTGACCCGGTTGAGATAGGGGATACCGGCGAAGATGACGCTCACCGTGTCGGCCTCGGCCTTGGTCTTCACCGCCACGTTCTTCTGGCTGAAGTCGCCGCTGAGCGACTGGTCAAACCCCTTGAGTGTGGCCGCCAGCTTGACCTGCCGGTTGTCGAAAGAGACCGCGCCGTCCCTCATTTCGAACTTCCGGAGACTCACGTCCATGGCCTTCGAGTCGCGAGTCGCGGGTCCAGAGTCGCGAGTGATGTCCCAGTTTGCTGTACCATCCTCAAGTGCGATCAGCGAGAGCCGAGGCTGGTCCAGCTCGATCCCGCGCACCACGATCGGCTTGCCGCTGAGCGCGTAGCCCACCACGCTGGGGAGGCTGAGCACCACGCCCAGGTGGCGGACCGCGGCCAGGGTGTCGCCCTCGAACCGGCCCTGGTTCGCCACCGTCAAGTCGTCGAGCCTGAGGGTCAGGTTGGGAAAATTCCGGAAGATGCTGAGGCCGGCGTCGCGCCAGTCGACCCGGGCGGTGACGTTACGGTTGGCCGCCTCCTTGGCCTTGGCGGCGATCTGGTCCTGGAAGAAGAAAGGCAGGACCAGGAGTAGGACCAGCAGCAGAGCCAGCACTGCCCCGGTGATGGCGAGAACGCGTCTCATCCCAGAAAGGTAAGCGAATGAATCCGCCAGGACCCCCAACGGGTGTCCGACCGCCAGCATGGAGCTTGTCTCCGCTGTGGCTGCTTCTTATAATCTTGTCACCCCCCCCCAAGTCTATCTTTGGTTGCCCGCGGATCCGTGACTGGCCCTCCATCACGCTGCCTGCCCAACCATGTGAAAAGAGGGTGGAGTGAAGGTCACAAGCCTCGCTGAGGCCAATATGCCCGCACAACATTCGCAAGAGATGTTCCCCGGGCGGCTCTGGCGACGTTGGCGGACCCGCTTCGCGACGACTCCGGCCTCGCTGGTCACGTTCCTGCTGGTTGGTCTCGTGTCCATCTCGGCCTCCGCTCTTTCTTTGGTGCTATCCAAGGGGAGCGACCCCTCAATCCTTGCCCTCCATCTGTTCGGCATCATCGGCATCATCTGGCTCGCCGCGGCGCAATGGCGCGCCCTTTGGCAGGCGAACGCGGCGGGCAGGGACGCGCTCGCCAGGGCCGCTCAGCTCGAGCGCGAGCTGGCCAGGCACGAATCCCTCGAGGAGACCTGGCCTCACCGGGAGGACCGATATCGTACCCCGCTGGATCAGGCCCAGGACTACACAATCTTCCTGCTGGATGTCGATGGCAGAGCTAACAGCTGGAACCCCGGCGTGCAACGGGTCCTCGGCTATGAGAAAGACGAGTTTCTCCAGATCTTCGTCGGCGACCTTTACACCGTAGAAGATCGCCTGGCTGAGGCCCCGGCGGCAGAACTTCGCGAGGCTGCGGAGCGAGGGCGGGCCAGCTCGGACCGGTGGGTAGTCCGGAAGGACGGCAGCCGCTTCTGGGCCTCGACTTCGACCGCCGGGGTCCACGATGGCCGGGGACAGCTGCTGGGTTACGCCCGGCGGGTGCGCGATCTCTCCCGGAGTCGGCAAGCGGAGGAGCAGCTTCGCCGGAAACAGGCGGCTCTGGAGCTGGCGCACGAAGCCGCCGGGCTGGGGACCTGGGAATACGAGCTCGCCACGGGCACGATGTACTGGGACGAGCGGGCGAAGCTCCTTTTCGGGCTCTCAGTAGACGCACCCATGACATTGAGCCCGTGGCTGGAGGCACTCCACCCGGAGGACCGCGAGCAGATCGAGGAGCGATGGAACCAGGCCGTCCGGGAGCGCTCATCGTTCTCGGCCGAGTACCGGGTAGTGTGGCCCGATAGCAGCGTCCATTCGATTATGGCGGTCGGGCGGTGCACCACCGACATGAGCGGCGAGCCCTTCACCCTGTCGGGCGTTCTGCTCGATCTTACGGAGCGGCGTCGCACCGAGGAGCACCTGCAGGAGAGCATGCGGCTGGAGGCAGTGGGTCGCCTCGCCGGCGGAATTGCCCACGACCTCAACAACATGCTGGCCGCCATCCTTGGCTTCTGCGAGTTCCTGCAGCGAGGGCTGGAGCTCAACGATCCGCGGCGCAGCGATGTAGACCAGATCTCGCTCGCCGCCGACCGATCAGCCAATCTGACCCGCCAACTGCTTGCCTTCGCGCGGCGTGAACTCATCCAGCCCCGGGTGCTGGATATCAATCCCGTGGTCCGGCAGGCCGCCGCCATGTTTCCCTCGATCCTGGGCGAGAACATCAAGCTAGACTTGAAACTCGCTCCGCAGCTCGGCCTCATCTACGCCGATCCTCGCCAGATCGAGCAGACCCTCGTCAACCTCGTAATCAACGCCCGCGATGCCATGCCCCAGGGCGGCCGCGTCACCGTCGAGACCAAGATGGTTAGCCTGGAGTCCACCTCCGGGAAGCCGCGACCGGCTGGAACGCCCAGCGGTAACTTCACCATGCTCGCGGTAACCGACACCGGCCACGGAATGGATGCAGCCACACTGCAACGTATGTGGGAGCCGTTCTTCACCACCAAACCGGCCGGAGTGGGCACGGGCTTGGGCCTGTCGTCGGTGTACGGTGCGGTAAAACAGAGCGGCGGATTTGTGTGGGCTGACTCAGAGCCTGGCCGGGGAACGACGGTACAGGTGTACTGGCCCCAGAGCCGGGCTGAGGCGGAGCCGCTGGAGGAGTCGAGCGGGTCTGCAGCAGTCGAGGGGGGAAGCGAAACGATCCTCATCGTAGAGGACGAGGATCTGGTGCGAGCGCTTGCCGTGCGGGTCCTGAAGGCGGAAGGCTACCGTTGCTACGAGGCTCGCAATGCTGAGGAGGCTATTCGACTCCTCGAACAGGACGAGATCCCTATCGATCTGGTCATCACTGATGTTGTGATGCCGGGCATGAGTGGAGGTAGTTTAGCTGATCGCTTGGAGCGCCTGCGACAGGGGCTCCCCATTCTGTTCACATCGGGCTTCACCGACGAGGACGTCATCCGCCGCGGTCTGCTTGAAAAGAACCGACCCTTCCTTCAGAAGCCGAGCACCCCGCGGGAACTTGCGCGCAAGGTGCGAACTGTGCTGGATGCCGCGGCTTCGATCCCGAGCCACCCCGGAAGGTAGGTCTCGTTACTTCTTCCACCCACCGCGGGAGCCACCAGGGCTGCCCTTGGGCTTCGGATCATCACCTACGCCGCCATTGAACGACGGGCCCGGCTGATCATTTCCCGTCAGAGTCGGCTGCGAGGGCTCGAAAGCACTCTGATTTGAGCACGCGCTCGCAAGCAATGTCAAAGAAAAGATCAGCACAGTCGCAATATGTCGAGACATGCAAGAGCCTCCTCCGGCCAAGGCGGAAGTTAGGGAAGAATCCGATCACAGGGGGTGGGGGTACAAGTTAATCAGGCGACACCGATTGGGAAGGTGTCCCCACCAGCCGCTGGTAGCCAGGGTGATTACGCAGATCCCGGAACCACCAAGTCCGGTCGCGCGCCATCCCCTCACGGAGCTGGGGGTTCGCCGCCAAGTACAGGCCCAACTGATGCAGCGCCTCATCCTGCTCGCCGAGCATGGTACGCATGATGGCCTCGAGCATGGCGAGCTCTCGCGTCGCATCGATGGTAGTATCGGCGCGAGCCCGCCGAGCTGTAGCATCGGCACTATCCCGAAGGCCGGCACGGGCCTGGGCGATCGCTACGAGCATCTGCCCATAGTGTTCGTTGAACGGCCGGATGTTCAGCGGTGAAAGCTCGAGGTACTTCCCATAGAGTAGAGGTAGCCGGCCCAGGTCTGGAGTCGTGGCTTTTAGCGCGTAGAGCCAGAGGTGGCACTCCGCGAAACGGTAAGACTCCGGAAAGCGCCGCTGGCCCTCTTCGCACCAGCGTTTCGCTTCCAGGGCGTCTTCCAGATCGAGCGAGCTCTGGAACAGCCGCCAGAGGGCCTGCTGGGCCGAGGCTAAATAAGGGTCGGCTTGATACGCACGCAGGGCGGCGATCTTCGCCAGAGATGACTGGCTCTGGTTCATCCGAAGGTGGCTCAGAACCGTCCAGGCGCCTGCGGCAGTCGGGTCTTCGGCGACAGCCGCCTCGAGGTCGGCTTGGGCACCGCTCAGGAGCCGGGACGCCTCGGCCGGGCTCCGCGCGAGATTGAGCATCCAGCGTTCGTATCTGACAGTTCCTCGTAATTCGAGCCCTTCCGGGTCTTCCGGGTTGATCCGAAGTGCCCGATCGGCGTGGGCCAGACTGAGGGCGGTCCAGCGCTCGAAGTAAGGCCGATCTACCGTGCCGACCAGGTCCAACCGAGAGTAGGCAATTCGACCTCGAGCGACGCTGGGCCGTGACCATTTCGGCTCTTCCTTCTCTGCCAGGGCCAGCATCGAGTCGGCCTTGTCCAGGTGAACCGCCGCGCCGTTGGTATCACCCGCGGCGAGCAGCCCATCGATGTCACGGGTGTGCTCTCCGGCCTGTTGCACCAGATGCCACGCGCGTGGGTGGGTTTTGGCTCGAGTGATGGCCATCTTCTTTTGAACCTCTTCACCGAGCCGCTTGCGGAGGAAGATCGCTACTTCCTGGGCCAGGTCGTCCTGCAGCGCAAAGATTTCCTGCTGCGGCCGCTCGAGGGTGGTGCTGCCCAGTTCCGCCCCCGTCGCACCGTCAATCAAAGCCACCGTGAGTCGCAGGCGTCCACCCGACTGGGCCACAATACCCTGGACCAGCGTTCCTACCTTCAGGGCCCGGGCGACACTGTCGGGAGAAACGTTGGTGTGGCGGTAGGGCCCGACTCCATTCTGGGAAATCACCCGCAGCGTGGGGACGCCGCTCAGCTGGTGAATGAGCTCTTCTGTGAGGCCATCGGCCAGATAGCTCAGTGAATCCTGCGGGGAGCGCTGCTGGAAGTAGAGCACGGCGATGTCCCGCGGATCGAATGCTGCTGCATGCCCGACCGTCTGCGGCTCTCGCTGGGACTGGAGAATCACTGACAGAGTTCCCAGCGTCACAGCGGTGACCGCCAGTGCGGTCCAGATCAGTCGCGAGCGTCGAGCCGGTGCCCACTTCCTATCTGATTCCAGGGCTGCGAGCGTCGCCGCGAACTCGCGCAT
>CBFGTM010000113.1:0-5478 GCA_965652025.1 uncultured Gemmatimonadales bacterium
CGGTGGGAGACCCCGGGAGCGAACGCTGGATCCAGCCCGTCCAGGTCGACCGAGAGGTAGACGTCTCCCTCGACCGAGGGGCGCCGGCCCGCGACCCAGTCGCGCATGCTGATGACCTCGACCCCGAAGCGCTCGGCCTGCAGGCGCTGGTGATGGTTCAAGGTGCGAATCCCCACCTGGACCAGCCGGCGCGCTAATCCTTCCTCCATGATCCGGGCGAAGGGACAAGCGTGCGAGAAGCGATCGCCCTCGAACTCGTCGTACAGGTCGGGATGCGCGTCCAGGTGCAGGATGCTCAGACCGGGAAAGTGTCGGCTGACTGCCCGGACGACCGGATAGCTGACCGAATGGTCGCCGCCCAGCGCCAGGGGATTGGATCCTCCGGCCAGGAGCCCGGAGATCCAGCTTTCGATTTCGGCCTGGTATCCGGCTGGAGACGAAACCGGGAGATCCCCTGCATCCGCCAGTTCCGACACATCCTGTCCCAACTCGGTTGCCGAGTTCCAGGCCGGAGACTGCAGGGCGGCGCGGATAAGGGGCGGCGCCTTTGCCGCACCTGTCAGAAACGAGGAGCTCGCATCATAGGGCAATCCGATCAGGACGGGCTTACCAGAGCCGGGCATGGTCGGGTGCGGCGCGAAGCTGGGTCGGTGCGTCGGGCTGGTTGGCGGCCAGGGCGAAGTCGGCGTAGTCGAAGCCCGGGCCGACGGTGCAACCGACCAGGCTGTAGTCTCCGGCCGATCGCGCTGCCTGCCAGCAGCCGGCCGGCACCGTCTGCACCGGCTGCTGGCCGGGAGCGAGCGGGCCCAGGCGGATCTGCCGGATGGCGTTGCCGTCGGGCGAGGCCATCCAGAGCTGGAGCGGCGCACCCTCATAGAAGTGCCAGACCTCATCCGAGAGCACCCGGTGCCACCGGCTCACCGATCCAGCTGGCAGCAGGAAATAGATGGTTGTCAGAGCAGACCTGGATCCTCGCCCGTCCGCCGGCTCTACCGGTGTCGGTGAGCGATATACCTCGCCGAAGTAGCCCCCTTCAGGGTGAGGCACCAGTGCCAGGTCCCGGATGAGCGCAGCCGGGCGCCCGGTCACCCTGGCTCCTTTGCAACCGCTGCCCTCATGCTGCTATCTATGGGAGGCATACAGCGGAGAGTTTGGGATGCCTTTCAGGACTGGAAACCTTCTGGCTGTGGCTCTCGGGGCCATGCTGATGTTGACGGCCTGCAGCAGAGCGGGCCGTGAACCACCCACGGCTGCCCCCGAGCCGACGACGAGCAGCTCCCCCAAGCCTGGAGTGGGCCGCTACCCATTCACCCAGGCCGACGTCGACTTCATGTCCCATATGATTGCTCATCATGCGCAGGCCCTCGTCATGTCGGGCTGGGCGCCGAGCCACGGGGCAAGCCCCTCGGTTCAACGGCTGGCCGAGCGCATAGTGAATGGCCAAAAGGACGAGATTGCCACGATGCAGCGCTGGCTGCGGGACCGCAATCAACCGGTTCCGGATCCCGGAAAGCCCATGCAAATGGGGTCGCCTCATCATGGTCACGAGATGCTGATGCCCGGCATGCTCACCGAGGCTCAGATGAAGGAACTGGGCCAGGCCCGGGGCCCCGAGTTCGACCGCCTTTTCCTGACCTACATGATTCAGCACCACCAGGGTGCGCTGACTATGGTCCAGCAGCTGTTCGGGACCCGGGGGGCCGCGCAGGACGAGGTCACCTTCAAGCTGGCCAGCGATGTCAGCGCCGACCAGTCCAGCGAGATCACTCGTATGAAGAGCATGTTGACGGGTCTCCCGAGCGCCCAGGGTGCCCCCTGAAACCCGGTTCGCCCTTTGTTCGTAAACGGCCTAGATACTAGCCACTAGCCCCCAGCCCCTACGAAGGAACCTCGCATGGCATCGGCCCGACCCCTGTCGCTCCTGCTCGGCCTGGCATTGCTTGCCGGATGTGCCGGATCGACCTCCTCCAATACGACACCGTCCCCCAGCACCAATCGCTCCACCACCCCACCCACCCCCGATCCCCGGATCGGTCTCAAGCCCGGCTTGCACGACGCAGGCGAGGCCGCCTGGAACCTGCGGGTAGTCTCGGAGACACCGCAGCCGAAGGACTTCCAGGGAGTCACCAATTCCGATCTGGCGTTCCTGGGAAACTACGCCATCCAGGGGAACTACAACGGCTGGCAGGTATGGGACATCAGCAATCCGCGCCAGCCCAAGCTCAAGACGGGATATGTCTGTCCGGCATCCCAGAGCGACGTCTCGGTCTACAAGAATCTCCTGTTTGTGTCCGGCGAAAATCTGGCGGCGCGGCTCGATTGCGGCACCGAGGGCGTGGAGGACACCGTGAGCACGGACCGACTCCGCGGCCTCCGGATCTTCGATATCAGCGACATCGCCCACCCGCGCAACGTGGGCAACGTGCAGACCTGCCGCGGGTCCCATACCCACACCGTGCTGGTCGACCCCAAGGACAAAGCCAACGTCTACGTCTACATCTCCGGCTCGGCGCCGGTGCGTTCTCCCAGCGAGATGCAGGGCTGCGTGATAGCGGCGAACGATCCCAACTCGGCGCAGTTCCGAATCGAAGTGATCAAGGTGCCGCTGGCCAATCCTGCCGGCGCCGCCATCGTCAGTTCACCCCGGATCTTTGCCGGGCTGGTGAAGCCCCCCAGTCACGGCGAAGCCCCGGAGGACAGCGTCGCCATGGCCAAGGAGCTGGCCGAGGCTAAGGCCCGCGGTGGTTTCATCGTCGAGATTCACGGCGAGGAAGAGGTTCTTGACCCCCAGGCCGCGACGTTCCTGCTGGACAGCATCGTGAAGGCCCGGGGTGGCAGCGGTGCTCCGACCGGGGCTGATAGCGCCGCGCTGCGCCAGGCGCTGCCTCGGCTGGTGGCTGAGTTCATGAAGGAACACGAAGCTCAGATGCCGGACTCCAATGCCGGTCCCACTCAGTGCCATGACATTACGGTCTACCCGGCCATAGGCCTGGCCGGGGGGGCCTGCGGCGGGTACGGCCTCCTGCTGGACATCAGCGATCCGGTGAACCCGCGCCGGGTCGGTGCCGTTTCAGACTCGAACTTCTCCTACTGGCATTCGGCCACCTTCAACAACGCCGGCACCAAGCTGCTCTTCTCGGATGAGTGGGGCGGCGGGTCGCAGCCCAAGTGCCGGAAGACGGACAAGAAAGAGTGGGGCGCCGATGCCATCTTCGCTCTGCGCAACCGGCAGCTGCAGTTCCAGAGCTACTACAAGATGCCGGCGCCGCAGACACCGGAGGAGAATTGCGTCGCCCACAATGGCTCGCTGATCCCCATTCCGGGACGGGACATCATGGTCCAGGCCTGGTATCAGGGTGGGCTCTCGGTCTTCGACTGGACCGATCAAAAGCATCCGAAGGAGATCGCGTACTTCGACCGGGGCCCGGTAAGCGGTCAGGAGCTGGAGAGCGGCGGGTACTGGTCAACCTATTGGTACAACGGTGTCATCGTGGGCTCTGAGATGGCGCGGGGGCTCGACATCTTCGAGCTGCTGCCGAGTGGGTTCATCACCGAGAATGAGCTGGCCGCCGCCAAGACGGTGAAGCTGGACTACCTCAACACTCAGGGTCAGCCCAAGTTCTCCTGGCCGGCAACCGTTTCTCTGGCCCTGGCATATGTTGATCAGCTCGAGCGCTCCAAGGGAATGGATGCAAGCCGGATTGGCAGCATTCGCCAGGAACTGGCCCGGGCGGAGAAGGCGAGTGCAGGAGAACGGCAGGCCACGCTGGGACGGTTGGCATCACAGTTGGAGAGCGAGGCCGCCCAGGCGGGTGATGCGGCAAAGGTGCGGACGCTCGCGGAGGTCGTGAAACAGTTAGAGACCCAGCCGAGCCTGGCGCTCCAATAAAAAACCGGTCATCCTGAGCGCAGCGAAGGATCTCTCTGGTTGATAAGAGATCCTTCGCTGCGCTCAGGATGACTCCTAATGCTCCGTATGGCTATGGATGAATTACCCGGGCGAGTACCCGGCCCACCGTCTCATTCCCGTCGGTATCCCTGAAGTCCACCTCGACCGGCCACCCCTCGGTGGGTGCAATCGTGTTGTACAACTCACTTCCCCACGGCGCCGCCGAGCCGAAGCTTTCCTCCTGGCCGGAGCCGGGCAGATCATCCTGCATGACGATGGGCGACTGCTCGCAGCGGGCGTCCTGAAACACCCGAATGATCTGGGGAACATCCCGCAGATCGCGCGAGCCCTGCGGGTCGGTAGCGGTTGCCAGCACGACGACTCCGTCGCCCTCCTGGAGCTCGATCGCGACGTCGGTCACCAGGGGTCCGTCCGCACCGCCCGAGACCGGCAGGTCGACCAGCTGACACTCGTCGGTGCCGGTGTCGGTGGCTTCGTCGCCGCACGCCACCAGGCTCAGGGACAGCACTGCAAGGAGGATGCGAGTCAAGAGTGCGTTGCTCCAGCACGGCTTGGGTTGCTTCGGTAAATTCGTCCTATGCCCACCCGACGGTCCTCTGGTAAGAGTCCCTCTCTCCACCCCGTTCGTCAAGAAATCTAACAATGCCGCTGGAACCTCCCATCACCGGCGGGCTGGTGGCTCGAGTGCTGCTCGAAGGAGCCATCCTGGCGCTGGCCCTCATCGCGGTCACCCATCTGTTGCGAGTCAATGCTCGGCAGCTCCTGTATGTCGTACTGCTGATAGCCGCCCTGGCTTATGTCCTGTTCGCCGTCGGTGGCGGCGCCGGACCGGGTTGGATTGTCATCGAGCTGCTGGGAGTCGCGATCTTCGGTGCAATCGGCTGGGCCGGGGTGGGAGGCTCGCTCTGGTGGCTGGCTGCGGGGTGGGCACTACACCCACTGTGGGACATCGGACTGCACTATATCGGTCCGGGGAGTGCGTTCATCCACCCCCTGCGCTACCCGATCCCTTGCGTCAGCTTCGACTGGCTGGTGGCTGGGTATGTGGCCTACCTGGCCTCGCGGGATCCAGGATCAGCTCCGGTCGTCGACCGGAGGGCGCGTTTTTTTCACCATTGAGGGCGAGGCTTTCCCACCAGTCCGAGGGGAACGTTCCGAATGCCGGGCCACTCTCGCCTACCGTTTCGGTCTCCAATTACCAACTGAGCCGAAATTCCGCCGTCGAGCAGGAGCGCGTCGAAACGGGTGAGCACGGTGAGGAACCGGCCATCCGGAAGGGTGCCGAGCGCCAGCCGCGCGTCCCGGTGGTCGAGGTCCCACCCCACGGCCGGCCTGGTGGACGGGGAGGGGGACCGAACTGTTCTGGAGCAGCATTGGGTAGCTCTGGAACGCTTCGAGCGCAGTCTGCCGACTGCGCTCGTGGGCTACGCTGTCCTCTGGCGGGAGTAACTCGCGTCCTTGAGTTACGACCCAGCCGAATGGTAGGGAGCCGCGGAACTGTCCGGTGTCGAGGGCGACCGCAACCTAGCCCACCACCCGGCAGAAGATCCAAACTTAGCCAAAGGAGA
>CBFGTM010000114.1:0-5462 GCA_965652025.1 uncultured Gemmatimonadales bacterium
CCGCCGCAGGTTATTGCGACGACGGCCGCCCGGTTCAGGACATCGCCGGACGCTATCGGGCGAGTGAGATGCGGCTCACCCGGGCGGGCAACGAGATCGATCTGCTCGCCGAGGGGGCCCGGCTCGTCATCAGACTCGATCCTTTCGACTCGTCACAGGGAACGACTGACGGGAGCCTGCTGCTGCCCTCGGCTTACACGGAGTCAGGGGCGACAGAGACCGAGTCGCTGCTCGGGCGCTACTGGTACGATTCCACGGCAGACACAGTTGCATTCGACCAGGACTCGGATTCCTTCCTGCCCTACCTTAGCTGGCAGGTTGAAGGAGCGGCGCTAAAAGGGACATTCTCAGCCGCCAATGACCGTTTGAAGGTCACCCTGCAGCGGGATGACTGAGGATGCGGCGGGCGCTAGGCGCGGTTGCGCTGGCCGCCGTCAGGTGGCCGGTTCTGGAAACCGTCCGTGCTTGAAGAGATGGTACCACACCGGCCGGTCCTCCGGGCTGAAGATCTGCAGCTCTTCGAAAATTTCCCGGGCAAACTCAGTCGGCCCTAGCCCACTCGCGGTGATGAGCCCGCGATCCCGAACCGCCAACTCATCGACGTACTGGCTGGACCCCGCATAGGCCGGCACCATGCGCTCGAGGTATCCGCGCTCGTTGCTGGTGTGCGCGCGATCGTCCAGCAATCCAGCACGAGCCAGGGCCAGGGTGCCGCCACAGATCGCCGCAATGGGTACCCCACCCTGTTTCAGCGCCGCGAGGACAGGTTCGAGCTCCGTACGGGGGTACTCGCCCTCCCAGAGGTCGCCGCCGGGGAGAATGAGGAGCCGGACATTCGCCGGATCCAGCCCGGCAAGGGTTCGGTCCGGCAGCACTCGCAGCCCACCCATCGACCGCACCGGCTCGGCGGTGAAGCCGACCGTGACTACGTCCAAGCCGCCGGAACGGCGTAGCTCCGCCAGGGCGAAAGCAGGTTCCCAGTCGGCGAAGCCGTCGAACACGAGCACATGGACCGCGGGGGTCATCTGTTGTCCTGGCTTCGAGGTCACCTGGAAGTTACCTCCTGATCTGGGCCTCGGGGCGCCGGCTGGTGCATCAGCCACCACTCCCGCGCCCGATCCTGGGTCCAGGCACCCACACCCTCCACCTCGGCCAGGCGAAACGACAGCTCCCGGGCGGATTGAGGTCGTTTCGCGGGATCCTTCGCCAAGCAGGACAGAACCAGGTCGTCGAGCGCCTGGGGGATGGGCATTTCGGTTCGGGCTGATGGACGGGTCGGCGGCGTTTGCGCGTGCTGCAGGAGCAGTCCCATGGCCGTGTCGGCGGTGAACACGAACTGCCCGGTCAGGAGCCAGTAGGCCACGCAGCCGGTGGCGTAGATATCGGCCCGCCAGTCCACCTTGCCCCCCATCGCCTGCTCCGGAGCAATGAACGCCGGCGTGCCCCGCACCGCATTCTCCCGTGTGTCCATCAGGCTCGGATCGGCGACCTCGCGCACTGCGCCCACGATACCGAAGTCCAGCACCTTCACGAAGTCGTACTCCTCCCCGTAGCGGCAGAGGAAGATGTTCGCCGGCTTGATGTCGCGATGCACCAGGCCGCAGGACTGGGCCTCCGAAAGGGAATGACAGATCTGGCGCAGGAGGTAGATGGCCCGCTCGGGCGGGGTTGGCCCGAATCGCCGCAGCAGCGAGTCGGCATCGAGCCCATCGAGCAGCTCCATGACATAGTAGAAGGCACCATCGTCGGCGATTCCGAAATCGAAGAGCTCGACCGTATGGGGTGAGCGGAGGCGGGCAATGACCTCGGCTTCGCGCTGGAACCGGCGGATGGCCTCGGCCGACACTCCGGCGTGCCCGTTGCCGATGGCAGCGGGCCGGATGAGCTTGATTGCCGCAGGCCTGCTCAACATCCGGTGCCGGGCTCGCCAGACCTCTCCCATCCCACCTTCACCGAGCTTTTCCACCAGCCGGTAGCTCCCCAGCTCGCGAGCACGCTTGACCTCGGTGCCCAACTGGTAGACCACCCGGGCCCCGACGTAGGCCATGGCCACCACCAGGAGGTAGGGGAACACCAGCCCGAAGAAGAACTTCACCGGCTCCACTCGGAGTGAAGTGGTGCCCAACGCAATCGAGAGACCGATGATGACCGGAATCGAGCTTACCGACGCGAGCGCGGCCAACACCGCCCGGCGCGGGGGGGTCGGCACCACCACGGTGAAGAGCACGACCCAGACGGCGACCCAGGAGAGTCCCAGGAAGCCACGATGGGTTTCGAGTCCCAGAGGATCGCCGAACTCGGCGGCCGCGATGGCGTAGCTGCTGGCGATCTCGAAGACCAGGCCGAGGTTCATGACGGTAGGAGGCGAGAAGCGCTCGCTCCGGATCACGGCGGCCACCAGCAACCCCGCCGCGATCCCGATCACGGCGGGACCCCAGGCGAGGAAGCTCCCCAGGAATCGGGCTCGCTCCTCCGGGAGCGACAGCCCCGGAACGATACCGGCCATGAAGAAGATGAAGGCGTACAGCAGGGCAAGGATCCGGAGCCTGGCGGCCGACTCCCGGAGCAGATCCAGCGGAAATCCCACCGAGCGCTCTCGACCGGTCGGCTCGGCTCCGCCGGGATGCATGAGGGTGACCGGCTCGTTAGTCACTAGTCGCTAGTCGCGAGTCGCGAGTCATTGCGAGGTCCTGAGCAAAGCGAAGGCCGAAGCAATCTCGCAGGTAAGCAGCCTCCGCTAATTCCGGCGCTTCAGCGCGAGCCTGATCTGCTCCAGATGATGCTCGTTGTGGGAGGCGACCTTGTCGAATTCGTCCTTGAGCGTCCGCACTCCGGTGACGCTGTGCACGAACTCGAGCTGGCCCTTCGATTCGTAGTGCACCCCGGCGTAATAGATGATGGCGCCGCGCACTGACTCGTAAATCCGCCGGGACATGTCGAGCGGCACCCGGGAGTAGTCGAGGCCCTTGGCCCAGGCATCCTGGTCGAAGACCCAGAGTACCTGCCGTGGCTCGCTCAACACCCGGCGGATGCGGTCGAAGAGCACCGTCTCGCTGTCCGACAGGTGATGGAGGATGTACCGAACAGTCCACTTATCGGGCCCGTAGCGGCGCTCGAGATCGCGCGGTTTCAGGGAGTAATACTCGAGCGTCTCGTCCCGGGTTCGCTCCAGGTCTTGGATGAGTTGCATGGCTTAAGTAAAGCGGTGCGCAAGCTCAGGTGGAACGGCGCCGGTTCATGAGCCACGCGCCGGCAACGCAGACCGCGGCCCCGAGCACCGAAAGCGCGGCCACGTGCTCGTGTCGCACCACAACGCCGAGCACCAGCGCCACGGGCGGAATGAGAAACGCGGTGGCCGAGGCGCGAGTGGAGCCGACCCGGCCGGCGGCCATGGTGATCAGGACGTAAGCCAGACCGGTTCCCAGAGCTCCCAATGCCAGCAATGCCAGCACCGGGCCGGTCTCCCAGTGGGCGTGGAGCAGATCGCGGATCCCGAACGGCGCCGTCAGCACCAGCGCGGCGGCCTGGGCCCGCCAGATCACCGGCAGCGCACCGTTCCGCCGCTGGAGCGGCAGGGCCAGGTTGATCGCGAAGCCGTAGGAGATCAGCGCCGCCAGGATCAGCAGGACTCCATCGGCACTGCTCCGCCCTTGATGAATGGTCGGCCACGCCATGAGAACCGCTCCGGTCAAACCGACCGCCAACCCGATCGCGACACCGCGAGAGGGGAGACGCCGGGCAAGCACCGACGCGACGATGGCGGCGAAGAGGGGGACCGCGGCGTTCAGCATCCCGGTAATGGCCGAGGAGACCCGCTGCTCGGCGAAGGGAAACATGGTGAGCGGAAACGCCATCCAGAGCACCCCGAGCAGCGCCACCGCCTTCCGGTCGGACGCCGCCACCGGCCTCCGAGCGGAGGTCAGCACCGACAGCACCAGGAAACCCACCAGGATCCGGACGAAGGTGACCCCGGCGGGCCCGATTACCTTCAGCCCCTCGGCGATGAATAAGAAGGATGCGCCCCAGATGACCCCGGGCAGCGTCACCAGGAGCCAGTCGGCTGCTCCAGCCGGCACTGCTGGCTCCGACCCTGCGCTCAAACGCTGCTCCACCAGCGAACTCACGTTGATTCACTCCTAATCCTTGTCGTCCAATCGGCGTACGGGGATGCCAAGAGATTCGTTTCGCCCGAAAGGTCTTCGACCCCGACGGCCCAACCGGCAACTGTCACGGCCCGCTTGTCAGAGCGACCGTTGCGTCGGCAGCAAGGAGCGCCGACCTCGTAGGTCGGCACGTCGAGGTTGCTCCCGGGGACGCAAACTCCGGCCGTCGCCCCTTCACCCCTGCAACCGGAGCACCGGGTCTGTCAGGTGGACCTTCAGGGCTGTCACCGAACCGGAGCGGCCGTTGATCTGATCTCCAATGCTGCGACTCCGTCGGCTCGAGTTTTCCGGCTGGAAGTTCGGGAGTGCAAGCGAGGAGTTTGGGTCTTTAGATCGAGGCTCGGGGTCTGTCGGTGACTCTCTGAACCTGCGATTCGCGCCGTCCCGTCTTTACATCGGAGCTTTGAGTCATTAGGACACAGCTTCGATGTTGTCAGTCTCCGCTTCATCGGTTGGTGCCGCTCTTCGCGCTGCTACAGCATCCGAAAAGTGGTTTCGTTGTCCCGTTTCTCGAGTGAAAAAGGGAAGTGGCACACTATAAGCATATGCCTCATTCGCCGGGCGGAAGACGATCGGCGACGTTCGGGCATGCCCTTCATTCTCACTCAGCCGCGTGGGTGCCGGTCCCCGGCGGCATTTCGTGTGAAACGGAGTACCTAG
Source organism: uncultured Gemmatimonadales bacterium (assembly GCA_965652025.1). Classification (GTDB taxonomy): domain Bacteria; phylum Gemmatimonadota; class Gemmatimonadetes; order Gemmatimonadales; family GWC2-71-9; genus CAVVWJ01. Next base: position 4,824 of record CBFGTM010000114.1, read on the forward strand.
CGTGAACCGACGTACTGAAACCAGGCTGGCGATGGGGCAACGTGCCCTGGAGTTCAGCCGAGCGCACCCCTCCGAGAGCCCGGGGTACGCGACCGCTCTGAAGCAGCTGGAGGAGCAGCTCCTCCGCGCCACCCAGCTCGCCGAAGAGCAGCGCCGGGGCCTCGCCGAGGTGCGCGCCGCTACGATCCTCAAGGATCGCCTCAGGCGGGCCATCCGGCGGAGCCATCTGGTCCACTTCGCGGGAGTCGCGCAGCGTGCCGCCACCGAAAGCCCGGAGCTGGCTCAGAAGTTCGACCTTCCCCGCATGCCCGCGCGGGGCCTGGCGTTTCGGGCAGCCGCGCGAACCATGCTGGAGCTGGCCGAGCAGCAGCAGGAGCTGCTCAGCAAGTACGGCCTGGTGGAGGAGGTCCTCCAGCACGCCCGCCAGTCGCTCGACCAGTTGGATCAGGCGGTCGAGCACAGTGCTGAGGGCCGCCGGGTCCACATCGGGGCCTCCGCGAGCCTGGAGGTGGTCGCGGACGAGGTCGTCCGGCTGGTGCGGATCCTGGACGGGTTCAACCGGGTGCGGTTCGGCAACGATCCCAGCCTGCTGGCTGGCTGGATCGCCACCACCAACATCATCGGACCGCCGGTTTCAGT
>CBFGTM010000115.1:0-5293 GCA_965652025.1 uncultured Gemmatimonadales bacterium
AGCGCCACAGGACGCGCGGTTGACATGAAGCCAAACTATGAGCAGACTGGTCAGGACAGAAGATCCAGTTGAGGAGTGAAAAACATGACCAGTCGACCCCTGATCCTCCTGGCCCTGACACTGATTGGCGTCGGCTGTCGGGGGACGGACGAGCGGGCCAGCAGGGCCGCACCCGAAGTGAGCCAGGCACTCCTGGAGGAGCACATCCGATACCTGGCGAGCGACCAACTCGGAGGCCGCGGGCCCGGTACGGCCGGCTACGACTCCGCGGCGCGCTATGTCGCGAAGCACTTCGCCGCGCTCGGCTTGGACTCCGCCGGGACCAAAGGGTACTTCCAGCCGGTTCCGCTGCTTCGTTCGCGCGCTATCGAGGGGAACAGCCTGGTCCTGGTCGGACGGTCCGGCCGACGTGTGCTCACCCCTTACCGGGACTACGTGCCCTTCCCCGACTTCGTCACCCGCCGGGCCGAAGTGACGGCGCCGCTGGTGTTCGCCGGCTTCGGGGTCACCGCACCGGACCACAAATACGACGATTACCGTGCCGTGGACCCCAAGGGGAAGATCGTCGTCCTCCTCACCGGCGCTCCTTCCTCCTTCCCCGCGGCCGAGCGTGCGCACCACGCCGCTCCCCGGATGAAGCGAGAGAACGCGGCTCGCAGGGGAGCGATCGGCGTCCTGGTCGTTCGAACCCGGGACCAGAGCTTTCCCTGGGACCGCATGGTGCGACAGTCCCGCGGCGGTGGCATGCGCTGGGTCGACTCCACCGGCGCGCCGGCCGACGTCTCGCCGACGATACGAGGCGCGGCGACGCTCTCGGACAGCGCGGCGGCCTATCTATTCGAAGGAGCATCCCAGTCGCTCGGCGAGATCCTGACCGCGGCCGAAGCCGGAAAGCCTCCCGCCTTCGACCTGCCCCTGCGGGCCACCATCCGCACGGTCAGTGTGCACGACCGGCTCGAGAGCCCCAACGTGGTCGGGTTGCTGCGCGGCTCCGACCCCCGCTTGCGCGATGAGGTGGTGGTCTACAGCGCCCACCTCGATCATCTCGGCATCGGCGAGCCGGTCCGGGGCGACTCGATCTACAACGGCGCGCTCGACAACGCCTCAGGCACCGCGGGGTTGCTCGAGGTGGCCCGGGCTTTCGCGACGCTGCCGCGCCCGCCCCGCCGCTCGGTGCTGTTCCTCGCGGTCACGGCCGAGGAGAAGGGATTGCTGGGCAGCGACTATTTCGCTGAGCATCCCACAGTGCCGCTGGAGCGGATCGTGGCCAACGTGAACCTCGACGGTCTCGCCCTTCTCTACCCGTTGCGGACGCTGGTGGCTCTTGGGGCTGACCATTCGACCCTCGACTCCACCGTCGCGCGAGTAGCGAAACGGATGGAAATCACCATTACGCCGGATCCGTTCCCCCAGGAGGTCTTCTTCGTCCGGAGCGACCAGTACTCGTTCGTGCGCCGCGGGGTGCCTTCGCTGTTTCCCTTCATGGGCCTGCGGAGCGACTCGGGGGTAGACGCTGCCGCGCGGTTCAAGGAATGGATCGCGACCCGCTACCACACTCCGCAGGACGACATCGGCCAGCCGATGGATCTCGAGTCGGGCGCCAGGGAGGCGCAGTTTGCATTTCTGGTGGGGTTGGAGGTCGCCGACGCGGACCAGCGGCCGGCGTGGAAGAGGGGAGACTTCTTCGGGCGCACATTCGGTGACCAGTAGGCCCCTCGACGTCCTCGTCTCAGTCGACCGCGAGAGTCCTCGCACCCTCGGCCGGCAGATCGAGGACCAGCTCCGCCAGGCCATCCGAGACGCCACTCTCCGTCCCGGCTCGCGGCTGCCCTCCACCCGCGACCTGGCCCGCGAGCTCGGGATCTCTCGGCCCATCGTGGTGGACGCCTACGCCCAGCTCGCCGGGGAGGGCTATCTGGAGCTCCGCCCGGGTACCCGGCCACGGGTCACCGGCTGCGCCGGTCCTTGCCAGCCGCCTACCACCAGGCGTACGGAGCCGGTCCCCGAGCCGCGTTACGATTTCCGCCCCGGCGTCCCCGACCTCGCGACCTTCCCCCGCTCTGCCTGGCTCCGCTCTCTCCGCGAGGCGCTCGCCGGGATGCGGGACGCCGATTTCGGCTACACCGATCCGCACGGCAGCGAGGTCCTCCGCCTGGCCTTGAGGGACTACCTCGGCCGAGTGCGCGGCGTGGTGGCCGACGCCGGCCGACTAGTCGTCACCAGCGGCTGGTGCCAGGGGCGGACGCTCGTGTGTCACGCGCTCGCGGCGTTGGGAGCGAGGCGGATCGCGATCGAGGACCCCTCTCACAATGAGGTGCGGCTCTCGGCCGCCAGCGCGGGGCTCGAGCTGGTGCCGGTGGCGGTGGACGGCGAGGGACTCCGGGTGGATCTCCTGGAGCGGACGGCGGCGGACGCGGTGCTGGTGACGCCGGCACACCAGTACCCGACAGGCGCGGTCATGTCCGGTGCCCGCCGCGGAGCGCTGCTCGAGTGGCTGCGCCGGCACCAGGCGATCGCGATCGAGGATGACTACGACGCCGAGTTCCGGTACGACCGCGCGCCGGTGGGGGCATTACAGGGGATGGATCCCGAGCGCATCGTCTACGCCGGGACGGCGAGCAAGACCCTCGCACCGGCAATGCGGCTGGGCTGGCTGGCGGTGCCGCCCCGGCTCCTGGACGCGGTACAGCGGGAGCAGCGGCAGGTGGATTTTGGCGTCTCGCGCATCGAGCAGCACGCTTTCGCCGACTTTCTGTCGCGGGGAGAGCTGGACCGCCACCTGCGGCGGATGCGCGCCCGCTACCGCGCCCGGCGCGACGCGCTGGTGGAGGCGCTGACCGGGGCGCTGCCCGAGGTGCGGGTGCACGGGATCCGGGCGGGGCTGCACGTCATGATCCAGCTGCGCGACGGGGACCGGGGGCGGGTGATCCAGGCCGAGGCGGCGCGGCGTGGAGTCGCGCTGACCGCGCTGAGCGATTACTACCTCGGCCAGGCCGAGGATTCGTCCATGCTGCTGCTGGGGTATGCACGATGCTCGGAGGCGGTGATACGCGCCGGAGTGCGGGAGCTGGCGGCGGCGGTGCGGGCCGCGCGGGCATCGAGGACACCCGTGCCTCTTCCACGAGAAGCGGTGAGCGCTGAGCGGTGAGCGGCCGTACTACATCAATGCCTGAATTTGGGGGCCACGAATGACTTCGTGTCCATCAACCGGACGTCTTGCGGGTCCAGATTCTCGGCATAGCGGGCCGGCTCTACCTCAAACTCCCGGCGGCATTCGGGAGAACAGAAGAACACCTCCTGAGACTCGTATGTGGTGTGTGCCGGTGCTGTTTCCGGGTCGACCATCATTCCGCAGACCGGGTCCTTGACCTGACTCATTCTGGACTCCTGTTAGACCCGTTCGAAATGTCAGGGGCCGGTATGGGGTGATCGGTGATCTGAGTCACGCAGGGCTCAGAAAAGATCCTCGCTCGGGTTACACCATTTCAAGGACGCTCCGGATAGGATTCAGGTGTAAGAGAAATCAGGGAGCGGCTTATGCGGTTCGAGTCATTCTCATTCGGATCCATTCGGATCAACGGCACCACCTATGATCACGACGTGGTGATCGACCGCGGCGAAGTTCGGAAGCGCCAGAAGAAGCCTTCCAAGAAGTTCCGCGATGCCTTTGGACACACGCCCTTATCCATCGATGAGAGGATACCCTGGCATTGTCGGCGGCTGGTCATCGGCACCGGCACCGGGGCGCTGCCGGTGATGGAGCAGGTGCAGCGTGAAGCTCAGCGCCGCGAGATCGAGCTGGTGATCGTGCCGACGGTACGGGCAATCGAGTTGCTGGAGCAGCAGTCTCCTGACACCAACGCCATCCTGCACCTGACTTGCTGACCGGCACAGGCGAGCGCCAGAGCGGCCAGGGCTGAGACACGAAGGGTTCCCAAAATCGAAGCTATTTCGGGGGACGGCCCCGAGATCGCGCAAGGATACTGGCGCTGTTGGCCAGCAGGGCCTGCACCTCGGACCTGAGATTGTCGGATTCCTTGCGGAGCCGAGCCGAGGCGGAGGTAGCATCGACCAGGATCACGTGCTCCCGCTGCAGATCCGCCTTGGCCTGTTCCAATGCAACCCTGGCGGTCTCGACCGCTGCTCGAGCGGCCCGCTCGGCTTTCTGGGCCTGCACCAGCTTGGTCATATCCTCGACTTCGTGGATCAGGTACCGCACGCTCCCGCCGGGGTCCCGCACTGGGGTGTTCCGGGGTGCCCAATGGCGCTCCTCCCAGCTCCCGTCGGGACGGCGGATGTTGTAGTGCTGGACCGGCATCACGTCGCGTCGGCCAGTGGTCAAGGCCCGCTCCAGCGAGGCCCGCAGGTTCCGCACCCCAGTCGCAGTCGGATCATCGGGTGGATCGGGAAAAGCCTCGAACAGACCCATCCCGATAATGCCACGGGAGCCGGTGCGGCTGGTCAGGGTGGCTTCGAGGTAGGCGGTGCTGGCGCAGACGATGGTGAAGCGGGGCCGGTCGGGCCGGAGCACCAGGTAGAGTCCGGGAACTGCCTCGAAGAGACAGCGAAAATCGGTCTCTTCCTGTGATTCGCTGTCCGGCCGGGGATCAACGTGGGTTCCCATATTTTTATGGATAGCCGATGGGGGCGGGATCGCAAGGTCTCGGATGACTCGATTCATCGCGAGGCCGCCTTCCGTCGGAGCGCTTGCTAGCAATCCCCCAAGGTCTTCGACACATTCCAAGCCTCTCTTCCACCGGCAGCCTGTGAAGCCCAACGAGTCGTCGCTTGCCGACGCGCTAGCCGGCCACTACACCATCGAGCGCGAACTGGGGCGGGGCGGGATGGCCACGGTGTACCTCGCGCACGACCTCCGCCACGACCGAACCGTGGCGCTCAAGGTCATGCACCCCGAGGTCGCGGCCGCCCTCGGTCCCGAGCGGTTTCTGCAGGAGATCCGGATCAGTGCTCAGCTCGATCACCCGCACATCCTTACCCTGATCGACTCGGGGCGGAACGATGGCGTGTTGTGGTACGTCCTTCCCTATGTGCGGGGCGAATCCCTGCGGGCGAAGCTGGCGCGGGAGACGCAGCTCCCGGTACAGGAAGCCGTCCGCATCGCAACCCAGGTTGCGAGCGCCCTCGACTATGCCCACCGGCACGGGGTTATTCACCGGGACGTCAAACCCGAGAACATCCTCCTCCATGAGGGCGAGGCGGTGGTGGCCGACTTCGGAATCGCCCTGGCCGTGCGCGAGGCAGGAGGAGAGCGGCTGACCGAGACCGGCCTCTC
>CBFGTM010000116.1:0-5268 GCA_965652025.1 uncultured Gemmatimonadales bacterium
GGCGACCTCGCGCGAGGCGGCCAAGGCACGCGCGGTGAAGGACTTCGTGGTGGGCCTCTTTCGAGTCTCGAAACCAGAGGAGTCTCGCGGCCGTGATATCACCGCGCGGGAGCTGCTCGAGCGGGGCGCTCGCCAGGTGGATAGCGGTCTAGCTCGGCAGCCGGAGCTGCAATCGGAGATGCTGGACGTGCTCGGTGTGATCCACCGCGACCTCGGGCTCTATCCGGAGGCCGACACCCTGCTCCGACGAGCGACCCAGCTCTCCCGAACAATGCGGGGCGAGACCCATGCGGAGGTCGCGGCCCGGCTGACCGACTGGGCCGGTGTGGTCGCCGCTCAGGGCGAGTATGCCCGGGCGGAGAGCCTGCTCACGCGAGCGCATGGTATACGGCAGGCCGGCGGAGCGAACGACACCGCCCTGGCGTCTACCCTGAGCGCGCTCGCCTCGGTGCAGCGGCAGCAGGGCAGGTTTGCCCGGGCGGAGACGCTGTATACCCAGGCGCTCGAGATCGATCGCGGTCCGGGCGGAGGCGATCCGCTTCGCATCGCCGATGACCTCGACAATCTCGGGGTCGTGCTGGAGGAAGCGGGGCACCTGGCCCGGGCGGACTCGGCGTACCAGGAGGCACTCGTGCTGAGGGCCCAAGCACTGGACCCTGACCACCCCCGCGTGGTCACTTCCCTGTCTCACATTGCGGCGCTGCGGGAAAAGCAGAATGAGTACGTCGAGGCCGAGCGGATCGAACGGGAGGTGCTGGCTCGTCGCAAGCGGGTGTATCCCGAGGGGCATCCGGAGGTGGCGTATGCCATGCAGAATCTCGCGACCACGCTGCAGCTTCAAGGGAGTTACGCCGAGGCCGAGACGCTCAGCGTGCAGTCACTCGAGATGCTGCGGGCGCGGCTGGGGCCGGATCATCCCGAGACGCTCGAGCTGGTGAGCAACCTCGCCACGCTCAAGTACGAGAAGGGCGACCTCCGGGGCGCGGAGGCGGTGTTTCGCGAGCTGCTGGCCGCCTGGAAGCGCTCCCTGGGCGACGAGCATCCGACGACCCTGCAGGCGCTCAACGACGTGGCTGCCACGCTCAAGTATCAGCAGCGGTACGACGAGGCCGAGCCGATGTATCGCCACACGCTGGCGGTGCGCCGACGACAGCTCGGCGACTCTCACCTCAGCGTCGGGGACAGCTGGTATAACCTGGCCGAGCTGCTGCAGGAAACCGGACAGCTGGCGGAATCGGAGCAGGCATATCGCAATTCGCTGGCGATCATCACGAAGGCGCTGCCTCCGGGGAGCATCAACATCGCGGGGACATACATCGGGCTGGGCAGTGTGCTGACCGACCGCGGGCGCGCCAAGGAGGCGGAGCCGCTCCTAAGAGAGGCGCTCCAGCTTCGCATGGACAAGCTGGGTCCAGACGATCGTCGCACGGCCAAGGCGCAGCGGACCTTGGGCGTTTGTCTCCTGGCGCAGGGTCGTCATGAGGAAGCGGAGGCTCTCCTGCTCGCCAGCTACCGCACCCTCGCCCGCGCGAAGAATTGGTATCACCGCACCTTGGGAACCCAGAATCTTCGCGACCTGGTGGCGCTGTACGAATCCTGGAAGAGACCCGCTGAAGCAGCGAAGTATAGGGAACTGCTCAATCGAAGGATCTCATGACGTCTCCAGTACGCTATGTGCCGCGGTGGATTCCGATCCTGCTGGCTACAGCCCTTCCGCTGCCGGCCCAGCAGGTCGCCACAAGGAAGTACGATCCCGCCGACTACCAGCAGAGCAGCGCCGACATCCCGATGCGTGATGGGGTGAAGCTCCACGTCGAGATCTTCCGGCCCCGGGATACCACCAGCAGCCTCCCGTTCCTGTTCTCCCGCACTCCCTACGGGGTCGCCGAGTCAAGGAACGAGCTCACCGGATCGTACCAGGCGCTGGCCGAGGAAGGGTACATCTTCGTTTTCCAGGACATCCGGGGACGCTATCGCAGTCAGGGGACATTCGTCATGCAGCGGCCGCCGAGACCGGCCGATGCGCCGGCCGGCTCGATCGATGAGATCACCGACACCGACGATTCAATCGATTGGCTGCTGACGAACGTCCCGGGAAACAACGGCAGGGTTGGAATGCTGGGCGTGAGTTACGATGGTTGGACGACGGCGATGGGAATGCTGGGTGGCCATTCCGCGCTGAAGGCGGTAAGCCCTCAGGCCTCACCGGCCGACATGTTCTTGGGGGACGACTTTCACCACAACGGCGCCTTCCGGCTGAGCTACGGCTTCGAATATGCCTGGCTCACCGAAGCCACTCGGGAGAACTCAGACTTCGAGTTCGGGCGTTACGACACCTACGAGTGGTACCTCGAGGTGGGGCCGCTTTCCAACATCCAGGCCAAGGTGCTTAAGGCCAAGGTGCTCCCTAGTTGGAAGGACTTCGCCGCTCACCCCAACTACGACGCGTTCTGGCGGCGGCAGGCAATGCGGCCTTATCTGACGCGAGTCACTGTACCGACGCTGAACGTGGCGGGATGGTGGGATCAGGAAGACTTCTATGGTCCGCTGCTGATTTACCGCGAGCTGGAGAAGCACGACGCTCACCGCCGGAACTCTCTGGTTGTGGGGCCCTGGCGGCACGGCGGCTGGAGAGGGGGGACCGGACAGAAGCTGGGCAAGATCGACTTCGGCTCAGCCACTGGCGAATACTTCCGGAGCCAGGTCGAGGCCCCGTTCTTTGCTTATTACCTCAAGGACAAGGGGCAGCTGGTCCAGCCGGAGGCAACCGTCTTCGAGAGCGGCAGCAACCAGTGGCGCAAGTTCGACTCCTGGCCTCCCCGCCAGGCGAAGACCCGGGCCCTGTACTTCCAATCGGGCGGAAAGCTGGCCTTCACGCCCCCCTCGGCATCCGAGCGCTCGGCCTCCGACAGCTTCGTAAGCGATCCGGCCCACCCCGTTCCCTACCGGCCCCGGCCGATCGAGCCGACCTACTATCCCAAAGGATCAGGGTGGTACACCTGGCTGCTGGAAGACCAACGTTTCGTGCAGGGCCGACCCGACGTGCTGAGCTGGGAGACCGAGCCACTGACTGAGGACGTGGTGTTGGCGGGCGAAGTCACGGCCAGACTCTTCGCCAGCACTACGGGGCAGGACGCCGACTGGGTGGTAAAGCTGATCGACGTCTATCCTGAGGACTACCCTCCCGATTTCAAGCTGGGTGGCTATCAGCTCATGATTGCCAACGACGTCTTCCGGGGCCGCTTCCACCGATCATTCGAGAGGCCGGTGCCCCTGAAGCCGAACGTGATTACCCTATTTGCGATCGATCTTCATACCCAGAGCTACCGGTTCAAGGCCGGTCACAAGATCATGGTACAGGTGCAGAGCACCTGGTTTCCTCTGATCGACCGCAACCCGCAGACCTGGGTGCCCAACATCTTTCAAGCCAAGGCGGGCGACTACCAGGCTCAGACCCACCGGATCTGGCGGACTCCCACCCAGGCATCGCGGGTGGAAATTCAGACCGTGGCTCCGTGACTACTCTCCTCCCGCCTGTCGCCGGGCCGCCGCGACCACGCTGTCCGCCCGCCTAGTTGCTTCGTTTAGGATCCCCTGAGCTTTGGCGTCCGTCTCCCGCCGCACCTTGTCGGCCGCGACCTTCGCTCCCGCCTGAAGCAGCGGATTGTCTCCCGCCTCCGCTACCAGGCCGTCGGCCTGCTGGTAGCCGGTCAGCTTGACCTTGGCCGCCAGCGACTCGGCCTCCTGCTTGATCGCCGCGGCCTGCTTTTCCGCCGCCGCCACCGCCCGGAGCGCCGCCGAGTCCACCTTCTGGGTCACGGCCTGGGTCACCGCCTGTTGGGCGCCGGCCGTGACCGATGAGGTGACGCTGCCGAGGTCCACCTTGACCGTGGGATCGGTCACCTTGCCCGCGAGCTGGATGTCCAGCGGAATGGCCTGGGTCGAACCGAGGTTGATGCCGGCCTGGCTCGCCTTGGAGAAGACACCGGCCAGCGCCTCATTAGCCCCGCCGCCCAAGAGCGACCTCGGCACCTTGAGCCCCAGGTTGTACTCCATCGACTGGTCGATCCCGTTGGAGCCGGCAACGGTCATCGCCAGCCCGCCGATCCTGACGTTGAACGGCTGCAGCAGCAGGCGGCCGTCCTTGATCTGGAACCCGGTCCTGATCGCCTGCATGGTGGGATTGTTGAGGATCTGGAGCTTGGTCGCATCCACGATCTTGTTCATGCCCGGAAAGTCACGCAGCGCGACGTTGGCCGTCTGGAAGGTGCCGCTGCCGCTCAGTGCGTTGAACAGCGGCATCATGTTCTTCCCCAGCGCGCCGCTCAGCTTGACGTCGGTGTTCACCGTCCCCGAGGCGTACTTCGCCACCGGAGCCAGCATCTGCACCGTGGTGAACGCCTGGAACGCAGCCGGGATGTTCACCTTGAGCATCCGGAAACCGACATCGAACGTGGGCTTGGCCGGATTGGTGGTCTCGTAGAAGCCGCTCACCCCGAGCTGCCCGCCCAGGGCGTTCATCCGGAAGTCCTGGAGGGTCGCCCGCTGGTCCTTGATCCGAAGCTTCCCCTGCGCCCCGCTCATCGTGAGCTTGTTGTAGGTCAGCTGGTTGGCCGACACGTTGAGGGCGAAATCGATCTTGGGTGGCACCGGGATGATCTGGAGAGCGGTGGTGTCGCCGCTGCGCCACTCGTCCAGATCGAACCGGTTGCTCCGTACGGTCGCGCTGCCCTTGAGGGTGTCGTCCCGGAAGGCGTAGGCGATGAGGTTGTCGATCGAGCCGGTGGCCTGGAGATCGCTGCTCCCGACCGAGCCGGTGAAACGGGTGAGACTGGCCCGCTGGGGGCTGAGCCGGAGCGACGCCTGTTGAATCGCCAACGGATGAGGCAGGGCCTGGCCCTTCAGGGTGAGGTCGGCGACATCGAGGGTGCCGGTCGCCGCGACACGGTCGTACTGCTGCTTGTCAATCGCCGACATCCGGGCCCGCACCGCAGCGTCGGCCGCAATCGAGCCGCTGAGCTGCTCGACCTTTTCCAGTTTGATGGTGCGGCGGACGTCGGCCAGGTCCACCCTGCCCTTCATCTTGAGATCCACGTCGGGGTCGGAGACCGGGGTCCGCACCACCAGGGACGCGTCCACCGGGTTCCGGCCCAGCCGCATATGGAAGCGGTCGAGGTTGACCACGGTACTGTCGGCACTGCCCCCGGGGTTGGTGAGCGCCAGATCCAGGAAGATCGAGCGGGCCGGGAGCGGGAGATCGGAATACTG
>CBFGTM010000117.1:0-5080 GCA_965652025.1 uncultured Gemmatimonadales bacterium
GGGCAGTATGGCAGCTTACTGAAAGGGAATGCGCCCAGGGCCGGATCAGCGAGGCCGTTCGGTGGGCACGCCGGGGAGTCGAGCTCTCCCCCTACGATGAAGATGGACTCCGGCGGTTATTGGGTCTTCTGTTTGAGGCAGGGGACCGGGCGGGGGCCGTTCTGGCCTATGACCAGTTCGCCCAGCGGCTCTCGGCCGACCTGGAGCTCGAACCCTCGGCCGATACCCTGACGCTGGTCGACTCCATCCGGAACCACAGGAAAGGGCCCTCTGTAAAGACGCCACCGCCTCCCCCGGTTCGCCAAACTGCCTCCGATACCCCGCCGGACAAAAACCGAGAAGTAGCCCAGTCGGCAGGCCAGGAGCGATCGCCCCATAGCCGAAGACGTTTAGTGTCGATGAGCCTCCTGTTCATCGGGACTGCCGCGGCCCTCGGCGTATTTGTTTCGAGCTACGGCTCTCGGCCAATACCCAAGGCTCCCGCTATTCCTGGCGCCATTGCCATCCTCCCGTTTGAGTACCGGGGTAATCCGGAACTGAGTTATCTCGCTGAGGGAATGGTCGATCTTCTCAGCACGAAGCTGGATGGGGCACCAGGACTCCGTACCATAAATCAGCGAGCATTGGTCCAGTTCGTCGACGGTGAACGGGGTGGGAACGATCTGGACCGAGGACAACGCGCAGCCGAGCACTTTGGCGCCGATCGTTTCGTGCTCGGGAGTATCTTCGAGGCAGGACAGCGGCTGGCTGTCAGAGCCACGCTCTATGATTCAAAGCATGGCTCCCAAGGCTCAGTCGAAGCGTCGGGAGTCCCTCCAGCCGAGATCTTCGAGGTCGCCGACCGGCTTGCCCGGCACATTCTCTCGGAGGTTCAGGACCGTCCTCTCGAACTTGCCCGGGTCGCCGACCAGGCCACGTCCTCGCTTCCTGCGCTGAAGGCGTACATCGAGGGAGAGCGGGAGATCCGAAGCGGTCGGTCGCCCCAAGCCCTTGATGCCTTCCAGCGCGCTGTCCAGCTCGACAGTGCCTTTGCCCTCGCGCACTACCGTTTGGCATTTTTTAGTCTCGTTGAGCCACCTCTGGAGCACCTCGAGCAGGCGCGGCGTTACAGTGGAAGTCTAGGTGAGCACCAGCGCGTGCTCATCGAGGCGTCGATCGCGTTCTTCCAAGGGGATCTCAAGCAGGCTGATAGCCTGTACCGCCGGATTCTGGACGTTCACCCCGACGATATCGAATCCTGGTTTATGCTGGCCCATGTGATCGGTGACTGGGGCTACCTGAGTGGTTATGACTGGGTCGACGCGCGCGAGGCGTACGAGCAGGTGCTGCGACTGGACCCGCGAAATGCCGGGGCGCTCTTTTGGCTCGCCGCTTACGCGGCCAGAGACCGCCGACTGGCTGACCTCGACACCCTCACCGAGCGATTCCTCCAGCCGCAGCCCGACCCCATTGATGCCGGCAACCTCGAAGGACAGCGGGCCGCTGCGCGGGGAGACAGCGCCGGGCTGGAGCGGTTCATCGCCGTCCTGCGAAGCCGTCCCGACGAGACGGCCCGGTTAGGTGCGGGCATTGTCACCTGGACGACCGGGGACCTGGTTACCGGGCGGCGGCTCTGGCGTCTCATCACTGAGCCAAACCGGTCGAGTGGGATGCGGGTGCTGGCTCGGACGACCCTCGCAAAGATCGAGCTCACCAATGGGCGGTGGAGGGTCGCGAGCGCCGAGCTCGACAGCGCCGCACGGCTTGACCCCGGCACCGCGCTGGAGCATCGGGTCTACTATGCGCTCACCTACTTTCTGAATCTGCCGCGAGCCGAGCTGGTGGCGCTACGGGACTCACTCGAGCGCTGGAACCCGGCCACGGCGAGTCGAGCGCGGGATGGGCCCGCCGTGGTGCACCGCTCGGTGCGTCGGTCTCTCAAGGCCTATCTGCTCGGAATGGTGAACGCGCGGCTCGGCGATGACGGGGCGGCGCTGCAATATGCCTCCGAGCTGGAGCGGGCGGACAGCTCCACATCCGCGGGTGTTTTCGCGATCGGTCAGGCGAAAGTGGTGCGCGCGGAGATTGCCTGGAGGCGCGGACGAGCAGAGGAGGCACTCGCGACACTGGAGCAGGCGGGGTTCTGGACCCATTACCCAGTGGATCTTACGAGTGACTCGCCGTTTGACAACCACCTCCATGAGCGGTTCGCCCGCGCGGAGCTGCTCTACCAGTTGCGGCGGATGGATGAGGCGCAGCGCTGGTATCGCTCCCTTACCTACGACCTCCTCTACAACGCTCCGTCACATTATCGGCTGGCTCAGATCTACCAGGCGCGTGGCGACCCGCAGGCGGCGACGCAGCACTATATGAAATTCGTGGAGACCTGGCGCGACTGCGACCCGATGCTGCGGGCCAAGCTGCAGGAGGCAGAGCTCGAGCTGGCCCGTTTGCGCGAACGGGAGTAGCACATCCGCCGCCGACAGTCCGGACCATCGGCGGCGGACGGCCGCCTCACGCTGCGGGCCTCACCTCTCCTCCTGCCGGCGGCCCTCCCTCCGGCTCCGGCTCCGTCCCCGGCCGGGCCGGCGTGCCCAGCACCGTACTCGCACCGATCCACGAGCCCAATAGCTGACCATCCTCGGCAAACCGCTGCCGGTTCCGGCCGTCCATCACCCGCACGCTCCGGAAGATCTCCTTCGACACGGTCCGAAGCTCCCGGGTGGCGCCGATATGCGCCCCGCGTCCGGCCATCCCCAGTGCGACTGCCTCGTCGAATTGGTCGAGCTGCTGAACCAACTGGTCCAGCACCGACTGGGAGAGGCCGTACTTCACCAGCACCTCCCGGTGCTCCTGCGCCGCGCTCGCCATGCCCCGCGCCGCGGTTCGGAACGCCAGGAACGTCGACGCACCCGGCCTGAACCGGAACGTCTTCCCCAGCTCGTGCTCCTCTCGCGCGGCCGCCCGGCCCACCTCGGCCAGGTGCGCGATCGGCACGGCCAGCATCGCCCGGCGCAGCTCCTCCTTCCGGGCCGACGCCGCGCGGACCTGAATCAGCCCGTTTCGCTGGGCCGCTGCGGTCTCGTTCGCCCGCGCGATCAGCTGCTCCAGCCTGGCGACCACACTGGTCGTGCCCGGCTCCGAGTCGGGATGCGCGCGGCTGAACTCCAGCGCGCGCGTCCCCATCTCGATTCTCCGTCGAGACTGCGCATTCATACCTTCCTCCTGCTGTTTCGGCCGGAGGTGGCCGGGCATCCCGGCACTGGTTGATGAAGACGATCTTCGAAGAGAACCGCCACGCACCCGGCGCGCGTCGGTCGTACTAATGGAAGAAGCATCAGGCATGCCAGCCATGGCACGCGCAGAAAAACTGTGGCGACTGAACGCGAGACTGTTCCGCTCGACCGAAGAGACGTTGCGCACGCGCTCGCGCCTGTTCGGTCAGCCCGAAAGGTTCATCCGTTCAGATCCGGGAAGTAGCATCACCGATTCCGGCGGTTCGAACCGGCCGGGAGTACGTCGTGATCCGATCGCGTGCCCTCGCTAGCTCCCCAGCGGAATTCGAGATATTGTCGCCCGCGGTCGCGATGCTAGTTCCGCTGCGCGAGTTACCTTCCCGCCAAGCGGGCTGCGAATCCAACAGCCGCGCTTCCCCGTCCCGGTGCTTCCATTCCTTCACAGCTCCATCCATTCGCTCTGCATGACGTCGCGATCGCGCAGCAGGAAGTCGCGATCGCGTGCCAGGCAGTGGCGATCGCGGGTCGGGAAGTAGCGATCACACCTCGGGAAGTCGCGATCGCCCCCCGGGAACAGCGGCCGAATGTCTCCTCGTGAGGACACGGCTTGGAAACGCGCTGACACTACTGGGAGAAGGCGGGCCACAGAGGTGAGTGGTAAGGGGTAAGCGGGAGAACGAGTCAACCTACATTTCTCGCAGTTCCCGCTCACCGCTCACTGCTTATCGCTCACCCCTACCTCAACCCTACGGATACCAGTTCGCCCCGAACCTGATCCGCGTCGTAGTGGTACTCTCCAGGCCCTGGGTGGTCTGCTTCTGCCCGTCGACCTTGATGTTTCCCATCTTCCCGGTCCCGATGCTGAGGCCCCCGTCGAGCGCGAGCTTCGGTGACACGAAGAGCTGCACCCCGCCGCTCGCCCCAGCCGCAAGGCCCGACAGCGAGAAATCCGAGCTGGTTCCGGCGTCGAAGTCGTCCAGCGTGGTGCTGAGGCTCCGGCGGCCGATCCAGGCGCCGACGTAGGGCAGCATCTTGCTGCCGGCAATGGGAAAGCTGAGCCTGGCGCCGGCTTCCAGATGGGTGAGACCGAAGTCGCCCTCCAGGTCGAACGCGTCCACCGGCTGCTTGTTGATCTCCAAGCCGGCATAGGTCAGGAGTCGCGGCGTGACCCGGTAGCCCACTTCGACCCCGGCTCCCAGCCCGCTGGAGGTCTTCACCTCGTTGAAGGCGTCGGTGACCGAGGTGCCGAGCGCCATGCTGGAGTGGCCGTTGAGCACCCAGCGGGACGGGCGGGCGACGGGCTGCTGCTGCCGCTGCGCCTGGGCCGAGCCGGCCAGACCGAACGAGGCGGCGAGGACTGCGAGAATGAAGCGCTGCATGGTGGTACTCCTTTCAGTGGTTGTGAGTCGTGCAATCCTGGTGATCCCATCATTCCGAGGCCGTTCTCACCCCTGGCGCCGGAACGCGAACCACGTGTCCAACTCTCCGTCGCCGTCGAAGTCGTACTTGATCTGCACCATGTCTTTCAGCACGACGCCGTTGAACTGGTCGTCGTAGATTGCCGAGTAGAACGTGAGCGGAATCCCGCCCTCGGGCGTGACCGGCCCGGCCCCCTTGAACTCGCCTTCGTCGTCCATGCCGAAAGGCGTCTTGTCGTCGGTATAGCGCAGCTCCAGCGCAAAGGTCTGGAGCGCGTCCATGGTCAGCGTGGTCGCCTCGAAGCGGTACAGCCCGATCACCTCCCCATCAGGATTGCTGATGGTGACCAGCTGCCCCGGCTGCGATTGGTTGATCTGCTCCAGCACGTAGCTGCCCTGCACCCCCTGGTTCTGCGGCGGCGGCGGGCCCGGATCGTTGGTGGGCGG
>CBFGTM010000118.1:0-5080 GCA_965652025.1 uncultured Gemmatimonadales bacterium
GAAATAGATCCGGTTGCCGTTCATCGCGAACCGCCCTCTGCCGAAATCGGTCGCCGGATCCTCGAAGCGGACCCGCCGGCGGGGCGGCCCGCCGGTCAGGGGCACCGACCAGACCCCGGCCAGCCCTCGTTCATCGTGAGCCACGAAGTACACCAGCCGGCTGTCCGGCGACCAGACCAGCTTCTCCGGCACCGGCAGCGTCACGGAATCCCCGATGTCCACCAGGGTGCGGCTCTCACCCCCGGCCGGCGAAATGATCTTCAGTGACCGTCCGTTGCTGATGTACGCGATGAACCGGCCGTCCGGCGACCAGCGAAACCCTCCCCCCGCGCGGGGAAGATTGGCGCCGCGAGTCACTCGCCGGGGCGCTCCCCACCTCCTGCCCTCGCGGGTAACGACGTGGACCTCATATATGCCGGTCATATTGGACGAGAACGCCAACCGCTGCCCATCCGGCGCCCAGTCGGGTCCCCGCTCCTGGCCGGGAGTGGTGACCACCGGCTGGGCCGGCCCTCCGGCCGCGGGCACGATGAAGATGTCGCGGTTGCCATTCCGGAACGAATGAAAGACGATCTCCTTCCCATCCGGCGACCAGGCGGGCCCGAAGTCGTCCTGGGGATCGGTAGTCAGCTGCTCCGGCTCCCCGCCGGACACCGGCATCTTGTAGACGTCCTGGTTCCCGCTGCGGTCCGAGTCGAATACCAGCCAGCGGCCGTCCCGGGAGACATCGATACCCTCGTTGATCTGCCGGCCCGTCGTTAACGCCCTACCCTGCGAGACCGAGACTGCGTTGCCCGGTGGGACCGCCACCGACCAGATTTTGGCCGTCTCGGTGAAAATCGAATAGGTGAGCCGCTTGCCGTCGGCCGAGAGGCTGAGCGTGTGGGCATTCAGGCCGGCGCTGAGCTGCGTCGGTGATCCGACTGGGTGGCCGGAGCTGCGCAGCGCCACTCGATAGATGTCTCGCCCCCCATCCCGATCGGAGATGAACAGCAGCTGCCGCCCTCGGGGCAGCCAGACCGGACTCACGTTGAGCGACTTGTTGTCCGTGACCGGGATCGGCTGCCCGCCGGCGGCCGGCACCAGCCAGATCGCGCTGGGCGCGAGATTGCCGAAAATGGAAGGGCTGAAGACGAAGTCCGGGTTCCCCGATACGTAGGCGATCCAGGCCCCGTCGGGAGACCAGGCCGGAGAGTGCATCTCAAAGCCGGTGGCGATCGGCCGGGAGGTCCCTTCGTCCAATGCCCTGGTGTACAGGGTATCCCGCTGCCGATACACCATCCGCTTCCCATCGGCGGACCAGGCGAAGTCGCTGGGAAGATTCCCGGCCTCGGCTCCGACCAGCAGCTTGGGGATTCCCCCCAGGGCGGTCACGGTCTCGATCCCGCGGGGAGACTGGAAGGCGATCCGGGAACCGTCGGGAGACCAGAGAGGACGGCGGAGATTGCCGGGGAGGCCGGTGCTGATGGGAACAGTATTCCCACCCTCGAGCTGGCGGACGTACAGCTTCATCAGACTGGTCGGCCCGGCAGCGTAGGTGATGAACTTCCCGTCCGGGGATATCGCCGGATCAACTTCGAGACCGGGGTCGAGGGTCACCTGGGTCCGTCGCCCCAGGGTGACCTCGCCCGGCCGCCGGTTCGACCGGAGGATCGCGGCCGCTACCCCGACCAATGCCACGACCGCAAGGACGATCGCCGCTCCGGTGCTCACCGCAGGCCGGCGGAACGCCGCGACCGGACGGGTCTCGGCGGGCGTGGTGCCCCCGCTGGGCGTCAGCAGCGGTTCCAGCTGGGCCAGCAGTTCGTCGGCGGTCTGCCAGCGGTCGGCGGGACGTTTGGCCAGGCACCTCATGACCACCGCGGCCAATGCCGGCGAGAGGTTGGCTCGGTGCGACGTGATCGGCTCGGGCTTCTGGGTGACATGCGCCGCCAGCACTTGCTGCGGCGTAGCGCCGGTGAACGGCGGCCGGCCGGCCAGGAGCTCGTAGGCCACCGCCCCGACGGCGTAGATATCGACCCGATGATCGAGGTGCGGATCGGCGCTCGCCTGCTCGGGTGCCATGTAAGCCGGTGTGCCCAGGGCGACACCCGCGGTTGTGAGCGACTGCCGTCCGGTGGCCTCGCTCACCGCCTTGGCCACCCCGAAGTCCATCACCAGCGCATGGCGACCCGAGAGCATCACGTTGTCCGGCTTGATATCCCGGTGGACCACTCCATGCGCATGGGCGTGGGCCAGGGCATCCACGATCTCGCACAGGAGCTTCACCGCATCCGGTACCGGCAGCTCACCGTGCCGCACCAGCCGGTCGCGGAGCGAGTGTCCATCGATGTAGGGCATGGCGTAGTAGAGAAAGCCGTCGGCCTCGCCGGAGTCGAGGAGCGGCAGGATATGCGGGTGCTGTAGCTGGGCGGCGATCTCGATCTCGCGAGCGAACCGATCGTGCCCCAGGGCGGCGGCGAGCTCGGGCCGGAGCACTTTGACGGCGACCTTACGGTGGTGTCTCAGGTCCTCCGCCAGGTACACCATCGCCATCCCGCCACTGCCCAGCTCGCGCAGGACGGTGTATCGCCCGGCGAGGGCCTCTTTCAGACGATCGAAGCGATCCGGCGTCGGCAGAGTTGTCTCCGATCAGGCACTTCGGGGATGGAGGGAAATTAATCCCGAGGCCGGACGTTAGCTCCGTCACAGCAGCCGGGTGGCCGCCATGCTAGATCGGTCCGGGCTAACACGGGTTTTCACTCCTAAACTTCATGGAGCAACTCATGAGTCTCGACTCCTTGCGGGCACTGTTCACCGAAGAGATCAAGGACATCTACAACGGGGAGAAGCAGTTGTTGGTGGCCCTGCCGCGCCTGGCCAAGGCGGCGAAATCACCTCAGCTGCAGCAGGCGTTTACCAACCACCTGAAGGAAACCGAGGGTCAGGTTCAGCGTCTGGAGAGGATCCTGACAGACCTGCGCCAACCAGTCCGGGGGAAGCAGTGTAAAGGTATGCAGGGGATCATCGAGGAGGGGAAGGAAAAGCTGGAGGAGAAGAGCGAAGCCGAGGGATCGGTGCTGGATGCCGCCCTGATCGCGTCGGCCCAGAAGGTGGAGCACTACGAGATTGCGACCTATGGCTGCCTGGTAACCTACGCTCAGCTGCTGGGGCTCTCCGAGCCGGAACGGTTGCTGAAGCAATCCCTGGCCGAAGAGGAAGCTGCCGACAAGAAGCTGAACCAGCTCGCCGAGGGCGGAATCAACGAAGCTGCCGCCGCCGCAGGAGTCGGAACCCGGGACCGGTGATTCCGGACATCAAACTTCCTTCCAATGAACGGGCGGAGCAGAGTGACCTCTGCCCCGCCCGTTTCCCGTCACGTTACCTTACATCGGACCGACAACCGCGCTCGGGATCGAACGGTTGCTTGTCGTCCCGTCACCAACCTGGCCGTCCCGATTGAACCCCCAACAGTACGCCCGGCTCCCGGAGGTCACTGCGCAGGTAGTGTGAGCGTTTACCCCGGCACTCACCACGGTGAAGCGGAGCCCGGTGGCTACGGCCACCGGCGTGAACCGGTTGGTCATGGTTCCATCGCCGAGTTGTCCGTATGCATTGTAGCCCCAGCAGTATGCGACTCTACCCGGAGTGAGTGCGCAGGTGTGCTCGCTGCCTGCGGTCACCTGAGTGAATTGGAGTCCGCCCACTATCGCTCTCGGACGACGCTGGTCGGTAGCGCTACCAGTCTTGCCGAACATTCCCTTGCCCCAGCAGTACGCTGCCTGCCCCGTGGTAACGCCGCAGCTATGACTGAACCCTGCACTCACCTGGCTGAAGCTGAGGCCGCCGAGCACGCGGACCGGTGCCAGACGCTGGGTCAAGGTACCGTCGCCGAGTCGGCCGGAGGCGTTGTATCCCCAGCAGTAGGCCCGGTTGTCAGTCGCGGTTCCACAGGTGTGAAGCCCACCGGGAACGACTTGCCGGAAGCTGAGTCCTCCGGCTACTCGAGTCGGCGTGAGCCGATTCGTCTTAGTTCCATTTCCGAGCTGCCCGGCGGCGTTATCACCCCAGCAAAAGGCCACGTTGAATGGGTTTACGGCGCAAGTGTTACGGTAGCCCGCGCTGAGCTGGCGGAAGCGGCGTCCACCGGACACGGCGGTGGGCTCCAGACGTCGAGCAGTTGTGCCATCACCCACGGCGCCCTCAGCGTTGTCACCCCAGCAATAGGCCCGATTGGTGGTCGTCAGGCCGCAGGTGTGGAAGGTGCCGGCACTCACGTGGATGAACCGGAGTCCGCCTGCGACTGCGACTGGCTTCTGTCGGTCCGTAGCGGTCCCGTCGCCCAGCTGGCCGCGAGCGTTATCGCCCCAGCAGTACGCCACACCTTCACTGGTTGTGCCGCAGCTATGGAGGCCCCCGCTGCTCACCTGGATCAGGGACAGCGCGGCCGCGGCTTCGGCGTTCAGGGTTGCCACTGCCTCTGGATCGGAGGGCGATACCGGATCCTGGCCGCACCCTATTGTGGCGCCTAGCAGGACGACAACTGCGAGCTTGGCGACAAACAAGCGTGAGGTACAACAAGGGTACGTCATGGAACGCTCAGCGGTTGGGGGCAGGGTAAGTTGTAGCCCTAAGGAAGCCTACCCCGGTCAAGCCCGAATCAAGTGGCGGGCGGGCTGCTCAGTGCGCCTCTTACGCCACCTCGAGGTCTTTCCTATGAGTCGGGAGGTCGTGAGTCTGGAGTCGAGAGGCTGTTGATGACACCGAGCCGGGCACAAAGATTGGGGTAGGCACCACGGGAGCGAGAAAATGAACAAGGCGATGAGAGGCGGGTTGGGCCTGCTTGGCATTTCACTCGGGCTGGCCGCGCATCTCCCCGGCCAGCAGCCGGACGACCCGCAGCGCAGGACCCTGGTTGGGCTCCGGTTTTTTGCGGTGCACGCCCGGGTGCAGCTGTCGGAGGGGGCCACCCTGCCGCTGGTGGATGAGCAGCGGCTCCGCAGCAAGATGGAACAAGAGATCCAGCGGGAGGGGATGAGGATCGTCGGCAAGAACGACGTGCGCGACGGACCCGGCGCCCACCTCACCCTGCTGTATCTGG
>CBFGTM010000119.1:0-4538 GCA_965652025.1 uncultured Gemmatimonadales bacterium
GTCCCGTTGGGCTCCAGCCCGATGGTCAGCAGCCCGCCCGCCGCCAGCACGTCCTCGGCGGAGCCGCCGGTCGGAGTGACGATGAAGCTGGTGGAGATGTAGGAACCGGCGATCTCCCCGAAGGGCTCGCTGTCAGTGCTGTCCCCGCAGCCGCCCAGCAGGGCGACAGATACGGTCGCCATCCGCCGCCACTGACGTACCATCATTCCCCCCTCCTCTGCTTCCAAAATCTCTGCCGCCAGCAGCTTTGGCGAGGCCTACCCTCCCGGGAGCGGTTGTACCCTGGGACCGGCCCGGGTTATGCTCCCTAGTAGGGCGACCAACTACCCCGCCGGTCGGCCCTGCCCCCGGAGAAGCGCATTGATCTGGACCGAAGGAGAAGGACGCATGGCTGTGTGGACCGCCCGCCGACGACTGGCCATCTTGACCCTAACCGCCTTGATGACAGCGGCTTGCAGCGACGATCTGACCACCGGGAACTCGGTGCTCCCCAACGGCGCCACCGACGACATCGGGGCCACCGCCCGGGACGAGATCGAGGCCTCGGTGAGCGCCCTCACTCTGCCCAGCTCGCTCGACCCCCTGGGCACCGCCCCGGCGCCCACGGCCTACACACCACCCTGTGTCCCTCCCACAACGCCGGCGGACTCCGATGGGGACGGGGTACCCGATGACGCCATCTTCTTCTTCACCGCGCCGCCCTGCCGGTTCACCGGCTGGCGGGGAGGTACCCTGGACATAACCGGACAGCTCCGGGTGCAGGACCCCAACCCGTCTCAGGCCGGCTTCGGCTACGACGGCACCCTCACCGGACTGCGCACCCGGTTCACTACCGCCGACGGGAAAGTGATCTACGACGTGACCCGGAACGGGACCCGGGTGCTGAGCGGATCGGTCTCCCAGCTGATACTGACCACCGACCTCCAGGTCATCCGTACCTTCGCCGGCAAGCCCGACGGAGCGATCGACCAGAAGTGGACCCTGACCTACACCCCCGAGGCCCAGCTCCAGATCAACACCCCGGTCCCCAGCGGCACCCTGACCCTGGCCGGCACCCTCGACTGGGTCCGGGGCCAGGAGCACTTCGTGCTCACCGCGGCCACTCCGACCCCGCTGCACTACAACTCCGCCTGCCTCGACACCGTCCAGCGGATCGACGCCGGCGAGCTGCACCTGGCCGGCGACTTCGACGGCACCGAAGGCACCGTGGTGGTGCGCTGGAGAGGCTGCGGCGCCGAGCCCAGCTTCGGCTTCGACCCGGCAGAGTAGACCGCTCAGTTCACCTTGATGGGAATGACCTGAACCGCCGAGACCTCGCCCGTCCGGCCGGCGACTCCCGGCGCCGAGCAAGTCCCCTGGGCCGATCCAACCACGACCAGCTTCTCGACCTCACCGCTATTGAGCTCTTCGTTCGGAATCGTCATGCTGTTGCCCAGCGCCCGCTGGGTCCCCGAGCCCAGTACTCTGCCTCCGTCCCCAGCGTGAAAGTTGGGATTCACCCGAACCGTCCAGCCGGTCAACGTCGTATTGCCCAGCGGACCGGCTCCGTCTCGGGCACCGATGGAGACCGGATAATCCGCATCGGCACTGATTCCACCGTAGGGGTAGGTCCAGTTGCGGAGCTCGGCGATCTTGTACTCGAAACAGTTGTACCAGCCCCGGCCCATGGTGGTCCAATAGGTGCTGCCGCAGGTACCCGAGTTGCCGCTTGCTCCGCCGTTCGCGGTGGTCCAGCACCAGCCGGAGGACACGTGAAGCTCGGTGCCGTCCTGCCGCTTCACCTTGGTCAGGATGCGGAATTCGCGCTTGCCACTGGCCACCGCTGCAGTGTTTACCGTGACGCTTCTGGTCAGCGTGAGGTTCCCGGGGGAGCTGGTGACCGGGGTGTTCCAGGCAATCTTGGCGAAGCTGCCGCCGCCCGGATCGTGGAGGTTGGTGGACAGGATTTGGGACCCGACCCGGAGATTGTGCCCGATCACGATCACCCGAAACGGCAGGCTCCCGGAAACTGCTTGCTGCAGTGGGAAGCACATGCCGGCGTGGATGTGTTCGGCATCCCCGAACCTCGGAATGCTCCCATCCGCTCCCGGCTCACCCCACCACCCTTGGGCTTCGAGAAACACCCGTTTTTCCGAGTAAGCTGTCTGGTCGAGGTTCTGGTCCACCCCGATACAATCGATTGCTGCAGCTGCTACTGCCGAGCGGGGCCGGCTGGGGCTGGAAGGAGTGTCGGAATCGAGGCAGGCGACTGCAGCGATGGTGCCCGCCAGAGCGGCCGCCGTCACGAGAATGCGCATGGAGTTTCCAGGTACGGCGAGAGATCGGGGGCGAAGAAGAATACTCGTGTCCCTGATTGACGGCAGCGGTACCGGGCCGTAAGCTCACCTCCACCGAGCCATCCTTTACATCCGTAGGCGAAGCGTCAATGAGAGTCGCCAAACGCCTCTCCATCGCACTCGGTCTCTACCCGCCGGCCCGCAAGGCCCACCGACTGCTCACCCGCCAGCAGGCCGATTTCCAGGCTCTGGTCGCCTTCTACCGAACGCTCATCCCACTGGGTGCGCTCTGCTTTGACGTGGGAGCCAATGTCGGGACCAGGAGCGAGGCCATGCTCCAGGCTGGAGCCCACGTGGTCTCCTTCGAGCCGCACCCGGATCTCTGGGCCGAGCTGAGGGCGCGGTGTCAGTCACCCAATTGGAACCTGGTCCCCACCGCGGTCGGCGCCGAGCCCAGCCTCCAGCGGTTCCATCTCCACGTCCACTCGGGGAACTCCAGTCTCGACGACGCGTGGTATCCCGAGTCCACGGTGGGGACGACCGTGGTGCCGGTGCTGACTCTCGACCTCGCGATCGCCCAGTTCGGCCGGCCCTACTACTGCAAGATCGACGTGGAGGGGTGGGAACCCGAGGTTCTCGCGGGGCTCTCGACCGCGATACCCCTCCTGTCGTTCGAGTTCAACCACACCCGGCCGGAGCGGCTGACTGCATGCCTGGATCGGTGCAGAGTCCTGGGCTTCCGAGAGGTGAACGTGGTGGGGCCGGAGGAGGCCTGGTTTCGCTGGGAGGCGTGGCGGCCACTGGTCCAGGGCGGGGAATTGCCGCGGCACTATGGGGACCTGTTTGTCCGGTGACGCGGGTCGGAGCTCTCACATTTACCCCAGGAGGTTACGGCAATGTCATCTGCTGAGAACAAGAGGATTGTGGTCCGGATCCTGGACGAGTTCTGGGGGAAGGGCAACGCCGAAGTGTTGGACGAGGTGCTCGCCGCCGACTGCGTGAACTACGAGCAGTCCAACCCCGAGCTGCGGGGCAAGGAGGCCTGTAAGCAGTGGGCCATCGGGGTGCGCCGCGCGAATATGCAGGGATTTCCCGATGTCGAGATCGCGCTGGAGGACCTCGTCGCCGAGGGCGACAAGGTGGCAAAGCGCTGGGTCTTCCGCGGCACCCACACCGGGGAATACGCCGGCATCCCGCCCACGGGAAAGCAAGTGACCATGCGCGGCATCACGCTCTATCGGCTGGCGAGAGGCAAGGTCACCGAGCTCTACTGGAACTACGATGTCTTTGGGCTGCTGCAGCAGCTCGGAGCCATCCCCGCACCGGGCCAGCAGCCGGCCGGCGCCTCGGCGTAGTTGAAGTCAGCGCCGCGGGGCATCACCGCGCGCAGGCACCGGCACCGCCCATCGCCCCCTGACAGTCCCTTCGCCGAGCCTGCATCGCAAGCGCGGTCTGACACGATGGGGCGCCGTAGCGCAGCTCGAAGGGACGGTTCATCTGCTCGGCCAGCGCTCGAAGGTCCGATCGAGCGGGCGGAATGTCCTCGTGCCCGCGTCCACCCGGCTCGACCGTTCCCGTACCGGTCTTCGTAATGCCCGCGAAGACGTTCACTGTCCCCCGCATCACCTGCCACTGGTCGCTGGAGACTGCCAAGCGGATCTGCCGGAGGTCCGGCTTGCCGAGCACCGCGAAGACTGCCGACAGGAACCCGAGGGGCCGGACGGAGATTCCGCGGATCTGGTCGAAGAGCAGGAGATCCGGGTACTGCAGCAGCTTGAACCGGACCACGCGCTGGTGGTACACGTCCACGGGCGGGTGCGAGAGAGTATCCCGGTAGCTGAATTCCACCGGGGCATCACCGGTGTCGGGCCAGAAGAGGGTCACGTCGAGAGCCAGAAGGGGGACCGGGCCCTCCACGACCTGCTCCAGCACGTGAGGCCCGTAATCCACCAGCGCATCCCGGCGCCGCTCGAAGCTGGCCCGGGCTGCCTTGGACATCTGGGCGTAGGACACGCCCGCGGTCTGAAGGTGGGCGGCGAACCAGTCGGCATGGTTGACCTGGAGGTGGGTACTGCCGGGCGCCTCCTGCTTCCGGCGGTGGACCAGCGCCAGGAGCGCCTCGCCGGCGAAGCGTATCGAGGTGGTGGTGCTGGTGAGGCTGTAGGCGCCGTGGCCGCTCATCGCCTGAAGAATCGCTTTGCGAGAGACTCGGTGTGGCTGGGGGCAGACCTCCGTCGATTGGCCCCGAACAGTCGGGCTCCG
>CBFGTM010000120.1:0-4503 GCA_965652025.1 uncultured Gemmatimonadales bacterium
TTCAGCAGATCCTCGCAAACCTGACGAGACGACTTCATGGTGCGGAGCCGCTCGCGGATTCGTTCATCGGAGACGTGCCGGGTGAGCCCGTCGCTGCAGAGCAGCACGACGTTGCCCCACTTGGGCTCGCGCCGGGTGACCACCGGCTCGGTGTTGCGTCCCCCGATCGCGCTGGAGAGCGTGTGCGCCAGCCGGGTTTTCTGAGCCTCCTCTGGCTTCATGACGCCGAGATCGACCAGTTCCTGAGCCATCGTCTGGTCCCGGGTGATCTGACTCAGCTCACCTTGCTCCAGGACGTAGCAGCGGCTGTCCCCGACCTGGAGCAGATAGCCGCAGGGCCAGACGCCGAGATAGAGCGTGAGCGTGGTGGCCATCCCGCGGAATTCCGGATCAGTCTCTCCCCGGCGCATCAGTTGCCCGTGGCAGCCGAGTGCCGCCTCCCGCAGCGCCTGGAAGAACTCCTCATCGTCGTCGGCGCTAGCGGCATAGTAGCAGCGCATGCTGCGCTGGACGTACTGGGTCGCCGCTTCCACCGCCAGCCGGCTGGCCTCCTCGCCCTTGGCGCCGCCCCCGACACCGTCGGCCACCATCATGAGGAATGCAAGTCGCTCGCCCTGGGCGGTGACACTATCAACGGTGGGCAGGCTAGTCTGCCGGACCACCATCTGCCGCTTCAGGGAACAGACGAGAAAGTGGTCCTGGTTCTCCTTCCGGACCTTTCCCGGATGAGTAAGGCCGTAGACGTCGATCTCCTCGTCGTGCGGCTTGCGCTGGGGGCCTGCCATCGTAGGGGCGGTCATGATGATTCCCGAATCTGCGTCAGTGAGCCCGATCACGCCAGCCGCCGAGCCTTTACCCCCTCCCCACATTTTCAGGGCTACATTCCTGAGACCATGACTTCCTCGCTGGAGACCGGCCTCCTCCTGGCCGGCGACATCGGCGGGACCAAGACCGCGCTTGCGGTGTACTCCGCCGAGCGGGGACCGCGCGCGCCGTTGGCTCGGTCCCAATTTCCCAGTGGCAAATACGCTTCCCTCGCGGTGATGGTCCGCGAGTTCCTTTCCGGGACCGGCCTCACCGTTGATGCGGCCTCCTTCGCCGTTGCCGGACCGGTGATCCGGGGCTCGGCTCGAGTCACCAACTTGTCCTGGAACCTCGACGAAGCCGAGCTCGCGGCCGAGCTGGATCTGGAGTCGGTCCGCCTGCTCAACGACCTCGAGGCGGTCGGCGAGGCGGTACCCAGACTGAACTCGTCGGAGTTTCACAGTCTCAACCCCGGTGAGACGGTGGCCGGTGGCGCCATTGCGGTGATCGGCCCGGGCACTGGCCTGGGCGAGGCTTTCCTTATATGGAACGGCGACCGCTACCGGGCGTTCCCCTCCGAGGGGGGTCACGCCAGCTTCGCTCCCCGGAATGAGCTGGAGGCCGGGCTCCTGGTCTACCTGAAGCGAAAGTTCGATCATGTCAGTGTGGAGCGAGTCTGCTCCGGGCCCGGTCTTCACAATATCTACCAGTTTCTGCGCGACTCGAACCACGCACCCGAGTCGCCGGAGATGAAACGGGCGCTCGCCGCCGCTGAGTACGCGGCACCAACTATCAGCGGAGCCGCGCTGCGCCCCGATCCCGACCCGCTGTGTCACGCCTCCCTCCAGCTCTTCGTCTCTCTGCTCGGCTCCGAGGCGGGAAACCTCGCCCTCAAGGTGCTGAGCCTGGGCGGCGTCTATCTCGCGGGCGGCATTCCTCCTCGAATCCTCCCTGCGCTCCGGGACGACCATTTTCTTCGCGCGTTCACGGCGAAGGGCCGGATGGACCAGCTGCTCCGGCGAATGCCGGTCTGGGTGGTGGCGCTCGAGGCCGCGCTCCTCGGCGCCGCGCTGCGGGGCCTCGAGATCGCCGCGGCCACACCCGCGGATTGAAGAGAAAGGTCGCCATGCAGCTGGGTATGATCGGATTGGGGCGGATGGGCGGGAACATGGTGCGCCGGCTGATGCGCGCCGGACACCAATGCGTGGTCTACGATGTGAATCCGCCCGCGGTGAAGGCACTGGCCGGCGAGGGTGCCACCGGCGCCGATTCGCTGAAGTCATTCGTCAAGGGGTTGAAGCCGCCTCGCGCGGTGTGGCTGATGGTGCCGGCGGCCCTGGTGGATCAGACGCTGGCTGACCTGGTGCCCCACCTGGCCCCGGAGGACACCGTCATCGATGGCGGCAACTCGTACTATCACGACGACATCCGGCGGGCCGCGGAACTTCGGAAGCAGGGTATCCATTACCTGGATGTGGGCACCAGCGGCGGAGTCTTCGGGCTGGAGCGCGGCTACTGCCTGATGATCGGCGGCGAGCGTGCCGTGGTCGAGCGGCTGGAGCCGGTGTTCTCGGCGCTGGCTCCCGGAGTAGAAGCAGCTCCCCGTACCGGCGGAAAATCCGCCGGCACCGCCGAGCTGGGCTATCTCCACTGCGGCCCCGCCGGTGCGGGACACTTCGTGAAGATGGTGCACAACGGGATCGAATACGGTCTCATGGCGGCGTACGCAGAGGGGCTCAATGTCCTGCATCATGCAGGAGTCGGGCTCCGCTCTCAGGAAGCCGACGCCGAGACCACGCCACTCCGCCATCCGGAGCACTATCGGTATCAGCTGGACCTTCCGGCAATCACCGAGCTGTGGCGTCGGGGCAGCGTGATCGGCTCCTGGCTGCTGGACCTCACCGCCCGGGCCCTGCGCGAGAGTCCCGATCTGTCGGACTTCGCCGGCCGGGTATCCGACTCGGGCGAGGGCCGCTGGACCATCGCCGCTGCGATCGATCAGTCGGTCCCCACGCCGGTGCTGAGCGCCGCGCTGTATCAGCGGTTCAGCTCCCGGGGTGAAGCCGACTTTGCCAACAAGGTCCTCTCCGCGCTGCGCTATCAGTTCGGCGGCCATCAGGAGAAGGGGCCCGGCTAGACTATGGCGCAACCGCAGTCGGACGCACTCGTCGTCTTCGGGGTCACCGGCGACCTTGCCTTCAAGCAGATCTTCCCCGCCTTGCAGGCCATGGTCCGGCACGGCCATCTGAGCGCACCGGTGCTGGGCGTGGCCCGGTCGGAATACAACCTGGAGCAGCTCCGGGACCGCGCGCGGCAGAGCGTGGAGCAGCACGGTAAGTTCGAACCGGACACGTTTCGAAAGCTGTGCGGGCTGCTCCGCTTCGTCGGGGGAGACTACGAAGATCCTACGACCTACGATCGACTCAAGGAGGCGCTGGCCGGCTCCCAACGCCCGCTGTACTATCTCGCCATTCCGCCCAGCCTATTTGCCACCGTAGTCGAGGGAATTGCCCGGGTCGGTGCCGCGACCAACGCCCGGGTCGTGGTGGAGAAGCCGTTCGGCCGCGACCTCGCGTCGGCCCAGGCCCTCAACGTCACGCTGCACCAGTTCTTCCCCGAATCCGCCATCTTCCGCATTGACCACTACCTGGGCAAGGAACCAGTCCAGAACCTCCTCTATTACCGATTCGCCAACAGCTTCCTGGAGCCGATCTGGAACCGCAACTACGTCGAGCGGGTCCAGATCACCATGGCGGAGAAGTTCGGGGTTCAAGGTCGGGGAAAATTCTACGAAGAGGCCGGCGCGATCCGCGACGTGCTGCAGAACCACCTGCTCGAGGTGGCGAGCCTGCTCGCGATGGAGGCACCCTCCGCCCGAGGCGACGAGGCAGTGCGGGACGAAAAGACCCAGGCGTTCCGCTCCATGCTTCCGCTGGAGCCCTCCGACGTGGTGCGGGGACAGTTTCGCGGTTACCGCAAGGAGGAAGGCGTCGCGCCTGACTCGAACATGGAAACTTTTGCTGCGGTTCGGCTGCGGATCGATTCCTGGCGCTGGGCTGGGGTGCCGTTCTATATCCGCGCAGGGAAGTGCCTGCCGGTGACCGCGACCGAAGTCTTGGTGGAGCTCAAGCGGCCGCCGGTTGCGCTCTTCCCCGACTGCGCCGCAGCCCCGCCGAACCGGTTTCGTTTCCGGCTCAGCCCCCATGTGGTGCTCTCGCTCGGCGCCCGGGCCAAGCTCCCGGGCGAGCGGATGCGGGGTGAAGATGTCGAGCTGATCGCCTGCCACGACCAGAAGGATGAGATGGGTCCGTACGAGCGGCTTCTGGGCGACGCGATGCGAGGAGATCAGATGCTCTTTGCCCGGCAGGATTCGGTGGAGGAGGCGTGGCGCGTCGTTGAGCCGGTACTGGGCAATGCGACGCCGCTCTACCAGTACGACAGCGGAACCTGGGGACCGGCCGAGGCGGATCGGTTGCTGGATAACGGAGCAGGCTGGTTCAACCCCGGACAGGATTGGGCGTGCGATTGATTAGTGATGGATCGGCGCTGGGGACTGCTCCTTCGGACGCTGTAGCACTCGACGGTCGGAGCCGGGTGGTGTCGTGCTAACGCGTCCTCCGGACCAGTTCCCCCGCGCCGGGTCCAAGGGATGTCAATGGACGCGGTAACCTCAGCTACAGCGACTGGCGATGGGCTCCG
>CBFGTM010000121.1:0-4494 GCA_965652025.1 uncultured Gemmatimonadales bacterium
AACCCACCGCAAGCATGAGTCCTCCGGCCTGCACCGCGCTCGCCTGTACCTTCCACAGCACCAGCGTCGATGTCGCCCCGGGTACCATCGTCTCTACCGAGTGGGATTTCGGCGAGACCGGCTCGGCCACCAACACGGCCTCGGGCATTGACGCGACGCACACCTATGCCGCCGCCGGCACTTACGTCGTGACTTTGACGGTCACCGACAACGAGGGTCTGACTGGCAGCACTACCCAGTCCGTCACCGTCAGCGGCCCGACCGGCCAGGCCTGCGTGAGTAACGGCATCACCGATGTCACCTGCACCATTACGCTGGCCGCGAACAGCAAGGTGACGATCAGGCTGGACAGCGAGCTCTGCGAGATCGGGAACAACAACGTGTTGATCCCGCCCCCGGGTGAGCGGGCCCAGACGGTGTTCTTCAATGTCTGCAACCTGCCGACCCCGCAGGAGCGCACCCTGATTGACGATGGCGGAGCGGAGATGGTCTTCCCGGCGGGTACCCAGTTGCCCATCGTCTTCCGCCGGGGCGCAGACCCGATCGCAGTGGCGCCCGAGGCGCAGATTAGCAATACCGGGAATACCTGGACCATCAATGTTGACGATGGTGGCAACCCGGGCACCGCGCGTGACTTCGATGATGTAATTCTGACCGTGACTGCCACGCCTCAGTAAGCGCGGCTAGCGATCGAAGTTTGGACGGCAGTACCCCGCCGGAGGATTGCCTCCGGCGGGTTTGAAGGGAATCTCGAGACCATACCGACAACCAGTTGAAGTGCAGTGTTGCAGGAGGCCCGCCGGGGGTAACCCCTCCGGCGGGCCTGACGGAAGTCCGCGGCGATTTCCGCATGCAGTATCACACCTTACCCCTGAGGCGCACGATGAGAGCGATGATTTGGCTCGCAGGAGCAGTGTTGGGAGCGGGCCTGGTCACGGCCTGCAAGGACGCCACCCCGCCGAACAACGAGAATCAGGCCCCGGTCGCCGATTTCTCCTTCACCTGTCCGGCGTTGCGTTGCGATTTCCAGGACCTGAGCAGCGACGACGGTGAAATAGTCTCCCGGGTCTGGAACTTCGGCGCCGCAGGATCCAGCGCGCGGAATCCATTCCACACCTACGCCGCAGCGGGCAACTACCCCGTCAGCCTCACCGTGACCGACGACAAGGGCGTGTCCAGCGTCGCCACCAAGAGCGTAAACCCCAAGGCTCCGGTGGTGACTTCTCTCGTTTGCGCCGACGGCAGTGCACCGGGCGGGTTCGTCGCCTGCACCCTGAAGCTGCAGCAGGAAGCCGGCTTCAAGGTCGTCCTCAACTCCTCCAGCTGCCAGGCCCACGGCAACGTCTTCCGGACCACCATCCCGGTCGGGGGGACGCTCACCGATGACGGTTGCTACGAGCCGAGCGGCACCCAACTGGTGTTCGCCGGTCCCTTTCCCGCCGGGACCGACATCGCGGCCGAGATGGTGGCGCCGCTGCTGGCTTCGCCGCCCAGGCTGCAGGTCACCGGAGCGTATCCGGAATGGACGCTGACCTACGAGGATGGCGGCGATGCGGACTTCAACGACATGATCCTGACCCTGACCGCGTTGCCGACCGGCAACTAGGTCCGATCTTTCGATCACCCCAAAACAGCCTCGGCAGCCCAGCTCAACGGCCTGCCGCGGCTGTTCTGTTTGGTAACCGCCTATGGAGGAACCTGTGCGCCGCCTTTCCCTGCTGGCCTGGCTCTTCACCGTCGGTGCCTGCGCCGACCAAACCGCTGACCGGGCGCGGTTGAGCGACGCCGCCGAGCTCATCCCGGCGGAGTGGACCGTCGCCGAGGATACTGCTCTGAATGGACAGGTCGTCACCGCCTCGCTGCAGCTGCCGGCCGCCCGAGACATTGCGGGCCTGGTGAAGGACGAGTCGTCCCGAGTGATCCTCCGCTGTGTGGCGGGCAAGGTTGCAGTGTACCTCGAGACCGACCCCCCGGCGGGACCGGACTCCCTTGGGGCCGGCCTGGTACCGATTCAACTGGACTCCACACCCTCCTGCGAGTAGCAGGAAGGCGAGTGTACCTTACCCGGCTGAACACTCTGGGGAGCAACGTTCGTGCGTATTGGGGTCATGCTGCGGCACTACGACCAGCACGGCGGTGGAGTCAAGGTCTACACCGAACGGCTGTTGCGGGCACTGCTGGACCTTGGCAGTGAGCACCAGTTCGTCTTTCTCTACCGCAACCCGTCGCTGGTCGGAACCTACGCCAGCGAAGCAGCGGTCGAAGAGGTCGCCCTACCGGCCCGATCGGTCCTGACCTGGGACCAGTTTGCCGTCCCCCGGGCGGTGCGCCGGCACGGCATCGATCTGCTCTACAACCCCAAATACTCCATTCCTCTTCTGGCGTCCTGTCCGGCGGTGTGGGTATGTCACGGCCTGGACTGGTACGTTATGCCCTGGGCGTCTCGGCGGATCGACCGCCTGAGCCATCGTTTCCTGGTCCCGCGCTATGCCTCCCGGGCCGCGGCTATCATCGCCGTCTCTGAGATCACCCGGCAGCACGTGATGGAATACCTCCCGGTGAGCTCCGATCGGGTAGTGACGGTCTATTCCGGGGTGGACGATGTCTTCCGGCAGCCGCCCGACCCAGAGCGGCTCCGCCAGATCCGGGAGAAGTACGCCCTGCCGGAGCGGTTCCTGCTCTATGCCGGAGCCATCTACCCACCCAAGAATTTTGCTCGTCTGATCCGTGCTTACGCCCAGGTCGGCCCCGAGCGTGGGATTCCCCTGGTGGTAGCGGGAGGAGAAAACCGGTTTCTCTCGGCGGAAGAGCTGAAAGAGCCGGAGGCGCTGGGAATCGCCGAGTGGGTACGGTGGCCGGGATGGGTAAGCCAGGAGGATCTGGCAGGGTTTTACGCCATGGCCGATGCCCTCCTGCTCCCCTCGCTGTTCGAGTCATGCGGGCTTCCGGTGCTCGAGGCGATGGCCGCGGGCTGTCCGGTGGTGACGGCAGACCGCTATGGTACTAAAGAGCTGGCGGAAGGCGCGGCCGTTCTGGTTGATCCGGAGTCGGTCGAGAGCATTGCGCACGGGTTCCGCCAGGTCCTGGATAACAACGCGGTCCGAGAGGACCTGATAGCTACGGGCAAGAGCCGAAGCGCGGCGTTTCGCTGGCAGCGCTGTGCCCGCGAGACACTGCGGGTCCTCGAGCAGGTAGAGCGAAACCCGGTCCGGAGCAGAGGCCCAGTGCAGCGGCCCGCCACTGCACCTCGGGCCTAGGCTCAGTGCCTCTTCCATGACCTCAATCTCAGACAGTGGGACCCGTTTGGTGACGCCATCGGCCGACCTGCTTCAGGTGGTGGTGAATGCGCGCCACCTAACCGGGCCCCGGACCGGGATCGAGGTCTACATGGAGCAGCTGCTCGCTGCTCTTTCCCGGACCGGCCAGGTGGAGATCACCGCCCTCAGCTGGGGTCCGCTGGATCTCCGTCTTCCCCGGGTACGGGAGATGATTCCCGCGCTCCGGCCCGAGCTCACGGGGATCCGTGCCACGCTCTGGAAGCTTTGGTTCGATCAGTGGCATGCGCTGCGTGCGGTCAACAGGGAGGCTCCGCTCCTGGTGCATGGGATGGATGGGTTTCTTCCCTACTCCTTGCGGCGCCGGGACCGCTGCGTTGCTACCGTGCACGATCTCGGCTGGCAGGTCCACCCCGAGCTCTATGACCGAAAGCTGCGCCTCATGTACGGCGCGCTGTTTCCCTGGGTCCGGCGCCGGGCGGATCGATTCATCGCGGTGTCCCGGTACACGGCTGATGACCTGGTCAGAAGGGCAGGCATTCCCGCGGCCAGGATTGACGTGATCTACCACGGACTGGACCCGGTATTCGCCAGGACAGCGGCTACGTCGGCGGCCAACGGGTCAGAGGCTCCCTATTTCCTGGCGGTGGGAGGGGTGTCGCCCCGGAAGAACACCCGCCGGCTGGTCGCGGCGTTCAGCCGGTGGCGGGATCGCGGGGGCAAAAGGAACCATTATCGCCTACTCATCACCGGCACTTCGCTGGACCCGGAATTTGCCCAAAACGCGGGCAAGCTCCCGGACGGCGTGTCACTCTTAGGCTATGTGGATAAGGCGGAGCTTCCGGGTCTATATGCCGGCGCCGCGGCGTTTCTCTACCCTGGCATCTACGAAGGATTTGGGCTGCCCATCATCGAGGCGATGGCTTGCGGCACTCCGGTCGTCACCTCGACGACCGGAGCGGCTCCGGAGATCGCTGGCGGAGCCGCGATTCTGGTCGATCCTTTCGACGTGGCCAGCATCGAGGCGGGTATCGAACGGGCGATGAATCCCGGCGAGGTCGAGCCGCTGCGAGCCCAGGGGTTCAGCCGAGTGGCGCAGTTCCGGTGGGAGGCCGCAGCCCGGGCCACCTTGGAGAGCTACCGGCGGGTACTGTGATGCAGGAGTTGGCCCTGGTGGATTCGAACCACCATTAACGGATCCAAAGTCCGCTGTCCTGCC
>CBFGTM010000122.1:0-4443 GCA_965652025.1 uncultured Gemmatimonadales bacterium
AGTGCCTGGGTCTGGTTCTGCGGCGAGTCGCTTCGATTTGGTTGGTCGCAGCTGGCACCCATCGAGCCCGCCAGGAGGCATACGACCAGCCTGGCGGTGTGCCGCTGGATGGGTGGGGTCATCGAGAAACTAGGCTACCTCCCGCCGGCGTGCGCCATCGTTTCACTCTCCTTTGCCGCCCGGGTAATAAGCTCCGCGACCGCCGAGGGGTTAGAGACGTAAACCGCGTGGCTTCCCGCTGCTTCGACCACAGTCGCTCCCGCACGCTGAGACATGGATCGCTGGGCATCGGGCGGAATCATCCGGTCCTCGGTGGCTACCAGCGACCAACTCGGCTTCGTTCTCCAGGCCGGCTCGCTGATGGTCGCACTCACGGCCTCGAGGCCCCAGGGAACCTGGGAATCGGCCATGAACGCTGCTCGCTCAGGATCTACGTCGCCGGCGAAGGAAGTAGGGAATTTGGCCCTGTCCAGCAGGAGAAAGCCCTCCTGCGGTGGCAGGATGGGAGGAGCTGGAGCTTTCGGCGGAATCCGGTCTTTGATGAGGGATTCCACCGATTCTCCTTTATCGGGGATCCAGCCGGCAATGTAGACCAGTGCCGCTACCTTGGGATCGTTGCCGGCCTCGGTAATCACCGCCCCGCCATAGGAGTGGCCAACCAGGATCACGGGGCCGTTCTGCTTGGCCAGAACCAGCTTGGTCGCCTGGACGTCATCGGCCAGCGAAATCGTGGGATTCTGGACCACGCTGACCGAGAATCCCTCCTTCCGCAGGGCCCTATAGACGCCTTCCCATCCAGAGCCGTCGGCCCATGCACCATGGACGAGAACGACGTTGATCGAGTCCGAGTCAGATGTTGCAGGCATGGACATCTCCTTTTTCAGATCACTAGCTGAAAAGTGAATAGAAGTTCCGCTCAGCCGAACGTGAAGGCAAAGACCGTTACGCCCGGATCGAGAAACTCAATCTCGAACTGGCGATCGGTGATGGTCCCCGGTTGCCGAATCAGCTGGTACAGCCGCTGTTCGGTGACCGTGCCCCGACCCTGTTCGTCCACGTCCAGCCCATGTGCAGTGCTTGGCGGCCGCCCGTCGATGAGCACCCGAAAGCGTACCGACAATCCCCTTGTCGCTGGCCCCATGACGAGATGGAGGTCACGGGCATGAAAGCGGTAGACCAGTCGCCCGCCGGCCTGGTGCAGCTCCGTGGATTGTTGTCGGACGGTCCACTCTCCGGCCACAGCCCAGTGATTGAGCCTGAGCCGCTCCGGAGCGACATACGTCCGCCGCGCGTCAGGTTTTGACCCGCCGGGTGACGCAAAGTTCTCGGTGCGCCCGTAGCCGAGGTAGTTCTCCGGGGACCTGAGGTTGCCCCAATCGGCGGCGGCTTCGATGCCCTGGCCCTTGACCGACACCGGCTGGCCGCTGACATCGACCTTTCCCGCCTCGGCCAGCAACTGCTGGGTGATTTCCTCTGACTGCTCGTAGTCGCCTTCGCCGAACCGGTGGTGGCGGATGTTTCCCTTGACGTCGACGAAATAGAGAGCCGGCCAGTACTGGTTGTTGAACGTGCTCCAGATGGCGTACTCGTTGTCTACCGCAATCGGGAAGTTCACTCCCTGGCGCTTCAACTCGCGCCGCACGTTATCCAAGTCCTTCTCGAACTCGAACTCCGGCGCGTGCACCTGGATCACCACCAATCCCTGATCCCTGTATTTCTGGGCCCAGGCCCGGACGTAGGGAAGAGTGCGCAGCCAGTTGATGCAGGTATAGGTCCCGAACTCGACCAGGACCACTCTTCCCCGAAGACCGGCTGAGGTCAGGGGTTGGGAGTTGAGCCAGGTTGTCGCGCTGCCGAGAGAGGGCATCCCCCCCTCGATCGGCAATCCAGCGGGGACGGGCGTCATCTGTTGCGGCATGCTGGTTCCCTCGGCTGAGGTCGCGATCGGAGCACTGGTAGCACCGGCGAGTATGCTGGCGAGGAGGATTGGCCCCAGTCTCATGGGCCAGCCTGCTTGCCCGGCGAGTAGAACGTCACCGTTTGCCCGGTAAAGACGTTCCCTTCGGGGTCCACCACCTCGATCAGCAGCTTGTGCTGGCCCCGTGGCATGCCGACCAGGATGATGGTGTTGCTCTGACCGTAATCGGCCCACTGCCAGGGCAGGTCGTCGACCGTAATGTGCAGATGGCCGACCCGCGGGGACACGTCGCGTGCGGCCGCCCCGCCCAAGGGCAGGATGCGCAGGTTCTCCACCCGGTACGGGATGTAGACCACGCCCTGGGCCAGCGGACCGGGAAGCGGCGGCTCCACGACCAGCTTGGGCGCGGGCTCGTCGTCGATGGGCACTACCGTGCTCTGGGGCAACGCGTCGGTGGGGGCGAGCGTCTCGTTGAGCGGGCTCATTTGCATTTCTCTCCCTGTGAAGATTCGCCTCGGGGCGACCCTTGAACTACCGCAACGACTTCAACCCTTCACGCAGCTCTTTTACCAGGAGCGTCGGCTGTTCCCACGCCGCGAAGTGCCCACCTTTGTCGAGCTGGTTGTAGTGGATGAGTTTGGGATACGCCCGCTCGGCCCAACTGCGCGGAACTGCATCGATCTCCTCGGAAAAAACGCTCACCGCTACCGGGATGGAGACGCCTTTCGGGTCGAAAAAGGGCAACTTGTTTTCCCAGTAGAGACGTCCGGCAGAGACCCCGGTGTTCGTCAACCAGTAGAGGGTGATGTTGTCCAGGACATCATCTCGGGTAAGCTCCCCATAGGGCTTGCGATCCACAAACAGGCGGGAGAAACCCTGATAACTCAGGAGGTCGTGGTCGAGTATCCAGGCCGCCAGGCCGATGGGTGAATCCGCAATTCCGTAGAGCGTCTGGGGACGGAGCCCCATCTGGAGAGCGTAGGCCACTTCCTTCGCAAACCAGCCTTTCAGCTTCTCGAACCGCTCTCTTTCCTCGTGGGACAGATCGGATGGCACCGGGCCGCCGGCGGCGACAGCCTTCCACACGTCGGTTGGAACAGCGCCGGGCATATTGGTGTGAATGCCGATCAATTCCGGAGCGCCTTCTACCGCCATCATGTCAACCACAACGCCGCCCCAATCGCCGCCTTGGGCGGCAAAGCGCTGGTATCCGAGCCGCTTCATCAGCGCGATCCAGGCACGTGCGATACGCACGGGGTCCCAGCCGGTCGTGGTCGGCTTGCCTGAGAATCCGTAGCCCGGCATGTTCGGAATCACGAGATGGAACGCGTCCGATGCCTTGCCGCCATGCGCCGTGGGATTGGTCAGGGGCTCGATGATTTTCAGCTGCTCGATGACCGAGCCGGGCCATCCGTGAGAGACGATGAGGGGCAATGCGTCCTCGTGCTTGGAACGAACGTGGAGGAAATGAATGTCGACCCCATCGATCTCGGTGATGAACTGCGGTAGCGCGTTCAGCCTCGCCTCGACCCTGCGCCAGTCGTACTCTGTCGCCCAATAGCGCGCGAGCTCCTGCATCGTCGCGAGCGACACACCCTGCGATTCATCCGTTTCTCGGTCGGGCCACCTAGTCGCCTCTATGCGCCTGCGCAAATCGGCAAGGTCCGCGTCCCGAACATTCACCTGAAACGGACGAATGGCATTCTTGTCAGCTACCCGCTCCCTGCGTTGTTGGATCGTGCTGGTCGCAGTCATGATCTTCTCCTCGTGAGGTCCCTGTGAGTCCCGTCTTCTCCGTTCTCCTCAATCCTTTCGCTGCATCCAGAGCTTGCCCCGAGCCTCGCGAGGGAGGCCGCCTCTTCCCTAGCGCGGTGATCTGAACGCCGCCGCTCGCTCCTGGTCGGACCGCTTGTTCCAGCCGTGGAAGGGTGACCAGTCGCCTCGGTCCCAGGCCTCGCGGAGTTCTGGCTTGCTCAGGTCCCAATCGGGACGGATCTCCCTGGTCACTTCCCGCAGGTCGTGCCACAGGTCCACCACCGAGGGGCGACCCCAGAACCAGTAGCCATTGTAGATGCGGTGGATGACCAGGCCCGGTTTGAGTACCAGCGTGTGCGGGATCATCGGGTTGTGCTCGGGGTCGGTGTACTCCTGGATGTCGAGGTCCCGCTGCACCGTCCGCTCGGGGTCGGACAGGAAGGGCCACTGGGCGCCGACCGAGGCCCGGAACTCCTGCGTCGTATGGTGGTCGTCGGTAGAAATCGTGGCGATCTGGGTATACGCCACCGCGATCTTGGGGTAGAACGCGGCGAGCTCCAGGTGCTGCTGGTGCTCCTTGGGGCAGTAGTGGCCACGGGCGAGCGTGAGGATCAGCGGGTCTTCGCCTTGCAGCTCGCTTAGCCGGCGAGGGGTGCTGGTGTGGTCGGGCAGCTCGTAGTCGGGAAAGGCGGCTCCGGGCACGATGTCAGGGCGCAACGCTACGCTCTCCTTCTCTGAGGCGGTTCCGGGGTCGGTTCCGGCGCTGGTGA
>CBFGTM010000123.1:0-4290 GCA_965652025.1 uncultured Gemmatimonadales bacterium
ACCGGATTCATTCTGGGGACTCCGCTGTACATGAGCCCCGAGCAGGTGGCGGGGGACCGTAGGATCGACGGCAGATCCGATCTCTACAGCCTGGGCTGTGTGCTGTACGAGATGCTTACCGGCGAGCCGCCGTTCCGGGGACCCAGCCCGCAGTCGGTCGCATCGCAGCACGCCCTCGATTCCGCCCCCCTGGTCAGGTCCAAGCGACCGGAGGTCCCGGCCCGGCTGGAGCAGGTAGTGACGAAGGCGCTCCAGAAATCACCGGCCGACCGGTTCGCCACCGCGGGGGAATTCGAGGCAGCGCTTCCCCGGCACACTACCCCGACGGAGTCGGAGGCGACCACGCTTCCGATACCGGTCCTCCCGCGCCGGCAGAGGCTCTCTCGGATCGGCTGGGCCGCTGTCGGCGCGCTCACCCTGGCAGCCGCCTTCACTGCCACCGCGTTCCACCGCCGCGGCGCGCCGGTCATGGATCAGTCGCTCTATATGGTGTTGCCCTTCCGGCACCGGGCCGAGTCGGCTCCGCGGCTGCTCAACGGAGACCAGTGCGAGTCGCTGCTGCACGACGCCCTGGCCCGCTGGCGGGGAGTGCAGATGGTGGACCCGCTCTGGGTGGCCGATGCCCGGGAGCGTCGCGGCCGCACGACCAGCATCAGCGACGGCCTGGCCATCGCGCGGGAGCGCCGGGCCGGGCGCGTGGTGGTAGGAGAGGTGTGGGAGTTCAAAGACACGGTCTACGTCCGGGGATTGCTGTACGATCCCTCGGGCTCATCGCGCCTGATTCGGGAGCACGCCATCCGCATCGCGCCGGACCTGAGCGACGTCGAGGCCCGCTTCCGGGAACTGGCCGACTCGCTGTTGGTTGGCGGCGCGGCGGCGCCGGGGGCCCCGCCTCGGGGCGGCGGGCGGCTGTCGCTCCCCGCCTGGCGTGCGTTCCAGGATGGCTACCTCGCACTACAGCGTTGGCAGCTGGATTCGGCCAGGACGCGGTTGCAGCGCGCCCTTGCGATCGATCCCACCTACGGGATGGCCCAGCTGTGGCTGGCCCAGGTCATGGCCTGGACCGGTGAGGAGGCCAGGTCATGGCGACAGCTCGCCGCCGGCGCGCTGGCTTCGGAAGACAGCCTGGCCCCGCGCGACCGTGGCATGGCCGAGGGGCTGCTGGATCTTTCCGAAGGACGCTATCCGCAAGCATGCGATGAGTTCCGCAAGCTGATCGCGCGGGACTCACTCGACTTTACCGCCTGGTTCGGGCTGGGAGACTGTCAGGGGAAGGATCCGCTGGTGGTGCGCGATGCCGCGAGTCCCTCCGGCTGGAAGTTCCGCGGCAGCTACTACGGCGCGGTATCGGCCTACCGCCGGGCGCTCGAGATCGTGCCCTCGGTGCATCTCGCGTTCCGGGGCGAAGCCTTCGGCCGCCTGCCGGCGCTGCTCTATACCGAATCCAATCAGATTCGGCAGGGTTATGCCCTGACGCCGGACACCGTGCGCTTCGGCGCCTTTCCGGGGATGGAGCAGGATACGCTGCAATTCATTCCCCACCCTATTGCCGACGTCGTCGCTGCAGCGCCGGGCGCCATTCCGGCCAGCCTCAACGCGGCGGTGGGCCGCAGCCGGGAGCTGATGCGGGAGATCGCGACCACCTGGGTGGCGGCCTTTCCCCGGCGGGCCGAGGCCCATGAGACCATGGCGCTGGTGCTGGAGACGATGGGGGAGCTGACCCTGGGAAGGAAGAAGAATCTTTCCGCGCTGAGCGAGGTCCGCCGGGCCCGTGCCACCGCGACCGATCGCCATCAGGCGCTGCGTCTGTCCAATATGGAAGTGCGGTTCCTGGTCAAGTCGGAACAGCTGGCAGCGGCGCGGGCGCTGGCCGATTCGATGTTGGCGGCCAATCCCAATCCCAACATGGACGATGCCCGCCAGCTGCGCGGCCTGGCGGCGCTGACCGGCCACATACACCTGGCGGCGCGGCTGCAGCGGCGGGCAGCGCCCGACTTCACTTTCCTCACCTCGGACTGGGAAGAGGTCACCGTCCCCCTCCCACTCACCGACGCCGCGCTGGCTCTGTTTGCCTATGCCTCGTTCGGCACGCCGAGGGACAGTCTGATCGAGCTGGAACGGCGGGTCGAGCGGCTTATTCCCAGCTACGTGGAGCCGAGCCTCCGGCGGGT
Source organism: uncultured Gemmatimonadales bacterium (assembly GCA_965652025.1). Classification (GTDB taxonomy): domain Bacteria; phylum Gemmatimonadota; class Gemmatimonadetes; order Gemmatimonadales; family GWC2-71-9; genus CAVVWJ01. The sequence goes on from CBFGTM010000123.1 coordinate 2,172, forward strand.
GACCCAGCAGGCGCTGCTGGATATCCCGGCCGTGCTCGCGTTTCCCGAGCGGGGCCCCCGGCCGGTGCATCGTCCGAAGGCGGGAGGTAACTACTTGCTGGCGATGCAGTGGCTGCTCACCCAGGGCGACACCGCGGCGCTACGGAGAAGCTTCAGCGAGCTGGATTCGCTGCGGCGCACCACCCGGCCGGGAGATGTTGCCTTCGACGCCACCTACCACGAAGCCATCCTGCTGCTGCAACTGCGTGACACCACCGGCGCCGTGCGGCGGCTCGATCTCTCACTCAACGCACTTCCTACACTGGGCACTTACCTGCTCGATCAACTCCCTCAAACAGCCACCCTGGTGCGCGGCATGGCGCTTCGGGCTGAGCTGGCGGCCCGGCGCGGCGAGACAGACACCGCGCGGGAATGGTCGAGGAAAGTACTGGTTCTCTGGTCCGATGCCGATCCGGAGCTGGAGCCAACACTGAGGAAGATGCGGGCTATCGCAGGCTAGTCCTGATTCACCACCCACAACCCCCGGAGGATGGTATGGCAAGGACATATGTCCGCCTGCTGGTGCTCGGCTGCGCCGCGATCGGCTGCGCCGGCGGTGTGCCCGCCCCTGAATTCGTGACCCCGTTCGACAAGGTCAGCGCCGACAGTATTCGAAGCTACCTGGGCGTGCTGGAGTTCGACCATCGGGACGGGGTGGGTGACGATCAGAACCTGCTGCTCGGCTGTCCCGATGCATGCAGGCCGGGCCCGCGGGTCGCCGTGTATCCCGAGCGCAGGAGCCACCAGAACAGCGAAAAGAGCCTCGCCACCGGGCCGGGGCGCATCATAGCGACGATCATCAATCGCGATTCCACGCAGGACTACGCCCCGCTGAATCTTCGCGTTGGCGACACGCTGTATTGGGCGGTGGACTCGGTGCGGACCGAGAACAAGACACTTTCCCGGGGCCGTTCCCTCTACATCTCGGCCCGGGCATTGCGGGAGGGCCGGGGTCCGGCCGTGGTAGCTCACCGCCCGCTCGTCATCGACAAGCATCCGGGGCAGGAGCCCCTCAACACCTCGCTGGCGCGGTGGGTCTTCGACAGTGCGGGCTACGGGGACGTTGAAACCCCCGGCGGCCACTCGAGCCTGGACCTGCGGATGTGGATCATGGCTACCTGGGGCAACTGCGTCAAAATAGGCTGTTGTCGCTGAGTGAGCGTTCGGAGTTAGAGCCGGGCGGCGACATCCGAGAGCATCACCAAAGGCTTCAGGGAGGAAGGCTCCGCGAGCATCTGGTCTGACGGTCTGGACTGCCAGTTACAGAAGCCGTAACGTAGTGTTGCTTCCTGGAGAGCCAATTGGTGCAGGCCCAACCAAATCTTCAAGACGTGCTTGGCAGTCGCTACCAGCTCGAAGCTGAGCTGGGGTCGGGTGCCCAGGGGACGGTCTATCGCGCCTATGACCGGCGATTAGACCGGTACGTCGCAGTCAAGTTTCTCCGCCCCGATGTGGCTCCCCTGCTCGGCCCGGAACGGTTTCAACGCGAGATTGCGATCGCGGCTCGTCTCTCCCATCCCAACATCGTTCCTCTTCTGGACTCGGGCGGTGAAGGCGACACCCTGTACTACACCATGCCTCTGGTGGAGGGGGAGAGCCTTCGTACCCGCCTACGGCGCCAGCCCCAGCTTCCCCTTGAGGACGCCTTCGAGATTGTCCGGAATGTGGCCGCTGGCCTGGATTACGCGCATGAGCGAGGGTATGTCCACCGAGACATCAAACCCGAGAACATCCTGCTCGACGGCGAGCGCGCGATTGTGCTTGACTTCGGCATCGCGCGAGCCATCGAGGCCGCAGGAGAAGAGGCGATTACCTCCGGAAACCTCGTAATCGGCACGCCGCTGTACATGAGTCCGGAACAGGCCGCGGGTCAAAAGCAGCTGGACGGGTGCACCGACATCTATGCGCTCGGCTGCGTTCTGTATGAGATGCTCTCAGGCGCTCCTCCGTTTATGGGTGGCACTCCACAGGCAGTGATTGCTCGACACATAGCTGAACCGCCACCCTCTCTGTCGGTAGTTCGGCGGAGCGTTTCGCCGGCGCTGGAGGAGGCCATTGGAAAGGCGCTGGCCAAGGTGCC
>CBFGTM010000124.1:0-4274 GCA_965652025.1 uncultured Gemmatimonadales bacterium
GGAGCTTGCGCTTGCGAGTGATGTCGCCGCCGTAGCACTTGGCGAGCACGTCCTTGCGGAAGGCGGAGATCGTCTCCCGGGCAATGATTTTGTTCCCGATCGCGGCCTGAATGGCGACCTGATACAGCTGGCGAGGAATCAGCTCCTTGAGCTTCTCCGCCACCTTGCGTCCGTACTCCTGCGCCTTGTCCCGGTGGATGATCACACTGAAGGCGTCGACCGGGTCCCCGTTGATCAGCAGGTCCAGCTTGACCAGGTCCGACTCCCGATAATCCGATGTCTCGTAGTCCAACGAGGCATAGCCCCGGCTCAGTGACTTGAGCTTGTCGTAAAAGTCCAGCACGATCTCACCCAAGGGGAACTCGAAGTCGAACTCCACCCGCGAGGTGTCGATGTAGTGCATGCCGTTGTACACCCCTCGCCGCTCCTGGCCCAGCTTCATGATCCCGCCGATGTATTCCGCCGGAGCCATGATTCTGGCCTTCACATAAGGCTCGTCGATCCGGTCGATGCTGGCCGGATCCGGCAGGTTGGTCGGGTTCTCCAGCAGGATCATCTCGCCATCCGTCCGGTACACGTGATACTCCACGGTCGGGACGGTAGTGATCAGGTCCAGATCGAACTCCCGCTCCAGCCGCTCCTGCACGATCTCCATGTGCAGCAGCCCGAGAAAGCCGCAGCGGAAGCCGAATCCCAGTGCGGTGGACGACTCGGGCTCGTGATGCAGGCTGGCGTCGTTGAGCCGCAGCTTCTCCAGCGCGTCGCGCAAGTTTTCATACTGATCGGAGTCCGTGGGGTAGACTCCCGCGAAGACCATGGACTTGACGTCGCGGTACCCGGGCAGCAGCTCGGTCGCGCGGTTGGAGGCATCGAGTATCGTGTCGCCGACCCGGGCATCCCGTACATCCCGCAGACTGGCCACCAGGTAGCCCACCTCTCCCGCCACCAGTTCGCCGGTGGGATGCTGGCCCAGCTGCAGGTAACCCACCTCGTCCACGTGGTGCACGTCATCCGGGTGAGCGCCGAAGGCGATCTCCATGCCCTCGCGCACCACGCCGTCAACCACCCGGATGCTGGGCACCGCGCCCCGGTACCTGTCGTAATAGGAATCGAAGATCAACGCCCGAAGCGGGGCATCCTCCTGGCCTCTTGGCGCCGGCACTCGGGCGATCACGGACTCCAGCAGCTCGGGGATGCCGGTTCCCTCTTTGGCGGAGACTGCCAGGATCTCCTCGCGCTTCGCGCCGATCAGGTCCATTATCTCCTGGGCCCGCCGTTCGGGCTCGGCTCCCGGCAGATCGATCTTGTTGAGCACCGGAATTATCTCCAGCCCGGCATCGAGCGCCAGGAAGAGATTGCTCAGAGTCTGGGCCTGGATGCCCTGGGAGGCGTCCACCACCAGAATCGCGCCTTCACAAGCTGCAAGAGACCGGGAGACTTCGTACGTGAAGTCGACGTGTCCCGGTGTATCGATGAGGTTGAGCTCGTACTCGCTGCCGTCGCGAGCCGTGTAGGTCATCCGGACGGCGTTGAGCTTGATGGTAATCCCCCGCTCCCGCTCGAGATCCATGGTATCGAGCAGCTGATCCCGCATCTGGCGCTTCTCGACCGCGCCGGTCGCCTCGATCAGCCGGTCGGCGAGCGTCGATTTCCCATGGTCGATGTGGGCAACGATGCAAAAGTTTCGAATTCGGGATTGGCGCATGGGGGGAAGATAGGGGGGGCGGGCGCCCTTTGGGCGGTGGGAAGCGGGGAGGCGGGGAAGCTCTACCTCATTACTCTTTAGCGATGGTTACCGCAAAGCCGGCGCAATCTGCCGACGTCCCCGCTTCCCCGCGTCCCCGCGTTCCCGCGTCTCGCTTCCGAGACGATGCCGCGATGCTGCTCGTATGCCTGATCTGGGGTCTCAACTTCAGTATCACCAAGTTGGCTCTGGCGCAGATTCCGCCACTGCCCTTTACGGCGATCCGCTTCGTCGTCTCCAGCCTGCTTCTCTGGCTGATCCTTCGACTGACCGAAGGCCCGCTCCGCATACCCGGGTCCGCCTTCAGGCTGCTCGTTCTTCTCGGGCTGCTGGGGAACACCTGCTACCAGCTCGCCTTTACGGTGGGACTGAACCACACCACCGCTACCAACAGCTCGCTGATTCTTTCAACCGTCCCCACCGTGGTGGCGCTGATGGCCGGGGTGCTTGGCCTGGAGCGGATCACCGGACGCATGAGCCTGGGCATCGCGCTCGGTACCATCGGAGTGGTGATGGTCATTGCGACGCGGGGAGTCGGCTTCAGTGCCACCACGCTGCTGGGCGACGCGCTCACGGTGCTGGCCGTGCTCTGCTGGGCCGGATACACGGTGGGACTTCGGGCGGTACCGCCGGGAATCAGCTCGCTTCAGGTCACGACGGTTACCACCCTCGCTGGTACGCCGGGCCTGGTGCTGGTGGGTATTCCTGGACTGTTCCACCTGGACTGGGGCACCACCCGGCTGGAGAGCTGGGCTGGTCTGGCCTACGCGGCTGTGCTGTCCCTGGTGGTCGCGTACCTGCTGTGGAATCGGAGTGTGAAAGCGGTCGGGGGTACCCGCACCGCGATCTACATGTGTGTGACGCCCTTGTTCGCCGTTGCCGGCGCCTGGATTCTGCTGGGCGAGCGCCCGCATCCACTCCAGGGAGTGGGTGCGGTGCTCATTGTTGCGGGGGTCTTGTTGACAAGGGCGGACGGGCGGAGTGGCGGAGAGTCGGAGTGAGCTTATGGCGTCTCCTCCACAATTTCCTTCCGCGATTCCGCATTCCACTCCGGCCGCTTGGTCGCATTGCCGATCTCGGTTCCGAGGTAAAAGAGCAGCTTGAGAATGCGCGCCTCCTTCTCACTGTTGATCTTCTCCGGTGAGTCGGTGACCTCGTGGTAGTCCTCGTGAACTCCATTGAAGAAAAACAGAATCGGCACGCCCCGCCGGGCAAAGTTGTAGTGGTCCGAGCGGAAATAGAACCTCTCCGCCGGCCACCGGTCGTCGATCGCGGTCATCCTCAGCTCCGGATGGGCGGCGTTCACCCGGTTCAGCGTAGCTCCGAGATCCGAGTGCTCCTTCCCGATCGCCACGATGGTATCCGCCCAGTTGCGACCGATCATGTCAATGTTGATGTCAGCCACGATCTGCTCTATGGGCACCGGAGGGTGAGTGGTGAAGAAGTTGCTGCCCCAGAGGCCCTTCTCCTCTCCACTCACAGTCAGAAAGATGACCGACCGGCTGGGCCTGGCTCCCGGGCGGCTGAATGCCTCCGCCAGCTCCATCACGCCCACGGTGCCGGAGGCATCGTCGTCGGCTCCGTTGTTGATGCTGTCGGCCCGCCCCGGGGTGATCCCGATGTGGTCCATGTGAGCCGAGTACACCAAGTACTCGTTCTTGAGGGTCGGGTCCGAGCCTTCCAGGATGCCCACCGCGTTGGCAGCCGATAAAGCGGAGGTCGTTGAGTCGCTCAGGGCGAGCGTTACCTCGAGCCCTCGCAGCTCACGGGCCACGGGCTGGGTGGAGGTGCGCATCTGGTCCAGATTGACGCCGGCATTGGCGAGCGAGCCGGAGATCGCTCGCGCCGCGACCTGGACTGCCACCGGTCGGTCGGGTGGCAGCCCGACGACAGTGCGCTCGGGGGCGTGCCGGGGCAGCTGGCGGGCAAAGGTCGCCGAATCGAGGCTGCTCACCACCACCAGCGCTTTTGGGGCGGACAGGTAGAGAACCCGCAGCACCTGCTGCATGGTTTCGGGGTCGGCACCAACGGCGGGGATAAAGAGCGCCACCTTGTTCTTCACCTGCACCTTCTCCACCGATTCGGCAGTGTGATTGCCTCCCACCAGGACCGCAGTCCCTCTCACTGATTTCTCAGGAATCGGTCCCCCGTCGTATCGGGCGGTCTCAGTAAACCCCGCCGAGTCCACACCCTTGTCGGTGGCGAACACTACCCAGGAGCGATCCAGATCGAGCCGGTGCCGGCGAATCGGATAGTGCTGCAGCCAGGAGCCGTCATCCCCACCGGGCCGGAGGCCGAAGTGGCGAAACTGGCCGGCGACATACTCGGCCGTGCGCTCCAGACCCGGACTCGGCGTATCCCGCCCCATCATCGAGTCGTGGGCGATGATCCCAATCCGGTGGGCAACATCTTTGGCGGTGATGGTAGCCGCGGCCCGGGTCAGTGGCGCGCTGGTCTGGGCCGCCAGAAGCGCGGGGACGGTGAGCAGAACAATTCCCTGCAAGGCTGTGAGCCGCATGCGGATTATCCA
>CBFGTM010000125.1:0-4013 GCA_965652025.1 uncultured Gemmatimonadales bacterium
GATCGCCAGGGCAATCCCGAAATCAGCCACCCTCGCATGGCCTTCCGCGAGCAGAATGTTCTCCGGCTTGATGTCGCGGTGCACGATGCCCCGCCCGTGGGCGTAAGCCAGCGCGTTGGCAACTTCGCAGGCGATCTCCATCGCATGGTCGATCGGGAGCCGGCCTTCCTGGCTCAGGCGCCGCCGGAGGGACTCGCCTCCCACGTACGGCATCACATAGTAGAGAAGACCCTGCGCCTCTCCGGAATCGTAGACCGGGACAATGTGAGGATGGTCAAACCCGGCGGCCGTCTGGATCTCGCGGAGGAACCGCTCGGGACCGAGCGCGGCGGTCAGCTCGGGACGGAGGACCTTGAGGGCGACCCGGCGGTGGTGCTTCAGGTCCTGGGCCAGGTAGACCGTAGCCATCCCCCCATGGCCGAGCTCGCGCTCGATGGCATATTGGGAGGAGAAGGCGGCAGAGAGCCGCGGCAGTATGTCGATCAAGTGGCCTGCCTGGGGAACCGGCCACACCGGCCGGAGCCTGTACTATATGGCCTGGCCGGGGCGGCGCTAGACCGGGAACCGCTGCAACCTTCCGGGCCTAAGATCCGTCTAAAGCGCCAGTTTCCTCATTGCGGAGTGATCTCCATGCCGGTGCCCATGACCCGACCAACCCGCTGGATCCCCATATTCATCTTCGTTCCGGCCCTCTCGGGGCGGCTGGCCGCCCAGCAACCCGAGCGCTATACGGTCCTGGGTGACGATATCGCCATCTACAACCTGGCCGGCGAGGTCAAGATCGAGGCCGGTGGCGGACCCGGCATCGCCGCCGAGGTGACCCGGGGCGGGTCCGAGGGGGCCAAGATCAAGGTGGTCCGGAGCGAGATCGAGGGACACCAGACCCTCCGGTTCCTCTATCCCTCCGACCGGATCCAGTACTCCCGTCTCTCCAGCGGCTCGTCCACCCAGCTCCGGGTCCGGGAGGATGGCACCTTCGGCGACGACCACGACGACGACGAGCGCCGGGATGAGGGGCGGCACGTGGATATCCGGGGGCGAGGCGGCCTCGACGCCTTTGCCGATCTCCGGATCACCGTTCCCAGCGGCAAGCAGCTCTCGGTCTATCTCGCGGTGGGCAAGGTGTCGGTGACCAACGTGGAAGGGGATCTCACGGTGAGCGCCGCGTCGGCCCCGGTCACCACCTCCAACACCCGGGGCGAGCTCCGGATCGACGTGGGCTCGGGCGAGGTCCGGGTCACCCAGTCGCGGGGCGATTTGTCGGTGGATACCGGCTCCGGCGCCGTGGCCGTCTCCGATGTCAGGGGCGAAGACGTCTCGATCACGACCGGCTCGGGCGAGGTCTCGGCCAGCGATCTCCGAAGCAATCAGGTCTCGGTCGAGACCGGCTCTGGCGACATCCAGGCGGGGGCGATGAGCGCGGGACAGGTGCAGCTGGAGACGGGCAGCGGAGCGGTGACCGCGGACCTGACCGGTGAGCTATGGAATCTGAGCGTGGAGACCGGCTCGGGCGACATCACCCTCAAGGTCCCGCCGACCCTGGGCGCCGAGGTGGACATCGAGACCTCGAGCGGCGACATCGAGACCGACTTCGAGGTCGCGGTCACTCGGCATGCGCGGGATCACCTCACCGGCCGCATCGGCGACGGAAGAGGAAAGATCGATATCGAGACGGGATCGGGGGGGATTAAGCTGGTGAAAAGGACGTAGGCGGTCGGGCGGTCGGGCGGTCAGTCGGTCGGACGGTCAGGCGGTCAGTCATCGCGAGCGGGCGCAGCCCGCGTGGCGATCCCGCCGCTTACCCTCCGCCTCTCCGTCCCTCCGTCCCTCCACCCGTCAGCGCCTCCAGATACCCCGCTCCTAAAGCCATCCGGTCGTACAGGATCCCCAGTGTTTCCGGCGCGCCGGCCAGAAACCGGCAGCGGGCGTCGCCACGGGAGCGGCACTCCACTTCCATGACAGCTACGGATCCCTGCGACAGCCGGCCCAGAAAATCGGCCAGCAGCCCGCAGCTCAGGTGACAGGAGGGAAAATCCACCTGGGCATGGTCCAGCGCCTCGGCCCAGTTGGCCGAGTCGAGCGCCATCACCGCCTCGCCCAGTGGCATGGAGGAGAGCTTGCCCCAACCCTCCTGCTCGAAGAACTCCGAGAGCACCTCGCCCAGGAACTGCACGTCGAGATCGGCCGGCGGATCCACCTTCTTCTCTTCGGCCAGCCAGGCGGCGAATTCATGGTACAGCTCCTCGCCTCCGGCAAAGCCGGCTTCCTGGAGATGGGTGGCAGCCTGGATCCCGGCATCGCGCTCCAGCGAAGCCCGGAGCTGATGGATCACGCGCCGTCCCAACCTGAGTCCTGTCGGCTTCGAACCCGGTGCCTGATCGATCATATCGAGGTCTGATTAGAAGTCATTGCGAGGACCGTAGGCTCCGAAGCAATCCGGCGGTCGCGCGTTGGACCGCGAATACTAAGCGATTTGGCACTCTCCTCCAATAACCTGACCAGCGCCTCCGGCGCTGAGCGCTCCGGCACATGGTCCGCCGTCATTCGGATCACGGGCCAGCCTCTTTTTCTGGCCCGAGCTGCGAACCGGTCAAAGGCGTCGGACGTCTTGCCGGCCTCGACGGTCAGGATGTAGGTCCCCGGGATCCGGCGGGCAGCAGGGTTCACCAGGCGCAGGGTGTCGGTAAAGGTGCGGAGCGACTGAGGCACGTCTCTGGGAATAGCGCGATCATCGGCTTCCCCGGTGGAGATGATGAATCCACCCCGACTCCTGGCCCGAATAAACGTCGCGCCGATGGATTCGGCCAGCTCGAGCGCGGTCTCGCCCGAATCCGGCAAGTACGCATCCAAGTACACCAGTCGCCCGATCCGCTCGGGGATCCGGTCGGCGACGCCCGCAATCACCATCCCGCCGTAGCTGTGCCCCACCAGCACCACGTCGCGCAGGTTTTCCCAGAGGATGGCGTTCACCACATCATCGATGTGGGTGCCCAAACCGATGTTGGGCGAGGAGAGATGGACCCGCTCTCCCTGCCCGGTCAGGGACGGCCGGACCACCCGATGACCGCGGAGAGTCAGCATCGAATCGACCGCCCGCCAGGCGTAACTGCCGCCCATAGCGCCATGCACCAGCACGTAAGTGTGATGCGAGGCAGGGACGCCTTGCGGGCGAGCTGGAGCCGCACTGGCCACCACGATCTGGAAACTGATCGCAAGAGTTCGAGTCAAAGCGCTACCCGCTTACCCACCTACCCGCCTACCCGCTTAAGCAGCTCCGCTTCATCGATGACCTCCACACCCAGCGACTTGGCCTTCTCCAGCTTGCTCCCGGCGTCATCGCCCGCGACCAGCGCGTCGGTCTTCTTGCTCACGCTGCCCGCCACCCGTCCTCCGGCCTGCTCGATCAGCGTGGTCGCCTGGGTCCTGGATAGTGTCGGCAGACTGCCCGTCAAAACGTAGGTCTTCCCGGACAGCACCCCGTCCGCGCTCGCCGCGTGGGGCTCGACCTGGTTCATGCCCGCGGCCTTGAGCCGTTTCAGCAGCTCCTGGTTGCGCGACTCGTTGAAGAACGCGCTGACCGACTTGGCGATCACCGGCCCGATCCCCGGGATCCCGCCCAGCTTCTCCCCGCGTGCCGCTTCGGCCAGCGCGTCGAGGTTGCCGAACCGCCGCGCGAGTAACTGAGCCGCGGTGAAGCCTACGTGGGGGATGCCGAGCCCGAAGATGAGCAGCGAGAGCGGCTGCTGCTTGGAGGCCTCGATCGCGGCGACCAGCTGGTCGGCCGACTGTTTGGCGTAGCGTTCCAGCTGCACCAGCTTTTCCGAGCTGACCTCGGTGTAGAGGTCGGCCACATTCCGGATCAGCCCCTCGTCCAGCAGTTGCCGCACCCGCTCGTAGCCCAGGCCCCGAATGTCCATCGCGCCTCGGGAGGCGAAGTGCACGATCCCCTCCAGCACCCGGGCAGGGCAGGACACGTTGGGGCAGTAGCGCATCGCCTCGCCTTCGATCCGCGG
>CBFGTM010000126.1:0-3574 GCA_965652025.1 uncultured Gemmatimonadales bacterium
AGCTGGCGAACTCCGTCCCGAAAGCTGTGAAAGAGCAGCTCCCGTCCATCGAACGAGTATGCTGCAGCGAGGCAGGGGACCTCGCCGCTGGTCAACTGCTCCACTTCGCCGCCCGGCAAGGGCATCCGATAGAGCTGCTGGGCCCCGCCCCGGTTGGAGTCGAACGCCAGCCAGTGTTCATCAGGCGACGGATCGAACCCCTCGATCTCCTGGCTCCCGGTCGTCACCGGCTGAGCTCGGCTCAGGCTCACACTGCCGGAGCCGGGAATCCCTAGCACTGAGACATTCGAGATCCGGGTGAAGCTGGCGTACGCCATTCGGTTCCCGGCTGCAGCCACACTCACCGTCGCGGCGTTGAGACCGGTACTCAGGCGGACCGCCTCGTCGGCCGGATGGCCGGACCGGGTCAGGTCGACCTGATACAGGTCCCGTCCGCCGTCCCGGTTGGAGACATAGAGCAGTGAAGAGCGGCCGGGAAGCCAGGCGGGGCTGGTGTTGTGCCACTGCTCATCGGTCACCCTGATGGGTTCTCCGCCACTTGCCGGCAGCACCCAGATGCTGCTGCTGGCGATGTTGCCGAAGTCCTCGTTGCGCACGAACTGGCTATTGCCCGAGACGCAGGCGACCCACCGTCCGTCGCCTGACCAGCTGCACGAGTGCGGCTCAGCCAGTCGCGCCAGACCTCGCGTAGCAGTGCCATTGACGGCTCGAGCCAGCACCGAATCTCCCGAGCCGTACACCAGTGATTGGCCGTCCGGCGACCAGGCGGCGTCCAGCCAGTCGCCCGGAGGCAGCGGTACCAGCAGGCGGGGCGTTCCGCCCAGCGCCGCGACAATCTCGATTCCCCGGTTCGAGCTGAAGACCAGCCGCTCTCCGTCGGGAGACCATCGCGGCATCCGGGCGAAGCCTTGACCTTCCGGCGTGATCGCCACGGGAGCAGCACCCTCGACCTGCCGCACGTAGAGCCGGGTGCGGCCGAGAGGACCGGTCGCGAACGCCACCAGCTTTCCATCGGGAGAGAGCGCGGGATCCAGCTCCATACCCGACGCCAGGGTGATCTGCAGCCGCCGGCCCAGCCGGATCTCTCGCGACCGATGGTTCAGCCCGAACAGCAGCGCTCCAGCCAGTGCGAGGAGCAGTACCGCGACTCCGATCCAGCGGGTACGGCGGTACGCAGCGAGGCTGGTACTTACCGTCTTCATCGGGCGGGTGGCGGTAGGTGTGGAGCCGCCACTGGGCGTGGCCAGCGGCTCGAGCTGAGCCAGGAGCTCATCGGCGGTCTGCCAGCGATCGGACGGCCGCTTCGCCAGGCACTTCATGATCACGGCCTCGAGCTCGGCGGGGCAGGCGGGCCGATGATGAGAGAGCGGAGATGGCGGCTGGGTGACGTGTGCCGCGAGCACCTCTTGGGAAGTGCGCCCGGTAAAGGGAGGACGGCCCGAGACCAGCTCGTAGCCCAGCACGCCGAGGGCGTAGATGTCCACCCGCTGGTCGATATGAGGCTCGCCCGCCGCCTGTTCCGGGGCCATGTAAGCCGGGGTGCCGAGGGCGACGCCGGCCGTGGTCAGTGCCTGGCGGCCAGTGGCCTCGCTCACCGCCTTGGCGACGCCGAAGTCGGTGACCAGCGCATGGCGACCCGAGAGCAGGATGTTTTCCGGCTTGATGTCGCGGTGCACCACTCCCTGGGAGTGGGCATAGGCCAGCGCATCAGTCACCTCGATCAGGATCTTCACCGCCTCGTTGATAGGCAGCTCGCCCTGGTGGCTGACCCGATGACGGAGATTGTGCCCGTCCACGAAGGGCATCACATAGTAGAGGAATCCCTGGGCCTCGCCCGAATCATGGAGCGGGAGGATGTGGGGGTGCTGCAGTCGGGCCGCCACCTCGATCTCCCGCAGGAAGCGCTCCGGTCCCATGGTGGCCGAAAGCTCCGCCCGCAGAACCTTCAGGGCGACTCTACGGCGGTGCTTGAGATCTTCGGCGAGATACACGATAGCCATACCGCCGCTGCCGAGCTCGCGCTCGATGCGGTAGCGATCCTGCAAGGCTGCGGCGAGAGCCGAACTGACAGCAGTCACGAGCGGGCCTGGTGGGAGCGACAGAATGTGGGCCCGCGCGGGTAGGAATGGAAGCTACGTCCTCCTCAGGCTACCGCATCGAGTACCCGAAGCGTCTGCTCGGCCGCGACCCCATAGGCCAGATGACCGGCCAGCCCCCGCGCATGGGTCTGCCAGGGGAACGCCTTTGGCGGAGGCGTGAGCCCTAGCAAGCTGACCATGCCTTCATCGACCGCGGCCCAGAATGCGGTGCCGAACCCTCCGCCGCCGGCCCGCCTGAACGACGGGACCTTGCGACCATACACGGCGTAAGCCACTCCGGCTCCGATGCCCAGCAGCCAGTGGATGGCCATTCCCAGTCGCTGGCGTTCCTCCTCACTCAGCTCTCGGCCCAGCAGGTGCGCCACCCGTTCGGCGGCACTCTCGTAGGCGGATCGGCCGGCCCGGACCAGGTCTTCCCGCTCCCGTTCCGGCCGTCCCTCATGCTCGTACATATAGGTCGTGACCAGATCCAGCACCCAGGTGGCCACTGCTCCCGCAACGGCACCCTTGAGCGCGTTTCTCGCAACAGTGCTCTTCCTGCGCATGGTAGTATCCCTTCCGCTTACCCGCTTACCCGCTTACAACTGATGCCTCACCATTCTCCCGACCAACTCCTCCAACCTCTCGGTGATCGGCCGGCGGCGCCACTCCTCCAGGGTCACTTGCGTGGAGCGGGCCCGATCCTCCGCGAAGACCCGGGCCTGCTCCCGCGCGAACCGCTGGTCGAATACGTTGACGTTCGACTCATCATTCAGCCGGAAGGAGCGGTTGTCGAAGTTGGTCGACCCTACCGAGACCCAACAGTCGTCCACCACCATCACCTTGGCGTGATAGAACGTGGGCTGGTACTCGTAGATCTTGACCCCGGCCTCGAGCAGTGGTCCCCACTTAGCCTTCGATGCTCGGCGCACGATTTCGGCATCGAGAATCGGTCCCGGCACGATGACCTCGACGTCCACTCCGCGCCGGCGGGCCTCCACCAACATCTCCACCAAAAGGTTGTTGGGGACGAAATAGGGGTTCGCGATCAGGATTCTCTCCGTAGCTGTGGAGATCGCCAAGAGATATATGAGTCGGAGACTCTCCACTCCGTCGCCCGGCGAGTTGTGGAATGCCTGGGCCATCTGAGGACCGACCGAGTCCAGCCGGGGGAAGTACGCTGGTCCGTCCAAGAGCGCACCTCCGGTCTTGATCCAGTTGTCGAGGAAATCCGCCTGCAGCTGAGCGACGACCGGCCCCTCGAAGCGGAACTGAGAGTCTCTCCAGTGGTCCTTGTCCTGGGCCTGTCCGGAATAGGGGTCGGCAATCCCGATCCCACCGACAAACCCGATCTTGCCGTCTACCACTAGGATCTTCCGGTGGGTGCGCTTGTTCACCCGGTCGAGAGTGTACCAGCGCAGCGGCCGATACCTCACGATCTCGACCCCGGCCTGGCGCATCTGCTCCAGGTGTTTGCGATCCATCTTCTTGGAGCC
>CBFGTM010000127.1:0-3153 GCA_965652025.1 uncultured Gemmatimonadales bacterium
GCGGCGAGAACTTCCTGCGAGGTCCGCCCCACGAAAGGAGCCCGGCCGGCGATCAGCTCGTAGCCCAACACACCGAGCGCGTAGATGTCCACCCGCTGATCGATGTTCGACTCGGCGGTGGCCTGCTCCGGGGCCATATAGGCGGGCGTGCCGAGTGCGACCCCCGCGCTGGTGAGCTGATGGCCTCCGGTCGCCTCGCTCAGGGCCTTGGCGACACCGAAGTCGGTGACCAGTGCGTGGCGTCCCGAGAGCAGCACATTGTCCGGCTTGATGTCGCGGTGGACCACGCCGCGGGCGTGTGCGTAGGCCAACGCGTCGCACACCTCGATCATGATCTTCACCGCCTCGTGCACCGTGAGCTCCCCGTGGTGGTTCAGCCGGTGCCGCAGGTTGTGTCCCTCGACGTAAGGCATGACGTAATAGAGGAACCCGTTCGCCTCGCCCGAGTCGAGGAGGGGCAGGATGTGGGGGTGCTGAAACCGGGCGGCGGTGGTGATCTCCTGGAGGAACCGCTCCGAGCCGACCGAGGCGGCCAGCTCGGGCCGGAGGACTTTGACCGCGACCTGGCGGCGGTGCTTCAGGTCTTCGGCAAGGTAGACTGTGGCCATGCCGCCGCTCCCCAGCTCGCGCTCGAGAGCATATCGGTCGCGCAGTGCTGCTGTGACGGCTGAGTTCCCGGCGGTCACGATGGCCCAGTTTTGTTGGGACGACAGAATGTGGGGCGGCCTGGCGGCGAAGGGAAGCTGCCTGTAGCCTACAGACCACCCCTTCCAGGATTCCAGCTGACCGAAACCTTCAATCGTGTGGACCCCGCCGTCCAGCGGGCCGAGGCGTCCGCCACCGGCCGAGGCACGCTGCACCGCGTGCTCGGCATCTCCTTCGGGGTGGCGGTGCTGATCGGCAATACCATCCTGATCGGCATTCTCCGGACGCCGGGCGAGGTGGCCGCGCAGCTGCCCCATCCCGCGCTCTTCATCGGGATCTGGATCCTCGGCGGTCTCTACGCCTTGCTCGGCGCCGCCTCTCTGGCCGAGCCCGGCGCCATGTTCGCCCGGTCCGGCGGACAATACGTGATCGTGCGACGAGGGCTGGGCGAGTATCCCGGGTTCGTGGTGGGCTGGAGCGACTGGATCTCCACCTCCGGGACGGTCGCCCTGGGCGGCATGGTCTTCATGGAGTACCTGGAGCCGCTCGTCCCCGCGCTGACCGGGCGGAGAGTGCCCGCCGGCGTTGCTCTGGTGCTGCTCTTCGGGCTCCTGCTCTGGCGCGGCATCCGGGTCGGCGATCTCGCCCAGCAGATCCTGAGCGCCTCCAAGGCGCTGGCGTTCGGCAGCCTGATTGCGGTGTGCCTCCTCGTCCCGGTGCCTGGGGGAGGCGCCGCTCAATCGCCGGCGACACTGGCATCCGGTTTCGCCCTGGTCACTGCCATCCTGCTGGCGCTGCAGTCGGTGATCTACACCTACGACGGGTGGACCGGACCGCTCTACTTCGGCGAGGAGACCAGGAATCCAGGCCGGGACATCCCCCGGTCCATGGTGATGGGCGTGCTGCTCGTCATCCTGATCTACGTCCTGGTCAACGTCGCCTTCGTGCGGGTGCTCGGCGTGGGCCCGATGGCGGGCGATCCCTTCGCAGCCGCCAGTGCGGGCAAGGCGCTCTTCGGGGAGCGGGGCGATCTGGTGATCCGGCTGATCGTGCTGGTCTCCATCCTGAGCGGCATGAACGCCTGCGCCCTGATGGCGTCGAGGGTGCTGCTGGCCATGAGCCGGGACCGGTTGCTCCCCGGCGCGCTGCAGACGGTGAACCCGGGTGGGACCCCGAGCGTGGCGCACTGGACCAGCATCGGCGTCGCGGCCGGCTTGATCGTCAGCGGTACGGTCGAGTCGGTGCTCGCGCTCTGCGCCTTCTTCTTCGTGGTCAACTACACCCTGTCCTTTGCCAGCGTGTTCGCTCTCCGGCGGAAAGAGCCCGAAACGCCGAGGCCGTGGCGGGTGCCCGGATTTCCGTTTACGACGGGGCTCGCGCTGGTGGGCTCGCTGGCCTTTCTCGCCGGATCGGTGGTGACCGACTGGGGTCACAGCTGGAAGTCGATGGTCTTGTTGGCGCTGAGCTATCCGGTGTATCGGGTGGCGGTCGCGAGTCGCGGGTCACGAGTCGCTAGTCGGTAGACGAGGCCGCGCAAAGCGTGTCATCCTGAGCGCAGCGAAGGATCTCTCTTCATGCAATTCACCCGCGCCATCGTCCGTCCTCCCGCCGAAACCTTCGCCGACGGACTCACCTCATCCGGCCTCGGCCATCCCGACTTGGCGCTCGCGTTGGAGCAACACGAGGCCTACTGCCGCGCGCTGGAAAAGCTGGGCCTCTCGCTCGACCGGCTCCCGCCGGACTCTGAATTCCCCGACTCCACCTTTGTGGAGGATGCCGCCATCGTCACCAGCAAGGGCGCGATCCTGACCCGTCCCGGCGCTCCCAGCCGAGCCGGGGAGGTGACGGCAATGGGCGCGGCGCTGGGCCGCTGGTTTCCCCAGCTCGACCGGATCACTCAACCCGGGACCCTGGACGGCGGCGACGTGTGTGAGGCCGGCTCGCACTTCTTCATCGGCCTATCGCACCGCACCAATAAGGGAGGGGCTGCTCACCTGGCCGCGTGGCTGACCGAGCACGGCTTCGGGTCGAGCGTGATCGACATCCGGGAATTACCGGGCCTGCTGCACCTCAAGACGGGACTCTCCTGGCTGGGCGGGCGGCGGCTGTTGGCCTGGGCAGCGATCGCGGGGCACGAGGCGCTGCGCGGGTGGGATGTGGTGGAGGTACCGAAGGGCGAGGAGTACGCCGCCAACTGCATCGGGGTGAACGGGGCGATTCTGATCGCTGAAGGCTTTCCCCGGACCGCGGCGTTGCTGCGCGGCCTGGGCCATGAAGTCGTGGCGATCGATATGTCGGAGTACCGCAAGATGGACGGTGGGCTCAGCTGCCTGTCGGTGCGCTGGTAGCTTCACGGGATCGCCACGGGGCCTTCGGCCCCTCGCGATGACTACGCGAAGTCATTGCCCCTCGCGATGACTATGGGACGTCATTGCCCCTCGCGATGACTACGGGAAGTCATTGCCCCTCGCGATGACTATGGGACGTCATTGCCCCTCGCGATGACTA
>CBFGTM010000128.1:0-3067 GCA_965652025.1 uncultured Gemmatimonadales bacterium
CTGGGCGGGACGCCGCGGCTAGCCTTCACTCGAGGCATCTCTACGGTGGGTTGGCGTTATGAGAAGGACACGCTCCGATCATCGCAGACCAGCCGCAGCACCAATCTTACGATTCTCGCGCGGGGAGCAGACGGCCGGTGGCGCATCCTGCGGCAAATGTGGGGTGCGTCGTTGCCCAACTAACGCATACTATCAGCGCCACTCCGCTGTTTGAAGACAACCCGTTGCGTGACCAGCTGCCGCACCGGTCGCCCGGCACTCTCTGCCGGGATAAAGCGGCACTTGGCAACTGCCCGAAGAGCCGACTGCACGAACCCCCGGTTGGAGGTTGCCAGCACCCTCATGTCCTCAACCTCGGGGCGCCCAAGGGTATCCACGACGTACTGCAGTTCCACAGAGCCGGCAAACCCGTATTCCGCCAGAGCGATGGGATAGCTCGGCGACGGGCAGTAGGTAATCGTGACTGGCCGGTCCACGTCACCTCGGGCTGACCGGTGGCTCGCAGGCATCGAGTCTTCAGACACAGGGAGCAGGTGACTCGCAGATATGGGCTGCAACGCGAGGGTATCTGATCCCTGCGCTGCGACCGGTGAGCCCATGAGGATACTCAAGAAGGCGGCGAAACTGGGAAGGCGATGCATGCGTCGCTCTCAGTAAATCGCAGGGTCGCTGATCGAGTTGCCACCCCAGACCACCCAGATCGAGTCGCGCTCGGGGGGTCGGAACGATTGGGCCAGGGGAAAGGCCATCGATCCGAAGCAACCGAAGCAGCCCTCTTGGGGATCGGTGGTAGCAGCCGAGAGAGTCACATGCCAGCGCCAGTCACTCCTGCGAGGAACGGTCACGGTTCCGCCGCTCAGGAACACGTCTGCGTTCTCGAGAGCGTATGACACCTGGAGGTCCGGTCCCGAGGTCGCGGTCCCGACTTCAGTCGTGGTGGGAGTCGGATGGTTGGCATCGGTCACGAAATCAGCACCCGTGAAGCTGATGACCCGATTGACGTCAATGACCCGAACGGTAAGCATCTCCATGGTCAGCGGAGGATCGAGTTGGGCTGAAATGCTGATCCGCGCGTCCTCCCCGCATGCGGAGAGGGCGAGTATCAACAGCGGAATCAGCTTGCGCCGGGGGGTCATAGGAGGAGAAAAAAAGCTAGCTACCCGTATGGGCCTCGACTAGATCTGCAGCGCTTTGCACTCGCTTGCGAGGGCAGCACGGCGCTTGCCTGACCCCCCGCCTCTGGCGACCTTTCACCTCATGGACCTTGATCTCCTGATCTCCGAGCTGGTCGCAGGCAAAACCGCCGCGCTGGCCCGGGCGATTTCGGTGGTCGAGAACACGCGGCCCGGCTTCGAGCGACTTCTCGGTGAAGTACACCGATCGCTCGGCCGGGCTCGTCGCATCGGCATTACCGGGCCCCCGGGGGCGGGGAAATCGACGGTGGTGGAACGTCTGGTTACCCACTATCGCTCTCTGGGCCTCAAGGTCGGCGTGGTCGCCGTCGATCCTACCAGTCCATTCACCGGCGGCGCTCTCCTGGGTGACCGGATCCGCATGGAATCCATTGCACTGGACCAGGGCGTCTACATCCGCTCGATGGCGAGCCGCGGCTCGCTGGGCGGACTCGCCACGACCACTCGGGAAGTGTGTGACCTGCTCGATGCAGCGGGCTTCGACCGCATCCTGGTCGAGACCGTTGGGGTGGGCCAGTCCGAGCTGGATGTCGCCCGCATGGCCGACTCGACCGTCCTGGTCCTGGTCCCCGAATCCGGCGACGGGATCCAGACGCTCAAGAGCGGTGTGATGGAGATCGCCGACGTCTTCGTGGTCAACAAGGCGGATAGAACCGGGGCGGACAAGTTGCGTCAGGAGATCGAGGTGACCTTGGGGATCCGCAGAGGGAATGCCTTTCGTCACGTCCGGGCGCATCACGGGCGGTCAGACGGTCAGACGGTCAGGCGGTCAGGCGGTCCGACAGTCGCTCAGTCAGGCGGGAGCCTACGAGCTGCCAACACCGAAGGCGCGACCAGCCGACCGGCCGACCGTCTGACCGACCGACCGGCTGCCTGGGACCAACCAGTCATTCTGACCGCCGCCGTGAAGGGCGAGGGAATTGACCAGCTCGTGGCTGGGCTCGACCGCCACCACGAGTGGCTCAGCTCCAGTGGCGAGCTGCAGCAGCGCCGCCGCCGCCGGCTGCTGGAGCGCACCCGTGAAGTGGTGGATCGGGCCACCCGGCGGTGGGTGTGGGAAGAGACTCGCGCCGAGCAGCTGATCACGGAGCGGATGGACGAGGTGGAGCAGGGAAGGCTCAGTCCCTACGAGCTGGCCATGGATGTGCTGGAAGAGCTGAAGCAGGGGGAGCGCATATGACCGCTCGGCGGGCGGATCGGAGAAGCAAACCCAGAGAACGGGTCTCAGAGCAGGAAGTCGAGCTGGAGCGACTTCGCGCCGAAGTAGCCGCCTGGCGAGCTCGAGCCGCCGCACAGCCGGCGCGCACCGAGGCCGACTTCAGCTCGGTTTCGGGCCGGACCGTCGAGCCGGTGTACACCGCGCTCGATCTGCCCCCGGATGTGATCGCCGCAACCGGCTTGCCGGGAAATTTTC
This sequence comes from uncultured Gemmatimonadales bacterium, assembly GCA_965652025.1. GTDB lineage: Bacteria > Gemmatimonadota > Gemmatimonadetes > Gemmatimonadales > GWC2-71-9 > CAVVWJ01. Next base: position 2,608 of record CBFGTM010000128.1, read on the forward strand.
CCTATACCCGTGGCATTCACCCGACCATGTACCGGGGCCGGCTCTGGACCATGCGCCAGTTTGCCGGCTTCGGCACCGCCGAGGACACCAACGAGCGCTACAAGTTTCTGCTGGAGCGGGGCCAGACCGGACTCTCCGTCGCCTTCGACTTTCCCACCCTGATGGGCTACGACTCGGACCACCCCCGCTCCGAGGGCGAGGTCGGCAAGTGCGGCGTGGCCATTTCGAGCCTGGCCGACATGGAGACGCTGTTCGACGGGATTCCGCTGGACCGGGTCTCCACTTCGATGACGATCAATGGGCCGGCGGCACTGCTGTTCTGCTTCTACGTCGCGGCTGCGGAGAAGCAGGGCGTTCCCATCGCGGAGCTCCAAGGCACCATTCAGAACGACATCCTCAAGGAGTACATGGCGCAGCACGCCTGGATCTTTCCGGCGGAGCCCGCGCTCAAGATCATCGT
>CBFGTM010000129.1:0-3062 GCA_965652025.1 uncultured Gemmatimonadales bacterium
TTCATGCCCCAGCCAATCTCAGAATGTCATTCAGCACACCGGCCGCAGTGACCTCTGCGCCGGCACCCGGGCCGGTAATCACCAGTGGATTGGATTTGTATCGCGCGGTGGTGAAGACCAGCTGGTTATCGGAGCCCTTGATCCCGGCGAGTGGGCTGCTGCGGGCCACAGCTCGAACTCCAACCGCAAACTTGCTCCGTGTCACCACCGCCACGTAGCGAAGGACGTTTCCGGCGGCGGCCGCCTGATTTGCTCTCCGCTGCCACACGGGGTCGATTTCCTTCAGCCGCGAGAGAAACTCCTGCAGCGTGAGATCCCGAGCCCATCGGGGAACCAGCGACTGCACCGCATTGCGGGACAGCTCGCCGGGATAACCCATCAGCCGGGCCAGAATCAACGCCTTGCGCGCGACATCCATGCCCGAGAGGTCCTCCCGTGGATCCGGCTCGGTAAAACCTCTCTTCATCGCGGTCCTGACGGCCTGCGAAAACGGTACCCCCGCGGAGACTTCGCTGAATACGAAGCCCAAGGTTCCGGACAACAGGCCCTCGATTCGTTCTACCCGGTCGCCCGACTCAACCAGCTTACGATACGTGTCGATGATGGGAAGCCCTGCTCCCACCGTTGCTTCGTGTAGGATGCGCCTTCCCCGAACCCGGGCAGCTTGCCACAGCGCCTCACTGACACTCCGGCTGTCAGCCAACGGCCGCTTGTTGGCCAGCACCAGGTCCAATCCCTGGATCAGCGCCTGGTCCAGCACCGGTGCGGTGTCATCTGCAGTCAGGTCCACCAGAACCGGGCGAGTGAGCGCGTGCCGCGTTATGTGCGCGACCGCTTCCGGTGGAGTGGCGGCATGTCCCCCGGAAGTCTCCGCCAGCCCCTTCCCCTCCTGCTTGGCGGCCGAGAGCGCGGCAAGTTGCCGCTGGCTCAAACCCTGGGACTCGAACACAAATCCCGAGCGATCAATGATCCCGACAATCCGGAGCGAGAGTGCGGGACGCTTGACCTGTCCAATGAGAGTGGCCAGGGCCCGGCCGATCTGGCCAAAGCCCAGGAACACCAGCTCCATCCTCTCAGGTTGCACCACGGCGCCGCCCGCGATCCGGGAGAGCTGGAACGCGGCGTGAATCCGTTGCTGGGCTTCGGCTGCATCCTCAGATGCTACTACCACCGAGATGTTGAGCTCTGAGGAGCCCTGCGCAATGGCCACCACGTTGATACCGCCCCCTGCCAGTGCCGAGAAGACACCGGCAGCGACACCGGGAGTGCCGTGCATGCCGAGGCCTACGATTGCAATTGTCGCCATGCCGGGATCGACTTCCACTCCGTCGATCTCGCCTCGGGCTATTTCGCCCTGGAACTCGCGGGTCAAGCTCAGTCGCGCCGTCTCAGCGAAGGGTTCCGGTACGCTGAAGCAAATCGAATGCTCCGAGGAAGCCTGGGAAATCAACGAGACTGAGATCTTCCGTCCATGCAGTGCCCCGAAGGTGCGGGCGGCAATCCCGGGCACTCCCAGCATTCCATTGCCGGTGACGGTGAGCAGGGCTTGGCCACCGGCGGCGGTCAGGGCCTTGACCGGGAAACGGCTCGGCTCGGCTCGTTCCGAGACCTCGGTGCCCGGAGAGCCAGGGTCGGCGAAGGGACGGATGTGAATGGAAATCCTGCGGCCGGTTACCGGGATCAGCGCGCGAGGGTGTAGTACCTTGGCGCCGTAGTAAGCCAGCTCTGCCGCTTCGCGCACGTGCAGCTGGGGAATGACTCGAGCGTCGCTCACTATGCGCGGATCCGCCGTCAGCAGGCCAGGCACGTCCTTCCAGAGCGAGACATGAGTGGCACCCAGGGCCCGTGCCAGCAGCGTTGCGGTGAGGTCGGAGCCGCCCCGTCCCAGCGTGGCCAGCTGACCGGCCGGAGTGGCGCCTAGAAATCCGGGTACGACCGGGATGATTCCCCGCCGCAGCAATGGTGCGAGCACCCGCTGCGCGTCCAGATCGGTCCGAGCCAGGTCGGGCGACGCATGGCCGAACGAGGCATCGGTGTGCACCACCTCGAGCGCGTCGACGTACTTGGCCCTGGCTCCGGCCTGATCCAGGGCGGCGACCAGCAGCCGGGCGCTGAGACGTTCTCCCCGGGACAGCAGCGAGTCGGTGGTACGGGGGGTCAGCTCTCCTACCAGCCGGAGTCCCTGGGCCAGATCCTCTAGCTCCTGGAAGACCTGATTGATGTGTGACAGGATCTGGGTCCGGGACCGGCCCGTCGGCAGGATCGCTCGAGCCACCTCGGCGTGCCGGGAGCGGAGCTGCCCCACCAGCGAGGCAACGGTTCGCTGGTTGCCCTCACCCGCCTGCCGCGCCACCTCGAGTAGCGCGTCCGTGACGCCGGCCATGGCCGAGGCCACCACCACGATAGGCGCAGCGCTGACCCGGCTGACCCGGTGGATGATATCGACGGCGTGACGTACGGCGGTGGAGTCGGCCAGCGACGCGCCGCCGAACTTGTGCACCTCTGGTGCGCGGCGGTTGCGTGATGGCATGAGGAGAGAGTCAAGGGTCCAGAGTCTAGAGTCAAGGGCTCTCAGGTTATATCCTTGACCCTGAGCTTAGACCTTAGACCCTAGACCCCAGACCGATCTCCCATGTTCGGCCTCCTCAAACTGATTCAGTCCATCATCAAGACGCTGCACTCAGCGGGTACGCCGGGCCAGGTCGCGGCTGGTATGGCGCTGGGGTCGGCACTTGGGCTCACTCCGCTGATGAACGTGCACAACCTCGTCATCATCTCACTGCTGGTGCTGTTGAACGTCTCCTTTGGTGGGGGGATGCTGGGCTGGATGCTGTTCGTCCCGGTGGGATTTCTTCTGGATCCCGTGTTCGACAAGATCGGCCTGAGCCTGCTCACTGCACCCTCGCTGACCCCGCTCTGGACCGACTGGACCAACACTCCCCTCCTCCCCTACACCAACTTCAACAACACCATCGTCCTGGGGAGCTTTGTGGGCTGGCTGGTGCTGGCCGTCCCGATCTTCTTTGCCGCTCGATACGGAGTGGCCCGGTATCGCGCCACCA
>CBFGTM010000130.1:0-2993 GCA_965652025.1 uncultured Gemmatimonadales bacterium
GGTCTCTTCCTGTGATTCGCTGTCCGGCCGGGTATCAACGTGCGTTCCCATATTTTTATGGATATCCGATGGGGGCGGGATCGCAAGGTCTGGGCAGCGCTTCGGCTCCCCGGGCGTTTGCATTGGAATCGATTGCTGAGGCGATGATGGACGGAAGGCTGCGGCTGGAGCCGGGGAGCGAGGCCGTGACGCTACTGACCGGATCCGGGCGGCGCCCGCAGGAGAACGGGGCGCTCGCCGGTGATCTGCTCCCGGGTGGCTGCCCGCCGCATGACGGTCGATACCGTCAGATACGCTTCGGACCAGGCTGCCCGCATCTCCGGCGTGAACCCATCGCCCAGGCCCTGCTCCAGAGTCCAGAGCAGAGCTGCACCGATCGAGTCGTAATCCCCGTCCTTCACTCCGTAATGCACATGACGCCGGCCCAGGGCCGCGACCGAGCTCACCAGCTCCTCGGGGCGATCGATCGCATCCACGATGTGGGCGAACATGGCCATGAGCTTCCGCTCCTGCTCGGCCAGGTCCACCCCGGCAAAGAGATGCTGCACCGTAGGGTCGAGCTCGAACAACCGCTGGTAAAACTGAACCGTGGCCGCCCGTGGCAGGGGATTGAACCGGCGCCAGCTCTCCCGCACCAGCCGTTGCTGCTCCGGCGTCATGCCGCCTCTCCCTCATAGAGTACGGGTCCAATAAGCTAGCACGAAAACCTCAGTTGCCGCGCCGGGCGACGAACGAGCCGGAGACCGATACCGGCTGGTTCTCTCGGTTCGGGGCCGGGGCCAGGAATCCGTCGGCAGCGACCGAGAACTGACCGGTGATCTCGACGTCCGAGACCGAGGTGATGGTGAGGGTCCCGGCAGTCGCCCGGAACACCCCCTCAGGGTGGTCCGCTGAGCCGAGCACCACCAGAGCCTGCAGCTCGCCATCTCGGGCACCGGCCTCCGCCACCCGGTAGCTCCCCACGTGCAGCCCTGAGCCGGCCGGTCGGGTGAACAACACCGCTCCCCGAGGGCTGTCCGCGCCGAGCGTCAGGGTGAAGACATCCGGAGCCGAGGGCCCGCCCCGAACCTGCCCGAATCGCGCGTCGCCCGAGATCGTAGTCTTTACCACGCCGGTGAGCACGGCGCTGAACGACGCTGAATTATCCGGCGCCCGCACCGTTCCCGCCAAGAGACCGAGGGACAGAAGGCCGAAGCCGCCCATCTGGGTGAACAGCCTGGTTTTCATGGTGAAACTCCCTTGCGCTGTGAGTCGAAGCCGAGGGCGGCCGATTGCAGCCCGAGTTGACAGCGCCTACTATAGAAGCCTCACTCACACCCGAATCACCCGGAAATCACCGGACGTAACGTGCTAGAAGTGAATACCTTCGGGAGACTCCACGTTCGCGGGGAACGGGGAGTGATCAGTGGATCGGCGGCGCAACCCCGGCGTCTCGCCATCCTCGCGCTCCTGGCGGCAGCCGGCGAGCAGGGGCTCACCCGAGAAAAAGTGCTGGCCTACCTGTGGCCCGACACCGAGGAGGAGCGGGCCCGCCGCGGGCTGAATCAGGCACTCTACGCCCTGCGCCAGGACCTTGGCTCGGACGAGGTCTTTCTCGGCAGCCGCGACCTCAGGCTCAACCCCGATCTGATCTCCAGCGACGTGGCGGAGTTCGAGGCGGCCCTTCAGCGCGGGCGCCTGGAAGACGCCGCTGCACGCTACACCGGCTCCTTTCTCGATGGCTTCCACTTGCCCGGGGCACCGGAGTTCGAGCGGTGGGCCGAAGAGGAACGCGCCTCCCTGGCACGCTCCTATGCCGAGTCCCTGGAAAAGCTGGCGAAGCGATCGGAGCAGCAGGGAGACTGGCCCGAAGCGGTGAGCTGGTGGAGGAAAGTCGCGGCTCAAGATCCACTCAACGCCCGGGTAGCGGTGGCTCTGATGCGCGCGCTGGTAGCAAATGGAGACCGGGCCGGCGCGCTGCAACACTCCCGGGTCTACGAAGTCCTCATGGAGCAGGAGCTCGACGAGCCTCCTGACCGGATGGTGGTGGAGTTGGCGGCGGAGCTGAAGCGGGAGCAGGCGGCTACTCCATCAGTACGTGATACGGCTCCAGCATCCTCCGACTCGCCGCTACCAGCACCAGCGGCACCAGCCCCTGTTACAGCGGTGCCGGAGACCCCAACCCAGCGGGCACCCACCAACGGCTCCCGCCGGAACCTCCGCCGGCCGCTCGTCGCCATGGTTCTGTGGATCATTGGATTGAGCATCGGACTGCTGCTCCGGCACCGCGGAGCTGACGCACTGGTGCCGGGCTCGACTCACCGGGTGGCGTTCGATCAGCGGCTCGAGCTGGATCCGGCGCTTTCGCCTGACGGCAAGATCGTGGCGTACTCGGCGGAGACGGGAGGCCCCTTTCACCTCTTCGTGAAGCAGGTACGCGGGGGGCGCGCGGTGTCCCTCACCGATGCGCTTCCCGGGTCGCATCGGCGGCCGCAGTGGTCACCCGATGGAAGCCAGATCGCCTTCCAGGCGGACCGGGCGATCTACCTGGTCGACGCACTGGGAGGTGCGCCGCGACTGCTGATTCGGCCCGAGAGAGAAGGAAGCTGGGCGGCCTATCCTGCCTGGTCGCCCGACGGCCGTGCTATTGCCTACGTAGAGGATTGGGCGATCTACACCCGTCCGGTCGATGGGGGCACACCCCGGCTGGTCTCCCGTGAGCCCGCCGCTCACTCCCTGGCCTGGTCGCCAGGTGGCAAATGGATCGCTTTCGTGTCGGGCAACCCGATGTTCGCCTATGGCGAGCTTCCCTGGGGCAGCGCGACCAATCTGGGCACCATCGCTCCCAGCTCTATCTGGGTGGTCGCTGCGAGCGGGGGTAAGCCGGTCCGGGTGACGGATGCACAATCGCTGAACACCAGTCCCGTCTGGCTGCCGAGTGGGCGGGGGCTCCTCTTCATCTCGGACCTGGGCGGCAGCAGAGACGTCTATCGGGTCGATCTGACCGGCGCGGG
>CBFGTM010000131.1:0-2962 GCA_965652025.1 uncultured Gemmatimonadales bacterium
CGGTCAGACGGTCAGACGGTCAGACGGTGAAGTAAACACATCAGTCATTGCGAGGGGCGCTAGCCCCGAAGCAATCTCGCTGTAACCGACCGGACTGCTTCGGTCCCTTCGCTCCCTCGCAGTGACTATCCCGCTGCCATCCGACCGCCTGCCCGCCTATCTCTCCCTATACCCGAGCGTGTCGACCGTCCGCGACAGCGCCCGGTGCTTGGCTACCAGTTCGGGGTTGCGAAACATGTAGATGAGAATGGCGCCCGCGATGAAACCACCGGCGTGAGCCCAGAAGGCCACGCCCCCTTCTCCCTGAGCCAGTCCCCCACCTACCAGCTGCAGCAGGAACCAGTAGCCCAGCATCAGATAGGCCGGCACTACGATCCGAGTGATGAAGATGCCGAGGATCACCAGCATGTGCACCCGAACTTTGGGATAGAGCACCACATAGGCACCCATCACGCCGCTGATGGCGCCGGAGGCACCCACCATGGGGACGGCGCTCGATGGATTTACCAGGGTCTGGGTGGCGGCCGCGGCCAGACCGCAAAGGATATAGAAGAAGAGATAACGAGCGTGGCCCATCGAGTCCTCGACGTTGTTCCCAAAGACCCAGAGGAACCACATGTTGCCGATCAGGTGGAACCAGCCCCCGTGCAGAAACATCGACGAGAGGGGAGTGAACCAGCTCCGGTCCCCTGTCATCACGCAGACGGATGTATCGCTCAGCGGAACGGTGAATCCGTCGGGCAGACGGCCCAGAAACTCGCCCGGAATGAGCCCCAGCTCGCAGACCGACTTGGACAGGTTGGGTTCGGCTCCCATGCCCTGCACCACGACCCAGAAGACGACATTTGCTCCGATCAGGAGCAAGGTGACAAAGGGAGTGCTGAGGGTAGGGTTGTCGTCGCGGTAGGGGAACATGGCTCAATATAGCTGAGCCGACTGAGCTACTCTGACGGCGCTTCGGTGTTCACCAACTCTGGTTTCTGAACCGGTGGACGCCTGATCTCCTGGTCCAGTGATGGCCGCTGGGTGTCCTTGTCGAAGGGATCGAGGGTGACAGGCTGGCCACTGTCGGCAGAGCGGTAGAGAGCGCGGATGACCCGCACATCAGCGAGTCCCTCCCAGCCCGATGGCTCGGGCTCTGCACCGGTCAGAATGCATTCGGAGAAGTGAATGAGTTCGCCCGCAAACTGGTCGCGCTTGGGAAAGCTGCGTTCCCGGGTTCGTCCGTGGACGGTTATCCTTTGCTTCAGCGTGCCGGCGTACTCATACGCCGGCTCCAACACCAGATCGCCCTGGGTCCCGACCACCCGGTAGTTCGACACGTCGGCCGCCCCGAAGCTGCAGGTGAAGCTCGCCAGCCGCTCCCGACCCGGGAAACGGAGGATGGCGCTGGTGGTCTCCTCACACTGGAGGAAGCGGGGGTCCCCGTTGTTGGCACTGAATGCGACCACCTCCATGGGCTCGGCGCCATACAGATTCCGGACCGCATTGATACAGTAGATGCCGATGTCGTAGAGGGTGCCTCCACCCTGCTCGCGTGGGTTGAGCCGGATGTCCCCCTCCTTCACCGTCATGGTAAACACCGAGTCGAACAGCCGGGGATCGCCGATTTTTCCTCCCTGTACCAGGTCGATGGCCTTGAGGTTTGCCTCCTCGAAGTGGAGGCGGTAGGCCACCATGAGCTTGACCTTATTTTCTTCCGCAGCCCGGAGCATGGCCAGGCAGTCGTCCTCGGTCGGCGCCATCGGCTTCTCGCACAACACGTGCACGCCGGCGCGCGCCGCCCGCTCGGCATATTCCCGGTGGAGGTGATTGGGAAGCGCGATGTAGACCGCGTCCACTTCCCCGCTGGCCAGGCACTCGTTGTAGTCGGCGTAGCGGCACCGGGTCTTCACTTTGTACTTCCGGCCCAGCTTCTCCAGCTTGTCGGGGTCGTCGCTCACCAGGGCGGTGAGCTGGGAATTTTCGGCGTGGGCGAATGCAGGGAGGACCGCGACCTGGGCTATGTGACCCAGCCCGACGACCGCATAACGGACTTTCGCTGGCCTAGTGGACCGAGGCATCGGCAGCTCGGGGGCGACGTGCTATGGGCAGGGCATCGGCCGAAAGCCCTGCCCATAGCCATTGGCCCGCTTGCTACAACGCTCGTCTGCCCTGAATCAGTTGCATTACCGCCATGATCAAGGCGATCACCAGCAGAACGTGGATGAACCCACCCAGAGTGTACGAAGTGACGACTCCCAGGAGCCAAAGCACCAGGAGTATCACGAAGATCGTCCACAGCATGGCTACCTCCTCCGTTCAGTGATCTTGAGTTACCGCCGTCCATCCTCGCGGGTATAGCTTATCTGTCCTATGTCGCCCGCGTCGTGAGCCAAGTCACGGCTGCACATAGGATGGCCTTGTGCCAAAAAGGCAGATATTGGCGGTACGCGGCTTGCTCCTTCGCCCCGCAATCGCCGCGGATGGCAGATCCGGCCAGCCGTGGCTCTCACTTGTGAGCCAAAACTGGAGTCGACATGGCGTCTAAAATCATCGGAATCGACCTGGGTACCACCAATTCGGTAGTGTCTGTAATGGAGGGTGGGGATCCGGTCGTCATCCCGAACGCCGAAGGCGGGCGTACCACCCCCTCCGTGGTCGCCTTTACCAAGGACGGCGAGCGGCTGGTCGGCCAGGTGGCCAAGCGCCAGGCCGTCACCAACCCCAAGCAGACCATTTTTTCGATCAAGCGGCTGATGGGCCGGCGCTTCAGCGAGGTGCAGGACGAGGTCAAGCGCCTTCCCTACAAGGTTGTGGAAGGCCCTAACGGGCTGGCCGCAGTCGAAATCCAGGGTAAGCGGTACACCCCGCCCGAGATTTCGGCGATGATCCTGCAAAAGATGAAACAGACCGCCGAGGACTACCTCGGCCATACGGTCGAGAAGGCCGTCATCACGGTGCCGGCCTACTTCAACGATGC
>CBFGTM010000132.1:0-2962 GCA_965652025.1 uncultured Gemmatimonadales bacterium
CAACCGGTGCCCGCATCACGACCGCGACAACCGGCCAAGACCCGGACCCCGATGGTTACGGGGTGGTGGTGGATGGTACCGACCGCGGGACCATCCCCTCGAACGGTACCATGCTCATCCGTCTCGATCCCGGCAGCCGGACGATTAGCCTGGTCGGTCTCGCGTCAAACTGCGCCATCGAGGGCTCTCCAGCGCACACGGTAACTATCGTGACCGCTGAGGTCGCGACCATCTACTTCGTCGTGGTATGCACCGCCCTGGATCCGCCTCTGACCGGTCACATCTGGGGGCAGGTGCTCAATGAGTCCGGGGTGTGTATTCGCGGGGCGATGGTTGAGATAGTCGCGGGGCCCGGTATGGGCCGAAAGAGCGGTCAGCCGGACCCGCCGCTATGCGACGCTTGGTGGACCGAGGGCTATCATTTTGACGATCTCCCGTTAGGCGCGAGGGTGACGCTCCGAGCCACCGCGCAGGGGTATCAGCCGGAAGATCGCGAGCTCCGGGTGCCGGCCGGTGGATATCCAGTTCAGTTCAGACTGCAACCAAACGAATAAACCCCCTAATCCCGTCGGAGCGGCGGCTACAGCGGCACCAGCCCCTTGCGCAGGCCAATGGTGACAGCCTCCGTCCGCGAGTGGACCCCCAGCTTGGTCAGCAGCGATGCCAGGTGATACTTGACGGTGTGAGTGGAGATGCCGAGCTCGCTCGCGATCTCCTTGTTGCCCAGGCCGTGGGCCACCAGCCGAAGTACGCTCAGCTCGCGGCGGGTAAGCCTCCCGTCGTCGTCCTGAGCCCCGTCGAGCCTGGCGCCGGCCCGAACCGCCGCCTCGTCCACCACCACGTCGGCTTGCTCCGGCAGTGGGACCAGGACGATGTCGGGACTGTGCTTGAGTGCATTGGCCAGGGCGCGTCGGACCACCGGGTCCCGCACTGCCACGAACGCTCGAATCTTCACCTGCTGCCCGCTAAGAGCGCCTCCACCTCCGGGGCCGGCACCGCCAGCGCCAAGCCCGCGACGATCATCGCGGCGACCCCGATGACCCGTCCGTCCGCATCGGCCAGCGGTCCGCCGGAATTGCCGGGACCCAGGCGGACATCGGCCTGAACCCAGCGCAACCTGCTGCCCTGGAAGTCGAGCTCCAGCGGCAGCTCTCCCACCGATTGCAGCACCCCGGTGCTCACCGCGTCCACCAGGCCAAAGGGATGTCCGATCGCCACTACTAATGAACCCGGACGCATGGCCGAAGGATCCGCGGTCCGTACCGGCGGCATCTCGGCCCCCGGCGCGCGGACCAGGGCGACGTCTCGGCGAGGCTCCTGCCAGACCAGCCCCCCCGGAACCCGCCGGCCATCCGGCGTGACCACGGTCATCCGGGGCGACCGGATCACGTGCGCGCTGGTGACGAACAACCCGTCTTCGCCCCATGCGATGGCCGCACCCACGCCCCCGCGTCCATTGGTTCCGGTGACGATCTGGGCCACACTGGAGCGGAGCCGTTCGGCGGGATCAGCCCAATCGGCCATCAGGCGCTCCGCCGCGGCCGCTCCCCGATCAGCACATCGGCGTTCACCCGCTCGCCGCCGCGCACCAGATCCAGGTTCAAGGTCCGCCCCACCACATCGGTTGCGCCGAGCGCATCCACCAGGTCGTCCACGTCCTCGATCGGGCGGCCGCCCAGCTTGACGATCACGTCGCCCACCAGGAGACCGGCAGAGGCGGCGGGCCCGTCGTGCTCGACCGACAGGATCACGAGCCCGCTGTTCCGCTCGAGGCCGAGCCGGCGCTGGGCCGCGGGGTTGAAGCGCACCGGCTGCATCGCGGCGCCGAGCCAGCCCCGCGCCACGTAGCCCCGCTCCAGCAGCTGCCGTACTACCCGATTGACGGTTTCCACCGGAATCGTAGTGGCGAACGCCCGGCTCAAGCCGCCCGAGTTGATGCCGTGGATCCGGCCGGTCGCATCCACCAGCGGACCGCCGCCGAAGCCGGGATAGAGCGTGAGATCGGACTGCAACAGCCGGTCGATCTCGCCGCCCTTCCAGCAGCGCCAGCGTCCGCCGACAGCACTGACTGACCCAAAAGCCACTCTGGGTCCGCCCTCGCCCAATCGGGCAAGCGCGAGCACTAAGTGGCCAGGCCGGAGTGAGGCGGAATCGCCCAGCTTGGCGGTGGGGAGAGCGCCGCCTTCAACCCGCAGCACGGCGAGATCGGTGCTCCGGTCGCGCCCGGCCAGGGTGGCCGGCAGGCTTCGTCCGCCCGGGAGGGTGACGGTGATATCGCTGTCGCGCCGGACCGTGGCGTCGGTCGTGACCACGACGCCGTCCTGCCAGTGAATGCCGGTGGATGGCAGCCGAGGCCGAGCGTGAACTGCGACGATGGACTCGCCGGCGCTCGCCGCGGCATCCGCCAGCTGATCGGAGAGAATTGCGAGTGAGGTTCTGGTGTCGGTCATGGGATCCGCCAGTCATTGCGAGGAGCCTGCCCCGAGCCACGGAGCGAGGGGGCGCAGCCCCGAAGCAATCTCACGGGCTGCCACCGAAGTCTTTGCCTACACTGGAAAAATGTGAGGATCCCGGCTGGGCCCACCATCGGCCGATTGGCTAGGGGAGTGACCGACTGGTGGAGACGCGCCCGATCGGAGTTCTCCACCAGTCCGTGCTGGAACTGCGTATCGAGGGATTGTCAGGAGCATACCGCACTGGGGGTGCTCCGAAGGGCACGTCAGTGCGAGGCGAGGAGACCGGGCGGAATGGTCCTGCGGGGCCATGGTGAAACAATGCGCCCGGGCTCCGAGCGTCGAGCACTGCAGTGCCCGGAGGAGCAGTCCCAGTGCGGTTGAACAACCCGCCCATGCGCATCAGCACGAAACCGCCGCCGAGGTGCATCCCCGGCAGCAGTTCATGTTTCCGACCTGTGACGAAACCTAGACCTATGTACGATGGCGGCTGCCCGGCCACCGAACCA
>CBFGTM010000133.1:0-2751 GCA_965652025.1 uncultured Gemmatimonadales bacterium
TCGACTGGAGCTCCTCGTTCATGGTCTCGAGCTCTTCGTTGGTCGACTGGAGCTCTTCATTGGTGGTCTCCAGCTCTTCTACCGTGGACTGCAGCTCTTCGTTGGTGGTCTCCAGCTCCTCGTTGGTCGACTGCAGCTCCTCGTAGGCGGTCTCCAGCTCCTGGTGCGATTGCTCCAGCTCCCGTTGCAGACGCCGGTAGGCGGTTACATCGGTGAAAGTGAGGACAGTGCCGGTAACGGCCCCCGCGACACTGATCAGTGGGGCCACATGGAGGTCGAGCCAGCGGCCCTCCCCCCTGTGGCTGGCCCACTCGATTTCCTTGATGACTACAGGGCGCCGCTCCGTCTCCGCTTTCTCGATCAAGGAGCGAAGCTCCACCGGCCGGTAGGAAAGCTGGAGGTCTTTGAGCGGCCGGCCCGCATCGCTCGAGCGCAGGTCAAACAGAACTCGGGCGCGGTCGTTCACCAGCGTGAGAATGCCGGCAGCGTCGACCACCAGCTGGGCCACCGGACTCGACTCGATGGCAGCTCCCCTGAGATACGCCTCGAATTCGTCAGTCACTGGCTCCCCTGCCGGCTCTGGCCGGCGAGGGCTACGCTCGGATGCGGCCCTGCTGTTCTTGCGAGAGAGCCTTCGCTTGAGGTCCACCGGGATGAAGGCGTTCCCGTAGGCCATGAGGGTCTCGGCCCGGCCCAGCAGGAGAAACCCTCCGTCGTTCAGCGCAAAATGGAGACGGCTCAGAATCCGCGCCTGGGTGTCGGAGTTGAGATACATCAAAGTATTCCGGCAGGTGGCCAGATCGATACGAGAGATCGGCGCGTCGTTGATGAGGTCGTGCCGCCCGAAGATGACCGATCGGCGCAAATCCTTGCGGAAGAAGTAGAGTCCGTCCACGTGCTCGAAGTACTTTTCCCGCAGGACCGGCGGTACGGCTTCAACCTGCCGGTCGCTGTAAGCGGCATGCCGAGCCGTGTTGAGCGCTTCTTCGTCCACATCAGTGGCATAGATCTTCACCCGCCCGAGGAACTCGTCCACACCCAGCTCCTCGGCCAGAAGCATGGCGATGGTATAGGCCTCCTCGCCCGTAGCGCAGCCCGCGCTCCAGGCGCGAATCGGCTCACCGGGAGACTTGCTCGCAAGAATCTGAGGGATGGCCTTGGTACTTACGACGTCCCAAGCCGCAGGATCTCTAAAAAACCCGGTGACGTTGATGAGGATAGCATTGAAGAGGGTGGCGAACTCGTTGGGATGGACTTCCAGGAAGTCCTGATAGGCGGCGAACCCGTCCACCTTTACCTCACCCATCCGCTTCCGTATCCGCCGAGCGAGCGAGGCAGGCTTGTAGCCGTGGAAGTCGAATCCTCGGGCCTGGAGCAGGTACTGCAACAGCGTGGTCCATCCCGGGTCGGTCTCTGGGGGCGCAGCTTCCTGGGTGCCGGTCTCGACGTCCTCCACGTCTTCGACCGGCTGGTTGCCTTCGCCGCGCCACTCCCGTTCCGCCATGTTATCTACCAATCGGGGGCTCAACTGGCCGCGGCCGTCGCGGTGTCGGGTGTGTCGATCATGCGGATCCCCGCGTGCAAGACGGTGCGGATGACCGAGGCGTGGTGCTCGGAATCCATGGCCTGCTCAGTGAAGGTGGAGGCGCTGCGGGCATGGCCCCGGCTACTGGCCCGGGAGGCGAGGCGCCGGGACAGCGCCGAATGCTCCTCGAGCGCGCGGAGCGCCGTCCAGAGCGCTGCCTCCAGATTTTCCGACTGGTGAACCAGGAGCGCCTCGGCGCTGTAGGCATGGCCCACTCGGCATCGGAATCGAACCAGTTCCTCGTCCTTCATCTCCCAGAGCACGCCGTGGCACTCGGGGCAGGACATCGTGGACGGAATCCCGGGCTGGGTTTGACGGTCCTCGATGCCGACTTCATCTTGCACCTCAACGGGATCGACTTCATCGGACATGGCTCGTCCCTCCAGGGCATCGATCGGCTCCTGAGCCAGCTCAGTCAAACGTTCAGCCATTTCTCCCGGGGGCAAGGCATAGTCCACCGCGAGATGCTCCATGGCGCTCGTGGGCATGCTGGGGTACAGGGCAGATTCCAGAGTCTGCACCATGGCGACACCGCCTCGCTGCTTGATGGTGATCAAGCCAGCGGTGCCGTCATTCAAATTGCCGGAGAGTATCACACCGATAACTCGGGGGCCGTAACTTCGGGCGGCGGTACGAAACAGGGGATCGATTGCTGGCCGGGAGCCGTTCTCCTTGGGTCCGCGGGAGAGCCGGATGTGTCCTGCCTCCAACAGCAGGTGGAGGTCGGGCGGCGCCACATAAATCCTGCCGGGCTCGATCGGCTCCTCGTCTTGAGCGTGTCGGGCGAGCAGGGGTCCGGCGCGACTGAGGATACGCGGAAGGGTGCTCGAAGCCGAGCCGGGGAAGTGAATTACCACGAACAAGGACCCAGAAAAATCACGGGGCAGGTGGCGCACCAGCTCGACCACTGCTTCGATCCCACCCGCCGAGGCTCCCACCACTACGATGTCGCGCCCTGCCATACGCCTCCCTGATGCCAGCATCCAAAGCTAGCGCACAATCCGGAGGGGTGCAAACGTATGTCAGCCTCAGACATGACGTAAGCAAGATCACAGCCGGGGCTGGGGCCCTTCGGTATAAGGAACTATGGATTTTTTGAATGAGGTTGGGCCCGCACTACGAGGGGTAAACGACCCCAACAAGGCTCTGCGGATAGGGGCTGAGTA
>CBFGTM010000134.1:0-2689 GCA_965652025.1 uncultured Gemmatimonadales bacterium
GGCGATTTCGACGTATCGGTAGCGGGGCGTCAGGGCGGGGGGCCACACCCCCCGACCCCATCCCGGTAAGTACCCGGGACCAACCCCATTGATTCGGTCGCTTCGCTCCCTCGCAATGACTCGTGGGAGGTAAGTGATGGAGTCCATCTTGAAGCCCCGGCCGGTGGCCCATTCAGTCTACGCCAACGTGCCCGGCTCGAAGGCCAGACGCCGAGCCGGCGTCATCATGTCCGGCGTCGCAATCCTGTTCCTGCTGGTGGACAGCGTGGGCAAGCTGATTCCCCTTCCTTCGTCCGTGGAAGCGACGGTTCAGCTGGGCTATGCCGAGTCCAGTGTGCGGGTGATCGGGCTCATCCTGCTGATCTGTCTGATCCTCTATGTGGTCCCGCGCACCGCGGTGCTGGGAGCCGTCCTGCTGACGGGATACCTGGGTGGCGCGGTCGCCAGCCAGGTGCGCCTGGGGAGTCCGCTGCTCAGCATCACGCTGTTTCCGATCTATTTCGGGGTGCTGGTCTGGGGTGGCCTCATGCTGCGGGAAGACCGCCTTCGGGCCCTCTTTCCCCTCCGCCAATGACGGCTTCACCGAGTATGACCGCCCCCGGCAGATCCTCCCGCGACCACGATGCCTGGAGCCGGGCCGTCGTCTCCCGCGACCCTCGCTTCGACGGTGTCTTCTACGTGGGCATCAGCACCACCGGGATCTACTGCCGGCCGGTGTGCCCGGCACGGGTCTCCTATCCCGAGCGGAGGAGGTTCTTCCCCTCGGCAGCGGCCGCTGAGCAGGAGGGATACCGGCCCTGCCTTCGATGCCGGCCGGAGCTGGCGCCGGGAATGGCCGTGTGCGATGCGGTGCCCCGGGTGGCCCGGGCGGCCGCGATGCGCATCGCGGCAGGCGCGCTCAACGGCCGCAGCGTGGCGGAGCTGGCCCAGGAGTTCGGCGTCGGCGAGCGACACCTCCGGCGGGCGATGGAGCGAGAGTTGGGCGTGTCGCCGGTCGAGCTGGCGCAGACCCATCGGCTCCTGATGGCCAAGTGCCTGCTGACCGACACCGATCTCCCGGTGACCCGGGTGGCGTTCGCCAGCGGGTTCCAGAGCCTCCGGCGATTCAACACTGTATTCCAGGAACGCTACCGCTTGAGTCCCAGCATGCTGCGGCAGCGGCCTCGTCCCAGGCTCGCGTCGCCGGCGCCGGACCTTCCGGGCGACTGGATCCGCTTGACCCTGGGGTATCGCCCCCCGCTGGCGTGGGAGGCACTGCTCCGGAGCATCGCTTCTGACACTCCACCGGGCGTTGGCGTGGTCGAGGGCTCACGCTATGGCAGGACCGTCGCACTGGAGGGATGTCGGGGAGTGATCTTCGTGGAGACCGAGCCGGCAGCATCCCACGTCAATGTCGATCTGTCGGTCTCCCTGCTGCCCGCGCTCATGCCGCTGCTGGCCCGGCTCCGGCATCTATTGGATCTGGATGCGGAGCCGGCAATCATCGACGCTCATCTGGAACAGGAGGGGCTGGCCGACTTCATCCGGCAGCATCCGGGGCTCCGGCTGCCGGGAGCGTTCGATGGGTTCGAGGTCGCCGCTCGCGAGCTGCTGGGCAGCGATCTGCTCGGCGCTGTCACGCAGGAGCTGGGAGAGCCGTTCGACACCGGGATCCCCTCGCTGGGCCGCTTGGGACTCACTCCCTACCGTGTGGCTGAGGCCGGCCGGCTGATCACCCACCTGGGCGCTCCGACCCGGCGGGCGGAGGCATTGGCGTCGTTGGCGCAGGCGATGGCGGACGGAGCGCTGCGGCTGGAGCCGGGAAGCGAAGTGCCGGCCACGCTGGAAGCACTGACTCGGATCCCGGGAATGGATGCGCGCAGTGCCACGGCGATCGTGATGCGAGCGCTCCACTGGCCCGACGCGTTTTGGGCAGCGGATCCCGAGCTTCAGCGCGCGGCCGGTGTGAGGGGAACCGAGGCGCTACGTAGGACCGCGGAGCGCTGGCGGCCGTGGCGGGGCTACGCGGCGGCGCAGTTGGGTTACAGGGAGTAGACGGTCGGGCGGTCAGGCGGTCAAAGCTTGCCCTGAGCGAAGCGAAGGGGTCGGGGGAAAGCTCACTATGACGTAATCGAAGTTTCATCTCGGTCTCACACCTCCGCCATCCGCGCCACCTAGCTTCGGGATCCATCCTGATTCCGAGCTCCGCATGTTCGACATCCTTCCCGCATCAGATGCCCATCTCCACGTACGAGGTCGCTGGCTAACTACCTCCCTGCTCTCTCACGCGCTGGTCATTGCTATCGCGGTGATGGTCACTCGACAGGCGCTGCAGGCAGCGAGAGCTCCCGTACCGGAACAAGTCACGCCGCTCTATTTCCCTCCGCCTGCACCGACACCCTCGGCCGCAGCGGAGACCCAATCACTGAAGGGCATCCGGCCACTCCTGCCCCCGCGCGCCATCCCACAGGTGAGCGAAATCCCTCCGGCCATTCCACCAGTCGACCTCAGCCGGCGGCCGTTCGATCCTCGCGATTTCACCGGCAACGGCCGGGAGAATGGCGTAACGGATGCTGTGCCCAGCACCGGAATCGACCGCGGGGTCTACCAGGCGAACTCGGCGCTCGAGGGGTTCCATCCCGCCGTGCTTCTGTCGCAGCCCACGCCGAGGTATCCGGCGGCGCTTCAGGCAGCGGGAGTGGCCGGTTCG
>CBFGTM010000135.1:0-2555 GCA_965652025.1 uncultured Gemmatimonadales bacterium
GGCCGGGATCAGCTGAGTAGCAACTGGGGCTTCAGCGACGAGATCAATGCCGAAAACCCGGGAGAGGAGCTGGTCAGCATAGGGAACGGCGACGACTTCGGTTGGCCCTACTGCTACTACAGCAACGCCTACAAGAAAAAGGTGCTGGCTCCGGAATACGGTGGTGATGGGCAGCAGGTGGGTCGCTGCGCCCGGGCCAAAGCCCCGCTGCTGGCATTCCCGGGGCACTGGGCCCCGATGGCAATCGCGTTCTATGATGCCGACCAGTTCGGACGCAGCTACAAGGGCGGACTGTTCGTAGCCTTTCACGGATCGTGGAACCGCGATCCACTCCCTCAGGCGGGATACCGGGTAACCTTCGTCCCGTTCAAGGACGGACGCCCAACCGGTGAGTACTCCACCTTCGCTACGGAGAAGAGTGGCCCAACGTCACTCCGCGCCAGCGGAGTAGCCGTGGCACCGGACGGATCGCTCTACATTTCTGCCGATAAGAACGGAAAGATCTGGAAGGTGTCCAAAAGCGGTGAGCGGTGAGCTTACCGCTCATCTTTCCTTAACACCCGCTCGAGGTCGGCCATCGTCGGCTCGATCTCGATCGGGCGGTTGGCTCCTGCTGGGGGTGGATCCATTTCCTGGTGATACCGCAGTAGCAGGCCGGGATCCTTCAGGATATGCCCCGTCAAGATGGCCACGATTTTCTCTCCCGGCCTCACCGTACCATCCCGCACCATCTGGCGTAGGCCGGCCAGGCTGGCCGCGCTGGCCGGCTCACAGCCCACGCCTGCAGCATCGATGGCGGCCTTTGCCTCGAGCAAGTCGGGGTCAGAGACCGAGCGCACTATTCCGTTGGTCTCCCGGATTGCGGTGACCGCCCTCTCATACGAAGCCGGATCTCCGATCTTGATAGCTGTTGCGACGGTCTCTGCCTTGACCGCGTACCTCCTGGCAAATCCCTCGGCGAAGCTCCGGGCGAAGGGAGCCGCGCCCGCTGCCTGTACTGCCGCGAGACGGGGGCGGCGCGTGATCAGTCCCCATTGGTGTGCTTCCCGTATTGCCTTCCCGAATGCGGCCGTGTTTCCCAGGTTGCCGGCCGGCAGGATGATCCAGTCCGGCGCCTCCCAGGAAAGCTGCTGAAGCAGCTCGAAGACGATGGTTTTCTGTCCTTCGATTCGGAACGGGTTAATGGAGTTCAGCAGATAGACGCCCAGCTCTTCCGCCGCCTCGTCCACCATCCGAAGGCACTGATCGAAGTCTCCCCGCACCAGCAGCGTGCGAGCCCCGTAGGCCAATGTCTGCGCCAGTTTCCCCATGGCCACGGCGTCAGCGGGAACCAGCACCAGCGCGGGCAGTCCCGCCTGCGCGGCGTAGGCGGCCAGCGAGGCGGAGGTATTGCCGGTCGAAGCACAGGCCACGGCTTTGGCGCCGATCCGGAGCGCCTGGGTCACTCCGACGGTCATGCCCCGATCCTTGAACGATCCGGTCGGGTTCTGACCTTCGTGCTTGATGAGCAGGTGTTCCATCCCGGTCCAGCGATCCAGGGCCACCCGATGCAGCAGCGGCGTGTTCCCCTCGGGGTAGGAAACCACCGCCTCCGCCGAGGGCAGCACGATCTCCCGGAAGCGCCAGACTCCGGAAGCGGTGGCGCCCGGGGCGCCCCCCCGCCGCTCGGTAAACCGCTCGATCAGCTCGGCGGCGGTTATCGCAGGTGGGCGGTGCCGGACTTCCAGCAAGCCGTGACACACCTGACACCGAGCCCGGGGGTCGGTCTCGATCACCTCGTTGCCACAGCTCTGGCAGGTCTGCCAGCTCGCCGGCCGTTCGGTTTGGAATCTCACCCTGGGAAGCCTCCTGCCCCGGGCACCAGTCGTGCGCCCTCCCGATCTACCCGGGTGACCCGGACCTCCGCACGCAAGCCACAGCCGGCGTAGGCCTCGATCATGGCTTCTCCCACTCGCTGTCCAGCCGCCGGTCCACGCACCAGGGCAAACACACTGGGCCCCGCGCCGGAGATGGAACTGCCCAGTGCGCCGGCCTTCAAGCCGGCCGCCTTTGCCTCGCCAAACCCGGGCAACAGCCGAGCTCGAGCCGGTTCGGCAATCCGGTCGTCGATCGCTCGTCCAAGAAGATCGTAGTCTCCGGCCGCAAGCGCCGCGACCAACGCGCCAACCTGCGCCGCCTGGTGCAGTGCCACCGCACGATCGACCGCCGCCGGAAGCACCGCTCGCGCGTCCGCTGTCCGCAGCTGCTGATCCGGCCGCACGATCACCACCCATAGCTCGTTCGGCACCGGCAGCTTTATCACCTCCAGGGGGTCCAGTGATCGGATGAGGACAATGCCACCGAGCAACGAGGGAGCGATGTTGTCTGCATGTCGGCCCGAGACGGTTTCCTCAGCGCTGAGGGAGGCCGTCAGCAAATCCTGCTTGTCGAGCGGGTGGCCCAGCAAGGCGTTGACCGCCACCGCTGCGGCAACAGCCGAGGCCGCGCTGCCGCCCTGGCCTCCGGACAGCGGCAATCCCTTGTGCACCCGAAGCGCGATGCCGCGACCCGAGGCC
>CBFGTM010000136.1:0-2244 GCA_965652025.1 uncultured Gemmatimonadales bacterium
CCCCAGCACACAAGAACACGGGTCAGCATTGATTCTCCACGTCAAGGAATACCCACCACGAGATGGGTCTATCGGAATATAAGCGGCTAGGTCCGGCAGGTTTTCCGGTCACTGCAACGAGGCATAAAGCTGGTCGAACAGCGCCGCTCCGCGCTCCAGCCGTTTCCCATCATCCGAGGTAACCCGTACCAGCCCTTCGATCATTGCCGCAACGCCGGGGGTTTCCTCTCGGTCGAACTTTGCGTCTTTGCAGTCGATATCGTGGACGATCTCTCCGATGGCCCGGAGCGCCCGGTCCCGCAGCCCGGCACGGTCCACCAGGGTCTCGAAGGTGCAGCGATCGCCCTCGTGGGTGTATTCCGCGTCGAACATGTCGAACCGGAGCTCGCCTGCCTTAGGCTGATACCGCCGATTCGCGGTGAATCGAAAACGCGCCTTGGGATCGATGAACCTCCGGATCAGCCAGGCACTGGCTATCCGGTCGACGTAAACATTCTGACGGGTGACCCAAGTATGTCCCCGCATCCGTTCGAATTCTCCGGCAGAGTTTGCTGGGCGCCGCCGCCGCACCTCGAGGGCGGCCAGTGCTCGCTCGGCGGCCCGACGGCCTGGCGTCCCGAAGTAATCGATAGCCTGGATCTCTTCGAGGCGCCGTCGCAACCGACCTAGCTCGCCATCGAGCTGGGCCTCGGAGGCATCTTCTTTCTGGGCGTCGAGCTGCTGCGCCGCGGCGATGACGTCGGCATACTCGGCCTCCCGTTGAGCGCCAAAAAGCGCCACGATCTCGGAGGTGGTGATTCCTTCGACGACGGCTGCCTCACACACGGTGGCGTCCCCACCTTCCGCGACCACTTCCCGGAGCAGCCAGCGGAAGTCTTCCAGGCATTGGTCCCGATAGGGGAGGACGTATACCGAGTTCTTCAGCGCCACTGCGCCGATCCGTTCCAGGCGCCGGCGGACCTTGACCCGGAAGTAGTCCGGCTTGGGCGGGATCTGATGGATCAGCAGGAGCCAGCGGCCGGGCCGCTCCTTGACAGTCACAGCTGAATCTGACATATAGCAATTGTATCATAGCAACGAGGGCTGAGCAATGATGTGGGTTACCCGTACCGGTATTCGAGTCAATCGCGCGGCTACCGCATGGCTAGTGCGCCGCTTCATCGACCCCGCCGCCACCTTCTGCTTTACCGGGCCGGACAACGTCGCCCGAATTCAGGTCCACGATGGAGCCATTGGCTTCGACGCTCCCCAAGCCACCTATCCTCACTGCGACGGTCGGGGCCGGTGCTCGTTCGAGGCTCTGGTGGAGGAGCATCAATCAGCCGATGCTGCGCTGAGGCGGCTCGCGGCCATCATCCATCGGGCCGACTTTCCCCACCGGCTCGAGCCCAGGTCGGAATCGGCTCGGCTGGGATTCGCCATGGATGTGGTGTCACCCTTCCCTCATGGCTCAGGATCCTGGCCGGGGGCGAGTGACATAGCCCATGGCCTCCGGGCTATCTCTCAGGGATTCCCTCTGGTGACAGCCGATGACCACGAGACGGTCGAGCGGAGTGCGTTCCTGTACGATGCCCTATATGCGGCGCTCCGTGCTGGTCTCCGCCGGTGAGCGTGCTCGAGGGATACCTGGCGCTGAGCCGCTTCCCCGGGCTGGGCCAAAGTCTCGACCAGCGCACTGCGCTGCTTGCCGCCTGCCGGGCAGCGGAGTTGGGTGGCTGCCACTGGTGTATCGAGCGGGCTCGTCACGAATGCCGGGTGGCTGGGTTTGGTCTGGAGGGGGGCGAAACTGAGCGGGACCGGGCTGCGCTCGGCTTTGTGGAAGCCGTGGCTCGGGCGGCCCATGCCGCCGGGGAGGTGGCGCCGGACACGTTCCAAGCCGCTGAAGCTCTATTTCAGCCGCGTCAGCTCGCGGAGCTGGCCCGCATTGCGGCAGACAATCACTGTTTGGAGGAGCCCATGCTCAGGCCGGTGCAGCCATGACCGCTCGTCCCGCGATGATCGTGATTGCCCTCGGTGTGACCTCAATGCTCGGGGCCCCGCCTTCCCTCTCAGCTCAGATCTCATCCAGTGAGATGGTTTCTACGTTCGGGCCGGCGGCCGACCGACTGATCGCAGCCGCCACCCGGGACAGCGCAGCCCATGCCCGCTTGGGGAAACTGGTCGACACCTTTGGTCCCCGGCTCAGCGGTTCTGCCAGCCTGGAGGCGGCGATCGACTGGATCCTGCGGGAGATGAAGTCGGACG